>NZ_QLAE01000086.1 GCF_005876855.1 Stutzerimonas nosocomialis | reverse complement strand
GCTGGACATGAGCGGCGGGCGAAAAGCGCCAGCTTTTTGCCCGTCCGCTCGATGGACTTGTTAGCCACGCCCCGTGAGCTTCACTGGCATGACCCGCTGCGGGCGCCGAACGTTCACGTTGCGCCACCAGAAGAACTCGAGCCACGAGATGTTTCGGCACTGGCATCCTGTGAAGTAGAACCAAGAGCGGCGGCGCATGGATGGCAAAGCCGACCCGCAGTCCACGCACTGCACGTAGCCGCCCATGTGGGGGACCCAGCCTGCACCCGCGCTCGGGCGGACCACAAAAAGCTCGTTTAACTTTTCCTTGTGCAGCGTTGGCAACTTCTTGCGTAGCCAGCGCTCGCGCTGCGTGCCGAGTTTGTAGCCCTGTGCCCAACCATCAGAACCGGGCCGCGCGGGATTCGCCTGCTGCAGCGCTTGCCGTAGCTCCGCAGACTGCCGCTGCACCTCGGCCTTACCTAGCTTCTTCAGCTGCCGCTTTCGCTCGGCATCCATTGTTCATCCCGATGGCTAAC
>NZ_QLAE01000085.1 GCF_005876855.1 Stutzerimonas nosocomialis | reverse complement strand
CGGCTATTCGCGGTCAATACCGCTCCCACGGATTTCCCCCCGATCCCCGGAACCGTGGAAGCGGTCGGGGACGCCTGGTCTCGACCGCGAGCTTTTACACGCCAGGCTGGCGCCGCGATGGGGCAGTTAGCCGGTGACCTCGGACAGGTCGATCCGGCGCCAGAGGGCCTGGGCGAAGCTATAAAGGGCGAAGGCCAGCAGGCCCAGGCCGATCGCGCCGAGCAACAGCCAGCCGAGCGGCAGACCCTGTAGCGCCTGGAGCGCGTCCTTCAGCCCGGGCGGGTCCGTGGGCTCGTAGCGGTTCCCCCCTACCAGCAACAGCGCGCAGATGATCAGGAAGACGCTGCCCCGCGCGACCAACCCGATCCGCGCCACGGGCATGATCAGGCGCATCTTGCGCTCGTCGCACTGGAAGTAGCGCTCGAAGCTGCCGCGCCAGGCCTTGATCAGGTGAGCGACCCCGACACCCAGCGGGATCAGCGCCAGCAGGTAGATCACCCGGTTGGAGTTGCGCCATCCCAGAAAGCTCGACAGGAAGTCCCCATTGCCCCCGCC
>NZ_QLAE01000084.1 GCF_005876855.1 Stutzerimonas nosocomialis | reverse complement strand
GCCAAGGTCTCCAAGACCGAACTGCGCGTCGGCGAGTGGATGCCGGTGCTGCCGATCCTGCGGTCGGACGACGGCCGCTCCCTGCCCCAGACCTTCCAGGGCGCGCAGATCACCTCCCAGGAAATCGACGGCCTGTCGCTCTACGCCGGCCAGATGCGCCAGAACAGCGAGCGCAACAACGCCAGCCGCGAAGACATGTTCATGCAGGGCGTCACCAGCGCCACCTCCGATCGCTTCAACTTCGTCGGCGGTGAATTCACCTTCAACAGCGACCGCACCGTGATCGGGCTCTGGCACGCCGAACTCAAGGACATCTACGAGCAACAGTTCGTCAACCTGCGCCACGTGCAGCCGGTGGGCGACTGGGTGCTGGGCGCCAACCTCGGCTACTTCCACGGCGACGACGACGGCAGCGCCCGTGCCGGCGCCCTGGACAACAAGACCTACTCGGGTCTGTTCTCGGCCCAGATCGGCGGCAACACTTTCTACGTCGGCCTGCAGAAGGTCAGCGGCGACAGCGCCTGGATGCGGGTCAACGGCACCAGCGGCGGCACCCTGGCCAACGACAGCTAC
>NZ_QLAE01000083.1 GCF_005876855.1 Stutzerimonas nosocomialis | reverse complement strand
CTGGCCCACCGTCTCGTGATCGTCGCGGGCGATGGCGTGGTAGAAGTCCATCGCCGTCTTCGGGATGAAGTTGAACACCGCCGAGGAGTACACCGGCACGCCCAGCGCCTTGTAGGCCGCGGCATAGACTTCCGCGGTCGGCAACCCGCCCAGGTAGCTCAGGCGATCGCCCAGGCGACGGCGGATCGAGACCATCAGTTCGATGTCCCCCAGCCCGTCCTTGTAGCCGATCAGGTTCGGGCAGCGCTCGGCCAGTCGTTCGAGCAGGTCCGGCGTCAGCCGGCAGACGTTGCGGTTGTACACCACCACGCCGATCTTCACCGACTTGCACACCTGTTCCACGTGGGCCGCCACCCCTTCCTGGCTCGCTTCGGTCAGGTAGTGCGGCAGCAGCAGCAGGCCCTTGGCGCCGAGGCGTTCGGCTTCCTGGGCGTATTCGATCGCCAGGCGGGTCGGGCCACCGACGCCGGCGAGGATCGGCACCTGCCCGGCGCAGGTGTCCACGGCGGTCTTGATGATGTCCGGGTACTCGCGCGGGGCCAGCGAGAAGAATTCGCCGGTGCCGCCGGCCGCGAACAGCGCCGTCGCGCCATAGGGCGCCAGCCACTCCAGACGTTTGGCGTAGCTGGCGCGGTCGAAGTCGCCCTGGGCATCGAAGTCGGTAAGCGGGAAGGACAGCAG
>NZ_QLAE01000082.1 GCF_005876855.1 Stutzerimonas nosocomialis | reverse complement strand
TGGCTAAAGAAAAATTCGAACGTAACAAACCGCACGTGAACGTCGGCACCATTGGTCACGTAGACCATGGCAAGACCACACTGACCGCTGCGCTGACCAAGGTTTGTGCTGAGACGTGGGGCGGTTCTGCTCGCGATTTCTCGCAGATCGACAACGCGCCGGAAGAGAAGGCTCGCGGTATCACCATCAACACCTCCCACGTTGAATACGATTCCGCCATCCGCCACTACGCGCACGTAGACTGCCCGGGTCACGCTGACTATGTGAAAAACATGATCACCGGTGCTGCCCAGATGGATGGCGCGATCCTGGTGTGCTCGGCCGCTGACGGCCCGATGCCGCAGACTCGCGAACACATCCTGCTGTCGCGTCAGGTAGGCGTTCCCTACATCGTCGTGTTCCTGAACAAGGCCGACATGGTAGATGACGCCGAGCTGCTGGAACTGGTCGAGATGGAAGTGCGCGATCTGCTCTCCACCTACGACTTCCCGGGCGACGACACCCCGATCGTCATCGGCTCCGCGCTGATGGCCCTCGAAGGCAAGGACGACAACGAGATTGGCGTTTCCGCCGTGCGCAAGCTGGTAGAGACCCTGGACTCGTACATCCCCGAGCCGGTCCGTGCTGTTGACCAGCCGTTCCTGATGCCGATCGAAGACGTGTTCTCGATCTCCGGTCGCGGTACCGTGGTAACCGGTCGTGTCGAGCGCGGCATCGTCAAGGTCCAGGAAGAAGTCGAAATCGTTGGTATCCGTGCCACGACCAAGACCACCTGCAC
>NZ_QLAE01000081.1 GCF_005876855.1 Stutzerimonas nosocomialis | reverse complement strand
GGCTCTGTTGCAAAAATCGTGAAGCTTGAGCATGCTTGGCGGAGATTGGACGGACGGAACGATGACGGATTTCAAGTGGCGCCATTTCCAGGGTGATGTGATCCTGTGGGCGGTGCGCTGGTATTGTCGCTATCCGATCAGCTATCGCGACCTTGAGGAAATGCTGGCGGAACGCGGCATTTCGGTCGACCATACGACGATCTATCGCTGGGTCCAGTGCTACGCCCCGGAGATGGAGAAGCGGCTGCGCTGGTTCTGGCGGCGTGGCTTTGATCCGAGCTGGCGCCTGGATGAAACCTACGTCAAGGTGCGGGGCAAGTGGACCTACCTGTACCGGGCAGTCGACAAGCGGGGCGACACGATCGATTTCTACCTGTCGCCGACCCGCAGCGCCAAGGCAGCGAAGCGGTTCCTGGGCAAGGCCCTGCGAGGCCTGAAGCACTGGGAAAAGCCTGCCACGCTCAATACCGACAAAGCGCCGAGCTATGGTGCAGCGATCACCGAATTGAAGCGCGAAGGAAAGCTGGACCGGGAGACGGCCCACCGGCAGGTGAAGTATCTCAATAACGTGATCGAGGCCGATCACGGAAAGCTCAAGATACTGATCAAGCCGGTGCGCGGTTTCAAATCGATCCCCACGGCCTATGCCACGATCAAGGGATTCGAAGTCATGCGAGCCCTGCGCAAAGGACAGGCTCGCCCCTGGTGCCTGCAGCCCGGCATCAGGGGCGAGGTGCGCCTTGTGGAGAGAGCTTTTGGCATTGGGCCCTCGGCGCTGACGGAGGCCATGGGCATGCTCAACCACCATTTCGCAGCAGCCGCCTGATCGGCGCAGAGCGACAGCCTACCTCTGACTGCCGCCAATCTTTGCAACAGAGCC
>NZ_QLAE01000080.1 GCF_005876855.1 Stutzerimonas nosocomialis | reverse complement strand
CCTAGTCTTGACCGCGAGCTTTCAACGGCAAGGCCGGCGTCGCATGGTTCACCTTCACGCTTCGCAGGGCATGAACCCCGCGGCCGGGCACAGGGTCGCGGGGTTTTTCCTTCCTGGCCTTGTGTCGCTCAGACGTCGGCCACCAGGTTCTCGCGGTCGTCCTGCGCGCCTGCTCCGATCAGGTGTTCAGCCTCGTCTTCGGCGACATGGACGCTGGCACTGTCGATGTGGGCGACCGACATCCGCGCCTGCGGGTCGGTGCTGATGCGCACATCCGCGATGGCGCTGCGGTAGGTGGTTTCGTTGACAACGGTGCTGCAGGTGCCGGTGGCGGTATCGATGTTGACGATCATGGTGTACCTCCTGTCGTGGAGCGCATCTTGGGTGGCAGTCGATAACGTCTAGACCACCGATACGGCCGGGCGTGCCGCAGCGGACGTCCCGCGTGGTGGCCGGCGTTGCAGCGAGCGCTGGTCGGAAATCCCCCTGTGCCGGTATTCTTGCGCGCCAAAATTGCCTGGCCGCTGCGGCCGGGCAGTCCGACATTCGTGCGTCCAGCGCAGCAGCAGGTATGGGGCTGCGCCTACTACAAGGATAATTCCATGGACTTTAGCAACCCGACGCTGATCACTTTCGTGGTCTACATCGTGGCGATGATCCTGATCGGTCTCGTCGCCTACCGCGCCACCAAGAACTTCTCCGACTACATCCTGGGCGGTCGCAGCCTGGGCAGTTTCGTCACCGCGCTGTCAGCCGGCGCGTCCGACATGAGCGGCTGGCTGCTGATGGGCCTGCCCGGCGCCATCTTCGTCGCCGGGCTGTCGGAGAGCTGGATCGCCATCGGCCTGATCGCCGGTGCCTGGCTGAACTGGCTGTTCGTCGCCGGGCGCCTGCGGGTGCACACCGAGCGCAACCAGAACGCGCTGACCCTGCCGGACTACTTCACCCACCGTTTCGAAGACACCAGCCGCTT
>NZ_QLAE01000079.1 GCF_005876855.1 Stutzerimonas nosocomialis | reverse complement strand
GTGTCGTTTTCAGAAGACGGCTGCACTGAACGTCAGAAGCCGACTGCACTATAGCAGCGGAGGGGTTGGATCCATCAGGCAACGACGGGCTGCTGCCGGCCATCAGCGGACGCAGGGAGGACTTTCCGCAACCGGCCGTTCGATGCGGCACCGATGGCCTTCGCGCAGGGGTAGTGAATCCGCCAGGATTGACTTGCGCTGCCCTACCTCTCACTAGTGAGGGGCGGCAGCGCATCAAGCGGTGAGCGCACTCCGGCACCGCCAACTTTCAGCACATGCGTGTAAATCATCGTCGTAGAGACGTCGGAATGGCCGAGCAGATCCTGCACGGTTCGAATGTCGTAACCGCTGCGGAGCAAGGCCGTCGCGAACGAGTGGCGGAGGGTGTGCGGTGTGGCGGGCTTCGTGATGCCTGCTTGTTCTACGGCACGTTTGAAGGCGCGCTGAAAGGTCTGGTCATACATGTGATGGCGACGCACGACACCGCTCCGTGGATCGGTCGAATGCGTGTGCTGCGCAAAAACCCAGAACCACGGCCAGGAATGCCCGGCGCGCGGATACTTCCGCTCAAGGGCGTCGGGAAGCGCAACGCCGCTGCGGCCCTCGGCCTGGTCCTTCAGCCACCATGCCCGTGCACGCGACAGCTGCTCGCGCAGGCTGGGTGCCAAGCTCTCGGGTAACATCAAGGCCCGATCCTTGGAGCCCTTGCCCTCCCGCACGATGATCGTGCCGTGATCGAAATCCAGATCCTTGACCCGCAGTTGCAAACCCTCACTGATCCGCATGCCCGTTCCATACAGAAGCTGGGCGAACAAACGATGCTCGCCTTCCAGAAAACCGAGGATGCGAACCACTTCATCCGGGGTCAGCACCACCGGCAAGCGCCGCGACGGCCGAGGTCTTCCGATCTCCTGAAGCCAGGGCAGATCCGTGCACAGCACCTTGCCGTAGAAGAACAGCAAGGCCGCCAATGCCTGACGATGCGTGGAGACCGAAACCTTGCGCTCGTTCGCCAGCCAGGACAGAAATGCCTCGACTTCGCTGCTGCCCAAGGTTGCCGGGTGACGCACACCGTGGAAACGGATGAAGGCACGAACCCAGTGGACATAAGCCTGTTCGGTTCGTAA
>NZ_QLAE01000078.1 GCF_005876855.1 Stutzerimonas nosocomialis | reverse complement strand
GCTGCGCATCTTCTCGGCGCTGGTGATCCTGGTGTTCTTCACCATCTACTGCGCCTCGGGCGTGGTGGCCGGCGCGCGGCTGTTCGAGAGCAGTTTCGGCGTGCCGTACGAGTACGCGCTGTGGATCGGCGCGGCGGCGACCATCCTCTACGTGTTCATCGGTGGCTTCCTGGCGGTGAGCTGGACCGACACCGTGCAGGCGACGCTGATGATCTTCGCGCTGCTGATCACGCCGGTGTTCGTGATCCTGGCACTGGGCGACATGGGCGCGGCGATGGATACCATCGCGACCCACAACCCGGCGGCGTTCGACATGTTCAGCGGGCTCTCCTTCGTGGCGATCATCTCGCTGCTGGCCTGGGGCCTGGGCTACTTCGGCCAGCCGCACATCCTGGTGCGCTTCATGGCCGCCGATTCGGTGCGGACCATCCCCAACGCCCGCCGCATCGGCATGGCCTGGATGATCCTGACGCTGGCCGGCGCGGTGGCGGTGGGCTTCTTCGGCATCGCCTACTTCGCCGGACATCCGGAGCAGGCCGGGCCGGTGAGCGAGAACGGCGAGCGGGTGTTCATGGAACTGGTCAAGCTCCTGTTCAATCCCTGGATCGCGGGGATCATCCTCTCCGGCGTGCTGGCCGCGGTGATGAGCACCCTGAGCGCGCAGCTGCTGGTGAGCTCCA
The DNA here is from genome assembly GCF_005876855.1 of Stutzerimonas nosocomialis. Classification (GTDB taxonomy): domain Bacteria; phylum Pseudomonadota; class Gammaproteobacteria; order Pseudomonadales; family Pseudomonadaceae; genus Stutzerimonas; species Stutzerimonas nosocomialis. Next base: position 494 of record NZ_QLAE01000078.1, on the reverse strand, counting down.
GTGCCCTGACCCAGGACTTCTACAAGGCGATGCTGCGCAAGCACGCCTCGCAGACCGAGCTGGTGTGGGTCGGCCGTGGCATGGTGCTGCTGATCGCGGCGATCGCGATGGGCATCGCCTCGAACCCCGAGAGCAAGGTGCTGGGCCTGGTGTCCTACGCCTGGGCGGGCTTCGGTGCGGCGTTCGGGCCGGTGGTGCTGATCTCGCTGCTGTGGAAGGGCATGACCCGCAACGGCGCGCTGGCGGGGATGCTGGTCGGCGCGGTGACCGTGGTAGTGTGGAAGCAGTTCATCGGGCTGGGCCTGTACGAGATCATCCCGGGCTTCATCCTGGCGAGCATCGCCATCGTGGTGTTCAGCCGGATCGGGCAGGGCGCCTCGCCGAGCATGGTCAAGCGCTTCGAGGAAGCCGAGCGCGAGTACCGGGCGGGCTGATAGCTGTTTGTCGAAGAGCCGACCTCAGGGTCGGCTTTTTCGTCTGGGGCAGCGGTGGGG
>NZ_QLAE01000077.1 GCF_005876855.1 Stutzerimonas nosocomialis | reverse complement strand
CATCAAGGCAACCACGAGTCGGAATGGGCAGCGATTTGCTCGATTTCTGCCAAGATCGGTTGTACCGCCGAAACACTGCGCCGTTGGGTACGCCAGGCCGAGCGCGATACTGGCAAACGTGAAGGCCAGACCAGCAGCGAACGCGAGCGGATCAAGGCGCTGGAACGTGAGGTGCGTGAGTTGCGCCAGGCCAACGAGATCCTGCGCAAGGCGTCCGCGTATTTTGCCCAGGCGGAGCTCGACCGCCGCTTCAAGCCATGAAGGCGTTCGTCGATGAGCATCGTGCGGTTTATGGAGTCGAGCCGATCTGCCGGGTACTGCCGATCGCTCCATCGACCTACTACGCCCATGCACATTGCCAGGCCGCTCCCGAGCGGCGTTCTCCGCGAACACGGCGTGACGAGGTACTGAGCGGGCATATCCAGCGGGTCTGGGAGGAGAACTTCCAGGTCTACGGCGTGCGCAAGGTCTGGCGGCAACTCAAGCGCGAAGGCGTAGTGGTGGCCCGCTGCACGGTGGAGCGACTGATGCGGCGACTGGGTCTACAAGGTGTCGTACGCGGCAAACCGGTCAAGACTACGATCAGCGACAAGGCCACCCCGTGCCCGCTGGACAAGGTCAATCGCCAGTTCCGCGCCGAGCGGCCAAACGCGCTCTGGGTGTCGGACTTCACCTACGTCAGCACGTGGCAGGGCTTCGTCTACGTGGCCTTTGTTATCGACGTATTCGCCCGGCGTATCGTCGGCTGGCGCGTGTCCAGCTCAGCCCGCACAGACTTTGTTCTCGATGCGTTGGAACAGGCGTTGTATGCCCGCCGACCGGTCGGCCAGGGCAGCCTGATCCATCACAGCGACCGTGGCGTGCAGTACGTCTCGATCCGCTATACCGAGCGCCTAGCTGAAGCTGGAGTCGAGCCCTCGGTGGGCAGCGTGGGCGACTCCTATGACAATGCCTTAGCCGAGACCATCAATGGCCTGTACAAGGCCGAGGTGATCCATCGTCGTTCCTGGCAGAATCGGGAGGCAGTGGAGCTGGCGACGCTGGAGTGGGTGGACTGGTTCAACCACCGACGGCTACTGGAGCCCATCGGGAACATGCCGCCGGCAGAGGCCGAAGCGATCTACTATCAGCAACTTACCGAGTCGGCCCAAGCGGCATGACTCACACCAAAGAGCCTCCGGAATTCCCGGGGCGGTTCA
>NZ_QLAE01000076.1 GCF_005876855.1 Stutzerimonas nosocomialis | reverse complement strand
GGCACCGATGCGCGCAAACCGTCGTTCTCGCTCAACCGCCCCGGGGCCGACATCAGCCTGCGCTTCGCCGGCATCCCCATGGGCCACGAATTCACCTCCCTGGTGCTCGCCCTGCTGCAGGTCGGCGGCCATCCGTCCAAGACCGCGGCGGAGGTGATCGAGCAGATCAAGGGCCTCGAAGGCGAATTCACCTTCGAAACCTACTACTCGCTGTCCTGCCAGAACTGCCCGGACGTGGTCCAGGCGCTGAACCTGATGGCGGTGCTCAACCCCAACATCCGCCACGTCGCCATCGACGGCGCGCTGTTCCAGGGTGAAGTCGAGCAGCGCCAGATCATGTCGGTGCCGAGCATCTACCTCAACGGCGAGCTGTTCGGCCAGGGCCGCATGGACGTCGAGCAGATCCTTGCCAAGATCGACACCGGCGCCGCGGCCCGCGATGCGGCCAAGCTCAACGCCAAGGACGCCTTCGACATGCTCGTCATCGGCGGTGGCCCGGCCGGCGCCTCGGCGGCCATCTACGCGGCGCGCAAGGGCATCCGCACCGGCGTGGCGGCCGAGCGCTTCGGCGGCCAGGTGCTCGACACCATGGCCATCGAGAACTTCATCTCCGTGCAGGAGACCGAAGGCCCGAAACTGGCCCGCGCCCTCGAAGAGCACGTGCGCCAGTACGAAGTGGACATCATGAACCTGCAGCGCGCCGCCGCCCTGGTGCCCTGCACCGAACCCGGCGGGCTGAACACCGTGCGCTTCGAAAGCGGCGCCGAGCTCAAGGCCAAGACCATCATCCTGGCCACCGGCGCACGCTGGCGTGAAATGAACGTCCCGGGCGAGCAGGAATACCGCAACAAGGGCGTGGCCTACTGCCCGCACTGCGACGGCCCGCTGTTCAAGGGCAAGCGCGTGGCGGTGATCGGTGGCGGCAACTCCGGCGTCGAAGCGGCGATCGACCTCGCCGGCATCGTCGCCCACGTCACCCTGATCGAATTCGACAGCCAGCTGCGTGCCGACGCCGTGCTGCAGAAAAAGCTGTTCAGCCTGCCCAACGTCGACGTCATCACCAGCGCGCTGACCAGCGAAGTGAAGGGCGACGGCCAGAAGGTCACCGGGCTGACCTACAAGGACCGCAACTCCAGCGAATTCCATTCGCTCGAGCTCGAAGGCATCTTCGTGCAGATCGGCCTGGTGCCCAACACCGACTGGCTCAAGGGCACCGTCGAGCTGTCGCCGCGCGGCGAGATCGTGGTCGACGCCCGTGGCCAGACCTCGCTGCCGGGCATCTTCGCGG
>NZ_QLAE01000075.1 GCF_005876855.1 Stutzerimonas nosocomialis | reverse complement strand
GATATCGACAACCTCTCGCGCAACCAAGACATCGCGGTCGGACTGCAAGTGATCTTGAAGCCACGGGCCCGTCCCACCCCGACATGGACCTCGATGCCCGAACGGACGTTAGATTTCGAGTTCTAGGCGTTCTGCGATGAAGGTTGGATCCCAGCCGGGATTGAAAGTGTCGACGTGGGTGAATCCGAGCCGCTCGTATAGGCCACGCAGGTTCGGGTGGCAGTCGAGCCGCAGCTTGGCGCACCCCTGCGTTCGCGCGGCATGGCGGCAAGCCTCGATCAGCGCGGAGCTGACACCCCGGCCCGCATGTGTCCGTCGCACCGCGAGCTTGTGCAGATATGCGGCCTCCCCCTTGAGGGCGTCGGGCCAGAACTCGGGATCCTCGGCCGACAAGGTGCAACAGCCGACGATGCCGTCGCTGCAACTCGCGACTAGGAGCTCGGATCTCAGGACGAAGGTCTCCGCGAATGTCCGGTCGATCCGCGCGACGTCCCAGGCGGGCGTTCCCTTGGCGGACATCCACGCCGCAGCGTCGTGCATCAGCCGCACAACCTCGTCGATATCACCCGAGCAGGCGACCCGAACGTTCGGAGGCTCCTCGCTGTCCATTCGCTCCCCTGGCGCGGTATGAACCGCCGCCTCATAGTGCAGTTTGATCCTGACGAGCCCAGCATGTCTGCGCCCACCTTCGCGGAACCTGACCAGGGTCCGCTAGCGGGCGGCCGGAAGGTGAATGCTAGGCATGATCTAACCCTCGGTCTCTGGCGTCGCGACTGCGAAATTTCGCGAGGGTTTCCGAGAAGGTGATTGCGCTTCGCAGATCTCCAGGCGCGTGGGTGCGGACGTAGTCAGCGCCATTGCCGATCGCGTGAAGTTCCGCCGCAAGGCTCGCTGGACCCAGATCCTTTACAGGAAGGCCAACGGTGGCGCCCAAGAAGGATTTCCGCGACACCGAGACCAATAGCGGAAGCCCCAACGCCGACTTCAGCTTTTGAAGGTTCGACAGCACGTGCAGCGATGTTTCCGGTGCGGGGCTCAAGAAAAATCCCATCCCCGGATCGAGGATGAGCCGGTCGGCAGCGACCCCGCTCCGTCGCAAGGCGGAAACCCGCGCCTCGAAGAACCGCACAATCTCGTCGAGCGCGTCTTCGGGTCGAAGGTGACCGGTGCGGGTGGCGATGCCATCCCGCTGCGCTGAGTGCATAACCACCAGCCTGCAGTCCGCCTCAGCAATATCGGGATAGAGCGCAGGGTCAGGAAATCCTTGGATATCGTTCAGGTAGCCCACGCCGCGCTTGAGCGCATAGCGCTGGGTTTCCGGTTGGAAGCTGTCGATTGAAACACGGTGCATCTGATCGGACAGGGCGTCTAAGAGCGGCGCAATACGTCTGATCTCATCGGCCGGCGATACAGGCCTCGCGTCCGGATGGCTGGCGGCCGGTCCGACATCCACGACGTCTGATCCGACTCGCAGCATTTCGATCGCCGCGGTGACAGCGCCGGCGGGGTCTAGCCGCCGGCTCTCATCGAAGAAGGAGTCCTCGGTGAGATTCAGAATGCCGAACACCGTCA
>NZ_QLAE01000074.1 GCF_005876855.1 Stutzerimonas nosocomialis | reverse complement strand
GCTGTAATGCAAGTAGCGTATGCGCTCACGCAACTGGTCCAGAACCTTGACCGAACGCAGCGGTGGTAACGGCGCAGTGGCGGTTTTCATGGCTTGTTATGACTGTTTTTTTGTACAGTCTATGCCTCGGGCATCCAAGCAGCAAGCGCGTTACGCCGTGGGTCGATGTTTGATGTTATGGAGCAGCAACGATGTTACGCAGCAGGGCAGTCGCCCTAAAACAAAGTTAGGCATCTTCATGGGTGAATTCTTTCCTGCACAAATTTCCGAGCAGCTATCCCACGCTCGCGGGGTGATCGAGCGCCATCTGGCTGCAACGCTGGACACAATCCACCTGTTCGGATCTGCGCTCGATGGAGGGTTGAAGCCGGACAGCGACATCGACTTGCTCGTGACCGTCAGCGCCGCACCTAACGATTCGCTCCGGCAGGCACTAATGCTCGACCTGCTAAAAGTCTCATCACCGCCAGGCGATGGCGGACCATGGCGACCGCTGGAGGTGACTGTTGTCGCTCGAAGCGAAGTAGTGCCCTGGCGCTATCCGGCGCGACGTGAGCTTCAGTTCGGTGAGTGGCTCCGCCACGACATCCTCTCCGGAACGTTCGAGCCTGCCGTTCTGGATCACGATCTTGCGATTTTGCTGACCAAGGCGAGGCAACACAGCCTTGCTCTGCTAGGTCCATCCGCAGTCACGTTCTTCGAGCCGGTGCCGAACGAGCATTTTTCCAAGGCGCTTTTCGACACGATTGCCCAGTGGAATTCAGAGTCGGATTGGAAGGGTGACGAGCGGAACGTCGTTCTTGCTCTTGCTCGCATTTGGTACAGTGCTTCAACGGGTCTCATTGCTCCTAAGGACGTTGCTGCCGCATGGGTATCGGAGCGTTTGCCTGCCGAGCATCGGCCCATCATTTGCAAGGCACGCGCGGCGTACCTGGGTAGCGAGGACGACGACCTAGCAATGCGCGTCGAAGAGACGGCTGCGTTCGTTCGATATGCCAAAGCAACGATTGAGAGAATCTTGCGTTGAGCAGCACGTGCGAAAAGTGCATCGACCGGCGCCCAGGCATCTGATGCCTAACTCCGCGTTGAAGTGGACGGGCTGCGCCCGCCGCTCAACTATGCGTTAGATGCACTAAGCACATAATTGCTCACAGCCAAACTATCAGGTCAAGTCTGCTTTTATTATTTTTAAGCGTGCATAATAAGCCCTACACAAATTGGGAGATATATCATGAAAGGCTGGCTTTTTCTTGTTATCGCAATAGTTGGCGAAGTAATCGCAACATCCGCATTAAAATCTAGCGAGGGCTTTACTAAGCTTGCCCCTTCCGCCGTTGTCATAATCGGTTATGGCATCGCATTTTATTTTCTTTCTCTGGTTCTGAAATCCATCCCTGTCGGTGTTGCTTATGCAGTCTGGTCGGGACTCGGCGTCGTCATAATTACAGCCATTGCCTGGTTGCTTCATGGGCAAAAGCTTGATGCGTGGGGCTTTGTAGGTATGGGGCTCATAATTGCTGCCTTTTTGCTCGCCCGATCCCCATCGTGGAAGTCGCTGCGGAGGCCGACGCCATGG
>NZ_QLAE01000073.1 GCF_005876855.1 Stutzerimonas nosocomialis | reverse complement strand
ATGCGGCGGATTTCGATGATCGCCTCCGGCGTCTCCTGGACGCTGTGCCACGAAGGGATGATCTTCTCCGACTGGGCGCCCGGCAGGTGGGCGCTGCCGTAGGGCACCACGCCGTCGCTGCTGATGGCCAGTTCCAGCGCGGGCGTATGGTTGCCGATGATGCTGTGATAACGCACCCGGGGCGGGATGGGCAGTTCGGCCGCCGCCCTGACGAAAGGGTCCTGGTCGCTGAGGTTGTCGATGCTGTTGAAGCCCCGGTCCAGTACGACCGGCGCCGCCGAGTTGGGATCGACCAGAACCTGGGCGAACTCACGGAAGCGGCCGAGCACGGACACCGGCAACTTGACCAGGCCGGACGCCCAGCGCGACAGGCGGTTCTCGGCGAAGGGCGTACCGCGGTGCGGCGCTGCGACGAAGACCGCCCGGCTGACCTGGGGCAGCGGCTCGAAATGCAGGTAGGGGCCCAGGCTCGCGCGTGCCTTTTCCAGGCGCCGTCCGCTCATCGGGTATTGCGCCATGACCGACGACCACAGGCGGTCCTCCGTGGAGGACACCAGCAGGCGCGACAGGACGCCGCCCATGCTGTGGCCGACCAGCACGATGTCGCGGCTGGCCACGGCGGTGCCCTGGGGATCGAAGTGAGCGAGGGTCCGTTCGATGGTGTCGCGGATGAGCCGGTTGTTGAAGGCGATCGGCAGGTTGGTCGGGTAGTAGATCTGCCAGATCTGGTAGTTGTTGCGCAGCACCTCGTCGCCGAGCATTTCGTTGGCCACGTTGATCCAGGCTTCGGGGCTGCTGGCCAGACCGTGCAGCATGATGACGATGTGGCGCTCGGGGTCGTAGGGTTGCAGCAGGTACAGGTGGGGCGCTTCCAGCACCTCGCCGCGGCCTACCAGGGTCAGCAGCGACTGGCGGGCGAAGCCGGAGCGTGCCAGCCACAGTCCATAGCCGGACGTGAAGTTGGCGGCCAGCGGAACCGATTGGTCCGCCACCTGGAAATGCGTGGTGCGATAGGGGTCATAGCCGGTGATGTCGGCCGTGCGGGTCGCCAGCACGTCCTCGAGGGTGTCGCCCGGGAAGCGGATCACGATGCTGATGGCCGGGAAGGGTGTCTCGCTCCAGGGGAGGCGATCGCTCTTGCTGCTGACCACCCGCTTGCGGGTGACGGCGACCAGCTCGGCGCCGAGTCCATCGCGGCGGTACTGGTTGCGCAGGCCGGCGAAGGAGAGGGAGGCCGCGGGGATCAGCTCGCGCGGCAGCTGGCGCCCTTCGGCCAGCCGGACCTCTTCCAGGGAGCCGGTGACGCTCCAGCGCGCCAGTTGCAGGTGGAACCGCCCATCGGCCCCGTCGCGCTGCGGCGGCTTGCCGCGATGCAGCTCGAACAACTGGGTCATGGCTTCCTGCACCGCGAAATTGTAGTAGTCGCGCACCTGGGTCTGCCGATCCTCCAGGGCACGCGAGCCGGTGGAGCGGGCCGTGAAGAACAGGTAGGCGTAGGCGTGCCGGGCGCTTTCCAGGTAGGCGTCCACGCGGGCTTCCTGCGGGGCCACGCTGCGCATGGCCTCGAGCAGCCAGAGCTCGGCCAGGGCCGACAGGCGGTTTTCATCGGCGAGGCCTCCGTTGTCGGCGAGGCGCTGGCGACACTGCGGCAGGTCCTTGCGGCAATCCTTCTCGGCGATGCCCACGACCTGCAGCGCGATGCGGGCCGAGGCGCTGAGATCGCCGGTCGTGAGCACGTCGCCTCGACGCAGCGCCAGGTAGTCGTCGTTCTTGATGGCGTTGACCTTGACGCCGGCGCAGCCGG
>NZ_QLAE01000072.1 GCF_005876855.1 Stutzerimonas nosocomialis | reverse complement strand
AGGCAAACAGTTTTTTCATGATGAACTCCTGTGATTAATAGAAAAATGGCATGACGTAGGGAAATCCGAGCGCGACCAGAACCAGCGCGGCCACGACCCAGAAAATGAGCTTGTAAGTAGCGCGCACTTGGGGAATCGCACACACATCCCCTGGTTTGCAGGCTTGCGCCGGTCGGTAGATGCGCCGCCAGGCGAAAAACAGCGCCACCAACGCCGCGCCGATGAAGATCGGGCGATAAGGTTCCAACACCGTCAAGTTGCCGATCCAAGCGCCGCTGAACCCCAGGGCGATCAGAACCAGCGGCCCCAGGCAGCAAGCCGAGGCGAGGATGGCGGCTAGCCCGCCAGTGAAGAGCGCCCCGCGCCCGTTTTGAGGTTCAGACATACGCTTGTCCTTTCAAATCTGGATTGGATAGCTTAAGCTTACTTCCGTACCAATGTACGGAGTCAAGCGATATGGAAAAAAATTTGGAGAATCTGACTATTGGCGTTTTCGCCAAGGCGGCCGGGGTCAACGTGGAAACAATCCGGTTCTATCAGCGCAAGGGCTTGTTGCCGGAGCCGGACAAGCCCTATGGCAGCATCCGCCGCTATGGCGAGGCGGATGTGACGCGGGTGCGCTTCGTGAAATCAGCCCAGCGGCTCGGATTCAGCCTCGACGAGATCGCAGAGCTGCTGAGGCTGGATGACGGCACCCACTGCGAGGAAGCCAGCAGCCTGGCCGAGCACAAGCTTCAGGACGTGCGCGAAAAAATGACCGACCTGGCGCGCATGGAAACCGTGCTATCCGAACTTGTGTTCGCCTGCCATGCGCGGCAAGGGAACGTTTCTTGCCCGCTGATTGCTTCGCTGCAAGGGGAGAAAGAGCCGCGTGGTGCCGACGCGGTGTAGCCGAGGGTAGTTACGCCTTAGCGTGCTTTATTTTCCGTTTTCTGAGACGACCCCCTCCTGGTCGGCCAGCTCACCGGGCCAGCTCGCCAGCTCGTCATCGGGGAGGGCCGCCAGGATTTGCGGCAGGCTCTGCGTTCGATACGGCGGCGGCGGCAGGTCGGCGGCCGGGCCGTCGCCATCGAGGAACGCGGGGCCTTCTTCCTGGCGTTCATCATCGACGGCCGCCAGGGCGTCGGCTTCGCTCAATGCGTCCTCGGCGAACGCACCACGTCGGCGGGCCTCGGTCTTTGTCACTTCCTCGCCACGCGCCAGCGCCCGGTAAAGGGTCGAACGATGCACGGCCAGCAGCTCGGCCGCTTCCTTCACCGTCCGGCCGTCACGGTCGATCAGCTCGCGGGCGTGCTCGATCTGCGCCGGGGTGAGGGTAGGGCGCGGGCCGAACTTCACGCCTCGGGCCTTGGCCGCTTCCCGGCCGTTCCTGGTGCGGTCGATGATTAGGGAACGCTCGAACTCGGCGATGCCGGCAAACACGGTCAGAACCATGCGGCCGGCCGGGGTGGTGGTGTCGGCCCACGGCTCGGCCAGGCTGCGCAAACCCGCGCCGACCGCCTGGATACGCTCGGCAATGTCCAGCAGGTCGCGGGTGCTGCGGGCCAGGCGGTCAAGCCTGGTCACAGTCACAACATCGCCAGGGCGCAAGTGATCGAGCACGCGGGCCAGCTCGGGCCTGTCGCGCCTGGTGCCGGTGATCTTCTCGGCAAAGATGCGCGTGCAGCCTGCGGCGTGCAGCTCGGCGCGTTGGTTGGTCAAGTCCTGGTCGTCGGTGCTGACGCGGGCATATCCCAGCAGCAGGCCAGCGGCGGCGCTCTTGTCTTTCATGGCGTAATGTCTCCGGTTCTAGTCGCAAGTATTCTATTTCATGCAACTAAAACACGCGACAAAAAACGCCAGGGAAAGGGCAGGGT
>NZ_QLAE01000071.1 GCF_005876855.1 Stutzerimonas nosocomialis | reverse complement strand
CCGGACGAAAGGACGGACTTCAGCTCTTGTGGATTCATGGAGGGGTCACCTTGAAAGGGTCTTATTGTTGGGTGCGCAAGAATCGTTGCGTGATTTGTTATAAGTCATCGTACAACTACATGCAAGTCACCCGGAGTGCCCTGCGCGCCCGACCGGCCGTTCCGATGTCGACGTTGGTGCAATGGGCAAGCCGGGCCGGGCTGACTAAGGTAACCCGCGAACCAGTTGCCCGACGCCTTGTCTGATCACGCCGAGGCCCGATCTAAAGCCTCTCGGCCGGGCCGCTGCGGCGCCTGCCCGGCAACTCGCGGCGCTGGCCGCCGGCCGGCGGGTTGACAAAGGCGAGACAGCTGCAAAATAATCGAAACTCGTCATACGACGACCGATGACACCAACAAAAATAAGCGACGGGCTACCGACCATGACAAGCACGACCTTCTCCGACACACCGTTCAACCGCCTCCTGCTGACGGGCGCCGCAGGAGGCCTTGGCAAGGTGTTGCGCGAGAGCCTGCGTCCCTACGCTTCGATCATCCGCCTGTCCGACATCGCCCCCATGGCACCGGCCGAAGGCGACCACGAAGAAGTGGTCCCCTGCGATCTCTCCGACAAGGCCGCCGTGCATGCCCTCTGCGAAGGCGTGGACGCCATCTGCCACTTCGGCGGCGTCTCGGTCGAACGACCCTTCGAAGAGATTCTCGAAGCGAACATCCGCGGCGTCTTCCACATCTACGAAGCCGCCCGCCGCCACGGCATCAAGCGGGTGGTCTTCGCCAGCTCCAACCATGTGGTCGGCTTCTACAAGCAGACCGAGAAGATCGACGCCAGCGCTCCGCGCCGCCCCGACGGCTACTACGGCCTGTCCAAGTCCTACGGCGAGGACATGGCGAGCTTCTACTTCGATCGCTACGGCATCGAGACCGTCAGCATCCGCATCGGCTCCTCCTTCCCCGAGCCCCAGAACCTGCGAATGATGTCGACCTACCTGAGCTACCGCGACCTGACCAACCTCATCGGCCGCTCGCTGTTCACCCCTGGGGTGGGCCACACCGTGGTGTACGGCATGTCGAACAACCGCGACGTCTGGTGGGACAACCACATGGCCGCCCACCTGGGCTACGAACCCCAGGACAGCTCCGAGCCGTTCCGCGCCAAGATCGACGCCCAGCCGCCGTACGCCCCCAACGACCCGGCGGGCCTCTACCACGGCGGCGCATTCGTGGAGGCGGGCCCCTTCGACGATTGACCCGACCCGACGCCGAACCGCGAACAACAACAAAGAGAATCGCAATGGCCAGCCAAGCAGAACTCATCTTCGATGCGCAGAACGCCACCGGCGAAAGCCCGGTCTGGGTGGCGGCCGAACAGGCGCTCTACTGGGTCGACATCCCCAACCGCCAACTCCTGCGCTGGACGGCAGCCGACAACCAGGTCACGCGCTGGACCGGTGAACAGATGATCGCCTGCATCGCCCGCCGCGCCGGCCACGGCAACCGCTGGGTCGCGGGCATGGAAAGCGGCGTGTTCGAGGTCGTCCCGCAGGATGACGGCACCCTCGCCGCCAGCCCCCTTGCCTCGGTGGAGCATGCCCAGGGCGGCATGCGCTTCAACGATGGGCGCTGCGATCGCCAGGGACGCTTCTGGGCCGGCACCATGGTCATGGACATGGGCGCCGGGATAGCGGCCGGCGCGATCTACCGGATCGACGGCGCCTCGGACGCCCCCCTGCGCGCGCAACTGAACGACTTCATCGTGCCCAACGGGCTCGGTTTCAGCCCCGACGGGCGCACCCTGTACCTCTCCGATTCGCACCCCAGCGTGCAGAAGATCTGGGCCTTCGATTACGACACCGACAGCGGCACGCCGAGCAATCGCCGGCTGTTCGTCGACATGAACGAGCACCCCGGCCGGCCGGACGGCGCCGCGGTGGACGCCGACGGCTGCTACTGGATCTGCGGCAACGATGCCGGGCTGGTCCACCGCTTCACCCCGGACGGCCGCCTCGACCGTTCCCTCGCCGTGCCGGTGAAGAAGCCCGCCATGTGCGCCTTCGGCGGCAGTCGTCTCGATACCCTGTTCGTCACCTCCATCCGCCCGGGCGGCGATCTCTCCGACCAGCCTCTGGCGGGCGGCGTGTTCGCCCTCGACCCGGGCGTCACCGGACTGGAGGAACCTGTTTTCCGCTGACCCTGTTCCAACCGAGGAAAGCCGGTTCCGCCGCCCCCTCGATGCT
>NZ_QLAE01000070.1 GCF_005876855.1 Stutzerimonas nosocomialis | reverse complement strand
TCGAGACCGTCTCCCATCGTTGAATTGAGCTAGTCACGCCACCATTAAAACAAAGGCAGATATCAAGATATCTGCCTTTGTAGTTTGGAGCTCATGAGCGGAATCGAACCGCTGACCTCACCCTTACCAAGGGTGTGCTCTACCAGCTGAGCTACATGAGCGAAGCCTTTGCATAATGCCGAACCTGGAGCGGGTAGCGGGAATCGAACCCGCATCATCAGCTTGGAAGGCTGAGGTTCTACCACTGAACTATACCCGCGTAGGCTGAAGCTCACGCTTTAAATCTGGTGGAGGGGGAAGGATTCGAACCTTCGAAGTCGATGACGTCAGATTTACAGTCTGATCCCTTTGGCCACTCGGGAACCCCTCCAAAAGGAGGCGGCATTTTCATTGCCAGCCACCTAGCTGTCAAGCATTTTCTCAGTAAAAACTTGAGGTTAGCTTTTTGAGACAGCACTTTGCGGATCGACCAAAAAACCTGACACCGCAAAGCGGGCGCCATTCTATGCAAACTATTCCGAGGTTGCAACGCTTTCGCAGGGCATTTGACGATGCTGCAATGTGCTCATATCCCGCGTCAAAGCGGTAAGCAACCCATCGTCGACCAAGTGCCGGCTTTGAGAGGCGACACGCACCCAATACTTTCTGTGTACACGCGGCAGCTCCCTGATCTGGGCTTCATAATCGAATTCGCGCAAACGGCCGATTACACCCTCGGCCGAATCTCGCCGCGAAAAGATACCGAGCGATATACCGTTGGCGAGATCGCCAACGGTGATGATGTAACTGTCGATATTGCGCGACTGCAACTCTCTGAGCTGGCGCAAGGATGCCTGCCTTGAGGCCAGGGGCGGCAGATATACCCAGTAATCCACGCCCGCTGCCGCATCGACGGACTGAACATTGGATTGGATATCAAGACTCAGCAGGCGCTGCTCCACGACCAGCGCAGAAGCCTCCTGATCAAACCCGCCGAGGAACAGGCAGACATTACGCTCCTGAACCGGTGCCTGGGCCGGAGGCGTTTCGCGGCGCACAGGAGCAGGCGCCTCGCTCAGTAGCTGGATACCATGCTGCTGAGCGCGATAAGCGTCGGTCGGAGCGACCTCTTTGACCCGTGCGGGCGCCTGCTGCTGATGCCAGACGAAGAAAAACAGGTTCAGTACAAGCAACAACAGGAAAAGCCAACGCATCGTAACCTCATCAAGGACAGGCGATTGCCAAGCCGCGGAATACCAGGTCGGGTATGCAGGTTATGCCAGGGAGGTCCGCCACCAATAGCGCATCTCCTCCTGTAGCGTACACGTCGAAATCGCTTCCCAGGTATGTCGAGGCCGCATCCATCTGAGCCCCGATATAACTGCGCACCATCTTCAAGCACCCCGCCTCGACGGCCTGAGCCGTCGAGCGCCCCGGAGCCTCCTCTCGAAGCAAAGCCCCTTCTGCAGGCCCTTCATAGCGAATACGCCGGGTATGACCAAACAGCTGATCACGCATCAAGGGAACGCCAGGCGTGATGAACCCGCCCAGATGCTGCCCATCGGTTGCGATCAAATCCACCGTGATGGCAGTGCCCAGGTCAAAGACCAGACAGGCACGGCGCTTCAGGCTAAAAGCCGCGACCATGGCCAGCCAGCGATCGAGCCCCAACCGCCCCGGCTCGAGATAGCCGTTGGTTACGCCACCCAAAGCGGTCGCAGGCATCGCTCGTAGAACCGTCAAGCCGAACACCGAGGTGATCCGCAGCGCGATCGCGTCCGTCTCACTATCGGACCGGACGCTGACCAATCGGCATTTCTCCAACCCGCGCCCCGCGCTCGTAGCGACTTGGTCAAGCAGCTGCTCGATGTCGATTGCACGACCGCTGACAGGAACAGAGGACGCAACCGGGGAGAACAGGCGCCACTTTATGTAACTGTTTCCACAATCCAGCTCAAGAATCATCCCGCAGCCTCAGGTGCAGTTCACCGCCACTAAAGGTACGTTCGCACCCATCAACCAGAAGCCGCAGAGCGCCATCGGAATCGACGCCAAGAATCCTGCCTACGACCTCCCGATCCCCCGCGCTCAAGCTGGCCATACGCCCATGCCATACGTGATTCGCCTCCCACTCGAGCCTCAAGCCGGCAAACCCCTCGGCCTCGTGACGACGCAGATATCCATCCAGAGACTCACTCAGCAAAAGGACTAACTGATTACGATCGATATCCCTACCCAGCTCGTTTCTGAGCGAGGTCCAGGGCTGATCGATAGCCGGATTGGCGGCGCTCATGTTGCAGTTGATCCCGATACCGATGACCACATGGCACTCACCCGCCGGGTCTCCAGTGAGCTCCAGCAGAATTCCCGCGATCTTGCGGTCGCTTGCGTACACGTCGTTCGGCCATTTCAGACCGACACCTGCAATCCCGAGCCGATGCAGCGCATCACGCACAGCCAGACCGATCACCAGGCTCAGGCCAGCCAACTGGTGAGGCCCGTTGCGGACGGTGATGCCGAGGCTGTAATAGAGATTCTGTCCGGCCGGACTGATCCACACCCGCCCGCGGCGCCCCCTGCCCCCGGTTTGCCGCTCGGAAAGCACGAGAAATGGCGTCGCGCACCCCTGCCCGAGGAGCCGGAGCGCTTCGCTGTTGGTGGAGTCCACCACATCATGCAGATGCAACGCCCAGCCCAGCCCCTGGAGGCCCGAGGTTAGATGCCCAGGATCGTACGGGATGAAAGGATCAACCAGCCGGTACCCACGCCCCTGGACCCTGTGAATGCGCAAATCGAATTCTTTTTCGATCCGCTGCAACTGCTTCCAGACAGAGCTGCGACTGATACCCAATGCCTCGCCCAGCGCTTGTCCGGAGTGGAAGCGGCCATCCTGCAGTAGCGTCAATAACTTGCTCAATGTCGACCCTCTCGCCAGGCACAAATGATAGCGACCCGTGTCATCAGTGCCTAGAAAAGGCTTTTCTC
>NZ_QLAE01000069.1 GCF_005876855.1 Stutzerimonas nosocomialis | reverse complement strand
TTGATCGACGACTTCTTCCTGCCATACCTGGACATCCGCAACCGCTGCAAGGGCTATGCGGTGAGCATCGTCAAGGCCGGAGCGAAGATCGCAGGCCACGACGCCGGCCCGGTGCGCGCGCCGCTGACCGATCTCAAGCCCGACGAGTACGAACGCCTGGCCGCGCTCATGGCCAAGCTGGGCGCGCAATAGCCGCCATTGCCACAACGACCACGTCCGGCGCGACCGGCAGGCGATCCCCGGATTCGCCTCCAGCGCCGTAAAGCCACAGCCGATCCGCGCGGGTCGGCTGCAAAACAATCGACTGGAGATATCCATGGCAGAGCACAAGCGTTACGACAATTACATCGGTGGCGAGTGGGTGGCGGGCGCCAACTACTCGCGCAACGTCAACCCGTCGGACCTCTCCGATGTGATCGGTGAATACGCCCAGGCCGATGCCGGCCAGGTGTCCGCCGCCATCGAGGCCGCCCGGGCCGCGTTCCCGGCGTGGTCCACCTCCGGTATTCAGGCGCGTGCCGATTCGCTGGAAAAGGTCGGCCTGGAAATCCTCGCCCGCCGCGAAGAGCTCGGCGCGCTGCTGGCCCGGGAAGAGGGCAAGACCCTGCCCGAGGCGATCGGCGAAGTGTCGCGCGCCGGCAACATCTTCAAGTACTTCGCGGGCGAGTGCCTGCGCCAGGCCGGCGAGACCCTGCAGTCGGTGCGCCCGGGCGTGAGCGTCGAAGTGACCCGCGAACCGCTGGGCGTGGTCGGCCTGATCACGCCGTGGAACTTCCCGATCGCCATTCCGGCCTGGAAGATCGCCCCGGCGCTGGCCTACGGCAACTGCGTGGTGATCAAGCCGGCGGACCTGGTGCCGGGCTGCGCCTGGGCCATCGCCGAAATCATTTCCCGCGCCGGCTTCCCGGCAGGCGTGTTCAACCTGGTCATGGGCCGTGGCCGCGAGGTCGGTGAAGCGCTGGTCAACGATGCACGGGTCGAGGCCATCAGCTTCACCGGTTCGGTGGGCGTCGGCCGCGGCATCGCGGCGGCCTGCGTGGCCCGCGGCGCGAAGGTGCAGCTGGAGATGGGCGGCAAGAACCCGCAGATCGTGCTCGACGACGCCGACCTGAACGTGGCCGTCGAGCTGTGCACCCAGAGCGCCTTCTACTCCACCGGGCAGCGCTGCACCGCGTCGAGCCGCATCATCGTGACCGAGGGCATCTACGACCGCTTCGTCGAGGCGATGGTCGAGCGCATCAAGAAGATCAAGGTCGGCTCCGCGCTGGAGAAGGGCGTCGATGTCGGCCCTGTGGTCTCCGAAGCCCAGCTCGAGCAGGACCTGCGCTACATCGAGATCGGCAAGCAGGAAGGCGCCCGCCTGGCCTGTGGCGGCGAGCGCGTCAAATGCGAGACCGAAGGCTACTACCTGGCGCCGACCCTGTTCGTCGACAGCACGGCGGACATGCGCATCAGCCGCGAGGAGATCTTCGGACCGGTGGCCAACGTGGTGAAGGTCAAGGACTACGAGGCGGCGCTGGCGATGGCCAACGACACCGAGTTCGGCCTGTCCGCCGGCATCTGCACCACCTCGCTCAAGTACGCCAACCACTTCAAGCGCCACGCGCAGGCGGGCATGGTGATGGTCAACCTGCCGACCGCGGGCGTGGACTACCATGTGCCCTTCGGCGGTCGCAAGGGTTCGTCCTACGGCCCGCGCGAGCAGGGCCGTTATGCCCAGGAGTTCTACACCACGGTGAAGACCACCTACATCGGCTGAACCGGCGCGCCCGCCCGGGCGCGGTGAGTCCGGCGGCGCAGCCTCGAGGCGCGCCGCCCGTGCCGATCCGGGCGAGGCGATACCTGTACAGCTGTCCGCGTTACCAGACCCGCACAACAATAAAAGGGGCTACGGACATGAACACCCAGACCACTGCCGGCCAGACTTCGGGCGCGCCGAGCATTACCGAACTGCAGGTGATTCCGGTCGCCGGCCAGGACAGCATGCTGCTCAACCTGAGCGGTGCGCACGGCCCGTACTTCACCCGCAACATCCTCATCCTCAAGGACAACGCCGGGCACATCGGTGTCGGCGAGGTCCCCGGTGGCGAAGCCATCCGCCAGACCCTCGAAGATGCACGCTCGCTGCTGGTCGGCGAATCGGTCGGCAACTTCAACGGCATCCTCAACCGTGTGCGTCGCGCGTTCGCCGACCGCGACTCGGGCGGCCGCGGCCTGCAGACCTTCGACCTGCGCATCGCCATCCATGCCGTCACGGCGCTCGAGTCGGCACTGCTCGACCTGCTCGGCCAGCACCTGGGCGTGCCGGTCGCGGCGCTGCTCGGCGAAGGGCAGCAGCGCGATGACGTCGAGATGCTCGGCTACCTGTTCTACGTGGGCGACCGCAACAAGACCGACCTGGGCTATCGCGACGAGTCCTCGTCCGGCGAGGAGTGGTTCCGCGTGCGCAACGAGCAGGCGCTGACGCCGGAGACGGTGGTGCGCCAGGCCGAAGCCGCCTACGCGCGTTACGGCTTCAAGGACTTCAAGCTCAAGGGCGGCGTGCTGCGCGGCGAAGAGGAAGTCGAGGCGATTCGCGCCCTGGCCGCTCGCTTCCCCGAGGCGCGCATCACCCTGGACCCCAACGGTGCCTGGTCGCTGAACGAGGCCATTGGCCTGTGCCGCGACCTGCACGGCGTGCTGGCCTATGCCGAGGACCCCTGCGGCGCCGAGAACGGCTACTCGGGACGCGAGGTGATGGCCGAGTTCCGTCGCGCGACCGGGCTGCCGACCGCCACCAACATGATCGCCACCGACTGGCGGCAGATGGGCCATACGGTGCAGCTGCAATCGGTGGACATCCCGCTGGCCGACCCGCATTTCTGGACCATGGCCGGCTCCGTGCGCGTCGCGCAGATGTGCCACGACTGGAGGTTGACCTGGGGTTCGCACTCGAACAACCACTTCGACGTGTCGCTGGCCATGTTCACCCATGTCGCCGCCGCCGCGCCGGGCCGCATCACCGCCATCGACACCCACTGGATCTGGCAGGACGGCCAGCACCTGACCCGCGAACCGCTGCAGATCGTCGGCGGCAAGGTGGCCGTGCCGAAGAAACCGGGCCTGGGCGTGGAGCTGGACTTCGATGCGCTGGAAAAGGCCCATGCGCTGTACAAGGAAAAAGGCCTGGGCGCGCGGGACGACGCCATCGCCATGCAATACCTGGTGCCGAACTGGACGTTCAACAACAAGAAGCCGTGCCTGGTGCGTTGAAGCAGAAAGCTCGCGGTCAAGA
>NZ_QLAE01000068.1 GCF_005876855.1 Stutzerimonas nosocomialis | reverse complement strand
GGCTGGCCGGACGTGATCTGCCCCCACTCCGCCGCGGTCAGGGGATCGGGTTGCCGAGGCCTGGACGGGTCGGATCGTCGTCAGGCGTGCCAGGGTCCTGCACGTCTGGCCCCGTGCCCGGGCGCCTGGATGGCTCGCCGGGTACGCCCTGGACGTCCGGGTTATCGGTAACGAAGTCAGGGGACTGACTCGGATTCTGGCCCTGCCCGGGTACGGGCTGTCGATCGTGGGGTCGGTCGAGCGGGTCGATACTCATGGAACACCTCCGGTCGAGCCCTTGGTGGCTCACTACCTTTGAGGTGACGCCTGCGTGTTGGTGCGGGCCGTGTGTCGCCCGGCCCGGGGATGGCAATGGCCGTGTGCCGGATCGATACGGAGGCCCGGTTCGCGTTCGAGAGCGGCGCCCCGACCGCGAGCTTTTCAGCGGCCGGCACACCGCAACCGGTACCGATCCATGGGCGAGCGATCCCGCTCCGCGCGCAGCCTTGCCTCATTTCCCGGCACTGTCCACGAACCGCGCCAGGTCGCGGTTGAATCGCTCGGCCTCCTCCACGAAGGGCGCGTGTCCGGAGCCTGCATACAGAAGGCCGCTGGCGCGCGGGTTCAGCTGCCACGCGCGTGCCATGGCAGGTTCCGGGTGGATCAGCGCGTCGCGTGCGCCATAGAGCAGCAGCACCGGCACCCGCACATTGCCCAGCCCCCGGGCGGCGTCGATGCTCATGGACTGAACGGCACGCTGCATGTCCCAGGACGCCATCGCCGCGTTGGCGAGCAGCAGCTCGAAGGTGCGCTCGTCAGGCTGGGTGTCGAAGCAGAGCCGCAAGAACTCGCGCACGGTTTGAAGGTGAATCTGCAGGTCCGCCGAATTCAGGTCCCGGTAGAGCTCGGGGTGCGCCACGATCTGCTCGGGGCTGAGCTCGATCACCGCGTTGACGTAGACCGCGCCGGCGATGTCGGCATCGCCATGCCGGGCCAGGTAGTTGGAGATCACCGCACCGCCCAGCGACCACCCCACCAGCACCGGTCGCCTGGCCTGGGTTGCGCGGATCACCGTGGCCAGGTCATCGGCCCAGCGGCTGCCCTCTGCGTAGGCCTGGGCGTCGGCGGGCTTGCCGGACAGACCGTGACCACGCAGGTCGTAGGTGATCAACCGGTAGCGTTGCAACAGCGGGCTGTCGATCTGGGCATTCCAGTTCAGGCGGCTGCCCAACAGGCCATGGACGAACACGATGGCGGGGCCGTCAGGGTTTCCGGCTTCCTGCACCGCCAACGGGACACCGTCTGGCGCGGTGACGGTATAGCGCCTGGGTTCGCTGTCGGCCAGCGCCTGGGTCGCCAGCAGGATGGCTGAAACCAGCAGGGCGCAGAGGTAACGCAGGGTAGGTCTGGGCACGATGTTGCTCCTGACAAGGGTGGAGCCTAAGCTTCAACCCTCACACTAATGTGAGAGTCAAGCCGCCAACGCGCGCCTTCCCACCACTCGCCAGGCACGACCGCCATGAGCAGAACGACCCTCGGTATCGGCGAACTCGCGCGCCGGACCGGCGCCAGCGTCCGTTCCATCCGTCACTACGACGAGCACGGCCTGCTCGCGTCCACACGCAGCGAGAACGGTTATCGCGCCTTCGCCGAACTGGCCGTCACGCAGGTCAGGCAGATCCAGCGGCTGATCGCCTCGGGCTTCAGCCTGGCGCAGATACGCAGCTTCCCCGACTGCATGCTGATGATTGAAGGGGCCGCCGTCTGCGAGCAGACCTCCGTCGCCCAGCGGGAGCGGCTAGAGTCCATCGAGCGGCAGATCGCCGAGCTCGAGCGCCGGCGGGCGCGGTTGCTGAAGATGCTGTCCGAAGGCGTGGTGCCGCCGCTCGATCGATGACGCCGCGCCAAACGCATCCACGAGGAGGAGCATGCATGGACCGATTCACCGGCGGCTGCCTGTGCGGCAACGTCCGCATCGAGGCCACGGGGCGTCCCTACCGGGTCGGCCTGTGCCACTGCCTGGATTGCCGCAAGCACCATGGCGCGCTGTTCTACGCCGCCGCGATATTCCCCGAGCACGCGGTGACGATCGAGGGCCAGACGCGCGACTACGCCGGGCGCTTCTTCTGCCCCCGCTGTGGCTCGTCGGTGTTCGCCCGCAGCGCCGATGAAATCGAAGTGAACCTGGGGTGCCTGGACGCGCCCGACCAGCTCACGCCCAGTTACGAATGCTGGACGGTCCGGCGCGAGGCCTGGCTGCCACCCTTTCCGCTGGCGAGACGATATGCGCACGACCGCGAGGGCACGGAGCGCTTCGAGGAGTAGCCCCCCACGAAGTGATCGGGATATCGCCGGGCTGCAGCGGCCCGTGCGCCGGGTATACTCACCGCCGAGGACGACCTCACCCCAGCGCGGGACATTCTTCCGGGACGGCCCGGTTCTTTACGGAGGACCGTTCATGGCTTGGCTGTACCTGATCCTGGCGGGCGCCCTGGAGGTGGTCTGGGCGTTTTCGATGAAGCAGTCCGAGGGCTTCACCCGGCTGACACCCACCCTCGTTACCCTCGCCACGATGGCGGCCAGCTTCGCGCTGCTGTCGATTTCCATGAAAACGCTGCCGCTCGGCACCGCCTATACGATCTGGACGGGCATCGGCGCCGTTGGCGCGTTCATCGTCGGCATCACCGTGCTGGGCGAGCCGGCCAGCGGGATGCGGATGCTCGCCGCGGCATTGATCGTCAGCGGCCTGGTGCTAATGAAGCTGTCTTCGAGCTGACCCTTTCGCAAGGGAAGCGTCAAACGTTGTCTTCGCGCCTGCGTACGCGCAGGCTTCACCCATCGGTCGGGCGCCCGGCGACCCCGCACCTTCTGCATGGGCGCCGACCTGTTTCGCCTCTCGACTAGGAGATCGCCATGAGTGACAACACCGCGTACGTGCCGCCGAAGGTCTGGACCGATGCCGCGCCCTCGGGTGGCACTTTCGCCAACATCAACCGCCCCACCGCCGGCGCGCGCGTCGAAAAGGCGCTGCCGGTGGGCAAGCATCCGCTGCAGCTCTACTCGCTGGCCACGCCCAACGGGGTGAAAGTCACCATCATGCTCGAAGAGCTGCTCGCCCTCGGCCACGCCGGCGCCGAGTACGACGCCTGGCTGATCCGCATCGGCGAGGGGGACCAGTTCACCAGCGGCTTCGTCGAGATCAACCCCAACTCCAAGATCCCGGCACTGGTGGACCACAGCGGCGAAACGCCGCTGCGGGTGTTCGAGTCCGGCTCGATCCTCGTGCATCTGGCGGAGAAGTTCGGCGCCTTCCTGCCGAGCGCTGGCCCGGCACGTACCGAAACGCTGAACTGGCTGTTCTGGCAGATGGGCTCGGCGCCCTTCGTCGGGGGCGGCTTCGGGCATTTCTACGCCTACGCGCCGGAGAAGCTCGAGTATCCGATCAACCGTTATGCGATGGAGACCAAGCGTCAGCTCGACGTGCTGGACCGCGCGCTCGCCGAGCGGCGCTATATCGCGGGCGATGAATACAGCATCGCCGACATGGCGATCTGGCCCTGGTACGGCGTGCTGGCCCTCGGCGAGCTGTACCAGGCGGGGGAATTCCTCTCGGTGCAGGAATATCGGCATGTGCAGCGCTGGGCCGCCGAGATCGCCAAGCGGCCGGCGGTGATCCGGGGCCGCAAGGTCAACCGCACCTGGGGCGACGAAGCCGATCAGGTCCCCGAGCGCCACGACGCCTCGGACCTGGACTGACCGCCGCGGGCCGAACGCATTCGCATCGGTCCCCGCATGATGGCTACCCGTCCCGCCCCTCTTCCCCCGGGTCGAGGGGCGGGACGGGTAGCCATCATGCGGGGACCGATGCG
>NZ_QLAE01000067.1 GCF_005876855.1 Stutzerimonas nosocomialis | reverse complement strand
GGTTAAGCGCTTCCCCGAATTGGGTATGTGATGTCTTGGTAGTTGCGGTTCTGGCCAATTTTCGGCTGTATCGGCTTTACCTGTCACACCGTCTCGAGCGCAAGCTCCAGATTGTTTGGGTGTTATATGGTCAAGCCTCACGGGCAATTAGTATTGGTTAGCTCAACGCCTCACAGCGCTTACACACCCAACCTATCAACGTCGTAGTCTTCGACGGCCCTTTAGGGAGCTCGAGGCTCCAGTGAGATCTCATCTTGAGGCAAGTTTCCCGCTTAGATGCTTTCAGCGGTTATCTCTTCCGAACGTAGCTACCCGGCAATGCCACTGGCGTGACAACCGGAACACCAGAGGTTCGTCCACTCCGGTCCTCTCGTACTAGGAGCAGCCCCTCTCAAATCTCAAACGTCCACGGCAGATAGGGACCGAACTGTCTCACGACGTTCTAAACCCAGCTCGCGTACCACTTTAAATGGCGAACAGCCATACCCTTGGGACCGGCTTCAGCCCCAGGATGTGATGAGCCGACATCGAGGTGCCAAACACCGCCGTCGATATGAACTCTTGGGCGGTATCAGCCTGTTATCCCCGGAGTACCTTTTATCCGTTGAGCGATGGCCCTTCCATACAGAACCACCGGATCACTAAGACCTACTTTCGTACCTGCTCGACGTGTCTGTCTCGCAGTCAAGCGCGCTTTTGCCTTTATACTCTACGACCGATTTCCGACCGGTCTGAGCGCACCTTCGTACTCCTCCGTTACTCTTTAGGAGGAGACCGCCCCAGTCAAACTGCCCACCATACACTGTCCTCGATCCGGATAACGGACCAGAGTTAGAACCTCAAGCATGCCAGGGTGGTATTTCAAGGATGGCTCCACGCGAACTGGCGTCCACGCTTCAAAGCCTCCCACCTATCCTACACAAGCAGGCTCAAAGTCCAGTGCAAAGCTACAGTAAAGGTTCACGGGGTCTTTCCGTCTAGCCGCGGATACACTGCATCTTCACAGCGATTTCAATTTCACTGAGTCTCGGGTGGAGACAGCGCCGCCATCGTTACGCCATTCGTGCAGGTCGGAACTTACCCGACAAGGAATTTCGCTACCTTAGGACCGTTATAGTTACGGCCGCCGTTTACCGGGGCTTCGATCAAGAGCTTCGCTTGCGCTAACCCCATCAATTAACCTTCCGGCACCGGGCAGGCGTCACACCCTATACGTCCACTTTCGTGTTTGCAGAGTGCTGTGTTTTTAATAAACAGTCGCAGCGGCCTGGTATCTTCGACCGGCATGAGCTTACGGAGCAAGTCCTTCACCCTCACCGGCGCACCTTCTCCCGAAGTTACGGTGCCATTTTGCCTAGTTCCTTCACCCGAGTTCTCTCAAGCGCCTTGGTATTCTCTACCCAACCACCTGTGTCGGTTTGGGGTACGGTTCCTGATTACCTGAAGCTTAGAGGCTTTTCCTGGAAGCATGGCATCAACCACTTCGCTTTCTAAAAGAAAGCTCGTCATCAGTTCTCGACATTAAGATCCCGGATTTACCTAAGATCTCTGCCTACCACCTTAAACTTGGACAACCAACGCCAAGCTGGCCTAGCCTTCTCCGTCCCCCCATCGCAGTAACCAGAAGTACGGGAATATTAACCCGTTTCCCATCGACTACGCTCTTCAGCCTCGCCTTAGGGACCGACTCACCCTGCGTCGATTAACGTTGCGCAGGAACCCTTGGTCTTTCGGCGTGCGAGTTTTTCACTCGCATTGTCGTTACTCATGTCAGCATTCGCACTTCTGATACCTCCAGCGAGCTTCTCAACTCACCTTCACAGGCTTACAGAACGCTCCTCTACCGCTCACCTTACGGTGAACCCGTAGCTTCGGTACCTGGTTTGAGCCCCGTTACATCTTCCGCGCAGGCCGACTCGACTAGTGAGCTATTACGCTTTCTTTAAAGGGTGGCTGCTTCTAAGCCAACCTCCTAGCTGTCTAAGCCTTCCCACATCGTTTCCCACTTAACCAGGATTTTGGGACCTTAGCTGACGGTCTGGGTTGTTTCCCTTTTCACGACGGACGTTAGCACCCGCCGTGTGTCTCCCGTGCTGACACTTGCTGGTATTCGGAGTTTGCATCGGTTTGGTAAGTCGGGATGACCCCCTAGCCGAAACAGTGCTCTACCCCCAGCAGTGATACACGAGGCGCTACCTAAATAGCTTTCGAGGAGAACCAGCTATCTCCGAGCTTGATTAGCCTTTCACTCCGATCCACAGGTCATCCGCTAACTTTTCAACGGTAGTCGGTTCGGTCCTCCAGTTAGTGTTACCCAACCTTCAACCTGCCCATGGATAGATCGCCCGGTTTCGGGTCTATTCCCAGCGACTAGACGCCCTATTAAGACTCGCTTTCGCTACGCCTCCCCTATTCGGTTAAGCTCGCCACTGAAAATAAGTCGCTGACCCATTATACAAAAGGTACGCAGTCACCTAACAAAGTAGGCTCCCACTGCTTGTACGCATACGGTTTCAGGTTCTATTTCACTCCCCTCTCCGGGGTTCTTTTCGCCTTTCCCTCACGGTACTGGTTCACTATCGGTCAGTCAGTAGTATTTAGCCTTGGAGGATGGTCCCCCCATATTCAGACAAAGTTTCTCGTGCTCCGTCCTACTCGATTTCACTTCAAGGATCTTTTCGCGTACAGGGCTATCACCCACTATGGCCGCACTTTCCAGAGCGTTCCGCTAAAATCCAAGAAGCTTAAGGGCTAATCCCCGTTCGCTCGCCACTACTAAGGGAATCTCGGTTGATTTCTTTTCCTCAGGGTACTTAGATGTTTCAGTTCCCCTGGTTCGCCTCTTGCACCTATGTATTCAGTACAAGATACCCAGCTTGTGCTGGGTGGGTTCCCCCATTCAGAGATCTCCGGATCACAGTCTATTTGCCGACTCCCCGAAGCTTATCGCAGGCTATCACGTCTTTCATCGCCTCTGACTGCCAAGGCATCCACCGTATGCGCTTATTCACTTGACCATATAACCCCAAGCAATCTGCTTGAGAGTCCTGATCAGATAAAGCCGACATTCGCCGAAAATTCGCGCTTGAACTCGCAAATTTACCTTGACCAAACTGATCGCCAGTGAAAACAATCAGTCAGTCTACTTCTATCACATACCCAAATTTTTAAAGAACAGTTACTGGCGCAAAGACCAGAAATCAACATTCCCCACCCCACGGTGTGAATGTTCATTTCTGAGCTTTTCAAGCGATTCGAGTAAATGGTGGAGCCAAGGAGGATCGAACTCCTGACCTCCTGCGTGCAAAGCAGGCGCTCTCCCAGCTGAGCTATGGCCCCATCTACAGATCGGCCACATCCCTTGACAATTGGTGGGTCTGGGCAGATTCGAACTGCCGACCTCACCCTTATCAGGGGTGCGCTCTAACCAACTGAGCTACAGACCCAATCGTCTTACTCTCGGGCCTAAACCCAATCGCTTTTCGCAAGTGAATCAAGCAATTCGTGTGGGAGCTTATGAAGAAGCTGATGTCGTCGATTAAGGAGGTGATCCAGCCGCAGGTTCCCCTACGGCTACCTTGTTACGACTTCACCCCAGTCATGAATCACTCCGTGGTAACCGTCCCCCCGAAGGTTAGACTAGCTACTTCTGGAGCAACCCACTCCCATGGTGTGACGGGCGGTGTGTACAAGGCCCGGGAACGTATTCACCGTGACATTCTGATTCACGATTACTAGCGATTCCGACTTCACGCAGTCGAGTTGCAGACTGCGATCCGGACTACGATCGGTTTTATGGGATTAGCTCCACCTCGCGGCTTGGCAACCCTTTGTACCGACCATTGTAGCACGTGTGTAGCCCTGGCCGTAAGGGCCATGATGACTTGACGTCATCCCCACCTTCCTCCGGTTTGTCACCGGCAGTCTCCTTAGAGTGCCCACCATAACGTGCTGGTAACTAAGGACAAGGGTTGCGCTCGTTACGGGACTTAACCCAACATCTCACGACACGAGCTGACGACAGCCATGCAGCACCTGTGTCTGAGTTCCCGAAGGCACCAATCCATCTCTGGAAAGTTCTCAGCATGTCAAGGCCAGGTAAGGTTCTTCGCGTTGCTTCGAATTAAACCACATGCTCCACCGCTTGTGCGGGCCCCCGTCAATTCATTTGAGTTTTAACCTTGCGGCCGTACTCCCCAGGCGGTCGACTTAATGCGTTAGCTGCGCCACTAAGATCTCAAGGATCCCAACGGCTAGTCGACATCGTTTACGGCGTGGACTACCAGGGTATCTAATCCTGTTTGCTCCCCACGCTTTCGCACCTCAGTGTCAGTATCAGTCCAGGTGGTCGCCTTCGCCACTGGTGTTCCTTCCTATATCTACGCATTTCACCGCTACACAGGAAATTCCACCACCCTCTACCGTACTCTAGCTTGGCAGTTTTGGATGCAGTTCCCAGGTTGAGCCCGGGGCTTTCACATCCAACTTACCAAACCACCTACGCGCGCTTTACGCCCAGTAATTCCGATTAACGCTTGCACCCTCTGTATTACCGCGGCTGCTGGCACAGAGTTAGCCGGTGCTTATTCTGTCGGTAACGTCAAAACAGCAAGGTATTAACTTACTGCCCTTCCTCCCAACTTAAAGTGCTTTACAATCCGAAGACCTTCTTCACACACGCGGCATGGCTGGATCAGGCTTTCGCCCATTGTCCAATATTCCCCACTGCTGCCTCCCGTAGGAGTCTGGACCGTGTCTCAGTTCCAGTGTGACTGATCATCCTCTCAGACCAGTTACGGATCGTCGCCTTGGTGAGCCTTTACCCCACCAACTAGCTAATCCGACCTAGGCTCATCTGATAGCGTGAGGTCCGA
This sequence comes from Stutzerimonas nosocomialis, assembly GCF_005876855.1. Lineage (GTDB taxonomy): Bacteria > Pseudomonadota > Gammaproteobacteria > Pseudomonadales > Pseudomonadaceae > Stutzerimonas > Stutzerimonas nosocomialis. The sequence continues at coordinate 324 of NZ_QLAE01000067.1, read as the reverse complement.
AGATCCCCCACTTTCTCCCGTAGGACGTATGCGGTATTAGCGTCCGTTTCCGAACGTTATCCCCCACTACCAGGCAGATTCCTAGGCATTACTCACCCGTCCGCCGCTCTCAAGAGAAGCAAGCTCCTCTCTACCGCTCGACTTGCATGTGTTAGGCCTGCCGCCAGCGTTCAATCTGAGCCATGATCAAACTCTTCAGTTCAATACTGCTTGGGTTTTGAGAAAACCCTAAACTTGGCTCAGCAATCGCAAATCTCTCCATAAATGAAGAGTAACTCTCGAATTAACGAGTGTTGCTTTGTGATGCTGATAATCAGTTGACTA
>NZ_QLAE01000066.1 GCF_005876855.1 Stutzerimonas nosocomialis | reverse complement strand
TTCCAATACCAGTCGAACCGCTCGCTCGCGGACTTCCGGGGAGTACTTCGTCGTCGTCTTCATGGCTCCATCCTCTCAAGAGTTGGAGCCTCCGGGAAAGCCGGGGCGGTTCAGTTCAATCACTTAGCGTCAGATCGTAGCTCTGCATTTCCCAGCTACGCCTGATTCGTGTGAAAACCTTGCTGTACAGACATCTAAAATACTTTAGCCATAATCGCAGAGCATGCAGGAGGCCATTGCATTGATTATGCGGACCCAATGGGACAGGTAATGAATTGAGGTGTGAGGGACGGCTATCCATTGCCAGAGACTCTATCAAGTGACCCATGATCAGACGCTCAGCGCATGGTTCTGGTTCCCGCGAGACCGTGCTTGAACTGCGAAGCTGTTCCTGGTGCGATCGAAGATGTGGGGGTGAGGTAGGCGCTATAGCGGATCAGTGAGCGCATGTAGTAATGCCAAGCGACTACCTGGTTGCAATATCAGTGCAGCTCCTTTGGAAGGCTGAATCGGACACCTGCTTGACCGAAGCGGTCGCTTGCTGGGCGGTAGCTTTCGGCCAGAAGCAGACAGTCGTTCATGCCCCTTTTTTAGCGTTCTATCGCTCGAAATCGCGCCTGCCTACTGTGGTCAGATCACCTTCCGGAAGTTTCTTGCGGCCCGAACCCTCGCGCTATATCGCATTGAACGATGCGCACACATTACCGCAAGAATCAATGCGCAGTTTTGCATGCTCAGCGCCTACACAACTTTGCTCACAGTAAATTCTTTATCGCAAGACTGCATTTTTTTGAATAAAAAAATTAAAATCTTCATACACCTACATACGGAGAAGGCAAATGAATAATTGGCTGTTTTTGGCTGTTGCAATATTTGGTGAAGTAGTAGCCACATCTGCTTTAAAAGCAAGCGAAGGATTCACAAAACCACTTCCGTCAATATTAGTTGTTTTAGGTTACGGCCTCGCTTTTTACTTTTTATCCCTAGCCTTAAAGACTATTCCCATGGGCATTGCATATGCAGTTTGGGCAGGGCTCGGAATTGTATTGGTGACAGCTGTCGCCTGGGTATTTTATGGGCAGAAACTAGATATTTGGGCGTTCATCGGCATGGCAATGATTGTTGGCGGCGTTGCTGTTCTTAACTTACTGTCTAAAGGTAGCGCCCATTAGGGAAGGTCTGAAGTAACCCGGCGGCGGCAAAAACTGAGTGCAACACCTGACCTTTCCGGTACGGTGCTGCCCCTATGTCTTATACCGAACTCAGCGTTGAAGAACGCGCCACCATTCAAATCGGCCGTGCCCAAGGGTTCAGCCTGCGCAAGATTGCTTGCTTGATCACCCGATCCCCTTCGACCATCAGCCGGGAGCTGCGCCGCAATCGAGATGTCTGTGGCGGCTACTCGGCCCGCATGGCCCAGCAGCAGATGCAGGCCCGCCGCCAACGCTGTCGACCGAAACGAAAGCTCTTGCCGAGTAGTGAGCGCTTCCAGTTGGTGGCCCATATGCTGCGCGAGCGTTTGTCTCCCGAGCAGATTGCCGGCAAGCTGCGCAGCATGAACATTCCCAGCCTCAGAGAAGCCTACGTCTGTCGCGAGACGATCTATAACGCCATCTACGCCCTGCCGGTCGACGAGCTGCGTAAAGAGCTGATCATCTGCCTGCGCCAAAGTAAGACGACGCGACGGCCGCGCTCTGGCGGCGTGGATCGACGCGGCCAGATCCCCGAGATGGTCAGCATCCATGTGCGCCCACCGGAGATCGAAGACCGGCTGATGCCAGGGCATTGGGAAGGCGATCTGATCAAGGGCAAGGCCAACGCCTCGTCTGTAGGCACGCTGGTGGAACGTACCAGTGGCTACCTGATGCTGGTAAAGATGAACGACGCGACGGCGACCTCGGCGATGGAAGGCTTCAGTGCAGCGCTCAATGGCATGCCGCTGGCGATGCGCAAGAGCATGACCTACGACCAGGGCCGAGAAATGGCTCGGCATGCTGAAATCACCCAGCAGACCGGGGTGGCAATTTACTTCTGCGACCCGCATAGCCCTTGGCAACGCGGCAGCAACGAAAACATAAATGGCCTGATCCGCCAGTATCTGCCCAAGGGCACGGACTTGTCGGTACACAGCCAAGAAGAACTCGACGCTATTGCACTGCAACTGAACATGCGACCGCGTAAGCGCTTCGACTTCAAGTGCCCCATCGAAGTTATGGGTGAGGTGATGCAGAAGGCCATGACTATGCGGCATGATGCTCCAGCTTCAATTCAATGACCGTGTTGGGGAGCCCGCAGAATTCGGAAAAAATCGTACGCTAAGGTTTTCCGGGCATTCGTAGCGGGCGGAACTTACCGTCTTCCAGCCTGCGGCTCTGCCGCCAGACGTAATCGCCAGTCAGGTTGATGTGCTCCCAGCCCAGCGGCGACAGGTATTGCAGCAGCTCGCCGTCTACCGGCTTGCCCGTGTCGCCCATCGCCTGGGTGGCGCGCTCCAGGTACACCGTGTTCCACAGCACGATGGCCGCCGTCACCAGGTTGAGGCCGCTGGCCCGATAGCGCTGCTGCTCGAAGCTCCGATCCCTGATCTCACCGAGGCGGTTGAAGAACACCGCCCTGGCCAGGGAGTTGCGCGCTTCCCCCTTGTTCAATCCGGCATGCACGCGGCGGCGCAGCTCGACGCTCTGCAACCAGTCGAGGATGAACAGCGTGCGCTCGATCCGGCCCAGCTCGCGCAGGGCCACGGCCAGGCCGTTCTGGCGCGGATAGCTGCCGAGCTTGCGCAGCATCAGCGAGGCGGTGACCGTGCCCTGCTTGATCGAGCTGGCCAGGCGCAGGATGTCGTCCCAATGGGCGCGGACGTGCTTGATGTTCAGGGTGCCGCCGATCAGCGGGCGCAGCGTCGGGTAGGCCTGCACGACCTGCGGCACGTACAGTTTGGTTTCGCCGAGGTCGCGGATGCGTGGCGCGAAGCGGAAGCCCAGCAGGTGCATCAGGGCAAAGACGTGATCGGTGAAGCCGGCCGTGTCGGTGTAGTGCTCCTCGATCCGTAGATCGGACTCGTGGTACAGCAAGCCGTCGAGCACATAGGTGGAATCGCGCACGCCGACATTCACCACGCGGGTGCTGAACGGCGCGTACTGGTCGGAGATGTGGGTGTAGAACAGCCGTCCCGGCTCGCTGCCGTACTTCGGGTTGACGTGCCCGGTGCTTTCGCCCCGGCCGCCTGCGCGGAAGCGCTGGCCATCGGAGGATGAGGTGGTGCCGTCGCCCCAGTGGGCGGCGAAGGCATGGTGGTACTGGTGGTTGACCAGCTCGGCCAGGGCCGCCGAGTAGGTTTCGTCGCGGATGTGCCAGGCTTGCAGCCAGGACAGCTTGGCGTAGGTCAGGCCGGGGCTCGACTCGGCCATCTTGGTCAGCCCGAGGTTGATCGCATCACCGAGGATTGCGGACAGCAGCAACGTCCGGTCTTTGGTCTCGGCACCGTCCTTCAGGTGGGTGAAGTGGCGGCTGAAGCCCGTCCAGTCGTCCACGTCCATCAGCAGTTCGGTGATCTTGATGCGCGGCAGCAACTGGCTGGTCTGGTCGATCAGCGCCTGCGCCCGATCCGGCACCGCAGAATCCAGTGGGGTGATCTTCAGCCCGGACTCGGTGAGGATGGCATCGGGCAACTCGTTGTCCTTGGCCAGGCGGGTGACGATGGCCAACTGCTCGTCCAGCAGCTGTAAACGCTCTTCCAGGTACTGGTCGCTGTTCGGGTTGATCGCCAGGGGCAGGGCCTGCTCGTGCTTGAGCGCGGCGAACTTCTCTGCCGGCAGCAGATAGTCGTCGAAGTCGCGGAACTGCCGCGAGCCTTTGACCCAGATGTCGCCGGAGCGCAGGGCATTTTTCAGTTCGGACAGGGCGCAGATTTCGTAGAAGCGCCGGTCGAGGCCTTCCGGGGTGATCACCAGCGGCTTCCAGCGCGGCTTGATGAAGTCTGTGAGCGCATCGGCCGGCACCTTGCGCAAGTTGTCGGCGTTCATCTCGCGCAGGGTCTGCACGGCTGCCAGCACGCCTTGCGCGGCCGGTGCGGCGCGCAGTTCCAGTACCTCCAGCAGGGCCGGCGTGTAGCGGCGCAGGGTGGCGAAGTTCTCGCCGACCAGGTGCAGATGATCGAAGCCCTCCGGCCGGGCCAGCAGCTCGGCCTCGCTGACGCTCTCGGTGAACTCATCCCAGGGAATCACCGCCTCGATGGCCGCGTAGGGATCGCTGCCGCTTTCCTTGGCTTCCAGCAGAGCCTGGCCGATTTTTGAGTACAGGCGCACCTTGTCGTTGATCGCCTTGCCCTGCTTCTGGAACTGCTGCTGATGCTTGTGCTTCGCGCTGCTGAACAGCTTGACCAGGATACGGTCATGCAAATCGACCAGTTCATCAATCACGGTCGCGGTGCTCTCCAGCACCACGGCGGCCAGGGTCGCGTAACGTCGCTGCGGCTCGAACTTGCCGAGGTCTTTGGGCGTCATCTGCCCACCCTCGCGGGCCAGCTTGAGCAGGCGGTTCTGGTGGATGTGCCGGCCCAGGCCTTCGGGCAAGTCCACCAGCTGAAATGTCTTCAGCCGCTCGATGTGTTCAAGCATGTGCCGGGAGTTGGGTTTCAGCGGTGCCTGTCGCAGCCAGGTCAACCAGGTGATGCTGCTGCCGGCCTTGAGCTTCAACAGCTCGTCCAGCTTGGCCCGATGCGAGTCCGTGAGTGGTTCGACCAGGGCGCGGTAGACCCGCCGATTGGCCCGCGCAATGGCCTCCGAGCAGGCCCGGTCGATCACGCTCAGCGCCGGCAGGATGCGCCGCTTCTGCCGCAGGCTCTCCAGCGCCTGACCGGCCAGCAGCAAGCTCTTGTCGGTTTGCTGGGCCAGCTCGGTCAATTCGCGCACCAGGACGCGGAAGTCCGACAGGCCGAATGGAGCCAGTTGCAGGTAGGTGCGCAGTTCCTGGGCGTGCTCGCGGCGAGTCACGTCCCGCTCGCCGTACTTCGCCCAGCTCGCCGGCTCGGCCTGAACCTGCTTGGCCACCCACAGGATGACCGGCTCGGGCAGCTCGCTGTCGGTGCCCAGCGCATAGCCGGGGTAGCGCAGCAGGCAGAGCTGCACCGCGAAGCCCAGGCGGTTGGCGTCGCCGCGCCGCTGACGGATCAGCGACAGGTCGGAATCGTTGAAGGTGTAGTAGCGGATCAGGTCATCCTGGCTTTCCGGCAACGCAAGCAGGGTGTCCCGCTCCGTGGCCGAGAGGATCAAGCGACGCGGCATGTATCAGTCGTCCGTGCGGAGGTACTGGTAGAGGGTTTCCCGGCTGATGTTGAACTCGCGGGCAAGCTGCGCCTTGGGCTCGCCGGCAGCCGCCCGCTGCCGCAGGGTAGCAGCCTGCTCGTCGGACAGGGCCTTCTTGCGGCCCCGGTACGCGCCGCGCTGCTTGGCCAGGGCGATGCCTTCGCGCTGCCGCTCACGGATCAGGGCGCGCTCGAACTCGGCGAAGGCCCCCATGACCGACAACATGAGGTTGGCCATCGGCGAGTCCTCGCCGGTGAACACCAGGCCTTCCTTCAAGAACTCGATGCGCACACCGCGCTTGGTCAGCTTCTGCACCAGGCGGCGCAAATCATCGAGGTTTCGTGCCAGGCGATCCATGCTGTGCACCACCACGGTATCGCCTTCGCGGACGAAACCGAGCATGGCCTCCAGCTGTGGACGCTGGGTGTCCTTGCCCGAGGCTTTGTCGGTGAACAGCTTGCCGATCTCGACCTGCTCAAGTTGGCGTTCCGGGTTCTGGTCGTAACTGCTGACCCGGACGTAACCGATGCGTTGTCCCTGCAAGATGCCTCCATGGGCTGGATGGGCGGCAGGGCTTACGTTGGTTTTTGGTTCCATTGCGCCCTAAGCCTTGAATTTGTCAGGCTGAAATCTGTGACCTTGGCAAGCAGGTGTCAAAGAATATGAAAGTAGACTCTATTCTGACGGTGCGGCGCGGCCTTTCCTGACATCCA
>NZ_QLAE01000065.1 GCF_005876855.1 Stutzerimonas nosocomialis | reverse complement strand
ATTATGCGAAGCGACCCATCCCTACCAAAGAAAGCGCCCCTTGTTGTAGTTCGTGACGGTCACCGGCGCGGCCACCGGCTGTGACTGCGGCTGGAAGCTGACCTGCTGCGCGGGTCGGGCCTGCTGGAACTGCATGCCCTGGCCGCTCCGGTCAGGCACTGCGGGGTCGAAATAGCCCGCAGTCGATGCCTGCAGGCAGAAATCAAAATCCGTCGCGTAGCGCGTTCCCTGTTGCGTATAGCACTGGCACGTCGTCGGCAGCCCGTCGATGAACTCAACCGACTGGCGGCGAGATCGAGCACGATCCACGTTGCGCGGGTCCTGGCTCGACATGCAGTACAGCCGCGGATATGAGACCGGCCGGGTCAGATCGTCGTATATGGGCGCCGATGCGGGGATGTCTGGAATCCTTGGAACCTGCCGGTCGACGTATTCAGCAGTCGTGACCTTCGACGCCCTAGGAGTTGTCGCATCCGGAGTAAAGCCAAGGCCTGACGTCACACCGGAGGTCACCGAACTAAGGATGCTGCCCGCCTTCTCTGGAATTGTGGCCTCTGCCACGGGGGCGTCAACTTGCCCCTTGCTACTTATCCGGTCATAAACACGATAGAACAAGAACACACAGATCATTAAGAGGCCGGCAATCACATATACACGAAACGGAAGTTTCACCTTAACGTGATGACCAACAGCGCTCTTATACGCGCCAAAGAAATTCTTATCGATACTGACAATAGTCCGCTTGGCAAAAGCCCGCTCCGACACCTTATCGAAGTCCGTCGCTTTCTCGTATTCATAACGAGAAATCTTCTTCATGCCAAATGGTCGCCAATAGTGAACGTGATTACCAACTAGGCGGCGCACCTCTACATCGATGAAACGCATATCTTGCGTAACAAGATGAACATCGAAACCCTTATGCCGATGCGTCTGGAAATGCGCAATGTAATCAGGTCGTTCTTTCCGAGTGTCACGAGGCTGGAAAAAGTGCTGACATTCATCGACAAAAATAATCGAGTTATCAGGCAGCTCGAACCACTTATGGGCGTCTTCAAACTCGTACCACTGCCCTTTTAACTTCGACGGATCAAGGCCATTAACGTTGTGATAGTAAACCGGGCGATCCTGTTCAACGCTCGCCGCATCAACTTCCTTGATGGTGTTTAGGGTCTTTCCATGGCCCGGCAGGCCCGTATGCAGATAAATCATTGTTAGGCCTCCAGCACGGCGTAATTTTTCTTTCTACCCGATAGTTTGTTCATACCATTCAGAACGAGACGAGTGGTAATTGCGGCAAACCATATGTTGACCACTACATCGAACTTGGCAAGGCCAAGCAGCGCCTGCGCAGCTGGCGGTAAGTTCGCGAGATTATTTGTCACGTACTGCAACGCCTGATCGAAAACGAGGTTAATCCCCATGTACGCAACAACGCCTATACCGAGCGCCTTTAGTGCCATCTTGACCAGAGGTGTCACGATGGTTATCAAAAGAATGGCGAGATAATAGAAATGCATTAGTCATTGCCTCCAAACGCAGCGCCTACATAAACAGCCGCCCAAAGGGCCGCTATGGCAACAAATAACCACGAAAACGTACTGGCAAACTCGCAGGCAGGCTCATACGACCACGAGAACGAGCGACCGCTAGTGCTAATGACATTGGGCGCCGGGCAGCTCGACGGGAGAAAGCGCGTCGCAGTATTGATAAACGACGGAACTTCAACTTCCTGTTCGTCAAGCTCGAACTTTTCGCCCTGGACAAGCTGTTCTATCGCGCCCTTTTTCGCATCGAAGTCCGCCATCTGCTCAACGTGACAGCGATGCTCTTTCTGTTGTTTGAGGATCGCACAGCTGACTACATCGCCAGTGCATACAAGCGGCTGATCGCAGCCAGGGCCGGTCACGCTGCCAGGGACGCAGGCTGGATTAGTCGCAGGGTCACACTGCCCTCCTCCGTCACCACCAGAGCCACCACCGCCGCCACCACCAGACCCACCATCAGAGCCACCGCCAGTGTCGCCACCAGAGCCGCCATCGGACCCGCCTGAGCCGCCATCAGAGCCGCCAGAGCCACCACCACCGGTACCGCCATCGGAGCCACCGCCCGTATCACCGCCGTCACCGCCGTCACCGCCACCATCGCCCGGATCAGTCTTGACGCACGTCGTACCGGACCAGCTGTAGCCCGAGGGGCAGCCAGGGTCATTTGGATCGGACGGTGGAACGTCAGGTGTGCCAGGAGGATTAAGCGGATCGCCAGTAGTGCCCAAGGGAGCATCAGTAGAGTTACAGCTTTCTCCGGTGCCCGATCCCAAATAATTACAAAAGCCGGTAGTGGTAGAGCCTGATACGTAAAAACAACTCTGAGTGCGAGTCTGAACAGTGTACGAGCACCGGTTATAACAGGCCGTTCCGGGCGACGGGCTGTTTACGTACTTCGAGCCGTTTACATCAATAACGGAACCGTCTGGACCTTTAAATATAGAAGGGTCCCCCTCAGTGCATTGTGAGGGCTCCGGGGTAGAGATGCATTCACCGGTTTCAGCTTTATATTCAGCGCCGACCGGGCAAGAATCGCCAAAACGAGCAATAGTAGCGGACGACGTGTAGCCATCAGAGGCGCGACGCGCCTCGCATCGCCATGTTGTTTCATTAACCTTATACAGCCTGTTGAATACATAGTTATTGCGCCATCCTGCCGCCTGAATCTGGTCGCAAACTGCAGATGGCGATGCGCCAGAATACATACGCGCAACGTTGTCGGCGCCAATATGATTACTGGAAGTCTGCCAGTAATAGTCGGCAGCCAGAGCACCCTGAGAAAAAGAGAGCAGTAAGCTGAAAAGCAGCGGCCGGCGACGGTTGGCCTCCTCCGTCGGCCTAACCGACGTCGGACGCTGCCAAAAGCTGAGTAGAGCAATAAAGAGATTCATATCAGAGCCGCCCGAACAGAAGGACGGCAACTGCCAGAGTAGAAACCACCAGCACATACATGTCGGGCGTGAGAGTCATTTTATTCAACTCCAGAAACAAGAAGGCCCACCGAAGTGGGCCAGTGAATTTGCACCGCTTAGCGGGCGGCCCGCTTCACGTACGCGAACACAGCAACAGCAACGGCCAGACCAACCGCCGCCCAACCAAGCAGGTCGATATCCGACTCTTTAGATTCCATCTTGGCAACAGCAGCAGCGGCGTCAGCCAGAGCGACAGTTGCACCACCAGCCAGAACGAGACCGGTGGAAACTTGAGCGGCGAACTTGCGACCGAACTTGCGAACTTCGTTGCGATATTTCATGTTGGTAAATCCCTATTTTATGAGGCGCTTGAGACAAAGAAAGACGAACACTGATACGAATATCTGCAACGCAGAGTCATATAAAAGTGTCGATTCCTCTGGTGTAATGCCGGACGATCCGTTGATCTCCGACGCGAGTTCCTGACCTGTGATAGCAACTAATTCACCGTTACAACGAATCCCGTTGCTATCGGCGATCCAACTACCGTCACAGGTCAGAAAATTCATTTAGGCGGTTTTCTGCTGGGTTGCAGCGAGCTGCAAGTTCAGCGGCTTGCCCTCGCCCGACAACCAGTAGTCGAAGCCAGCATGGCCGGCCCTGGATGCCCAGGCCGAAACGAAGACAGGGACGGAAACTTGCTTCTCTTTGAACTGGTTCCACATGTTGTTGTAACCAGATTCCATCTGTTTCTTCGAGAGCTTGACGGCGATAGTTTTCGTTTCGTTCAGCCCGTACTGGTTGGGTTGTTCCACTTCGACCAGGACGACGTTGTCAACGAAAGTGTTTTCGCCAACAGTGCGAGTATTACTGTGAAAACCACGGCAAAGACCGATCAACGCGAGCATGTTTGAACCTCACAGGTAGTAATTGGGGCGTCCGCCCTTGGTTTATCAAGCCACGACCAGAAGCGTCGGAGCGCGACATAGAAAAGTGCGATATAGGCGATCAGGGCTGCCACCAGGGCAACGATCGTCTCGATAGGAAACATCGCGTAGAGCTCGCCAGCAAAGGCGACTACCGGCCAGGACGCATAGAACAGGGCGATATACAGAACCCAGCCCAGGGCGAAGCGGAGAGGCGCTTTCATCACGCGGCCTCCACAGACGGCTCGACATACCAGTCAGGCCGCTGAGCGCTGAAATCGACCTGCAGGAAGCGCAGGATCGGGACGACGTTGTTCTTCTGGTCGTCCATCTTCAGCTTCTGCAGGGCCGCCTTAGAAAGACCGCATTCGCAAATCTGATCGACATGACGGTAGAACGTGGCACGCGACATCGACGCCATTGTTTCGTCCCAGCCGTAATCTTTAATACTGCGATACGTGCGAAACAGGTTGAGGGGGACAGTTTCATTGGCCTTCCCGTTCGTGCCGAACTTCGTCCAACGGGCTTTAAGTGCGGCCAGCACTTTTTCATCATTAATTACTCTCATGGAGATACCTTCAAAGGCCGCAAACAGTTCTTTCGTTACTTGTTCCCAACACCACGCAATAAAGCATTCGCCCTGCTCTTCCCGTTGTTCCTGGTAGTCGCAGAGTTCCCAAAGGTTGGTCGGGATATTCCGACGCTCTAGCCACCGGTGCATGACGGTCGCTTCGAGACGGAGTAGGTTTTCCGCCCACGCCTGGAGCGCGGGGTTCTGGAGGACGGCGAGCAGCCGATGGGCTGCGAATGCCTGGGACGGAACGAAGTTCGAGCCACCGTAGGCCCGAGCCGCCTTCAGCGCCTGTTCCAGCTGGGCACGAAACTCGGGCCCCTTCAAATAGGCCTTGAGGCGGCGTAGGCGGGATTCCTTCGAACCCCAGTAAGCGGTTGTTTCGTAGTCGTCGCCACGGTTGCGGGTCTGGCCGTTACTGACGCCGCGCAGAGCCTGGAGCAGCTGCAATGCGGTGCGGGAATCAGGCAGGCGAACCGAATACGTGCAATCGATCCCGTAAACCTCGGCGTTCTGCCAATCCAGCAGCGCCCACAACTTCGGGTAGGAACCCGCCAGCCACTTGAGCATCACCTCGCCACCCTTGCGGATGCTGGTCGGGCCGAAAACGTTGTGGCCCTGGAGCAGCTTGGCCGGGCTGGCCTTCATCTCGACACCGGGCTGAATCCGCTTGCCCAAGGACTGGTGAAACACCTTGAACGCCAGCGGCGTAAAGCCCGTCGAGAGCGATTCCCATGCGTGGCTGATGTCCTCGACCTGATAGCCACCCTTCCCGTCCGCAATGACGCTGGTAGCGCGGAGCGGAACGCCCAGGGCTTCCAGATCGACCATCAACAGCTCGTTGCCACGCTTACCGGTGCTGGTAGCGATGGCATCGACCCGGAACGGCACGAAAAGGTGAATTTTGTCGAGCATGGTTTACGTGCACACAAATAACATTTGCGGCGATTGTTAACCGGGGAACTCGCACACGTCAACGCAAATCACATGCACACATGTAAGATTGTGCAGGTGCCTACATGAGTAATAGCAATATGCCTACAAATCTACGTTTGACGGCCGATGAGCAAGACGCTTTGAGGAAAAAGGCCATAGAAATCAACAAGTTACTCGTTAAGCAAGGCATGCAACCGCTACGCGACAGCGAACTGGCACATAAAATCCTTGAAAAATCAATTGCTTGCGCAGAAGTGACGAGCAAGGGCGAGATCGTGCTCGCGCTTGAGTGACAAGTATCTGACATGTTCAAAAAACATCCGAAAGTCTCACCATGAGACAAGAGTCCACCATTAGATAAGGTGGACCCGGCTTCCGCCGGAGAAGCCAGAGAAGCAAAACCAAGGGCTCCGCCCTTGTCATCCCGCTCTCGCCGCCGAGGGCTCGGGAGCAGGGGGAGAAAAGCATTCCCCCTCCTCCCTCACGGAGGCTGTTTTTGTTCCGGGCTAGGTCAAGGGTTCGGCTTCGCCCGTGATCCTCACCCGGTCCACCCGCAAAGAGCGCGCGGGCGGCTGCGGCTTCCGGTCACGCCCTTGACTCAGTAGAGGGTGATGGCGACAGCCAGACCGATAACGATGACCAGGGCCGTAACGACGTTGAGCACAAGGCTCACGATACGAGGGGTTCGGGTTGGCGGGGATGACAGCCAGCGATCCACAGCACGGTTCAGGCGCTTAACCATCGATCAAATCCCCCTGCGCGGTGCACTCGAACAGCTGGACCGCCGCTGAGCGGGCTTGCTCGATAACGCGCTGGAGGCGGCGAATTTCGGTTCGCTGGGCGTCGATTACGTCGTGCAAGTCTTGATTCTTGCGGAACAGATCAACAGCATCTGCGGCGGCGGCGTGGAAGGCTTTTGCAGCAACCTTCTGACCGTACTGGACCTTGAGTCGGTCAACCAGCTGATCGTCAGCTTCGAACTTGATAAGCATTTTGGTACCGTTTCCTTTAACCAGGTTCGTTCCTCGAGGAGGGAAATGGTACCAAATCAATCAGGCTGCTCCTAGTGTTTGGTACCATTTTTCTCGCCTGCGCACCTGGTGGATCCGTGAAAATGGTACCGCCTCACATAATCCGGGATTGATGTTAAACCGCTGCGCCGTGGCCTGCGGATATTCCCACGGCGGCGGCTCAACATAATCCCGAGCCCC
>NZ_QLAE01000064.1 GCF_005876855.1 Stutzerimonas nosocomialis | reverse complement strand
CCGACCCACCCGTGCCAGGCCGCCCATGGGCTTGCCCCAAGGCTTGTGTCATGATGCCGCGAACGCAGACCAGCCGTATTCGAACCTATGAACAAACACCTCGCCCTTACCGCCATGCTGCTTCTCGGTGGCTGCCAGACCTTCGCGCCGCCCGCCTCCGAAAGCACCGCCCCGGTCGAGGACGCCGCACTCGAATCGCCCAAGGTCGAGCCCGCTCACTACGGCACCTTCACCCGTGAATCGCTCTATGCGCTGCTGGTGGCCGAACTCGCCGGGCAGCGCAACCGCTTCGACATCGCCCTGGGCAACTACGTCCAGCAGGCCAACGCCACCCAGGACCCCGGTGTGGCCGAGCGAGGCTTTCGCATCGCCGAGTACCTCGGCGCCGAACAGGCGGCGCTCGACACGGCGCTGATCTGGGCCCGCAACACCGACAGCCTTGATGCCCAGCGCGCCGCCGCGGTGCAGCTGGCACGCGCGGGCCGCTATGAAGAGTCGCTGGAATTCATGGAGAAGGTCCTCCAGGGACAGGGCGACACGCATTTCGACTTCCTCGCGCTTTCGGCCGCCGAGACCGACCCGGACACCCGCGCCGGGCTGCTGCAGAGCTTCGACCGGCTGCTGGTTCGCAATCCCGGCAACCCGCAACTGCTGTTCGGCAAGGCGGTATTGCTGCAGCAGGACGGCAAAACCGAAGAGGCGCTCCAGTTGCTCGAATCGCAGCAGGCCGACAAGCAGCAAGTGCCGTCGATCCTGCTGCGCGCCAGGCTGCTGCATGCGCTGGGTCGCGGCAAGGAAGCCCTGCCGCTGCTCGAGCGCAGCCTGCGCCAGCATCCGGAAGACAAGCGCCTGCGCCTGACCTACGCGCGCATGCTGGTCGAACACGAGCGTCTCGACCAGGCGATGGGCGAATTCGCCACCCTGGTCCAGCAATACCCGGGCGACGACGACCTGCGCTTTTCCATGGCCCTGGTCTGCCTCGAAGCCGAAGCCTGGCGCGAGGCGATCGTCTACCTGGAAGAGCTGATCATGCGCGGCAGCCATGTGGACGCGGCCTACTTCAATCTCGGCCGCGCCCGCCAGGCACTGGGCGAGACCGACGAGGCGCTTGCCGCCTTCGCCGAAGTCGGGCCGGGCAACGACTACCTGCCCGCGAAGCTGCTCCAGACCCAGCTGCTGTTCCAGAACGGTCGCGAGGCGCAAGCCACGCAACTGCTGGCCGAAGCCCGCAGTGCGCAACCCGACTACGCCATCCAGCTGTATCTGATCGAAATGGAAGCCCTGTCCGAGGCCAAGCGCCACGACCAGGCCTGGCAACTGATGAGCGAGGCGGTCAGGGAGTTTCCCGACGACCTGAACCTGCTCTATACCCGCGCCATGCTGGCCGAGAAGCGCGGCGACCTGGCTGGCCTGGAAAAGGACCTGCGCTTCATCATCGAGCGCGACCCGGAGAACGCCACCGCGCTCAACGCGCTGGGCTATACGCTGACCGACCGCACCGACCGTCACGCCGAAGCCAAGACCCTCATCGAACAGGCACTGGCGCTCAAGCCCGATGACCCCGCCATCCTCGACAGCCTCGGCTGGGTGAATTATCGCCTGGGCAACTACGCCGAGGCCGAGCGCCTGCTGCGCCAGGCGCTGTCGCTGTACCCCGATCACGAAGTGGCCGCGCACCTGGGCGAAGTGCTCTGGGCCCAGGGCAAGCAGCGCGAGGCTCGTCGCGTGTGGGCCGACGCCCTGAAACAGCAACCCGACAGCGACATCCTGCGCGATACGCTGCAGCGCCTGACCGGCTCGGAGAAACCCTGACAGATGACCCTTCTGCGCAACTACCTGACCATCGGACTGATCGCCCTTCTCGCTGGCTGCGCCGGCGTCACGCCTCGCGAATCGGTGGAGGGCCCCGGCAGCGTGGCGGCCTGGAACGACCACAAGAGCAGGATCGCCGCGCTCGACGGCTGGCAGATCAGCGGCAAGGTGGGCATTCGGGCATCGCAGGACTCGGGCAGCGGGACCCTCTTCTGGCTGCAGCGCCAGGGCTATTTCGACATCCGTATCTCGGGCCCGCTCGGACGCGGCGCAACCCGCCTGACCGGGCGTCCCGACGCCGTATCCCTGGAGGTAGCCGGCCAGGGACGCTTCGAAGCCGACTCGCCCGAGGCGCTGCTCGAAGCCCAGCTCGGCTGGCGGCTGCCGGTCTCGCACCTGCTCTGGTGGATACGCGGCCTGCCGGCACCTGACAGCCGCAGCCGTATCGCCCTGGACGGCGAGGGCCGACTCGCACGCCTGGAACAGGACGGCTGGCAGGTCGAATACCTGAGCTATCTGGAACAGGATGGTTATCCGCTGCCTGAACGCATCCGCCTGCAGGGCCATGACCTGCAGGTAACGCTGGTGATCAAGGACTGGCAGCCTCGCGAGCTGGGCCGCTGATGCCGACGCTTTCCCTGCCCGCACCCGCCAAGCTCAACCTGATGCTGCATATCGTCGGCCGGCGCGACGACGGCTATCACGAGCTGCAGACGCTGTTCCAGTTCGTCGATTATGGCGACGAGTTGCATTTCTCCCGGCGCGACGATGGCCAGGTTCGCCTGCATGGCGAGCTGGCCGGCGTCGACCACGACGACAACCTGATCGTCCGGGCGGCCCGCCTGCTGCAGCAGGAAAGCGGCACGACCCACGGGGCCGACATCCGCCTGGACAAACGCCTGCCCATGGGCGGCGGGCTCGGCGGCGGCAGCTCCGACGCAGCCACGACGCTGCTGGGACTGGACCGCCTCTGGCAGCTGGGCATGGACCCCGAACGGCTGGCCGCGCTAGGCCTGCGCCTGGGCGCGGACGTTCCGGTGTTCGTCCGCGGGCGAGCCGCATTTGCCGAAGGCGTCGGCGAGCGCCTGACCTTCGTCGAACCCGACGAACCCTGGTATCTCGTCGTGGTTCCGCAAGTCTTTGTCAGCACAGCAGAAATTTTCTCCGATCCGGAGTTGACACGCGATACCCCTCCCATTAAAGTGCGCACCGTTCTCGAGCGGGGCGGTCGGAATGACTGTCAGCCGGTTGTCGAGAAGCGTTACAACGAAGTACGTAACGCTTTGATCTTGCTAAACAAATTCGTTTCAGCTAGATTGACCGGCACTGGTGGTTGTGTATTTGGGGCCTTCCCCAATGAAGCCGAAGCTGTTAAAGTCGCGGCCCAACTTCCAGCCACCCTGCCAGGTTTTGTAGCCAAGGGTAGCAACATCTCGATGTTGCATCGGAAGCTGGAGAATCTGTCCTGAGACACCGGATGCCAAACGGCATCTACACGATACAGGGGCGTCGCCAAGCGGTAAGGCAGCAGGTTTTGATCCTGCCATGCGTTGGTTCGAATCCAGCCGCCCCTGCCATTTTCTTTCATCAGGTCCACCCTCAGCCGGCAGGTACTGCGCGTGTCCAAGATGATGGTCTTCACGGGGAATGCCAACCCCGATCTGGCCCGGCGTGTCGTACGTCAGCTGCATATCCCTCTCGGTGACGCCTCGGTCGGAAAATTCTCCGACGGCGAGATCAGCGTTGAAATCAACGAAAACGTTCGCGGCAAGGATGTATTCCTTATCCAGCCTACGTGCGCACCGACCAACGATAACCTGATGGAACTGGTAGTGATGGCCGACGCCTTCCGCCGTTCTTCAGCTACCCGTATCACAGCGGTACTCCCCTACTTCGGTTACGCCCGCCAGGATCGCCGCCCGCGCTCCGCTCGCGTGGCGATCAGCGCGAAAGTCGTCGCCGACATGCTGACCGTGGTGGGTGTCGACCGCGTACTCACCGTCGACCTCCATGCCGACCAGATCCAGGGTTTCTTCGACATTCCCGTCGATAACATCTATGGCTCGCCGGTTCTCGTGGACGACATCGAAGACCAGCGCTTCGACAACCTGATGATCGTCTCCCCCGATATCGGTGGCGTGGTGCGTGCGCGTGCCGTGGCCAAGGCGCTCGGCGTTGATCTCGCGATCATCGACAAGCGTCGGCCAAAGGCCAACCAGTCGGAAGTGATGCACATCATCGGTGATGTCGAAGGCCGTACCTGCGTCCTGGTCGATGACATGGTCGACACCGCCGGTACCCTCGGCCACGCGGCCAAGGCGCTGAAGGAACACGGCGCGGCAAAGGTCTACGCCTATTGCACGCACCCGGTGCTGTCGGGACGTGCTATCGAGAACATCGAGAACTCGGTCCTCGACGAACTGGTGGTGACCAACACCATCCCGCTTTCGGCCGCCGCACAGTCCTGTACCCGTATCCGCCAGCTGGACATCGCGCCAGTGGTAGCTGAAGCGGTTCGCCGCATCAGCAACGAAGAATCGATCAGCGCGATGTTCCGCTAAGGCCACGTGCCCTAGCCATCACGTCGACGACATACGCCCCGCCACCGTGCGGGGCTTTTTGCCCAACCGCCCGAGCGCTGGTCGCAAGCGCTGCGGGCGTTGTTGTTATTTTGGAGAAACGCAATGACCGATTTCACCCTGAATGCCCAAGCGCGTTCCGACCTGGGGAAAGGTGCGAGCCGCCGCCTGCGTCGTAACGCCAGCCTCGTCCCGGCCGTCATCTACGGCGGTGACAAGGCTCCCCAGTCCATCGCCATCCTGGCCAAGGAACTGGCCAAGCTGCTCGAGACCGAGGCTTCCTTCAGCCACGTGATCAGCCTGAACGTCGACGGCACTGCCGAGCCCGTGCTGATCAAGGCCCTGCAGCGTCATCCGGCCAAGAGCTTCGTGCTGCACGCCGACTTCGTGCGCGTCGTCGAAGGCCACAAGCTGACCGCTACCGTTCCGCTGCACTTCATCAACCAGGAAACGTCCGTGGGCGTGAAGCAGCAAGGCGGCGAAGTGCTGCACAACATCAACGAAGTCGAAGTTTCCTGCCTGCCGCAAGACCTGCCGGAATTCATCGAAGTCGACATGGCCAACGTCGAAGTCGGCCAGGTCGTGCACATGACCGATATCAAGCTGCCGAAGGGCGTTGAGCTGGTATCGCTGGCCCACGGCAGCGACCTGCCGGTTGCCAACGTCCACGCGCCGCGCGTGAGCAAGGAAGATGCACCGAAAGAAGAAGGCGCTGCCGAGTAATCCACTCGTTTCAGCCTGAGGAAAGGGCCCCCGACGTGACCGCCGTACAACTGATCGTTGGCCTGGGTAATCCAGGCCCCGAATACGACCAGACCCGGCATAACGCGGGGGCCCTTTTCGTTGAGCGACTGGCTGCCCAGCAGGGCGCCAGCCTCAGCGTCGATCGCAAGTACTTCGGCCTGGTCGGTAAATTCCGTCATCAGGGCGAAGATGTCCGGCTGCTGATCCCCACCACATTCATGAACCGCAGCGGCCAAGCCGTGGCGGCACTGGCGGGCTTCTTCCGGATACCTCCCGAGGCCATCCTCGTGGCCCACGACGAACTCGACATGCCACCGGGCGTCGCCAAGCTCAAACAGGGCGGCGGGCACGGTGGTCACAACGGCCTGCGCGACATCATCGCCAGGCTCGGCAATCAGAACAGCTTCCACCGTCTGCGCCTTGGCATCGGTCATCCCGGCCATGCGAGCCTGGTGTCCGGCTATGTATTGGGCCGTGCGCCCCAGGCCGAACGCGAGCTGCTCGACACGGCCATCGGCTTTGCGCTGGACGTCACGCCGGAGATACTGACCGGCGACTGGACCCGGGCGATGCAGCGACTGCATAGCCAGAAGGCCTGAACCTAACTCCGAGGCAACACATCATGGGATTCAACTGCGGCATCGTCGGCCTGCCCAATGTCGGCAAGTCCACCCTGTTCAACGCCCTCACCAAGTCCGGCATCGCTGCGGAGAACTTTCCCTTCTGCACCATCGAGCCGAACAGCGGCATCGTGCCGATGCCCGATCCGCGTCTCGATGCGCTGGCGGCCATCGTCAAGCCTGAGCGGGTGATCCCCACCACCATGGAGTTCGTCGACATCGCCGGCCTGGTCGCCGGCGCCTCCAAGGGTGAAGGCCTGGGCAACAAGTTCCTCGCCAACATCCGCGAGACCGACGCCATCGCCCACGTGGTGCGCTGCTTCGAAGACGAAAACGTCATCCACGTCGCCAACAGCGTCGACCCCAAGCGTGACATCGAGATCATCGATCTCGAGCTGATCATGGCCGACCTCGACAGCTGCGAGAAGCAGCTGCAGCGCGTTGCCCGCACCGCCAAGGGCGGCGACAAGGAAGCGGTGGCGCAGAAGGCGCTGCTGGAAAAGCTCATCCCGCACCTCACCGAAGGCAAGCCGGCGCGCAGCCTGCTGAAGAACTTCAGCGACGACGAGAAGCGCCTGGCCCGCACCTTCCACCTGCTGACCACCAAGCCGGTGATGTACATCGCCAACGTGGCCGAGGACGGCTTCGAGAACAACCCGCACCTGGACGTGGTCAAGGCCATCGCCGAGGAAGAAGGCGCCATCGTGGTGCCGGTGTGCAACAAGATCGAGGCCGAGATCGCCGAGCTGGACGATCTGGAAGAGATGCAGATGTTCCTCGAGACCATGGGCATGGACGAGCCGGGCCTGAACCGCGTGATCCGCGCCGGCTATCAGTTGCTCAACCTGCAGACCTACTTCACCGCCGGGGTGAAGGAAGTCCGCGCCTGGACCGTCAAGGTCGGCGCCACCGCACCGCAGGCCGCCGCGGTCATCCACACCGACTTCGAGAAAGGCTTCATCCGCGCCGAGGTCGTCGCCTATGACGACTTCATCGCCTACAAGGGCGAGAACGGCGCCAAGGAAGCCGGCAAATGGCGCCTGGAAGGCAAGGACTACATCGTCAAGGACGGCGACGTGATGCACTTCCGCTTCAACGTCTGACGATTTTTGCTGGATCTCGGTGGCGCTCAGTAGCGCTTGGTGGATAGGTTGACCCATTTCAAATCAATGGGTTGCATAAACAATACGGTCTGCTGAGCGTTCCTATTGTTCATCGAGGTCCAGAAAATTCGGGGGTAGCGTTGGGGGTACTCGTGTTCAACCGTGGGGGTACATCTCCCCGCAGTGGAGTCCAACGATGCCCGAATCTACTCACCGACCTCAAGGTTAGGTCGGCCAAATCGACTGATCGAGACTGGAAACTTTCAGACGGCGGGGGCTTGTTCCTGCTGGTCAAGCCCACCGGCAGCAAGCTCTGGCGGTGGAAGTACCGCCTGCAAGGCAAGGAGAACCTCTTTGCCATTGGCGGCTTTCCTCAAGTAAGTCTTGCGGATGCACGTGCGGCCCGAGAGAAGGCGCGTGCCCTGGTCAAGCAAGGCATTCATCCTGCGCATGAGCGGCAGCAGGTCAAGCGGCGCAACCTCGAAGCGCTGGAAGAACGCAAGCGCGCTCGTGAAAGCTCGTTCGCCAAGGTGGCGAAAGCGTACCTGGCGGAGATCAAGCCAGTCTTTGCGCTCAGTTCCTACCGCACGAAAGAATCCCGCATCAGGAAGTACCTGTCGCCCAAGTTCGATGGGATGCCAATGAGCGACATTGGCGTGAAGCAGATTCGCCCGCTGCTGGAGGAGTGCAAGTCACACGGTGCGTGGGCAGCCATTCACGTCAAAGGCGATCTTGCGGCCATCTTCGAGTTCGCGGTGGTGCGGGGTCTGGTCGAGGCCAATCCTATTCCCAGTCTTCGCGGGCTGCTGCGCGTGCCGTTCAGCGAGAGCAAGGCCGCGATGACGCGAGAGCAAATCCAGAAGTTCTATCAGGAGTTGCGCGGCTACCGGGGCTATCCGGAAACCTCGTTGTGCCTGCGGCTGATTGCGCTGACCGCCTGCCGTCCAGGGGAGGCGGCGGATGCCGAGTGGGACGAGTTCGACTTTGAGGATGCCTTGTGGCGTCGGCCTGCGGCGAAGATGAAAGCGCGACGTGACCATGTCAGCCCGTTGTCGGCGCAGGCTATTGCCGTGCTGAAGGATTTGCAGTGCATCACGGGTGGTGGACGCTATCTGTTCCCACACCGGAGCGGCAAGGGCTTTACTACGCCTAACCGGCTGACTTACGCGATGCGCGACATGAACCTGGGCCGGGGTACGACGCCGCATTGCTGGCGGACGACCTTTTCAACCTGGGCCAACGAGAACGGATTCCGGCCTGATGCAATCGAGCGGCAGCTTGCTCATGTGGAGAGCAACAAGGTGCGGGCGACGTACAACAAGGCACTGCTGCTAGATCAGAGAAGGACGCTGTTGCAGGGCTGGGCGGACTACTTGAGTGCTGCGGAGGGTAGCGGCACGGCATAGGGAAGAGTTGGCTGGTTGTTACAGAGTGAGTGAGCACAAGGGTAGGCGGCCTTTTCCTTTTCTGGGTAGGGCCGTTGTCCCTTGGGTGCCGTTCCCTTGCCTTTGCAGAAGGATGGGCGCAGGGAATGGGGTAGTCACTTTGGGGTATTGAGGTAATTTTTATTGGATTACCCCATTTTGTGTCGCCGTATCAAGGCTCCCCTGGTTGTTCGGCAATGCTTATCAGTGAGTGATATCATTGTAAGTCAACGTGTCTTTGGATCATGCGCATGAAACGCTGCATTGTCGGTGTTCGGCAACTGGATCGCCCACCCCAGCATGGCGGCGAGGTTCCCAGCATCTGGTTCCCATCCTTGGCGTCGCTGGCCGCCGTGCTATCGGATGACAACCGCCGTCTGCTGCACCTGATTCATAACAAGCAGCCGAAGTCTTTGACGGAGCTGGCTGAACTCAGCGGCCGCAAGGTGCCAAACCTGTCTCGCACTCTGAAGACGATGGCCGATTACGGACTGGTTTCACTGCAACGCAATGTTCGCGATGTTCAGCCGACTGCGTTAGCAACCGAATTTCTGGTTGTGTTGGATTGAGTGTCATGGACGAAGTGGATGACGTCGCTACACAGCTACAAGATCGCGCGTCGAGCACCGAACGACAGGCAGGAATAATGGGGAAAAGCAGCGTGGAAGGAACTACATCCTATGAATAAGCAGACGCTCAGCGAGCGTGACATCTGCACCAAGTTCATCACGCCAGCGTTAGAAAAGGCCGGATGGGACGTCCTGACCCAGGTGCGAGAAGAGTTCCTGCTGACCAAGGGGCGCATCATCGTGCGCGGCAAACTGCACACACGTGGTCAGCACAAGCGCGCCGACTATGTGCTGTTCCACAAGCCCAACCTGCCCATTGCCGTCATCGAAGCCAAGGACAACAAGCATGCCATCGGCTCGGGCATGCAACAGGCCCTCGGTTATGCCGAAATGCTGCAAGTGCCTTTCGTATTTAGCAGCAATGGAGATGGCTTCCTGTTCCACAACAAGATCGCCAAGGACGGTGTTATCGAGCGCGAACTGAGCCTGGACGAGTTCCCCAGTGCCGATACGCTGTGGCAATGGTGGGCAGAGCATCAGGGCCTGAGCACGCAGCAACAGGCCCTGGTGGCCCAGGACTACTACAGCGACGGCAGCAACAAGACGCCTCGCTACTACCAATTGCTCGCCATCAATAAGACCATTGAGGCGATAGCCAAAGAGCAGAAGCGCATTCTGCTGGTGATGGCCACGGGCACAGGCAAGACGTATACCGCCTTCCAGATCATCTGGCGGTTGTGGAAGTCGCGTGCCAAGAAACGCATCCTGTTCCTGGCGGACCGCAACATCCTGGTCGATCAGACCATGACCAACGACTTCAAGCCGTTCGGCGCGGCGATGACCAAGATCCAGAAGCGGCAGGCCAACAAGTCGTATGAGATCTACCTGTCGCTTTACCAGGCCGTCACCGGTAACGAAGAAGAACGGAACATCTACAAGCAGTTCAGCCCGGAATTCTTCGATCTGATCGTGATCGACGAATGCCACCGGGGCAGCGCCGCCGAAGATTCGGCCTGGCGCGAGATCCTGGCGTATTTCCATTCCGCCACACAGATCGGCCTGACCGCCACGCCCAAGGAAACCAAGGACGTATCCAACATCGACTACTTCGGCGAGCCCATCTACACCTACTCGCTACGCCAGGGCATCGACGATGGCTTTCTCGCACCCTACAAGGTAGTGCGCATCGACCTGGACAAAGACCTGACCGGCTGGCGTCCCGACAAGGGCATGCTCGACAAGCACGGTAACGAGATCGAAGACCGTATCTACAACCAGCGTGATTTTGACAAGACGCTGGTGCTGGAACAGCGCACGCAAGTGGTGGCGCGCAAGATCAGCGAATACCTGAAAGCCAGCAACCGCTTCGACAAGACCATCGTCTTCTGCGACAACATCGACCATGCCGAACGCATGCGCCAGGCGCTGGTCAACGAAAACGCCGACCTGGTGGTGCAGAACCACCGCTATGTCGTGCGCATCACCGGCGATAACGAAGAAGGCAAGATGGAGTTGGATAACTTCATCTTCCCGGAAAGCAAGTATCCCGTCATCGCGACAACTTCTAAGCTGATGACCACAGGCGTCGATGCCCAGACCTG
>NZ_QLAE01000063.1 GCF_005876855.1 Stutzerimonas nosocomialis | reverse complement strand
CCTGAGCGAAATCAATTCGCTATGGGGCGCCTCCGGAAACTGCTCGGAGATAAAAGCCATTCAGTGCGACCTGTGGCCGGTTACCTACACCGCCGAGCGGATGCAGATCGGCTGCCAGTTCCACGCGCTGGCAGAGTGGTGGGCATTCAGCGATGAAGAGATCGCGCAAATGGATAGCCGAGCGCTGGGCTGGTGGCGAGTCTGGAAGCCGATATTGCAGAACATCATTGAGGTTTCGCCTGCTGTGCCCGGCGGATCGAATCCGGATGAAGCCGAAGAGGCCTAACCGGAGCATTCCTGATGCAGCTTGGAGACAGGCTGCAGCGGGAAATAACCGAACGGAGATTCACATGAACATCA
Source organism: Stutzerimonas nosocomialis (assembly GCF_005876855.1). Lineage (GTDB taxonomy): Bacteria > Pseudomonadota > Gammaproteobacteria > Pseudomonadales > Pseudomonadaceae > Stutzerimonas > Stutzerimonas nosocomialis. The sequence continues at coordinate 10,167 of NZ_QLAE01000063.1, read as the reverse complement.
TCCACGAGTCAGCGATGACCATTGCCCGGTCGGCTGGCGGCAACCCGATCACGGCAACCCTTGTGGTCATCCTGTTTGTGCTGGGCATCCAGGCGGTCAGCATTACGGTCGAGCGCCTGATCTGGGGCGAGCGGTTCGAGCACTGGCTTGACGTCGTGATTCTGGTCGCCTCGATGGCATACGCGGCCTACGTCGTCTACGCCTGCGCCCTGCACAACTCCGGGCGCTAACCGCCCCACCAACACCCATAAGCACATAGGAGGCACTGAACATGCCGCACTACAACATCCGACTGACCGCCTCCTGCGATTGCGTGATTGAGGCAGGCAGCGAAGACGAAGCAATGGATATCGCGATGGCAGACGCTGCCTCTGGCGATTACTCATTTGACACTGGCGAGTTCTGCGGCGAGATCGCAGATGCTGACCTGAGCACCTACCTGAACCACTGCGATTTCAAGTCGCTCGCACCGAAGAAGCGCATAGGAGGCTGAGATGAGCGAAGGAATTGAGAACGGCGCGGAGCAGCATGAACGAGAGGCTCGTGACTGGGCCGAGCTGGAAGCACAGCGCAATTCGTTCATGAACCTGGACACCCGTAACAAGGAGTACATCGCCGAGCTTGAGCGGGATGCGGCGCGGTGGATCAGCGTCGAGGAGCGAATGCCTGAGCCAGGCGTCACCGTTCTGGTCTACGCGCCGCCGCAGCCTGGCGATCACCCCGGTGACGTCCGTATCAGTTTCGATGGCATCGACCCTGAGTCCGATGGCGACTACTGGATCGACCACGGAGAGCACTACGAGCATTACTGCTGCGTGGCGAAGGGCGGCGATGTTGATTGGCACGGCCCGTCCGAGAAGGCGCCATATACGCACTGGATGCCCTTACCAGCGATCCCGAGCGCCTAACCATGCCCACCCCACTAGAGCTAACCCTAATGCTCACCGTATTCCTCGCCTGTTGCGCGTTGGAGTGGTGGGTTAGGGAGAGGAGAGAGAAGTGATGGACAGAGATTATTGCGAAATGGCGGCCAACGGAATGATCCATGCCGCGCAAGAACAATTTCAGCACGTAGCGGCCTGCCTTACTGACTACAGCGTCATGTATCGGCCTGCGCTAAGCATTGATGGCAACAAGTGGTGTGCGCTGTACGGCGAGAATCTGCAAGACGGAGTTGCAGGTTTCGGCGACTCACCGGCAGAAGCAATGCAGGACTTCAATCGAGAGTTCTCGAAAAGGCTCGAAGCCCGCGCCAAGTAACACACCGGAGCGCGACATGGAGACGCTATGCCATCGAAATATGCAAAGGAGGACGGACAGTGCTTGAGCTTATCCGCAAAGGGGTGTGCCGGTTCAATAGCCTAGTAACGTATTCCGGTCTCGACTACAGGCTGGTTGATCGCCGACTCCAGTCATTGCGACGCGCTGGCCACCTGTCTTTCAGCACGGCATCTGGCTGGAAAATCCTCGACTAAACCGCTCCACCCTCCACCCGGAGACACCCCCATGAGCATCTACATCAGCCCTGTGCCCGGCGACGAGGCGCAGCGGGATCGTGCTGCCGGCCGAGAGTGGGCGCGCGATCTTCGCATTGAGCGAGCGCGTGACCAGTTCGACGCAAAGGACCTGTACGACGCCATCGGCGGCCCGGACCAAGACGCGGTATTGCGGCTGTGTGACGAGCTGCTGCCGCTCGTGAACGCCAAGCCCGACACCTACCCACTGGCCATGCGCGGAATCATCGAGTCGCTACAGGCCATCACCGACCCCGTTATCAAGGAGCGCGCAGCATGAGCTACGCAACCGACAAGGCCCGCGAATTGATCGAGCGCGAGATTCAGCGGATGCCGGCCTCGCACTACCCGCGCCCGGACGAGAGCTACGCCACCGGCATGATCGAAATGGCCTACGCCTGCGACCTGATCGCCGATGACCAGTACCGCGCATTCAGCGCACAGATTCACGAGCTGGCCGATCAGCGCTGGCAGCAGCTACGAGGGATTGCAGCATGAAAGCCACCGTGTTCATTCCGCCAAACGGGCGCACCGAAGTCATCGAAGTTACCAATGTCTACCCAGCAGACGCGGCATATTTCGTCGAGAACAAAATTCAGATCAGCATGGAACAGATCGCCGGTGAAACCATCGTCTATGCCGACATTGGCCAGACGGATGAGGAAGGCGAACCAGTCGAGCTGATCGAATTCGCCGGCACACGATCCTGTGAAGAAACCCTGGCTGCGCTGCGCAAAGCGTGCGAGGAGGCGGCATGAGCAAGGAAGTGAAGCGGTACGAGTTGCGCATCGTTGACCGGTACGCCGGTGACGGCACTGGCGACATCGAAACAGACGCCCGCATGAAGCAGGAGGCCAGAGGCCGCTACGTGCTCTTTAGCGACTACGACGCCCTTCTCGCTGAGCGGGATGCTTACAAGGCAGAGCTGGCCGAACTGGTTCGAATCGTTTCCATGTCGTGCGACGGATCGTCAGCGCGCAACAAGGCGATGGCAAAAGCCCACGCCGCCCTGCAAGGAGCCCAGCCATGAACGCCTACGTACTCAAGGAGCTGGCCGGCGCCCTAGGCATCACCGTAGCCGGATCGCTTATCGGAACTCTCGCCTACGTGGCGTTATTGGGGGGTGTGTGATGGATGACCGCGAACTGTTGGAGATGGCTACGCCTATGGCCAGAAGCCAACCATCGATACCGCAAGGTGACCCCATGAACCACACCCAATCCATCCCCTACGACGACACCCCCACAGGCCACAGCTATGCGGCTGCGTGGATTGCGCTGATCGGATTCTTCGCCCTGGACGTGCTGATAGCGGTTCAGATCGGCGCGCTGAATCACTTCTTCGGATAACCAAACCTACTGACAGGCTGCGCGATGCGGCCTAGGGGAAACTCGTGAACAAATCAGAGCAGATCAACGAGCTGGCCACCGCGCTAGCGAAGGCTCAGGGCGAACTTGAGAACGCCAGCAAGTCGAGCAGCAACCCGCATTTCAAAAGCAAGTACGCGGATCTAGCCGAAATCCTCAACACCGTGCGGCCGGTATTCGCGCTTAACGGCCTGTCGGTCACTCAGTGCCCAAGCTTCGAGGCGGGGATTGTCAGCGTCGAAACGATCCTGATGCACAGCTCTGGCCAGTGGATGAGCAGCGTTATCAGTGCGCCGGTCAGTAAGCAGGACGCACAAGGCGTCGGCTCGGCTATTACCTACTGCCGCCGCTACTCGCTGGCATCGGTCGCAGGGATCGCTCAGGAAGACGACGACGCCAATAGCGCAGTAGGTCATGCGCCACGACAGCAGCCAAAGCAGGCCAAGCCCGTGATCAATGCCAAGCAGGCCGCCGATTTGCGAGAAGCCCTGCATGCCGCTGAACTGGACGAAGCCACATGGTGCGCCAGTGTGCGACTGGAAGCCCTTGAGGCGCTGACCGCTGACCGCTTCGCCGGAGCACTGGCCTATCTGCAGCAGCAGAAGAAGGAGGCCGCATGACCTCGCTCAATGCCTTCCAGGGAGATGACTGGCTCGCGCAACGGGTCGGCCGAATCACCGGGTCACGGGTCGCCGCCATCCTTGGGCTGGACAAGTACAAAACGCCCGATGGCGTACTGCGCGACATGGTGCGCGAGTATCACGGCGCCGAATCCGAGTTCACTGGCAACGAAGCAACGGCCTTCGGTCACGAGCACGAGCCACAGGCTATCGCAGCATACGAGGACCAGGCCGAGTGCCTGGTCATCTCGACCGGCCTGCATGTTCACGCCGATTATGACTGGCTGGCCGCGTCGCCGGACGGGCTAGTTGGGCATGACGGGCTGATCGAGGTGAAGTGCCCGTTCCGCGCCACCTACACGACGCTGGAAGAAGTGCCGCACTACGCCGCGCAGATCCAGCTTCAGCTTGCCTGCACCATGCGCGACTGGTGCGACTTCGTGATCTGGCGCGACGGCGAGCTCATCGTGGAGCGAGTCGACGCCGATCCGCTATGGCTGTTCCAGCACTTGCCGGCCCTGACGGCATTTCGTGATGAATACCTCGCCACGATTGCCAGTGAAGAGAAGTCAGCGCGCCACCTGATCCCTCTGATTCGCGAAGACCTCACGTGGTCGGCGCTTGAAGCCGAGTACGCCGACGCCAAAGCCGAAGCGGACAAGGCCTGCGCCAGGCTGGAAGCCGCTAAGAAGGCCCTCATCGCTGAAGCTGGCGAGCAGAGCCAGAAAGGCAGGCTCGTGCAGGTCATCCGCTCGGAGCGCGCCGGCGCAGTCGACTATGCGAAAGCCATCGAGCACTACGCGCCAGGCGCTGACCTTGCCGCATATCGCAAGAAACCAACCGTCGTTTATTCAGTAAAGGAGTGCCGCTAATGGCCCGTGGGGTTAACAAAGTCATTCTGGTGGGAACCTGCGGACAGGATCCGGAGACCCGCTACCTGCCCAGCGGCAATGCCGTGACCAACCTGAGCCTGGCCACCAGCGAGCAGTGGACCGACAAGCAGACCGGACAGAAGGTCGAGAAGACCGAGTGGCACCGTGTGGCGCTGTTCGGCAAAGTGGCCGAGATCGCCGGCGAGTACCTGCGCAAGGGCTCGCAGGTCTACATCGAAGGTAAGCTGCAGACCCGCGAGTGGGAAAAGGACGGCGTGAAGCGTTACACCACCGAAATCATCGTGGACATGCAGGGCACCATGCAGCTGCTTGGCGGCCGGCGCGAAGACGATGCGGCGCCCCGGCAGCAGACCCAGGCGGCGCGCAACGCGCCACGCCAGCAGAGCCAGCAGGCCGCGCCGCCGGATGATTTCGATGATGACCTGCCATTCGCCCCGCTACACCACCTCGCCGGGGCATAAGCCCTCCAGGAGCGCCGCATGAAGCCATGTGCTAAGTGCGGCGATCAGAAAGCAGATACCGACTTCTATACCCGCGACAAGACCTGCAAGGAATGTCGCAAGGCAGCCGTGCGCGCGAATTACGCACGGAACCGTGAGTCGTATCGCGAGTACGAGCGCCGCAGAGCAAGCCTGCCTCACCGCATAGAGGCAAGAGAAAGTTACCAACGCACGGACAGAGGCCGCGAGCGATCAAACGCTGCGAAACGCGCCTATTCAGCCAGAAACCCAGAAAAATCATATGCAAGGCAGACGGTCGACAACGCGGTGAGAGACAAGCGTCTCTGGAAATCACCTTGCTGTATGGCGCCAGGATGTTTCAACACCGAGCGACTTCACGGCCATCACGCCGACTACGACCAGCCGCTTTCCGTCGTCTGGCTCTGCCCTTCTTGTCACAGCAGCCTGCATCGCGACTTCACCATGAAGCAGCGCGCCGCTGCCTGATACAACTGGCGCCCCGCGCGCCCTCCTCCCTGGACCATCCCCATGATCGACCACTCTGCAATTCAGCGGAACGACTCCGCTCGCGCCCAGCTTGCTGCCCAGATGGCGGCATGGGAGGCGGAACACGGACCGGTAGAGACCCTACCGATTCACACCGAGGACAAGAAACCCGCCTTCCGGATCACCTGCCCGGAGAAGAAGGCGGCCCAGCAGAAAGCCAGCCAGGCCAGCGCCAAAGCTGAGCGATCCCGTAACGCCGAGCGCATCGGGGCCATGCTCCGGCTAGGCGTGAAGGTGCCGACCATTGCAGAGCGCACCGGACTGGCTCAGCGGTCAGTGCGGCGGATCATCAAGGAAGAGAGGTTGACGGCATGAACATGATCGAGATGAAGACCGCCGACCTGATCGGGCCGGCGCTGGATTGGGCTGTGGCGAAGGCAGTGGACCTGCCTGTGGAGATTGCATCCGAATGCTGTGGGTGCGGCGTACAGTCTGGCTATGAGTCGCCACCTGAGTGCTGCGGCGAGCCGGTCTACGGCGTTTTTTGGAAGGAAGGCCGTCGATATCAACCCTCTGAACGCGAGGGTGACGCCAGTTCCTGCCGGATCATCGTTGCAAACCGCTTCGGCGACGTAGTCCAGGTGCCAGCCGAACTGGTGACGCCATGAGCCGCCCACACAAACGCGCCCCAGCCCACGCCTACGTTGCGGAGCAGCAGGAAGGCTGGAACGCACCGCGCGAGGCGTCCTGTCCCTACCCCATCGTCGAGCTTGGCAAACGCTGCGCTTGGCTCGCCGGCTATCGAGATCGCTACGGGAGATGGATGGCATGAACGGAATGACCGAATCCCCCATCGTGAGGCGCATCAACGAGCAGTGCCGCGTGTACCTGCACAAGCCCAGCGGCACCCGATACCGGATCGTTCACACCGCCGGCCACGCACACGAATTACACCCCATCAGCGGTCAATGCCGTTACGCCACGGACGAGCAGCTGAGCAACCCTGAGATATGGGAGAGGAAATGATGAGCACTGAAAACGAGAAGCTGCGCGGGTTGCTGCGGGAGGCAGCGAGATACTTCACCGAAGAGACGACCACCAGAGCGATGGTTGGGAGGCTTGTACTCCGCATCGACAGAGCCCTATCCCAGCAGGCCGAGCCCGCCCCGGCGCAGGATGAGCGGGAGACGGCATTGGCTGACTTGCAGAACGAATGCGCGCGCCTTGCTACCTTGGCGAACGAGCTAGAGCAGCGCTTAGCCGCCCGCCCCGCGCAGACCGAGCAGCAGCCGGTGGCGTGGGTGCAGAGCCTTCCGGTGTCCGCACATCAGCCGTGCAAACCTGAGCGAGACCCGCAAAACGGATACACGATTCCGCTCTCCGCCCCCAACGCGCAGACCGCCCCGAGTGCCACTGCGGTGCCGAATGGGTATGCGCTTGTGCCGGTTGAGCCAAGCGCAGCAATTCGCGAAGCAATCGACTTGCTGTGTGACGATCATGCAGCTTTCGATGATTCTGAGGCGTTCTGGCAATACCTGCTCGCCGCCGCCCTGTCAGCCCAAGGGGGTGCCAGCGATGAGTGAAGTGAAGACATTCGATCCAATTGGGTACGACGGCCTAAGCGCGCTGATGGAAGAGTGCAAGCTGGGCATGGGCGGTTACGTGCGGGTCGAGGCATTCGAATCCCTGGCTGCCGAGAACGAACGGCTGAATGCCCGCATCGCCGAGCTGGAACGGGATGCGCGGCGGTATCGGTGGCTGCGCGAGCAGGAGGCCGAGCGCGGCATTGCCGTCGTGTGTATCACTGGATGGGAGCGAGCAGCGACGTGCTGGGCGACAACATACGACCCGGATGATCTTGACGCCGCCATCGACACCACAATGACCGCCCAGGCTGAGGAATCCACCCATGAATAACCCCGTAGTGGTAGAGCGCGAGCTGCTGGAGATGCTCTACGACCACGCGCGAGGCCTGACTGCCGAGCAGTGGGTTGCAGCGAAAAACGCCCTCGCCCAGCCCGCAGAGGCGGAAGGGGTTGAGGTGGTTGGGTATCTCTGCGGGTCGCCGGATGAACCTGAGATTGGCCACTGGCTGGATGAGGAGGCCAGCGAGGCGTTCCAGTGCCAAGCCCTAATCCGTGAGTCCGACCACCTCGCCGCCCTGTCTGCCGAACGCACCCACGCCGACGTGGCTGTGGCCGATGCGAATGATGCAAAGCAGGCGTTCCTCCAGGCTCAGCAGGACACCGCTGCCCTGATGGACCTGTGGGGCGCAGCCACTGATGAGGGCGCAGAACTTCGCGCTGCCCTGTCTGCCGTGACCGCCGAGCGGGATGGTCTCGCAGCAGCGCGCATGGCCTATGCCAGCGAATTTGAGCCAGACGGCAATGGCGAACCTGATATCGGGAGAGTGCACTCAAACATCCGCGAACTGAAAGCCGAGCGGGATAGGCTGCGGCAGCATCTTTCTATGGCCATTCGCTACATCGACACTGGCGAGATGCGTGATCTGAACCTGATCGAAGCCAGGTCGATGCTGGCCGATGTGCCAGGCTAGCTGTCTAACGATCATGAACCCCGACGACCTCCACCGCATCCTGGGCGAGCCTGACCGTATAGGCGGTGAGCCCATGGCCAGCACAGCCTGGCGCTGCATGCGCTGCGGCAAGTCGTATGCGTCCCCTACCCCTGTTCCCGTACCTGCTCCGTGCGAGTGCGGGTCTATCGCGTTCGAGGTTGAGCGCATTACCCACTGATTGAAACCACATCACACAGCCTGCCGGCGTGAGTCGGGCGGGGAAGGAGTTCGTATGTCTGCAGTGATAAGCGAGTGCGGAAAATATCGGTATCGCCTGGAGCGCGAAGTACAGATGGACGGAAAGGTGTTCGCCTTCTTTGGCGTAAATCCATCGACGGCAGACGCCAGCGTAGATGATGCAACGGTTCGCAAGTGGATCGGATTCACGAAGGTCAACGGCGGACGCCGGTTCATCGTTGGCAACGTGTTCGCCTTGCGCTCGACGGATGTCAACGCGCTCAAGTCTGCGCCTGATCCAGTCGGGCCGGACAACGCGGACCATTTGATGGCTATCGCCTCCGCCGCGGACATCCTGGTTCCATGCTGGGGCTCGAGGGGCAAGCTCCCCAAAGAGCTGCACTTTCATCTGGCGCAAACGCTGACGCTACTCGCCGCTACTGGCAAGCCAATCTTGACGTTCGGCCTTTCGAAATCTGGCGATCCGCTTCATCCGCTGATGCTCGGCTACTCGACTCAGCTGGTCCCTTACGCCGCCTAACCCCACATGCGGGAGGAGATAGACATGCTGAACACAGACAAGGCCCGGGCCGAGTTCGACGCCTGGTGGGACCGCCAGCCGCACCACGAGCAGTTCGAAGACGTGAAGACGCAGATGTTCAACGTGTGGGCGGCGTCGCGGCGGAAGCTGGTGATTGAGCTACCACCCAGGCATCCCGCGTTCGGCCAAGGGCGAAGCTGGAACAAGTGCTTGGATACATGCCGCGAAGCCATCGAAGCCGCGGGCGTACCCGTGAAGGAGTGAGTGATGTTCATGACGCCGCAAGAGGTGGCCGACCTGACCGGCTACCAAAAGCCCAGCGCTCAGATTCGCTGGCTCACAGCCGAGAAGTTCGGTTTCGTGGTCGGAGGGGATGGACATCCCAAGGTGCTGCGCGACGTTGTATTGTCGCGCCTTGGAGCCATCAAATCATCGAAGAAGGAGCCGCAGCTGAGGCTGACTGGCTGAGGACACGAGCATGCGCCCGAGGAAGAAGGACCGGCATTTGCCGGCGTGCATGTACCAGAAGCACGGAGCGTACTACCTGGTTCGCAAGGGGAAGTGGGAACGGCTCGACAGCGACTATCAGGCGGCTTTGCTGGCCTACGCCAAGAAGACATCCACCGCATCCATGGGCGGAATGCCCGATCTAATCGACCGAGCCCTGAAGCAGCACTGCAAGGGCCTCAGCAAGAACACTGTGACCCAGTACGAGGCAGCAGCCGAGCGACTGAAGTCCATCTTCGCCGAATTCGAGCCACAGCAGGTTCTGCCGAAACACGTGGCCGCGGTGAAGATGGATCTCGCGGGCACGCCGAACATGTGCAACCGGATTCTATCTTTCCTGCGCATCGTCTTCGGCTATGCGCTTGAGTGGCAGGAAGTCGACTCGAACCCATGCATCGGCATCACGCGGCACACAGAGGGCCGGCGCGACCGGTACATCACCGATGCCGAGTTCGCCGCCCTGCTCAATGCGGCGAGCCCCTACATTCGATCCATCCTCGAAATGTGCTACCTGACCGGCCAACGCATCGGGGACGTGATCGCCATCCGCCTGGCAGACATCAGCGACGAGGGTGTGTCGTTCGTGCAGGAGAAGACAGGCGCCAAACTGATCGTGGCCATGACGCCAGACCTGCAGGCCGTGATCGATCGAGCCAAGGCGCTTCCGCGCAAGGTGCGCACGCTGACTTTGTTCTGCTCCCGCACCGGGAAACCGGTCAGCTATGAAACCGTGAAGGAAGCGTTCCAGGCGCTGCGCGAGAAGACGGGCATCCATGACGTGAAGATTCACGACATCCGCGCCAAGTCCCTAACCGATGCCGATCGGGAAGGCAAGAATGCGCAGACGCTCGGCGGCCACACGGACGCCAGGATGACCGCCCGGTACCTGCGCGGCCGGTTGCCGAAGATTGCCCAGGCGCCGACAATGCCGTCCCGGATCGGCTGAAGTATTAGACAGAATCGATGAGTATTAGACAGAAAGCCTCAGAGGCCAGTGACGACGGACTTTCTAGCCACACACCC
>NZ_QLAE01000062.1 GCF_005876855.1 Stutzerimonas nosocomialis | reverse complement strand
GCCGCTGAAGGGAAGCAGCGTACGCAGCGCGGCGTCCGCCTGCATCAGCAAACGGTCGGCTGGCGAATAGTGGCGTTGACTGAGCATGGGCTCTCCTTGGGTGAATGGGCGGGACCGGTCTGTCAGCCCGGCGGCCAGTGCATCTGCCGTTGACCGAGCACATGCATGTGGATGTGGTAGACCGTCTGCCCGCCCAGGTCGTTGCAGTTCATCACCACACGGAAGCCTTCCTCGCAGCCCTGTTCCTGAGCCAGCCGCTGGGCGGTGAAGAGCAGGTGCCCGGCCAGCGCCTTGTCGTCCGCCTCGCTTAGGTCATGCAGCGTGGCGATGTGCTTCCTGGGGATGATCAGGAAATGCACCGGTGCCTGCGGGGCGATGTCATGGAATGCCACGACCTGATCGTCTTCATAAAGCTTGCGTGCCGGAATCTCTCCGCTCACGATCCTGCAGAATAGACAGTCCATGCTGTTCTCCGTCGCGTGAGCCCGAAGTGTAGCAGGCCGATTTTGGCCGAGGCGAGCCGCTGCGGCGTCATGGCTCAGGCATTACAAGGAGGTATCGATGAAGAACGACATCCACGACCTGGGCCTGGTGCTCGACTCGCGCGTCAAGCTCGTGGTCATCGAGTCCTGGGACGAACGGCGTGTGCTCGACACGCTTTCCTCGCTGGCCATACGGCGTGCCCTTACGCTGCATACCTGGACCGTGACCGATGGATTCCGCCATCTGGTGGTGGGCTCCGAGGCACCGAACGAACAGGACATGCGCGATCCCGAAGCCGCGCTGAGGTTCGTCCGGCACGATCGCCAGGCGAGCCTGTATGTGTTCTGCGACCTGCATCCCTTCCTCGATACGCCGCGTGCGGTCCGCCTGCTTAAGGAAATCGCCATGGCTCAGGAGGCCGCTGCGCCGACGCTGGTGCTGGTCTCGCATGCGCTCAAACTACCGCCTGAGGTGCAGCGTCTGGCGGCACGCTTCTCGCTGACGCTGCCCACCGAAGACGAGCTGCTGGCCATCGTGCGGGACGAGGCGGCGCGCTGGAGCGAGCAGAACCGGGGCGCCCGGGTGCGTACCGACAATCGGACCCTGCAGCAGGTGGTCAAGAACCTGCGGGGCCTGGGGCACGCCGAAGCGAGGAGGCTGGCGCACAACCTGATCTTCAATGACGGGGCGATCACCCAGGAAGACCTGCCGGACCTGAACAGCGCCAAGTTCCGGTTGCTCGACCTCGACGGCGTGCTCGGCTTCGAGCACGACACGGCCCGCTTTGCCGAAGTCGGTGGGCTGGTCAACTTCAAGCGTTGGCTCGCCGAGCGTCAGGATGCCTTCCTCAAGGGCCAGGGTACCGACCTGCCCAAGGGCGTCATGCTCGTGGGCGTACAGGGCGGCGGCAAGAGCCTTGCGGCCAAGGCCGTGGCGGGGCTCTGGGGGCTTCCCTTGCTGCGCCTTGATTTCGGTTGCCTGTACAACAAGTTCTTCGGCGAGACCGAGCGCAACCTGCGTGAGGCGCTCAGGCTCGCCGAACAGATGGCGCCCTGCGTGCTGTGGATGGATGAAGTGGAAAAGGGCCTTTCCACGGGCGAGCTCGACGGCGGTGTCAGCCAGCGCGTACTGGGGACGCTGCTGACCTGGATGGCCGAGCGCAAGGCGCCGGTGTTCATGGTTGCGACGGCCAATGCCATCGACCGCCTGCCGCCGGAGCTGATGCGCAAAGGGCGGTTCGACGAGCTGTTCTTCGTCGATCTGCCGGACCTGACGACCCGGGCGGATATTTTCCGCATTCACCTGGTGCGCCGCGAGCTGGCCACGGAGGGCTTTGACCTGGCGGAGCTGGCGGCCGCCTGCGATGGCTTTTCGGGCGCGGAGATCGAACAGGTGGTGGTCAGCGCCGTGTATGCCGGGCAGGCCCAGCAGCGCGGTGTGGATCAGGCGGTGCTGCTGGATTGCATCCGCGCGACGTCGCCGCTGTCGGTCGTCATGGCCGAGGACCTGGCGGCCCTGCGGCGTTGGGCCCACGGACGAACCGTGCTGGCGGGCTGAGTCGGGCGGTCGCGGAGGAGGCAAGCAGAGTGGTACGTTTACCTCGGTACGGGCGCCACCGTGGCGGGCGCCCATGCGGCGAGCGGTGCGATCAGCGCCCAGGCAGGCGGGACAGCAATTGCCCGATGCGGTCCCTGAGGGTCAGGGGCTGGAGTTCACCGTCCGGTTGCTGGCTGCCGTCCTCAGAACCATGTGGTGAGTCGTTGGATACCGCAGACTGGGCGCCGACTGTCGCGGTGAGCGCTTCGGCCTGCTCCTTGAGCAGCGCCTGGCGCGCCAGATATTTCTCGATGACGATCCCGCAGGCACTGCAGTCGATGGCCTTGGGTTGGCTGTGTCCGCACTTGGGGCATTCCATCGTCGGGCGCTGAGTAGGTTCGGCATCGCCCGCAGGCTCGCTGTCGACCAGCGTCAGGCTGGCGGCGAAGTCGATTTCCTTGTGGGCCTGAGCGCCGGCACGCTGCAGGGCGTCGAGGTATTTGTCCGCCTCGTCTTCGCGCAGCTCGCGTTTGAGCGCCACCGGCCCCTTGCCGAACAGGTCGTCGATGCGGCTGCGATCACTCTTGAACAGCCTGACCAGATTGTCTTTCACCGTGTCGAGCGTCATGCCGGGCATGATCTCGCCGCTGAAAACGACTTTGTATTGGGTGTCTTGCATGGGGCATCCCTGTCACGGCTGGGGAAGGAGCAGGTCAGCCTATGGCTGGCGCTCCGGCAAGACAAGCGGACGCTGCCGAGAACCCCATCGCGTTTGCCCGGAATGGGGAACGGTTCTCAGCGTGGCCGATCGCTCGCCAAGGCCGTGGCGGCGTTGCAGGCCTGGCGGTATTCCCGATCGAGGCGCGCGACCAGTTCCGCGACGCTGGGCAGGTCGTCGATGCTTCCCACCCCCTGTCCGGCGGACCAGACGGTCTTCCAGGCTTTCGCTTCATCCCGGACCGGCTTGAGCTTGGCGCCGTAATCCATAGCGACCTTGCCTTGCAGGCGTTCCTGGTCGAACCCGGCCTGCTCCAGGCTCTGGCGCAGGAAGCTGGCGGGGACACCGGAGACGGCCGCGGTATGCACGATGTCGGCGGCCTGCGCCTGCATCAGCATCTCCTTGTAGCCGGTCTGCGCCTGGCTCTCGGCAGTGGCGATGAAGCGGGTGCCCATGTAGGCGAGGTCGGCTCCGAGCAGTTGCGCCGCGGCGATCTGGTGTCCCTGGTTGATGCAGCCTGACAGCAGCAGGGTCTTGTCGAAGAACTGCCGGATCTCAGCCACCAGCGCGAACGGGCTCCAGGTCCCGGCGTGACCGCCCGCGCCGGCCGCGACCGCTATCAGGCCATCCACGCCGGCCTGCGCCGCCTTTTCGGCATGGCGCCTGGTGGTCACGTCATGGAACACCAGGCCGCCGTAGCCATGGACGGCATCGACCAATTCCTTCACCGCGCCGAGGCTGGTTATGACGATGGGCACCTTTTTCTCGACGCAGATGGCCAGGTCGGCCTGAAGACGGGGGTTGCTGTGGTGCACGATCAGGTTGACCGCATAGGGCGCGGCATCGGGGGTGTGACTGAGCTCCTCCTCGATGAGGTCCAGCCACTGCCTGAAGCCGCTGCTCTCCCGTTGGTTCAATGCCGGAAAGCTGCCGACAATGCCGTTGCGGCAGCAGGCGAGCACCAGTTCGGGGTTGGACACCAGAAACATCGGCGCGGCGACCACGGGCAGGCGCAGGCGATCTTGGAGCAGCGGCGGGAGCGACATGCTGACGATCCTCTTTCGGGCAATGGGTTAGAACGGCTTGACGACCACCAGTATCACGATGGCGAGCAGGAAGAACACAGGCACTTCGTTGAACCAGCGATAGAACGTCTGGGTGCGGGTGTTTTCGCCGCGGGCGAAGCGCTTGAGCTGCGCGCCGCACATGTGGTGGTAGCCGATCAGCAGCAAAACGAGGGTCAGCTTGGCGTGCAGCCAGCCACCGGTGCTGAACAGCGCCGGGTTGAGCGAAACCAGGGTGATGCCGAAGACCAGTGTGGCGATCATCGATGGCAGCATGATGCCCCGGTAGAGCTTGCGCTCCATCACGATGAAGCGCTCCTTGCTGACGGCGTCATCGCTGGCGGCGTGATAGACGAACAGACGGGGAAGATAGAACAACCCTGCGAACCAGCAGACGATGGCGACGATATGAAGCGCTTTGATCCAGAGATAGAGCATGCAGTGAGTCCTTATCGAGTTCGTACCGATAGTAGTGCCGGTGGGCCGACACGTCACCCCGACAGTTGGCCGCAGCGGTCGGCGGCTTTATCATCGTCCGATTTACGGATCTCACGAGGGGCAGCGCATGGTCAAGGTCGGAATCGTCGGCGGCACAGGCTACACCGGGGTCGAGCTGTTGCGCCTGCTGGCTCAGCATCCGCAGGCGGAAGTGGCGGTCATCACGTCGCGTTCCGAGGACGGGGTGAAGGTTTGCGACATGTTTCCGAACCTGCGTGGCCACTACGATGACCTCGCGTTCAGCGTGCCGGATGCCGCGACCCTCGGTGCCTGTGACGTGGTGTTCTTCGCGACGCCGCACGGTGTCGCCCATGCCCTGGCCGGCGAGCTGCTGGCAGCGGGCACCCGTGTCATCGACCTGTCGGCCGACTTTCGCCTGGAGAATGCCGATGAGTGGGCGAAATGGTATGGCCAGCCACACGGCGCGCCCGAGCTGCTGCCCGAGGCCGTCTACGGCCTGCCCGAGGTAAACCGCGAGCGGATCAAGGGCGCCAGGCTGATCGCCGTGCCGGGCTGCTATCCGACTGCCACGCAGCTGGGTTTCCTGCCCCTGCTCGAGCAAGGGCTGGCGGACGCCACGCGTCTGATCGCCGATTGCAAGTCGGGCGTGAGCGGCGCCGGCCGCGCGGCCAAGATCGGGTCCCTGTTCACCGAGGCGGGCGAGAACATGATGGCCTATGCGGTCAAGGGGCATCGGCATCTTCCCGAAATCAGCCAGGGCCTGCGCCGCGCCGCCAAGGGGCCGGTTGGGCTGACGTTCGTGCCTCACCTGACACCGATGATCCGCGGCATTCACGCGACGCTCTACGCGACGGTCGCCGATACCGGCATCGATGTGCAGCGCCTCTACGAGGAACGCTACGCCAACGAGCCCTTCGTCGACGTGATGCCCGCCGGCAGCCATCCTGAAACCCGTAGCGTGCGCGGTGCCAATATTTGCCGGATCGCCGTGCATCGGCCCGAAGGGGGTGACCTGGTGGTCGTCCTTTCGGTGATCGACAACCTGGTCAAGGGCGCCTCGGGCCAGGCCCTGCAGAACATGAACATCCTCTTCGGCCTCGACGAACGCCTAGGCCTGAGCAGCCCTGCGTTGCTGCCCTGATGTCCGGTTGGGAAGTTCGGCCGAGCGATCCCAGGGTCCGTCGGCGGCTGTGGCTGGCGGTCGGCCTGCTGCTGTTGGCCGTGCCGGTGGCGTACTATCTGGGCGCTCACTGGGCCTCGGTCAATCCGCAGCGTCTGGCCGAATCGCAGCGTGAACTGCTGCGCCAGCTCGCCGAGCAGCAGCAGGAGCTCGATCAGCTGCGTCAACGCTATGTGGTGGTCGCCAGCGCCGACAAGGTCAATCAGCAGGCCGGCGAGCAGAACAGGCAGACCATCAAGGCGCTCGAAGAGCAGATCTTCAAGCTGCAGCAGGATCTGGCCTTCTACAAAGGCGTACTGGCGCCTGCCTCCCGTCGCGACGGGCTGCGGGTTCGCTCGGTTGAGGTCCAGGGCACGGACGATCCTCGTCGTTTCCGCTACAAACTGCTACTCAGCCGGGTAGGCAAGGATGATGTCGCGCTTGAGGGTAACTTGCAGGTCAGCGTTCTCGGCCAGCAGGCTGGCAAAGAAGTCAGCTTGCGCCTGGCCACGCTGTCCGAAGAGCACGCCGAGCCCAGCATCCCTTTCGCCTTCAAGCATTTCCAGGCCATCCCGGCAGCAGGCCGCTTCGCAGAACTCGAGTTGCCAGAAGGTTTCGCGCCTCGGCAGATCAAGGTCGTTGCTCAGCTCAAGGGCGAGAGCAAGGCGCTGGAGCGGACCTTTCCATGGATCGATCAGGAGTAGACAGTTTTCATGTTCAACAAAGCCAAACCCAAGCCGGACCTGCAGCGCTTCAGCGGCAAGACGAGTGTGATTGCCGCCGATGCGGAAGTGACTGGGGATCTGCGTTTCCAGGGCGCGGTTCAGATCGATGGCCGCCTTTGCGGCAACCTGATCACGACAGGCGGGTTGGTGCGGGTCAGTCACGGTGGTCAGGTCGAAGGCGAGATCCGCGCTCAGCATGTGGTAGTCGACGGGCAAGTCACCGGCGACGTCCATGCGGCGGAACATCTGGAACTGGGCAGCCAGGCCCGGGTTCGCGGTAACCTGTTCTATGGACTGATGGAGATGGCGATGGGCGCAGAGGTCGAAGGCAAGCTCTGCCATCTGCGCGAAGAAGCTCGCCCTCTCGAACTGCCTGCCAGCGTCGAGTCGGTCGAATAGTTGACCAGTTTCGTCAGGTAAGCGGATAATGCGCGCCAAATGCAGTAGGGCGCTCCGCGCCAGGAGAACCAAATGAGTGTCGAGTCCTTCACGCCCACCGCTATCCAGTTTAGCCAAGGTGCCGCGAGCAAGGTGAAGAGTCTGGTCGACGAAGAGGGTAACCCTCGGCTCAAGCTGCGCGTCTTCGTTACCGGCGGCGGTTGCTCGGGTTTCCAGTACGGCTTCACCTTCGATGAAGAAATTGCCGAAGACGATACGATCGTCGAGCGAGAAGGAGTCAGCCTGGTGGTCGATCCCATGAGCTTCCAGTATCTGGCGGGTGCGGAAGTGGATTACCAGGAGGGCCTGGAAGGCTCGCGCTTCGTCATCAAGAACCCCAATGCGACTACCACCTGTGGGTGCGGCCAGTCGTTCTCTATTTGATTCGCGGATCCTGCTGCCATCACGCCGTGCCTGTCACGGCGTTTTGCTTTGCTCAGGCTGGATAAATCGCACCCAGCAGGCGTTCGCCACTCGCCCCGGTGACACTCGGGCGGCTGGTAGGGATGCCTTCCAGCAGGCAGTGGGCCAGCCAGGCAAAGGCCATCGCTTCTATCCAGTCTCCCGGCAGGTCGTGTTCGTCCGTGCTTGTTGTCGAGCAGCCGGGCAGCAGCTCGCCCAGGCGTTTCATCAGCTGACCGTTCCGTGCGCCACCGCCGCAGACCAGTAGCTCACGGGTTTCGGGTTGGGCGAGGATCAGTGCCTCGGTCACGCTGCGAGCGGTGAGTTCAAGAAGGGTCGCCTGAACGTCAGCCGGGCTGATCTCGGTCTGCAAGGCGCTCAGGTGGTCGTCCAGCCAAGGCAGGTTGAACAGTTCGCGTCCGGTGCTTTTCGGGCCGTGGGTCGAAAAGAACGGGTCGCCCAGCAGCGCTTGGAGAAGACCGGCGTGCACGGTTCCGCTGGCTGCCCAGTTGCCGTTGTCGTCGTAGTCCTGGTTGCGATGACGGTTGATCCAGCCATCGAGCAGCACGTTGCCCGGCCCGCAGTCGAACCCGGAGACGGGACGCTCTGGAGACAGCAGCGTGAGGTTGCTGAATCCTCCGACATTGAGTACCGCCCGGCATGTGGCGCGATCGGAGAACAGCGCTTCGTGGAAGGCGGGTACGAGCGGGGCGCCCTGACCGCCGGCGGCCACATCGCGGCGACGAAAGTCCGCTACGACGGTGATTCCGGTAAGCTCGGCGAGCAGGGCGGGATTGCCGATCTGGATGCTGAAGCCACGCTGCGGCTCATGGCGAACGGTCTGGCCGTGGCTGCCGATCGCACGGATATCGCTGGGCGCGCGCTTGGCCTGCTCGAGTAGCATCGCCACGCCTTGCGCCGCCAGCTTGACCCACTGCTGCTCGGCCACCGCTGCGCGCGCCAGTTCGTCCATGCCGGAGGAGCACAGCTGCAGAAGCGCCTCGCGCAGGTCCGCGGGCATCGGCAGATAGAGGGTGTCGACGAGAAGAGGGCGAGTGGTGTGCTCGATAAGCGCGATGTCCAGGCCATCGAGGCTGGTCCCGGACATCACGCCTATATAGAAGGGCATGGCTTACTGCTGATTCAGTGCGAGCATGGTCGCTCGCTCTTGATCCATTCGGGCCATCAACGGCTGGCTCATCTGCATGAAGCGCTGCTTTTCGTTCTTGGCGATCGGGTCGGCCATCGGCAGCTTCAGCCCCAACGGGTCGACATGAACGCCGTCGACCTGGAATTCGTAATGCAGATGCGGGCCCGTGGACAGGCCGGTCGTGCCGATATAGCCGATGATCTGCCCTTGCTTGACCGACGCGCCGTTGCGGACGCCCTTGGCGAAACCCTGCATGTGAGCGTAGAGCGTGCGGTAGCGGTTGCCGTGCTGGATGATGACCGTGTTGCCGTACCCGCCGTTGCGTCCCGCCAGAATCACCTTGCCGTCGCCGGCGCTCTTGATCGGCGTGCCGTGTGGGGCCGCGTAGTCGACGCCCTTGTGGGCGCGGATCTTGTTCAGGATCGGGTGCTTGCGACCGTTGGAAAAGCGTGAGCTGATGCGGGCAAAGTCGACCGGAGTGCGGATGAAGGCCTTGCGCATGCTTTCGCCATCTGCCGTGTAATAGCTGCTGACACCATCCTTGCTGGTGTAGCGAACGGCGGTATAGGTCTTGCCCCGGTTGGTGAAACGGGCCGCCAGGATATTGCCGGTGCCGACCTTCCTGTCCTCGACCAGTTTTTCCTCATAGATGACTTCGAAGGTATCGCCTTTGCGAATGTCCATCGCGAAGTCGATGTCATAGCCAAAGATGTTGGCCAGGTCCATGGTCAGGTTGTGGGTGAGCCCGGCGCGCCTGGCTGCAAGGAACAGGCTGCTGTCTATCTGGCCGCCGGTATAGGTCGTGCGTACTTCTGGCTTGACCTTCTCCTTTGCGAAGCGGTAGCCGTCTTCGGTTCTTTCCAGTCGGATGGATTCAAGATCGCTCAGCTTGCTGCTCAGGCTGGCAAGACCGCCTTCCTCGGTCAGCTTGAATTCCAGCTCCTGCCCAATTTTTAGGCGGGTCAGCTGCTTGGCCTCTTTGCTGCTGGCAATCACGTCATGAACGACCGCGGAGGGCAGGCCAACTTTTGCGAATACCGTCGATAGCGTATCCCCATTGGCCACCACTATCTGTTTGGTAAGAGGATCTTCAATCGGCTCTTCGATTTCGGCGACCAGTTCCAGCTCTTCATCTACTTGGCCGGATTCGACCGCGATGGAGGGGAAGGGCGATTCAAGCTCGATAGCGCTTGTATCCAGTGGGAGGCTCTGCTCGGTTTGGGCGTGACTCAGTTCGGCGGCCGAATCCAGTTCCAGATTGATGAGCGTCTTTTTGGCTTCGACTTCGCGCGATGGGAACACCAGCAAGGCCAGGCTGAGCAGCGCGGCTATACCACTGGCGGCCAGCAAATGGCTCTTGGGGTAGAGCGGCGCTTTCTTTGCGGGTTGGGTCATGAGGCGTCTGGCGATTGTTTTGTGCATGGAAATAACTGTCTAAAATATAAGCAAAGTCACCGAGAGGCAACCCTTGGCCTGGTATTAGGGCTATCGGCAGGTTTTGCAAAACTTGTAATTCATGCCCGTTCTTGTAAGGTTGACACCCTTTGTTTTTGGGGGTTGGCGTGTCATGAGATCGGTAGCAGAGCAGTTGGCGCTGATAAAGCGTGGTGCTGATGAAGTACTAGTCGAATCCGAGCTGATTGCCAAACTGGAGCGTGGTACACCGCTGCGTATCAAGGCCGGTTTCGATCCTACGGCGCCCGATCTGCATCTGGGGCATACCGTCCTTATTAATAAGCTGCGCCAGTTTCAGGAATTGGGTCATCAGGTTGTCTTCCTTATAGGCGACTTCACCGGAATGATCGGTGATCCGAGTGGCAAAAGCGCCACGCGACCACCTCTGACGCGCGATCAGGTCCTCGAAAATGCGGAGACCTACAAAGCTCAGGTCTTCAAGATACTGGATCCGGCTCGAACCGAGGTGGCGTTCAACTCCACCTGGATGGATCAGCTCAGCCCGGGCGATTTCATCCGCCTGGCGTCCCAGTACACCGTTGCCCGCATGCTCGAACGCGACGACTTCGATCAGCGTTACTCCTCCAATCAACCCATCGCGATTCACGAGTTCCTCTATCCGCTGGTGCAGGGGTACGACTCCGTTGCGCTCAAGGCAGACGTCGAATTGGGTGGGACGGATCAGAAGTTCAACCTTCTGATGGGGCGCGAGCTGCAGCGCGCTTATGGGCAGCCTTCGCAGTGCATCGTCACCATGCCATTGCTCGAAGGGCTGGATGGCGTGAAGAAGATGTCGAAGTCGCTGGGCAATTACGTCGGTATCCAGGAGGCGCCGGGCGTGATGTTCAGCAAGCTGGTTTCGATGCCGGACGCGCTGATGTGGCGTTACTACGAGCTTCTCAGCTTCAGGCCGATGGAGGAAATTGAGGGCTTCAAGGCTGATGTCGAGCGTGGTGCCAACCCTCGTGACATCAAGATCAAGCTGGCCGAGGAACTGGTTGCGCGCTGCCATGGTGAAGAGGCGGCCGCTTCCGCGCACCGTTCGGCCGGCAACCGGATGAAGGATGGTGAGCTGCCTGACGATCTTCCGGATATAGAGTTGCTGTCTGTTGAAGACATGCCCATCGCTTCGGTGCTGAACAAGGCGGGGCTGGTCAAGAATGCTGCGGGTGCGCGCGACCTTCTAGGGGCGGGCAGCGTGAAGGTCGATGGCGAGGTAGTCGACAGATCCTTCATGGTTAAGGTGGGGAGCACCCATGTCTGTCAGGCCGGCAAGAAGGCTTTTGCCCGGATAAGCGTTAAATCACCCGATTTCACAGAAAAGGGTTGACCTCGATTTTTGTCTCCCTATAATACGCACCACTTCCAGCGCGAAGCTGAGCAAAAACCTGATGTTAATCAAAGGGTTATTAGTTCAGGAGTGGCTGGAAGGCGGTGCGAAGCCTGAGGGTGGAGTGCTGGTTGGTGGCGGGCTTGCTCGCTTCCATGTTTCGATCGGTTCGGTCGAAAAGCTTCACGAGGTGGTTGACAGCGATTCTGGTCGCTGTATGATTCGCCTCCCGCTGACGAGATCGCTGAGATCGAAGG
>NZ_QLAE01000061.1 GCF_005876855.1 Stutzerimonas nosocomialis | reverse complement strand
GCCCCCGCCGGTCAGCGAGGCCAGATCGCTTCCCAGGATGCCCAGCGCGAACAGTGCCAGCAGCAGGTTGGTGATGCCGCTGCCGATCAGCCCGGCACGCACCAGCAGGCCCTTGGCATCGGTACCGTGGCGGTCGGTATCGCCGATCCCCTGGGTCAGCCGCCAGGCGACGTGCGCCAGCAGGCCGATGACCAGCAACCAGAGCAGGACGGTGCCGAAGGGCTGCGCGAGCAGCTGTTCCACGGCGCCTTCGCTGCCGACGGTACGCCCCGAGCCGAGGGCTGCGGTGAACGCGAAGATGCCGATGATCACGTACACGACGCCGCGGGCGGCATACCCGCTGCGCGCCAGCAACATCACTCCGTGGGTGACGTTCATTGCGTTTTTCTCGAAGCAGGCCGACGGTGGCACCAAGCAGTAGACGCAGCGCCGCCGTCTCGGTTCTGTGGGCCATCTCTCGAAGCCCTGCAGAGGATCGCGGGCACTGTTTCCCGCGACGCCCCGACCGGCCGCGCCTTCAGGCGCCGATCGAACGCGCGAAAGGCACGTCTGGTGTGCGCTGTTGAGAAGCGTTAGCATTCGCGTTTCCGCGCGAGGGCAGATCATGGCAGGCGACGGCATCCTCAGACAGCAGCAGCTGCACCGCTTCTACAGCGACCATCACGGCTGGCTGCAGGGCTGGCTGAGGCGACACCTGGGGTGCTCGCATCACGCGGCCGACCTGGCCCAGGACACCTTCGTGCGCATTCTCGCCAGGGATCAGGACATCGCCTCGATCCGCGAACCGCGCGCCTACCTGCACACCATCGCCAAGGGCTTGCTCGCCAACCACTGGCGGCGCCGGCAGATCGAACTGGCCTACCTCGAGGCGCTGGCCCTGCAGCCCGAACAGCGGGCGCCCTCTCCGGAGACCCGTGCGCTGATCGTCGAGACCCTGCTCGAAGTGGACGCCATGCTGGCCCGCCTGCCGGACCGGGTGCGGCGCGCCTTTCTCATGTCCCAGCTGCAGGGGCTCACCTATGCGGCGATAGGCGAGGCGCTGGGGGTTTCCGAACGGATGGTCAAGAAGTACATGGCGCAGGCCATGCTGCATTGCCTGGCGCTGCAGGACGCCTCATGAGTACCGATGTG
The DNA here is from genome assembly GCF_005876855.1 of Stutzerimonas nosocomialis. Lineage (GTDB taxonomy): Bacteria > Pseudomonadota > Gammaproteobacteria > Pseudomonadales > Pseudomonadaceae > Stutzerimonas > Stutzerimonas nosocomialis. The sequence goes on along the minus strand of NZ_QLAE01000061.1, from coordinate 10,718 downwards.
CGCGTGCTCGAGGAGGCGGCCCGGTGGTTCTCGATACTGGGCTCGGGCGAGGTCAGCGAGGCTGACCGGCTGGCCTGGCGGCGTTGGCTCGATGAACCGGCGCATGCGCTCGCCTGGCAGCGGGTCGAACGCATCAGCGGCCGGTTCGAGCGCCTGGCCCTCGACCCGGCGGCGCGTGAGGCCGGTGCGAGGCTGCACGACGGGCAGGCGAGCCGTCGGCAGGCCCTGAAGGTGCTCACGCTGCTGGTAGGTGGCGGCGCCCTGGCCCTGGGTGGCGCCGGTGCGTTGCCCTGGCGCGAGTGGTCGGCCTCCCTGCGCAGCGGCGTCGGCGAGGTGCGCGACCTGCGGCTGGCGGATGGTTCGCACCTGTGGCTGAACACCGACACCGCCGCCGATTTCGACGTGGCCACCCGACACTTGCGGCTGCACCGTGGCGAGGTCCTGGTCGATGCCGCGGTCGGCAGCCCGCCGTTTCGCCTGGAATCGGCGCAGGGGTGGGTGCGTCCGCAGGCGCAGGCCCGGATCGCGGTGCGCCAGCGATCCGGCCGGACGCAACTGGGCGTCTTCAGCGGAGCGGTGCAGGTGATGCCCTTTGAGGCCACCAGTGGCACCTGGCTGCGGGCGGGCGAGCAGGCGCGCTTCGACAGCGTCGCGGTATCGGCCAGCGAGCCGCTGCAACGGGCCCGGCAGGCCTGGGTCGACGGCGTGCTGCTGGCCGACAGCATCCGCCTGGGCGACTTCATCGACGAGCTTTCGCGCTACCGCCGCGGTTACCTCGCCTGCGATCCGCGGGTCGCCGACCTGCCGGTGGTGGGCGCGTTTCCGCTGGGCGATACCGAGCGAATCCTATCGGCGCTGGCCTCGACGCTGCCGGTACGGGTTCATCGCCGCACGAGCTGGTGGGTCACCCTCGAGCCAGCCCCGGGGCTGCATCAGGGCTGAGCGGCGTGCCCCGGTTTCAGTGCTGCGAGAAATATTCATATTCGCAGTTCCCTTTTCCATTTCCCGAGGGGCAATAGGCGCAAAGGTCTTCGCACCTGCCCCCTGGAAACAGAAGGATTCGCCATGCGTAACGCCCATAAGCCGTTCGACCCCGCCACACCGCGCTCCCTTGCCCTGGCCGTTCGCGCCGCCTGCCTGGCCCTGCCGCTGGCCGTCCTCACCCCTTCGCTGGCCCTCGCGGCCGAGCCGGGCGAGATCCGCCAGGCGCAGCGCAGCTACGAGATTCCCGCCGGACCGCTGTCGGGTGCGCTGAGCCGGTTCGCCGGCGAGGCCGGCGTGCTGCTGTCGGTCAACGGCGAGCGGGTCCGCGGGTTGCAGTCGCCCGGGCTGAGCGGCCAGTACGGCGTCGACGACGGCTTCGCCGCGCTGCTGCGGGGCACCGGCCTGCAGGCCACGCGGGATGCGCAGGGCAATTATTCCCTGAGGCCGGCGCCGACGGCTGCGCCGCAGGCGGCGGCCGAGCTGGAGCCGATGGTCGTGCAGGGTTTCGCCCTGGGCAATGCGCTGGGCGAGATGGAGGGGTACAACGCGACCCATAGCAGCGTGGCCACCAAGACCAGCATGCCGCTGGCCGAAACCTCGCAGACGGTCTCGGTCGTCACCCGCCAGCAGATGGACGACCAGGGTTCGCGCACCGTCGCCCAGGCGCTGCGTTACACGCCCGGCCTGATGAGCACGCCCTATGGCGCGACGACCCGCTACGACTACGTGGCCATGCGCGGCATCACGGACGGCTCGGTGGACAACCTCTATCTCGACGGGCAGAAGCTTCTCGGCGACAGCGGGACCTACAGCAGCCTGCAGGTCGACCCTTATTTCATCGAGCGGATCGACGTGCTCAAGGGCCCGTCTTCGGTGCTCTATGGCCGCAGCCTGCCGGGCGGGCTGGTGGCGATGACCACCAAGAAGCCGCAGTACGAGACCCGCCGCCAGCTTCAGCTGTCCTACGGCAGTGACGATTACAAGCAGGCCGCGTTCGACCTCACCGGCCCGCTGGATGAGGAACAGCGCCTGGCCTATCGGCTGGTCGGGGTCGTCAAGGACGCCGACAACCAGGTCGATGGCGTCGAGGAGAAGCGTTACGCGCTGATGCCCTCGCTGGCCGTCAACCTCGGCGAGGATACCCGCCTGACCTTGCTGGCGATGCTTCAGCGTGACCCCGAAAGCGGCTATCACGGCGGCCTGCCGGCAGACGGCACCGTCACCTCCCATAATGGCCGGCGCATCTCGCGCAGCTTCTTCGAGGGCGACGAGCAGTACGAGAAGTTCGAGCGCGACCAGCAGATGATCGGCTACCAGCTCGAACACCGCTTCAACGACGTGGTGTCCGCGCGGCAGAACTTCCAGTACCTGGATTCGACGGTCGAGTCGGGACAGGTCTACCAGTACGGTTACCTCACCGCCGACGAGCTGGACCGCTATCACACCGGCGCCGACGAGGTGCTGCACGCCTGGACGCTGGACAACCAGCTGCAGTTCCTCTTCGATACCGGCGCCCTGAGCCATACGCTGGTCACCGGCCTGGACTACCAACGGCGCAAGTCCAAGGTCAGCTACGACGCCGCAACGGGCGTGGGCAGCATCAACCCCTACACCGGCGTCGCCAACCCCGGCAACCTGGCGTTCTACCACCAGTACGACGAATCCCGCGAGCTGGAACAGACCGGCCTGTACGTGCAGGACCTGATCAGCCTGCACAACTGGCGGTTCTCCCTCGGCGTGCGGCAGGACTGGGTGGACGTCTCGTTCAGGCAGACGGAGTCGCTCTACGGCGACCAGGCCGATCGCTCCAGGCTGGAGCAGTTCACCGGCCGGGTCGGCGTGCTCTACGCGTTCGACAACGGGCTATCGCCCTATGTCAGCTATTCGGAATCGTTCAACCCCAATGCCACCGGTGCCTACAACTTCGACGGCACGGCCTATGACATCACGTTGCTGGACCCGACCGAGGGCGAGCAGGTGGAGGTGGGCCTCAAGTACCAACCGCTGGGCACGGACGACCTCTACACGCTCTCGCTGTTCGACCTGAAGCAGTCGAACCTGTCGAGCAAAGATTCCAACGAAAGCTTCTTCCGCTCGGTGGGTGAGGTCACCTCCCGTGGCGTCGAGCTGGAGGCGCGCGTCAGCCCGGTCCGGGACCTCAACGTGCTGGCGAGCTACACCTACCTGGATGTGGAGTACAGCAAGGACTACGTGGGGACGGTCGGGGTGAACAACCGCGGCAACACCCCCAACGCGGTCGCGCGCAACATGGCCTCGCTGTGGGGCGACTACCGCTTGTCCGGTGGCCCGTTGGCAGGCCTGCAGATCGGTGCCGGCGCGCGTTACTTCGGCAGGAGCTGGGCGGATGCGGAGAACACCCTGCGCATTCCGTCCTACACCCTGTTCGACGCCATGCTCGGCTACGACCTGTCCCGTGTCGGCCTGGACGGCCTCGGGGTGCGCCTGAACCTCAACAACCTGACCGACGAGAAGTACGTGGCGGCCTGCAACAGCCTCAACCAGTGCTACTACGGCGAGGCGCGCAACGTCATGGCGACCCTGACCTACGACTTCTGAGCCGGGCAATCGGCTCGGAACGCCGCCGACGGTGGTGGTGGGCTAACGGCTGGCGGTGCGGCGCACCTGCAGCACCAGGGCGATGCCGCCGAGCACCGCGACCGCCGCCAGCAGCAACCGCGGCGTCAGCGCTTCGGCCAGCAGCAGGCTGCCGGCCAGGGCGGTGAGTACCGGAACGCTGAGCTGAACCGTGGCGGCCTGCAGGGCGCCGAGCCCGGGCAGCGCGCTGTACCAGATGGCGTAGCCGAGACCGGAGGTGATTGCGCCGCACAGCACGGCGTAGACCAGCCCGGGCACGTCCCAGCGCAAGGTCGGCAGCAGCACCAGTGCAAGCGCGAGGGCCAGGGGAATGGCCCGGACGAAGTTGCCGGCGGTAACGCACAGCGGGTCGCCGGCGCCGCGCCCGAGCAGCGAATAGACGCCCCAGCCGGCGCCGGCGAGCACCATCAGCAAGGCCGCGCCCAGCGGCGGTGCGCTGGCACCCGGCAGCAGCAGGGTGATCATCCCGCCCAACGCCAGCAGCAACCCCAGGGTCTGCAAACCGGTCAGGCGCTCCCCGCGCAGCCAGCCGACCGACAACATGCACAGCTGAACCGCGCCGAACAGCAGCAACGCGCCGGTTCCGGCGGCGAGTGCCTGGTAGGCGAAGGAAAACCCGGCGGCATAGACGAACAGCGACAGGGCTCCGGCCCAGTTGCCCCCCAACGGCCGCCGGGCGCGCAGGCGGACCAGCACCCACAGCACCAGCGCGCCGGAGAGCAGGCGCACCGCTGTGAAACTGGAGGCGTCGATGGCGGTGTCGCGCAGGGCGATCCGGCAGAGCAGCGAGTTGCCGGTGAAGGCCAGCATGGCCAGGGTGGTCAGCAGCAGGATGCGCGTGGCGGGCATGGGGTGCTCGGCAGGACAAAGCCTCGAGTCTAGCGTCGTCGGTGAAACGGGGCGCTTGGACTTTAGCCGCGGCGGGCGAACTCATCGGCGACCTCGGCCTCAGACACTAGACACGCCCGCCGCGTACCAGACGAGGAAGTCCGATGAATCCAGTGCTCGCCCCCTTCGAACTCAAGCACCTGCGGTTGCGCAACCGCGCCGTGCTGGCGCCCATGACCCGGGTCAGCGCCGAGCCCGAAGGCCACGCCAACGACCTGATGCTCGGCTACTACAGCGCCTTCGCCAAGGGCGGCTTCAGCCTGCTGATCAGCGAAGGCATCTACACCGACACCGAATACAGCCAGGGCTATTTCAACCAGCCGGGGCTGGCCACCGAAGCCCATCGCGACAGCTGGAAACTGACCGTGGAGGCCGTGCACAACGCCGGCGCCGCCTTCATCGCGCAGTTGATGCACGCTGGCGCGCAGACCCAGGGCAACCTGCACCACGCCCGCCGCGTGGCGCCTTCGGCGGTGCAGCCGGGCAGCAAGCAGATGAGCATCTACGGCGGCGAGGGCCCCTATGCGGTACCGGCCGAGATGACCGAAGAAGAGATCCAGCAGGCGATCGCGGGCTTCGCCCAGGCGGCGATCCATGCGCGCGAAGCCGGCTTCGACGGCATCGAACTGCATGGCGCCAACGGCTACCTGCTGCACGAATTCATGAGCGCCGAATTCAATCAGCGCAGCGATCGCTGGGGTGGCGACTTCAAGGCGCGCCTGAGCCTGCCGCTGACGGTCATCCGCGAGGTGCGCAAGGCGGTGGGCGAGGACTTCGTGCTCGGCCTGCGGTTGTCCCAGGCGATGGTGACCAACAGCCAGCTCAAGTGGGACGGCGGGGTCGAGGAAGCCAAGATTCGCCTGGCGACCCTGGCCAACGCCGGGCTCGATTTCCTGCACATCAGCGAGCCCGACGCCAGCGCGCCGGCCTTCGGTGAAGGCCCGAGCCTCTGCGCCCTGGCGAAGGGGAGTGCGGGTGTGCCGGTCATCGGCAACGGCGGAATCGTCACCGGCGAGCAGGCGCGGGCGCTGATCGAGGGCGGCGAAGCGGATCTGGTGGCGATCGGCAAGGCGGCCTTGGCCAACCATGACTGGCCCTTGCGCGTCGAGCGGGGCGCGGCCATGACGCCGTTCGACTTCGGCATGCTGGCGCCGCTTGCCACCGTCACCAACGAGCTGGCCTGGCGCCAGGCCAACGGCCGCCAGGCGACGGCGCAACCCTGACTGGCCGGTCACACGGTCGATACGTCCGGCAACGTCCAGAGGGATGTTGTCGTACAACTGGATGGGATAAGATGCCAGACTTTCCTTCTTCCGGAACCGCCACCGACATGGACAACTCGAGCCCACCGCCGCCAAGGGTGCGCCGCAAGCACCGCAGCCTGGCTCAGGAGCTGGTCATTGAGCTTTCGCAGCAGATTCGCGACGGCCACATCAAGCGTGGCGAGAAGCTGCCGACCGAGTCGGCCATCATGCAGGCGCAGGGCGTCAGCCGCACCGTGGTGCGCGAGGCGATTTCCCGGCTGCAGGCCTCCGGCCTGGTGGAAACGCGCCACGGCATCGGCACCTTCGTGCTGGATACGCCCAGCACCACCGGCCTGCGCATCGACCCGGCGACCATCGTCACCCTGCGCGACGTGCTGTCGATCCTCGAGCTGCGCATCAGCCTGGAAGTGGAGTCCGCCGGGCTGGCGGCGCAGCGGCGCACCCCCGAGCAGCTCGCCGAGATGCGCAAGTTCCTCGATACGCTCAACGAGAGCGTGGCGCATTCGAGCGATGCCGTGGTGTCCGATTTCCAGTTCCACCAGCAGATCGCCGAAGCCACCGACAACCGCTACTTCACCGACATCATGAAGCACCTGGGCACCGCGATCATTCCGCGGGCGCGGCTCAATTCGGCGCGGCTGGTGCATGACGACCAGCAGCGCTACCTGGGCCGCCTGAGCCGCGAACACGAAGAAATCTACAGCGCCATCGCCCGGCAGGATTCCGATGCCGCGCGTGCCGCCATGCGCCTGCACCTGACCAACAGCCGCGAACGCCTGCGCCAGGCCCACGAAGAGGCCGAGGCGGAGAGGGAATAACGACAGGCTCGAAGCAATGGGCCTTACGTGAGGTCGCGATTGCCGCGAGGCGCAGCGGCCTATTCGTGGCAAGACCGCTCTCACGAAGGGCGCGGGGTGACGCGGTCAATCACCGTTCCCACGAAGAACCCAGGATGGCGCCGCCAGCGGGCTTTTGGGGCGGCCATCCGTAGCGTTTAAGCGCCAGCTTCCGTAGGAGCGCGGTCTTGACCGCGAAGGCCGCCCCGCCAATTCGCGACCAGCCCAGCCTTCCTCACGCCTTGCGTGAAGTCAGGATGACGATGCCCGTCACCACGATCAGCCCGCCGAACATCTGGATCGGACTGAGCGTCTGGCCCAGTACCACCCAGCCCATCAGCAGCGTCGCCACCGGTTCGATGTTCATCACCGGGGCGTTGCGCGCCATGTCGAGGCGCGGCACGCTGACGAACAGCGTGATGAAGGCCGCGCCGTAGAGCACCACCAGCAGGCACAGCGCCAGCCAGCCGGTATCGCTGCCGGGCAGGGCCAGCCCGCCGGGCAGCACGCCGCTGTAGCCGGCGATGCTGGCGCTGGAAAAGACGATCGCCATGGTCAGCATGCTGCGCACCGAGCCGCGCAGGCTGGACAGCTTGTGGTCGGTGATCCACAGGGCGCAGGCGAAGACGCTCGCACCGCAGAACGCCAGGCCGATGCCCAGCGCCCAGTCGTCGCCCGTCGGCGCGCCCTCGCCCAGGCGCGAGGGGACATCCAGCGCGAAGGCCAGGCCCACCAGGATCAGGCCCATGATCAGCGAGGCGCGCGCGGTCGGGCGCGGGCCGCCCAGTGCCCAGGTGAGCAACGCCAGCAGGATCGGAAACACGTTGGCCACCAGCAGCGCCAGGGCCACCGGAATCCGTGCCACGGCCGAGTAGAGGCACAGGCTCTGGATGGCGATCAGCAGGCCCAGCATCAGCTGCCAGCGCCAGGCTCCGGGGGGCAGGCGCAGTGGCTGGCGCTGCCAGAACACCAGGGCCGTGAGCACCAGCAGGGTGCCGCCGGATCGGCAGAGGATCGCCAGCAGCACCCCCGCGCCGCTGTCGAATGCGACGCGGGCGGCGACGTGGTTACCGGCGAAGGAACAGCCCAGGCAGAGCAGAACGAGAACGGCGATGTGACGGGGAAACGGGGTGGACGACGTCATGGAACCTGCTTGTTTTCGAAAGGGGTTCGGGTGATCGGAAAGCACTGCTCCCGCTTGCCGGGGGCAAGCGGGAGCGGAGGGGCAGGGGCTGCGCGCCGCTTAGCGCATTACAGCACCAGGTTGGGCAGCCACAGCGAGATGGCGGGGATGTAGGTGACCGCCATCAGCACCATGAACAGCGCGGCGTAGAAGGGCAGCAGCGCCTTGACGGTGCTCTCGATGGTCACCTTGCCGATCGCCGCGCCGACGAAGAGCACCGCGCCCACCGGCGGGGTGATCAGCCCGATACCCAGGTTGACCAGCATGATCATGCCGAAGTGTACCGGGTCGACGCCGATACCGGTGATCACGGGCATCAGGATGGGCGTGAGGATCAGGATCAGCGGCGCCATGTCCATCAGCGTGCCCAGCGCCAGCAGCATGAAGTTGATGCACATGAGGATCACGTAGCGGTTGTCCGACAAGGTCAGGAACGCGGTGGTGATCTTCGAGGGGATCTGCATCAGCGTCATGATGTAGCCGAAGCTGGCGGCGAAGGCGATCAGGATCATCACGATCGACAGGGTGCGCACGGTGCGGTGCATCAGCTTGGGCAGCTCGCGCCACTTGTAGTCGCGGTAGATGAACATGGTCACGAAGAAGGCCCAGACCACGGCGATGGCGGCCGACTCGGTGGCGGTGAAGACGCCCGACAGGATACCGCCCAGGATGATGACCATGGTCATCAGGCCCCACATGGCCTCGACGCAGATCTTCAGCGCCTGCCTGAGCGGAATCACCTCGCCCTTGGGGTAGTTGCGCTTCCGGGCGAAGAGCAGGCACATGGTCATCATCACCGCGCTCAGCAGCAGGCCAGGGCCGATGCCGGCGACGAACAGCGAGGCGATCGAGACCGTGCCGCCGGCGGCGAGCGAGTAGAGCACCGAGTTATGGCTGGGCGGGGTGAGCAGCGCCTGTACCGAGCCGCTGACGGTGACCGCGGTGGAGAACTCGCGTGGATAGCCTTTCTTCTCCATTTCCGGAATCAGCACCGAACCCACCGAGGCGGTGTCGGCCAGGGACGAGCCGGAGATGGCGCCGAAGAAGGTCGAGGCCATGATGTTGACCAGCGACAGGCCGCCGCGCACGAACCCGACCAGCACCCCGGCGAAGGCCACCAGGCGGCGGGACATGCCGCCCTCGGCCATGATCGCGCCGGCCAGCACGAAGAAGGGGATCGCCAGCAGGGAGAACTTGTTGATGCCGCCGGCGATCTGGATCATCACCGCGTCGAAGGGGATGTCGATGTACCAGGCGCCGATCAGCGCCGACAGGCCCAGCGCATACGCCACCGGCATGCGCACCATGATCAGTACGGCAAAACTGCCGAGCAGGATGAGAGCGTCCATTTACACGGTCTCCTTGCTGTCTTCCACCAGCTCGAAATTGACCGCGCGGCGGTGGCTCTGGTCGCCGAGAAAGAGGCGTTCGAGGATGAAGATCAGGGTCAGGAAGCCCCCGATCGGAATGGGCGAGTAGGTGATGCCCACGCGCAGCATCGGCAGGGTGCTCAGGTACTGGTTCCACATCGCCAGGCAGAGCTTGGTGCCCCAGATGACCATGAACACGCAGATGATCGCCATCAGCACCTGGACCAGCACGGTGACCCCGCCCTGCATCGAGGCGGGCAGGCGGTCGGTGCACATGCTCACGGCCATGTGGGCGCCGGCGCGATAGCTTGCCGCCGCCCCGATGAAGGTGAACAGGATCATCAGCAGAATCGCCACCGGCTCGGGCCAGCCGGCGCCGGTACCGAGGACGTAACGCGCAAAAATGCCCCAGGGGATGATCAGGGACATGACCGCGACCGATAGCCCGGCGACCCAGATACAGGCCATGTAGATCACGTCGTTGATGCGCAGAATCGTGTTTTTCATGAGACTTCACCGCGAGCGCGACGACCGGCCGTGCCGATCGCCGCGGGGTTCTTCAGAGTGTTTACTCGACCGCTTCGATCCGCTTGATCAGCTCGGCGTAAGGCGCGCCGTACTTCTCGCGAATCGGCGCGGTGGCGTCGAAGAAGGGCTTCTTGTCGACCTCGATGAACTCGACGCCGGCTTCCTTGAGCTTCGCCTCGCTTGCCGCCGACTTCTCGTCCCACAGCCGGCGCTCTTCGAACTGCGCTTCCTTGGCGTATTTCTTGACGATTTCCTGCTGCTCGGGGGTGAGCTTGTTCCAGGTCGCCTTGGAGATCACGATCGGCTCGGGAAGGATCAGGTGCCCGGTCAGGGTGTAGTACTTGGCGTTGCGGAAGTGGTTGTGCTCGAGCATGGTCGGCGGGTTGTTCTCAGCGCCGTCGATCACGCCGGTCTGCAGGGCGCTGAAGATCTCGCCGGTGTCCATGGCGATGCCGTTGGCGCCCAGGGCGTTGAAGGTCTCGATGAACATCGGGTTGCCGATCACGCGGATCTTCATGCCCTTGAGGTCCTCGAGGCTGCGCACCGGCTTCTTGGTGTAGAGGTTGCGCACGCCGCCGTCCATCCAGGCCAGGCCGACCATGTTGAATTCGGAGTTGGTGATCTTGTCGAGGATCTCCTGGCCGATCTCGCCGTCGATGATCTTGCGCATGTGGTCGTGGTCGCGGAACACGAACGGCATGTTGAACACGTTGACGTCCGGCACCACCGGGCCGAGGGTGCCGAGGCTGACGCGGGTCATCTGCACCGCGCCGATCTGGACCTGCTCGACCACTTCCTTCTCGGAGCCGAGCACGCCGCCGGAGAACATGCGGAACTTGAGTTCGCCGTTGGTGGCCTTCTCGATGGCCTTGCCCATGTTTTCCTGGGAGACGACCGTCGGATAGCCGGCCGGGTGGATCTCGGCGATCTTCAGGGTCATGTCGGCCTGTGCCAGCCCGGACAGGCAGAAGGCGAAGGGGAGTGCGGCAAGGAGCAACTTGCGTTTGAAGTTCATGTGAATCTCCATCTTGTTGTTGTTGGTTTGCAG
>NZ_QLAE01000060.1 GCF_005876855.1 Stutzerimonas nosocomialis | reverse complement strand
AAAAGCCCAGGAACCGTCGACGCCCGGGCAAGTCTCTACCCTCCAAACACACCACCCCATGGGAGCGGGGCGTGCCCGCGAACGCGTCAGCCGCAACACCGATGATCGCCCCCCTGCCCCCGATTACCGAGAGCGCCATCAGTGTCGAGCACGCGCCACCAAGAGCGACCCGTCTGGCAAGATCTGTGGGTTTCTTGTCATTGCTGCCGAAGCAGGCACAGGCCACACTCCAGGCCACTCCCACCGAACCCGCGAGACGACATGGACGCTCCCCGCACGATCGCCTGCCTGATCTACCCGGACGCGATGAGCCTGGACGTCACCGGGCCGCTGCAGGTATTCGCCTCGGCCAACGTCGAACGCGCCCGCCAGGGATTGTCCGAGCCCTATCGCCTGATGGTGCTGGGCGAGCGGCCCGAGCCGGTCGCCACCTCCTGCGGCGTGCGCCTGTGCGTCGACGCACTCTGGCAGCACACCGATCCGGCCACGCTGGACACCCTGCTGGTACCCGGCGGGCGTGGGGTCGACGAGGCTCGCGGCAATGCCGCGCTGCTCGCCTGGCTGGCGTCTGCCGAACCCAGCGTCAGGCGGCTCGGCTCGGTCTGTTCGGGCGCCTTGGTGCTGGCGGAGGCCGGGCTGCTCGACCAGCGCAAGGCGACGACGCACTGGGCCGACCTGCAAACGCTCCAAGATGACTATCCCGCAGTCACCGTCGACCCGGACGTCCTGCACACCTACGACCCGAACGACCCGCAGGCCCGGCATTTGTTTACCTCGGCCGGGGTCACGGCGGGCATCGATCTGGCACTGGCGCTGGTCGAGGCGGACCTGGGCCGCGCCCTGGCTCTGGCGGTCGCGCGCCGCCTGGTGATGTTCCTGCGTCGCCCGGGCGGCCAGGCGCAGTTCAGCGCCCTGCTTGCCCCCGCGGGCAGCGAGTTGCCGAGGCTATCGGCCCTGCTCGACTGGATACCGGCCCACCTGTGCGAAGACCTGTCGATCGAAGCCCTGGCACGCCAGGCGCACATGTCGCCCCGCACGCTCTGCCGTCTGTTCGCCGCCGAACTGGGCACCGGCCCGGGGCGCTACGTCGAGCGGGTGCGCCTGGAGGCCGCACGCCACCTCGTGCTCGGCGGCCAGACGTCGATCGCCACGGTCGCCAGGCTCACCGGCTTCGGCCATCCCGAGAACCTGCGGCGCAGCTTCCACAAGCACCTGTCGGTGAGCCCTCAGGAATACGCCGCCCGCTTCGCCTGACCCGGAGATGCCATGCTCGAGCCACGCCCCACTGCAAAGCCTGTGATCGCCCTCTCCGCCCCGAGGCGCGGGGGGGCCATACCCGTTCGAATGCACCTGCGGCCGCTGCGACAGCGAACCCTGCCCCAGCCGACCCGCCAGACAGCCCGAGGCAACGCACCATGAATCCGCTGCATAACCCCGCGCTTGGCCGCCTGTTCATCGCCCAGGCGTTGTTCTGGACCAGCGCGATGACCGGCATCACCCTGACGGCGCTGATCGGGCTGCAGCTGGCGCCGAGCAATGCGCTCGCCACCTTGCCGATGGCGCTGCTGGTGATCGGCACCCTGCTGGCGGTCCGCCCCCTTTCGCGACTGATGCAGCGCCACGGCCGACGCAACGGTTTCCTGCTGGGGGCCATGGCCGGTATCGCCGGTGGGCTCATCAGTGCCTGGGGCGTCTGGCTGGGCGACTTCACGCTCCTCTGCCTGGGCGCGCTGCCGCTCGGGCTGTACCAGGCCTCGGCGAATTACTACCGCTTCGCCGCCCTGGAAACGGTCGACGATGCCCACAAGGGCCGCGCCACCGCCTGGGTGATCGGCGGCGGACTCTGCGCGGCGCTGATCGCCCCCACGCTCGGCGAGCTTTCGCGCAACGCCCTGGCCGTGCCGTTCACCGGCGCCTATGTGCTGATCGCCGGGCTTGCCGTGCTCGCCCTGCTGATCCTGGCCGGGCTGAGGACCCCGCCGGCGCCGGTTGCCGCCGCCTCGGCGACCGTATCTGCCCGTACGCTGCTGGCGCGACCTGTCGTGCGCATGGCCATTCTCACCACCGCCGTCGGGCATGGCCTGATGATCCTGGTGATGAACGCGACGCCCCTGGCCATGAGCTTCTGCGGCCTGGGCATCGGGGACAGCACGCGGGTCATCCAGTGGCACCTGGTCGGCATGTTCCTGCCGGCCTTCGTCGCAGGCCCGCTGGTCGATCGGCTCGGCAGCCGCCGCGTCGGGCTGATCGGCGCGCTGGCCCTGCTGGCCAGTGCGGCGGTTGCGCTGGCCAGCCAGCAGCTGTCGGGTTTTTTGGTCAGCTCCTGCCTGCTGGGGATCGGCTGGAACCTGATGCTGGTGGCCGGCACCACCCTGCTCGGCAGCGGCCATGGGAGCCCTGAACGGGCGAGCGCTCAAGGTCTGATGGAGCTCTGCAACGGCGGCGTCGCGGCGACGATGTCCCTGGCCTCGGGAGCGCTCATCGTCGGCATCGGCTGGAGTGCGGTCAACGTCGGCATGACGCTGCTGGCAGGCATCACGCTGGTGGCCCTGCTGCTGCGGCGCGAGCCGGCCGCTAGCCAGGCTCGTATAACGTGACCCGATTGCGGCCGCCGGTCTTGGAGGCGTAGAGCGCCTGATCGGCCCATTCGATCAGCTGCGCATAGCCCGTGGTGGGCTGGCTCAGGTCGGCGATGCCGAGGCTGATGGTGAAACGGATCTCGGTGCCGTCGTGCACCACGCAGAGCGCCTCGATACAGGCCCGCATGCGCTCGGCGAAGATCAACGCGCCCTTCTTGTCGGTATCGGGCAGCAGCACCACGAACTCCTCGCCCCCGTAGCGCCCGGCCAGGTCCGAATCGCGGATGTTCTCGCGGACGCACTCGGCCACCCTTCGGATCACCTGATCCCCGGCCGGATGGCCGTGGGTGTCGTTGATGCGCTTGAAATGGTCGATGTCGAAGATCACCAGCGACGCCCGCGAGTCGTAGCGACGGTGGCGTGCGTACTCCACGCGGAGCATCTCTTCCCAGTGGCCACGGTTGTACAGCCCCGTCAGCCGGTCGGTGCTCGAAAGGCGCTGCAACTGCTCATTGGCGGCCTGCAGCTGACGCCGGTTCACCGCCACGTCCGTCACGTCGTAGATCACCACGCAGATGTGCTCGATGCTGCCGTCGAGCCCGCGCAGGGGCATCATCGTGATGTTCTGGTACATGAATTCTTCCAGCCCCGTGATCGGCTGGTAGTTCTTGAAGCGCACCAGATAGGGGCGCTGCTCCCAGGTGGAAAAGGCCGGCGTGCCGAGCGTCGCCACGCTCTCGAACTTGTGCCTGAACCAGGCGGCATCCACTTCGGGAAACACCTCGAAGAACAGCTGGCGTCGCGCCACCGCCGGCAGGATGCCCGAGCGGTTTTCCATGAAGGTGTTCCAGACTTCGATCCGGTAATCGCGGTCGAGCACCACGACGCCGACATCGATGCTCTGGATGATCGCCAGCAGCGAGTGCAACTCGTCGAGTTGGATGTGGGCCATGATCAGTCCATGAGGTAGGCGAGTTTGCGCGACAGCAGCGCCACCGAATCCTCGGTGAACAACAGCAGCAGGTCGAAGTGAATGTCATGCCCTTCCAGGCTGTAGCTGATTTCCACGGCCAGGGTTTTCTTCCAGCGCTGCCGGTTGACGCGAATCAGCTCGTCGATGGCGGCGTGCTGGCCGAGCACCTGCGGATGGCCCTGGGAGAACACCACGTCGACCTGCTCGGCGATGCCCGACAGGCAGGCGCTGATCAGCAGGCTGGACAGATCGAGCAGCATCTCCATGTCGCGGTAGTCGCGCAGGCCCATCAGGCGCGCCATGTCCGACACTTCGGAGTCGTGGAAGATCAGCAGCGCCTCGCCGGCGATGCCGCCACCGATGTAGCCCTGGCACACCGCGGTGAGCTTCTCGCCCTGTGCGGCGTCGGAGAGCGCCATGTGCAGCTCGCTCACCTCGAGGATGTTGACGTTCGGCACCGGCAGCTGGATGAACACGCCCAGCACCCGTGCCAGCAGCGCCGCCGCGCGTCCCATGGCGACGTTGACGACCTCGCGGAACGCATCGCGAAAGCTGACCCGGAAATTCTCCAGCGACGCCGGCACACCGGCTCCGCCCATCGCGGATTCGCCAAGCAGCCCCAGTTTCTCGAGGGTCTGCTGCAACTCCTCGGCGGCAACCGGCTTCTTCAGGAACGCCAGCGCCCCGAGGCTCAACACCCGGCGCACGGCCTCGGCCTGGACGTCGCCTGAAATCACCACGACCTTGCAGCTGTGCCCTTCGTCGCGCAGGCACTGCAGCACCTCGTAGCCATCCATTTCCGGCATGGTCAGGTCGAGCAACACGAGCTGGATGTCCCCCTCCCGGATGCGCGCCAGCGCCTCCCGGCCGTCGGCGGCCTGGCTGACGCGCACCGGCCACCCCTCCGGCAGGGCGCGCAGCAGTTGCTTTTGCGCCATGGAGGAATCGTCGCAGATCAGCAGGGAAATGGCGGACATCAGCTCAGTTCTCGTTACACCGGTTCGGCCCTGGCATGCAGGACAATCGCCACTGGCGGCCTGTCCTGCACAGAATGATGCCATTTTGACACCAATCGAGCGTATCGGAATGAGAGGTCTGGCCGGATTCCAGACGAACGAACGGGGCGGCGGTGGCAACCGTCGCCCCGTTCACAGAAGGGTTCGTCAGTAGTAGGCGTTTTCGCGATTGGTGTGGTCGGTCACGTCACGCACGCCCTTGAGTTCGGGAATCCGCTCGAGCAGGGTCTTCTCGATCCCCTCCTTGAGGGTGACGTCCGCCTGGCCGCAGCCCTGGCAACCGCCACCGAACTGCAATACCGCGACGCCTTCTTCGACCACGTCGACGAGGGTCACCTGGCCGCCGTGGCTGGCGAGCCCAGGGTTGATCTCGGTTTGCAGGTAATAGTTGATGCGCTCGTTGAGCGGGCTGTCCTCGTTGACCATCGGCACCTTGGCGTTCGGTGCCTTGATGGTCAGCTGGCCGCCCATGCGGTCGGTGGCGTAGTCGACCACCGCATCTTCGAGGAAGGGTTCGCTGACGTTGTCGATCCAGGCGGTGAAGCTTTTCAGTGCCAGCGCGGTGTCTTCGGGCTTTTCTTCGCCCGGCTTGCAATAGGCGATGCAGGTTTCCGCGTAGGGAGTGCCCGGCTGGGTGATGAAGATCCGGATGCCGATGCCGGTGGTGTTCTGCTTCGAGAGCAACTCGGCGAGATAATCGTGTGCCGCTTCAGTGATGGTAATCGCGCTCATGTCCAGTCCTCGCAAAGATGCCGCCAGTGTACGTCAATCGAGCCGGACAGATAAAGTCCTAGCATTTTGGTCGGGTAAGAAGCCGCACGCTCGGCGCGTTCCGAGGGGCCGCAATACGGCGGATGCACGGCCGTCGAGCAACATGAGCGCTATTCATGGCAATCCTCGCCAGGCCCTGTCTGCGGCTCAGTTTGCTATGATCGCCGCCCTTCGATCCGCTCTTCCCAGGTAGTATGCAATGTCCGACCGCAGCCTTCGCCTTCAGGCCCTCCAGCAAGCGCTGAGCCAGCGCATCCTGATTCTCGACGGCGGCATGGGCACCATGATCCAGAGCTACCGGCTGGAAGAGTCCGACTACCGCGGCGAGCGCTTCGCCGACTGGCCGCAGGACGTCAAGGGCAACAACGACCTGCTGATCCTCAGCCGCCCGGACGTGATCGGCGCCATCGAGAAAGCCTACCTGGATGCCGGCGCGGACATCCTGGAAACCAACACCTTCAACGCCACCCGCGTGTCCCAGGCCGACTACGGCATGGAGGAGCTGGTCTACGAGCTGAACGTCGAAGGCGCCCGCCTCGCCCGCCAGGTGGCCGACGCCAAAACCGACGAGACCCCCGACCGGCCGCGCTTCGTCGCCGGCGTGCTCGGCCCGACCAGCCGCACCTGCTCCATTTCCCCGGACGTGAACAATCCCGGCTACCGCAACGTCACCTTCGACGAGCTGGTGGAGAACTACACCGAGGCCACCCGCGGCCTGATCGAAGGCGGCGCGGACCTGATCCTGATCGAGACGATCTTCGACACCCTCAACGCCAAGGCGGCGATCTTCGCCGTGCAGGAAGTCTTCGAGCAGCTCGGCGTCGAACTGCCGATCATGATCTCCGGCACCATCACCGATGCCTCCGGCCGCACCCTCTCCGGTCAGACCACCGAAGCGTTCTGGAACTCGGTGCGCCACGCCAATCCGATCTCGGTGGGCCTCAACTGCGCCCTTGGCGCCAAAGACCTGCGCCCCTACCTCGAAGAACTGGCCAACAAGGCCGAGACCCACGTCTCCGCCCACCCCAACGCCGGCCTGCCCAACGCCTTCGGCGAATACGACGAGACGCCGGCGGAAATGGCCGCCGTGGTCGAGGAATTCGCCGCATCGGGTTTCCTGAACATCGTCGGCGGCTGCTGCGGCACCACGCCCGCTCACATCCAGGCCATCGCCGAAGCGGTCGCCAAGTACCCGCCCCGCGCGATCCCGGACATCCCCAGGGCCTGCCGCCTGTCGGGCCTGGAGCCGTTCACCATCGACCGCAACTCGCTGTTCGTGAACGTCGGCGAGCGGACCAACATCACCGGCAGCGCCAAGTTCGCCCGGCTGATCCGTGAAGAGAACTACAGCGAAGCCCTCGAAGTCGCCCTGCAGCAGGTGGAAGCCGGCGCCCAGGTGATCGACATAAACATGGACGAGGGCATGCTGGATTCGAAGAAGGCCATGGTGACCTTCCTCAACCTGATCGCCGGCGAACCGGACATCTCGCGCGTGCCGATCATGATCGACTCCTCCAAGTGGGAGGTGATCGAGGCCGGCCTCAAGTGCATCCAGGGCAAGGGCATCGTCAACTCGATCTCCATGAAGGAAGGCGTCGAAGCCTTCAAGCACCACGCCCGCCTGTGCAAGCGCTACGGCGCCGCCGTGGTGGTGATGGCCTTCGACGAAACCGGCCAGGCCGACACCCAGGCGCGCAAGGAAGAAATCTGCCAGCGCTCCTACGACATCCTGGTCAACGAGGTCGGCTTCCCGCCCGAAGACATCATCTTCGACCCCAACATCTTCGCCGTCGCCACCGGCATCGAGGAGCACAACAACTACGCGGTCGACTTCATCAACGCCTGCGCCTACATCCGCGACCACCTGCCCTACGCCCTGAGTTCGGGCGGCGTGTCCAACGTGTCCTTCTCGTTCCGCGGCAACAACCCGGTACGTGAGGCGATCCACTCGGTATTCCTCTATTACGCGATCAAGAACGGCCTGACGATGGGCATCGTCAACGCCGGGCAGCTCGATATCTACGACGAGATCCCCAAGCAGCTGCGCGACGCCGTCGAAGACGTGGTGCTCAACCGCACGCCCAACGGCACCGAGGCGCTGCTCGCCATCGCCGACCAGTACAAGGGCGACGGCAGCGTCAAGGAAGCCGAGACCGAAGAGTGGCGATCGCTGCCGGTGGACAAGCGCCTCGAACACGCGCTGGTCAAGGGCATCACCGCCTTCATCGTCGAGGACACCGAAGAGTGCCGCCAGCAGTGCGCGCGCCCCATCGAGGTGATCGAGGGGCCCTTGATGGCCGGGATGAACGTGGTCGGCGACCTGTTCGGCTCGGGCAAGATGTTCCTGCCCCAGGTGGTGAAATCAGCCCGCGTCATGAAACAGGCCGTGGCGCACCTGATCCCCTTCATCGAAGCGGAAAAAGGCGACAAGCCCGAAGCCAAGGGCAAGATTCTCATGGCCACGGTCAAGGGCGACGTCCACGACATCGGCAAGAACATCGTCGGCGTGGTGCTCGGCTGCAACGGCTACGACGTCGTCGACATGGGCGTGATGGTGCCCGCCGAAAAGATCCTGCAGACCGCGATCGCCGAGAAGTGCGACATCATCGGACTTTCGGGCCTGATCACCCCCTCGCTGGACGAGATGGTCCATGTCGCCAAGGAGATGCAGCGCCAGGGCTTTACCCTGCCCCTGATGATCGGCGGCGCCACCACCTCCAAGGCCCATACGGCGGTGAAGATCGACCCGCACTACAAGAACGACGCGGTGGTGTACGTCACCGACGCCTCCCGCGCGGTGGGCGTGGCGACGACGTTGCTCTCCAAGGAGCTCAAGCCGGCATTCGTCACCAAGACCCGCGAAGAGTACGCCGTGATCCGCGAGCGCACCGCCAACCGTGGCGCCCGCACCGAGCGCATGAGCTACGCCCAGGCGATCGCCGCCAAGCCGAAGTTCGACTGGGCCGCCTACGAGCCCGTCAGGCCGAGCTTCACCGGGCGCAAAGTACTCGACGACATCGACCTGAACGTGCTCGCCGAGTACATCGACTGGACGCCCTTCTTCATCTCCTGGGACCTGGCCGGCAAATACCCGCGCATCCTCACCGACGAGGTGGTGGGAGAAGCGGCCACCGCCCTGTTCGCCGACGCGCAGGCGATGCTCAAGAAGCTGATCGACGAGAAGCTGATCCGCGCACGCGCCGTGTTCGGCTTCTGGCCGGCCAACCAGGTCGACGATGACGACATCGAAGTCTATGCCGACGACGGCCAGCCCCTGGCCCGCCTGCACCACCTTCGCCAGCAGACCATCAAGCCCGATGGCAAGCCCAACTTCTCACTGGCCGACTTCGTCGCGCCAAAGGACAGCGGCGTCACCGACTACGTGGGTGGTTTCATCACCACTGCCGGCATCGGCGCCGAAGAAGTGGCCAAGGCCTACCAGGACAAGGGCGACGACTACAACTCGATCATGGTCAAGGCGCTGGCCGACCGCCTCGCCGAGGCCTGCGCCGAATGGCTGCACGCCGAGGTGCGCAAGCATCACTGGGGCTACGCGCCGGACGAGCAGCTGAGCAACGAGGAACTGATCAAGGAACAGTACAAGGGCATCCGCCCGGCGCCGGGTTACCCCGCCTGCCCCGACCATACGGAAAAAGGCACCCTGTTCGAGCTGCTCGATGCGGACGGCATCAGCCAGGTCACGCTCACCGAACACTACGCCATGTTCCCCACCGCCGCGGTGAGTGGCTGGTACTTCGCCCATCCCCAGGCGCAGTACTTCGCCGTCGGCAAGATCGACAAAGACCAGGCCGAACGCTACACCGCCCGCAAAGGCCAGGACCTCACCGTGACCGAACGCTGGCTGGCGCCTAACCTGGGTTACGACACCTGACGCCCCGCCGCCTGGCCAACCGACAACCCCCGGCCAGGCGGTGCGGCCTCAGGGGTAGTCCCTCTTCAGCACGCCCCGCCGCCCTGTGAGTTCACCATGACGACACCGACTCCGTACCTGTTGGACCAGCTCGAAACCGCCAGCATGCTCGTCATCGACGGCCTGCATGCCTCGGCCTTCACCCTCGATGACGCACTGCTCGACGAAGCCGACGCCGCCGCGGAAGAAAACCGTGCCTTCGAAAGCGAGGCGATCGTACTCACGATCGAAGCCATCGACGGCCGGGAACGCAAACGTTGGCAGTTCAGCTACAACAGCGTGATGGAGGCCGAGCACCAGGCCTCTGACAACAGCTGGCTGCTCGAAGGCCACCGCCTCGTCTGCCTCGACGCTTTCGAAGCAGACGCGGACGACGAATAAGTCAGTTGTAAGGGGTGGTCACATCCGATCGAGCGGGCTCAACACCGCCAGGCCGCCCCGGTTGAGTACATGGGTGTAGATCATCGTCGTTTTAACGTCCGCATGCCCTAGCAGCTCCTGCAGCGTGCGAATGCCCTGGCCGCTCTCGAGCAGATGGGTAGCGAAGCTGTGCCGTAACCTGTGAGGCGTAGCCAGCTTCACGATGTTCGCGGCTCGAACGGCGCGCTTGAATGCGCGCTGCAGACGCTGCTCGTTGAAATGGTGCCGCCTGACGGCGCCGCTGCGGGGGTCAGTAGAGAGGTCGGCGGCTGGAAAAACGTACTGCCAGCCCCATTCCCACGGTGCTTTAGGGTATTTGCGCGCCAGCGCGTCGGGAAGATGGACGTCGCCACGCCCTCGCTCAATCTCGGCCTGATGCTGCCGCCGCACCTGAACTAGCTGCAATTCCAAGTGCCCCACCAGCCGAGCCGGCAATACAGTCCTTGATCCTTCTGCCCCTTCCCGTCCCGTATCGTGATTTCCCGCTTTTCGAAATCAATGTCCTTGACCCTTAACCGAACCGCCTCCATCAGGCGCATGCCCGTCCCGTACAGGAGGCTCGCGACCAACCACGGATCGCCGTCAAGGTTTTCAAGGACCCGCTGGACTTCATCGATGGTGAGCACGACAGGCAAACGGGTGGGCTTCTTGGCTCGCACCACCTCCCCCAGCCAAGGCAAGTCTTGACCAAGTACTTTCTTATAGAGGAACAAAAACGCTGCAAGCGCTTGGTTCTGGGTCGAGGCTGAAACATCCTTATCGACCACGAGGTGCGACAAAAAACTTTCGACCTCACCTGCGTCCATTTCGAGAGGTGTCGATACTTATGGAACCGGATGAACCGCTTGACCCTACTCGCAATAGACACGCTCAGTCCGTATCGAGTAGTGTTTCAGGCGAATCTGCTCACGTACTTGATCCAACAATCTTGGCCTCCCTGCCATGACGTATAACTCCCTTATACCGTCAACGCTCCTCTGGAGCGCCTACCCTAGGGGCGTGCACAGAAAATGGCACGGGTGTTATCCGTCAGACGTGTCCGGCGTGTTATGCGTCAGGTGACGTCTAATTATAGTTAGGTATCACATGCTCAGTCGCTACCCTGACCAAGCCCGCTCCCGTAAAGGTTATGCATTAACCGGAGTGTTGTTTTTAACATTTGGTTCGGTTATGGCCCTTATCGGTTCAGTGGCAGGGGCTCTGATCGGCTTTATCTTGGGCTGTACTTTATTTCTACCTGCACTGCTATTTAGTCATTCTCGATTCGAAAAATACGAAAGAATCTCTTCATGGGTAGCCAGCTTAGGTAACCTGTGAAACCTAACTAGTGTATATGGACTCTCCCCACAAGCGGTGAGGAACAGCTTTTTGATTCTGTCGTCAGCGCGGTTGCATTCGTATATCCGGCCTTTACTGGGCACTGCCCTGGCCATTCTGTAGTTCGCGCAGCAGGGGCCAAGCGTTCAAGCGATCACAAAGATCATCATTGTTATCGGCCTTGCTCTGCTGCAGGACTCGCCTGTTCCGACAGTCTCGCTTCTCACCACAACCACTAGAAACTCACTTCATTGTTGACCCCGCCGTTAGGCGGGCTTTGTGCTGTGCCAGTTACCGCTGAACCGCCGCTCATGGCACCACACCGCCCAGCAGATCCGTACCAGCTTGTTCGCCAGCGCCACGGCGGCTTTGTTGTGGCCGATGCGGTCGGCTGTGTCCAAGGCCCAACGCTGTAGTCGAGTCAGCCTTTCAGGTGTTCGCGCCTGCAGCGTTTGGCTGCCAACAGCGCGGCTCGCGCGCCATGGATGAACAAGGTGCGGACGTAGACGTTGCCTTTGCAACTGATCCGTCCAAGCCTGCGACGCTCGCCACTACTGTATTCGTTCGGCGTCATGCCCAGCCAGGCGCTCAGGTGTCGGCCACTGGCGAAGCGCTCGGGTTTGCCGACTGCGGTTTTCAACGCACTGGCTGTCAGCAGGCCGATGCCACTTACTTCATCCAGCTTGTGCACGACTTCATCGTCGGCGTGCCAGCGGGCCAGTTGCTCTTCGCACTCGCGCATCGACTGCTCATATAAGTTGATCTCGGCAAGTACCACTTGCAGCGCACCGCGCAGTGGCTGCACTTCGGGTCGCTCGATCAGCTCGCATGCTTGGCGCAGAAAGGACTGGATGCCGCTCGGAGCTTCAATCCCTGCTTCACGCAGGATGCCGCGTAGCAGGTTAATGCGCTGCACACGGGACTTCTTCCAGCCCTCGCGCAGCTTGTGAAGTTGTTGCACTTGCTGCTGTTGCACGCTTTTTACTGGAACCTGGCGGATCCCTTGGCAGCGCGCCGCTTCCAGGATGGCGTCGCAGTCGTTGCGATCGGTCTTGTTACGGCGGCGGTACGGGCGCGCATAGCGAGGGTGCAACAAGACCACGTGATGGCCTCGCTCAAGCATCAACCGGCCCCAATGGTGAGCCGTGCCACAGGCTTCCATCACCCACTCGACAGGCTCGATCTGCTCCTGTACATATCGCGCAAATGCTCCGGAATCGAGCCGCCTGCGCCAATCCACCCGGCCGACCTGGACACTCTCGGCAACCTGGTAAACGGACTTGGCCAAATCAACCGCTATGCGTTTCATCGCACCTCTCCCAGCGAACAGTCACCACGGTGTTATAGAAGAAACGTGGTGTGGGGAGAGTCCATTACAGCACTCAAATCGTTCGCTTCGCTCACTGGGACAGGCTGAAGCCTGCCCCTTAGCTTAATCGTTAGAAGTAACCTACCTCTTAAAAAAAGGTGAAAATTGAAGTATTTTGATTTTAAGTCTTTAGTAGCTGCTTTCGCCATTGGCTGCCTTGTACCTTTCGCAATTATGCTACTAACAATCACTGCCCTTAACTACTCCAAAAATACTAGCTTGTACGTTGCCGCCTCAACAATCATGACAGCTGTTTACTTTATATACATCCCCACCATTACTAGCTATATAGCAGCGAAAAAATCCAAACAACTTCCTTACTATCATGGCTTAACTGCAACTGGAATTATTGCCATGGCAACCTACGCTCTCAGCGAACCTGCCCAGGCGTGGATTGGTATTGCTCATTTTTTATCAGTAGTTATTCTAGGCCTTATCGGTACTAAAATAGCGGCACTGCGCAGGCAGCCTCATGAACCCTAACTAGTGGTTCAAACCGTTCGCTGCGCTCACTGGGACGGGCTAAAGCCCGCCCCTTAACCAAACGTTGGACTGCGAGAAAGGAGCAGATGTGACTGAAGTGGCTACCCTTGTATCGTCCACAGCTGAGAAAGGTTGGGGCATGTATTTCGACGCGAAGGTCGGAGGTGTTGAGCATCGCTTCAGTATCTCCGGTACTACTTTGGCCTCACCGGTATTGCACCGAAGCAGTCGCATGTTTCCCGAAATATTCGATAGCAATTTGCCGCTAATACTGCGCGCGGCAGCAATGCTGGTGCAGTCGGGCCGGTTGGAAACCAAGATAGATATAGGTGGAACTGAGATACATGTCAGCCACCTTGAAGAAGCCCAAAGGCACGCTCGATGCTGAGCGCGGTCCAACTAGGCGCTCCACGCGACGGCTTCGCCGCGCGTGAGCTTCGGCGTTAGGCCGCAGAAAAAATGACATCACCGCACATTGAAGTGCAACGCCGTGCGACGGCAGCGTTGCTTAAGTTTTGCGATGACCATGGCTACAAAGCCTCGTCACTGAGCCATGTTCGGGATTGCCTAGCTGCGCTCGAGAAACGCAACAGTGTTGCCGCACTTGACCATTTCACGCTGTTCCTCTCGGCGGCAACGGCTGCTTCAATGATTGGTGGCCGCCCGCAGTGTTTCCGCATGAGAACGGTGAGTATGTTTGGGCGGTCTTCGAAGCGTTGACAAGCCATTGGTCTCTAATGATGCGGCTAGGGACCGAGCAACAGTTCACCACTGCGCGCTAACTATTCATTCAAGCCGAACCCGCTTCGCGGGTCGGCTTAATTCAGGC
>NZ_QLAE01000059.1 GCF_005876855.1 Stutzerimonas nosocomialis | reverse complement strand
CTCCCCACCCGATCAGTCACAGCCGGGTAGAGCCTTAAGACCTACTCGCTCCCCTATGCGGTTGTGGCATGGCCTGCAGAGTGCGCGCAGGTTTTCCCAGTCTAGGCCGAGCTCGGGGTGCGTCTTGTACGCCTTTATGTGGTCCGTGATGTCGCTGGCCGCCCGCTCACACTCTTCGCAAATCGGATGGACCTTGCGGTAGTACGCGCTGAGCTTCTTCCAGCGCTCGGTCTTGTAGAAGCTATCCGACTCGTCTCGCCTTTCGTTGTACTGGCGATGCACCGTCTTACGCTGGCCTTCTCTGCGGAGGTCGGCCTGCGCCTTGTGCTGCTGGCAGCGGTGGGCGCCTGACACTGTCGGCCTCTTACAGCCGGGCTCTGCGCACACCCTTGGTGGCCTGACGGGCATCATTCCTCCTCAGCCACTCACTCAGTCGACACAGGATATGGGTGTGCTGCCCGGTAGCGGTGATGTCACCACATGCGATGCAAACAAGACGACATGGCGGGGGCAAAGGCACACCCCTATCGCTCTTGGCATGGTTCCGATCCATCGCGCTGATTCCTAGAAGTCATATATAAGCATTCCGGAGATATTTCCCCGGTATTTTGCTTGCCTATACTTATACGAATACTTATAATGCACCCCATGGACAGCGAGGGCAGCATGAACAAGATCAACTGGACACGGAAAGCGGTTAAGCAGCTCGGCAAGGTAGCCAAGCCTGATCAGGCCAAGATCTATGACGCCGCCCAGGCCCTCGCCCACATGCCGAACACCCAGAACGTCAAAGCCCTGAAGAACCACCAGTACGGCTACCGCCTGCGGGTAGGCAACTACCGGGTCATGTTCGACTGGGACGGCGGCATCAAGATCGTCAACATCGAAGAGGTGAAGAAGCGCGATGAACACACCTACTAACGTGCAGATCATCAACGGGCCGGATGGAACTCCGGCCTTCGTGGTCATCCCTTACGCCGAGTACGTTGCCAGCCATCCCCAGGAGGATCTGGTCCCTAACGAGGTGGTCGGCTATATGGTCAAGGAAGGCATGACGCCTATTGGGGCCTGGCGTCGTCATCTTGGGCTGACCCAAATGCAGATGGCTGAGCGCCTCGGGATCAGCCAGTCGGCCTATGCCCAGCAAGAAGCAGCAGCGAAGCCGCGCAAGGCAACTCGAGAGAAGATCGCCGCGGCGCTTGGGATTGCGCCGGATCTGCTCGACGTGTAATCAGGCGCAGGCCATCAGCGAACCAAGCCAGCGGATCAGCTCGACCACTGCCCAGCCCAGCACGCACATTGTTACCATGCAGGACGCGAAGACGATGCGCCAGGCCGTGCGCTTCATACGCCCGCCTTCTTCTCCCCGAACCGGATAGCCAGGTCACGGAGCTTTTCAGTACCAAGGAAGCCAACCGATCCGCCAACGAACGTAGCCATCGACTGGGGCAGGCCGAAGTATTCGAGCAGCGGGACCAGAGTCAGCGTGGCGAATCCACACAGCGCGCCCTCGAGAATCATCTGCCGCTTCGTGCCGCCGCCGTGGATGACCCGAACAATCGCGATCGTTACGGAAAGGCAGAATGCGTAAACGCTGGGGGCGATTACTTGCAGCCATGCGAGCACGGCCTGCCATGTCTCTGGACGGTCAGGCATTTTTGACATCTCGGTTATCCCGCATGGGGTAGTTGATAGGTCCGGCCTCACATGCCTGTCGCTATCCGCCAGGGAGCAAGGAAGCAGTCAGAGGCATGGGGCCGGAAGAGGGTTTCGGCTACGTCCGCTTGAACGTGTCCGGGTATTCGGATGCAAGGCCTTCGCCGCACACTTTGGTCTTGATGACCTTGTGAAACTCGACTTCGCCGCGCTCGTTGGATCGGCGATAGACGCCACGCTCCATGATGAGCTGGGCATGCTCGATCGCTGAGGTCATCTCCTTCACTTCGTACTGGAAGTAGCCGTAGTCGGTGTAAACCTTGACGGTGAACATGCAGCCTCCAGAAAGAACAAAGCCCCGCACTAGGCGAGGCCAAAAGGTGTAGATCCCGACTCCCCGCACGTCTGCAGGGCGATACCTGTTATCAGGTCGCGCAGTGTGCTGCGTGTGGCGCGCAGCCGATTGCAAGCAGGCCGGGGATTAGGTGCGCTGTATTGGATGACACGAGTATTGGCAGCGCTTGCCGTCGCACGGCGTGGTGTTTGATGGGCGCAGGATGGCGAGGCCTTCGTCAGCCAGGTTCCGCCCGAAACTGAGGCACAAAAAAGCCCGACTCAATGGCCGGGCTCTTCTGAAGCGGTAAAACCGCAATTTGTGCCAGATTGCCAGATCGGCGTTAACACGTCAACAGGTGCGACATGTAAATTAAGCTGCCATTCGTCGATCAAACTCCGACTCGACGTATCCGTGCACTCGGCTCAGCATGTCCTTCACCTGGTGGCGGGATTTGCCCAGCTGCTTTCCGATCTGCTCCATGGTGCGGTTGTAGCAGTAGTACAGGTGCACGGCCTCCGAAGCCTCGGGATAGCGCTGCTGCAGGCGGGCGACCACGGCCGATACCGTCTCTGCCTCTTCGTCAGTGATCGCAGCATCTGGCGCGTGAGTGCACGGCACGTTGTCGCGCATGATGGCCAGCATCGGAGAGACGTACCGGGGCACGCCTGTCTTCTGCCATACCCAGATGCCCCATTGGGTCAAAAGCTCTTCGGCGCTCTTCATGCTGCTTCCCCCTTGAGCATGTCGGCTGACACAATGATTCGCCCCACTTCGCCGTGCTCGGCGTGGTAGGTGATGACCTTGGCGTCTCGTCCGCTCATCCACCCGCCTCGGCTTGCGTGACTGTCTGGCGCGGCCAGGGTGCGGTGTTGCTCGATCTGCATGGTGTTCGTCTCGCGTAGGACGTTGTGGTGCAGGTGGCCGGTGTGCGCGTAGCTGTGCTTGGTACGGCCGAAGACCTCGCGGAACTTGGCGATGAACACCGTTTCGAGCGAGTCCATCCGCTTCTTGTGGCCGTGGTGGAAGAACAGAGACGTGCGGCCGTGCTCAATGCAGTAGTACGGATCGGGCCGGGTGATGACCTCAATGCGGGGCTCATCGGCGTACAGGGCGGCGAACAGCTCACGCAGCCAGGCGCTCGATGCCAGATCGTGGTTGCCCTCAGCCATCAGGAGGACGACGCGCTCGTGCTTCTGCAGCAGCATGGCCGTTACGCGGCGGATGACGCTGATTGCCACGCGGACCAGCTTCTGGAACCGAGTGTCGGCGTCAAGGACGTGGCCGGATGTCGGGGTGACTGCCTGGATACCATCCCAATGCAGCAGATCCCCAAGCTGAGCGAATACGCCGGTGTGGGAGTCAGGCGCCTGGGCAATGGCGGCGCCAAACCAGCCGACCAGCGTGTCCTCGGCGATCTTCATATCCCATGCTGCGCCCGTCTCCTCCGCCCAGGCATTCATGCCGAGGTGGTAGTCGGTGATGACGTAGCAGTTGAGCAGGTGCGCGAGGGTGTGCAGCGGAGCCGGCAGCGCCTTGGCCGGCTTGATGTCCAGAGCCAGCGCCTTGACCGCCTCCTTCATCAGTTCGGCCTGGCGCTCGTGATCGATGCTCGACTTGACCCATTGCAGCTTCTGCTCGCCGTCCTTGCCGTACAGCGTTGACGTGCCCTTGAGGTGGAACCCGTCCGGCACCGTCTTCACCATGTCGTGCTCCGGGCTCCACCCTTGGCGAGCCAGGCGCGCCTTGTGGGTGTAGACGTTGCGCTCGTGCAGCCCGAGGATCTGCGCAGCCTCCGCTACCGTGCGGCCGAACAGCGCGGCCTTGATTGTCTCGTCGTCGTGCTTGCGTGCGGCCATCAGGCTGCCTCCCCGTCTATCTCTGTAATGGTCACCTCGACGCACCCTTGGGCCTTGATAGGGCCTCTTTTGATGGTCAGATGGTCGATTTGGCTGTCGTCTTCCCAGGCTCCGCCGTGGGTCAGTGCGTCAAGCAATCCTTTGCAGAGGTTGTCCAGATCCCTGCGGCGGCGATCTGGTGGGCAGGCGGTGATAACCACCTGCAGGCGCCCTTCCATCTTCTTTACGCCGGCCGCCTGGCAGAGCGCGGTGACGTCCTTGCAGTAGGTGCGGCCCTTGGCGCTGATCAGCGTCTTGGCGCCTACGCGTCGGTAATAGGTGTTGTTGCTCGGGGGCCATGGAAGGGCGATGGCAGTCATTTACCGGCCCTCGCCTTCAGCGCCGCCACAACGGCAGGTCGCGCACTCTCGGGAACAGCTGCCAGCAACTGCGGCCCGAGCCTCTGCTTCTCCTTCTCCGGCAGGCCGCGACACTTCCACCGGATGAGGCAGGCCGTCTTGTCCGCTTCGATCAGCGCCCGAGCATCGGCAGTCAATTCCGCCAAGTTCAATCCAGCATTCGCCGCAGAGCACTTCATCGCCTAGCCTCGCCTGTAAGTCGATTGCGCTGATCTTCATGCCAGTTCCGCCTTCTCTGCGCCCGTGCGGCAGTCGATGGTGTTCTGCTGGCCGAACGAGGCGGCCATGTGCGCTTGCGTGTAGTGGACTGGCGACCGGTCGCTGTACTTCTCGCGCAGCGCGGCAACCTTATGGTTCAGTTCGGCGTAGAACTCCGGCGAGTGCGGCGGGCGGTCATCGCTCCAGTTGCCCTGGATCATCGAGTCGCGCAGGACGACCAGCGACGTGATGGCCTTGGTGATGTGCGACATGCCCGAGTCAGGGTCGATGTCCTGCCCCTCCCACCAGTCCATCAGGTGCCGCATCGTGGCGTCGTAGTAGACCGAGGCGCGGACGCCGACGGCGCGATAGTTGTGGCGGCCATACTTCAAGGCGCCTTCCAGCATGGCAACGCCGACTTCAGCCATTACCGGCGCGGAGACGGTGGACATAGGCGCCTTCATCACGCCCATCATGTCCTTCGGGTTGGTTGGCTTCTCGCTCATGCTGCGGCTCCCTTGCGGTGGAATTTGCGGTCGTACCAGCGGTAGAAGTACTGGGCGAACGTGATGCCCAGCGAACCACCAAGGCCGGAGATCAGCAGGAACGGAACCGTGCTGATTTCTGAGTGGGCAACCGACCAGATGTAGGCGAACTGCGCCAGAGTGATTAGCCAGGACACGACGAAGCCGGCCGGGATCTTGTCGTCTCGCAGGAGCTTGCTGTTCAGCCCGAGCAGGAAGACCTGGAAAAACGCCGCGGTGAAGACCACGATGGATTGGATTTCTGGACTCACTGCTGCGGCCTCCTATCGGCTCGGCTGGGGTTTACGAGTGGTTGCTGGCCATCCTTTAGTGGCCATGGGTGGTATTGGCGGCAGTCGTGGCAGTACAGGCGCTGCTCGAGCGTGAAGCCGGTTGTCTTGTGGGTGGCGTCGATGGGGCAGAGCTTCATGCGGCCACCTCGATACCCAGCAGGCGCCGAACCTGAGCCAGCAGCTCGCGCTCGGTGCCGTACTTCGCTTCCCAGGTCTTTTGCCCGGCATGAATGGCGACGCCGGGCCCTCCGGTCTGGTGATGCGCGCCGCAGAGCGGGATCACTTCGAAGTGGCTGGCTCGCTGGCTCATGCCCTGGCCGGCGCGGATGTGGTGGCAGGCTGCCGGCGTTTCGCCATAGCCCAAGTTCCGGCAGACGATGCAGCCCAGAGAGGCGACGCGGGACAGGTGGGTGCTTTCGGCTTTGGTCATGCGGCCTCCGGCATAAGCTCAACCATTTGGCCGATCTGCTCTTCAGTCATGCCAGGCCAGTAGCGGTCGCACAGGTGGCGGCAGATGCCCTGCCACAACTGGTAGAAGTCCCCCTCTTCCATCTCGTCGAAGGCCAGCGACTGGGCTACCGACACGTCCAACTTGCCGATGCCTGGCAGGTCGATCGTCTGGACCTCGCAGCAGATGCCCGTCTCGCGCTGCAGTCGCTTGATGGCGTCGTGGCAGCCCATACCCTGAAACGCTTCGATCTGGTCAGCCACCAGCCCGCCGAGCGCATGCACCAGGCGGTGAAACTTGGCATTGCGCGGCTTCTTCAGGTCGGCGCGCAGCTCGTCACCGACGCGGTAGTTCCGCTCACGCATGAGGCGCTGATCGATCCGATGGCGCGGGACCAGGGCGCCAACCTCCTCGCCGGTCGACGGATCGACCAGGCGGCGGACGCTGAAGTAGACCGGGCGGGCTTTCTTTGGCTTGCGCTTGGTGTCAGCCATCTACGCGGCCTCCCACAGATGCAGCTGCCGGCGCAGGTGCGGGGCGTTGGCCTCGAACACGGCCCGGGCAAAGCCCTTCGGCGTGGCGCTGCGGAAGTTGGCGCGTTCCGGGCCTGGGGCTGCGTAGTGAATGCGGCTGTCGGGCTCGCCCAGGCTGAAGTCCCGGCACTCGTCCGGCATCTCAAAGCCACCGCCAGCCCAAAGGCAGGTCAGCTTGACGTAGTTGTCGTCGGCGCAGAGCTTGGTGAACTGGTACGGGTGGAACGTGTGGCCAGGCGGCCCGAATATCGTGCTGAAGACGCTGCGCGGGTTCTCGAAGAACCAGGGCGCGCCGGACAGCTGGCCGACCATACGGCACTGCTCCGCAACCAGAGCGGCCTTTGCCTGGAAGTGCTTGTCTTCCTCGGCTTTTGCAGCGAACCAACGAGCGCCGGAGATAGCCACGTCGGTGCAGGGCGGGAAGCTAGCCACGAACACTACGCGACGACCGCGGATGATCTCGCCAAGCCGGCAAGCGGCCTCGAGCACGGTGCAGGGCAGACGCTCGATGCGTCCGTCATTGCTGTATCGGCCGTGCTGCGGATCTACCAGCACAGCCTCGTAGCCGGCCTCGACCCACGGCGCGACCATGGCGCCGGTCAGATCACAGAGGGAGATGATTACGCCTTTCATACGCGCCGCCCCTCCCGCTTGTCGTGGTCGTCCTGGCACTCCTTGCAGCGCACGGCGTTCTCCACGGCCTTGCGCCGGGCC
Source organism: Stutzerimonas nosocomialis (assembly GCF_005876855.1). Lineage (GTDB taxonomy): Bacteria > Pseudomonadota > Gammaproteobacteria > Pseudomonadales > Pseudomonadaceae > Stutzerimonas > Stutzerimonas nosocomialis. Next base: position 8,209 of record NZ_QLAE01000059.1, on the reverse strand, counting down.
GGCAGGATTTCCTCGCCGCAATCGAGGCAGTCCGGCCGACCTTCGCCTTGCATACGGGCGCGCACAGCAGCCACGCCGCTGATCTCTGCCAGTACCTGATAGGCAGCGGCCTTGTCGCCGGCTTCGGGACAGGTGCGGCTCTGCTCCAGGGCTTCGGCCATTTCATTGAAATCGGACATCTGGTTAACCCCCACAAAAACCGGAGTCACAGCCAGCGCCGGACCCGAACATTTCCATTTGGTCGCGTTCGCGCAGGCAGGACGCCCACTCGACAACGCTGCGAATGCCTACGGCGCCCTTGTGTCGTGCCGGGCGGAACATGACGCGCGGCTTGCCTTTCGATGTAAGGCCAAGCTCCTGCTCGGTGATGTCAATCAGCTCGATACGGTCTTCAGTCAGGAGCCGAAGGTCGTCGATGTTGGCGTTGACGCAGGGGAAGCACTCCATAGACCGATGCGGCAGCGGAACCCAGCCAGCGCGCAGGATCAGCTCGTCTCGCATCGTGTCGGTGTGCCGGACTAGCGGCTGCCATAGGTCGCGACCGCCATGTCTGGGGGATTCAGCTACATGCTCGGGAGCGTCAGAGCGATGTGCGCTTTCGTCACGACGAACACCGGTCATGCAGATGGCGTCGCCCTCCGGGTCGTTAGCCTCAAGCCACGCCAGAGCCGGCAAAACCTTCAGCTCAGCCGTGCAGAAAGAGCCCATGCCGCCACCGGCTGGCCAGCCCTTCTTACGCCGGACCAGGGCTAGCATTCCCTCCGACTCGGTGCGCGCCGTGGCGAAGCCATAGGACGCAGCCAGAGCCTCGCCCATCTCCACACGATTCAGCCACCAATCAGCAGCCCAGCCCGTGTCGGAGTAAAGGCACGTCACATCGCGCAGGGCTTGCTCGTGCGCCCACTGGATCAGGGCAATTGAATCGTTGCCGTAGCTGACGAAAATGACATGACTCATCGTGTCGCTCCCAGCGCCCGGTGCTTCTGCCCGGCCGCATCGATTCGGATGTAGTCGTTACCGCGAGGGAAGTAGCGATTGCGCCACCAGGTCAGCCCCTGCTCGGCAATTGAGGTTGTGCGTTCTACGGACGAGCGCTCTTCGTTGACCCGCTTGTGCACCAGGCGCAGATGGCTTTCCATTGAGCTGCGACCTGCCATCTCAAGCAGCACTTCGTCCATGATTTCGCCGATCGGGCGTACCCAGTCGTAGTCATCTTCACGGACAGAGATCAGCGCCTTGATCCATGGAATCTCGCCGGCGACAACGCGGTACATCTGGTCGAGGTCATGCAGGGAGATATCAATCCAGCCCTTGGCGCCGGGCGCCTGGATGCAGCAATTCATGAAGCCGTTCTTGTCGCTTTCGGGGCGAGAAATCAGGAACACAACCGGGCAACCTGTCGCCTTGTGCGCCTGCTCCGCCTTTGCCTTCTCTTCTGGCGTTGGGTATGTGCCCTTCACTTCCAGATAGAAGTCAGCGGCCGGCAAGTAGAAGTCCGGCAGGTATTTGCAGCCCTCGACCTGGATCAGGTCCGGCTCGTAGAGGTAGAACACGTCGATGGCGTCCATCAGGCGCGCCCACATCAGTTCGGTGTAGGAGCGCAGCTTGTAGCCGTTGTGCTCGAATACAGTCCGGCGGCTTTTCATCAGAAGTTCACCTCGATGACATTGCCGCTGCGGGCGTGCGCGGCGAGCGGGACAAAGCGGGACTTGTCGCCCTGGAAGGCGGTCGGGACAGTTCCGATTTCGCCGTCGCGGTTTTTGCGGATCAGGATTTCGCCGATTCCCTTGTCCTGGGTGTTCGGGTGATAAACCTCGTCCCGGTACACGAACATCACGATGTCGGCGTCCTGCTCGATGGCGCCGGACTCACGCAGATCGGAAAGGACAGGGCGCTTGTCCGGGCGGGACTCGCAGCCGCGGTTAAGCTGGGACAGGATGATTACGGGGCATTCCATCTCGCGGGCCAGCAGCTTGATCTGGCGCGACATGACGGTTACGTCTTCGGTGCGGCCAGCGCCCTCACCCTCGACCAAGCCCAGGTAGTCGATGACCACGAGGCCCATGCCGCCCATGCGATGCTTCTGGCGGCGGACGATGGAACGGATGCGGGCCATGGTCATGACCGGAACGTCAGATACGACGATCGGCGACCGGCTCAGCTTCAGGCCTGCGGCTGCCAGCTCGGCGCTGTAGTCGCTGCTGCACTCCCCAGTCTTCAGGGAAGGCAGCGGGATGCCGCCCACCGCAGCCAGCAGGCGGTCCATGAGCTGGGTCTTGCTCATCTCCAGGCTGATCACGGCAACCGGCTTGCGCTGGTTGATGCCGACGTCGGCCGCGATGTTCATGGCCAGCGTGGTTTTACCCATGGCTGGACGGCCAGCAACGACGATCATCTGGCCCGGCTTCATGCCCTGGGTGTACTTGTCGAGGTCCGGAATGCCCGTGCCCAGACCATCCATTGCCTCGCCCTTGGCGAAACGATCAAGGCGAACCTGCAGCACTTCGATGTGCTCGGCCCACATGTCGGCCATGGTCTGGCATTCGGCGTCACCGCCATCGGTGCCGAGCGAAAGGATGGTCGACTGCACCTGCGCGATCTTGTCCTCGACGGTCGCTTGGTCATGAGCGATCTCGTGGATGCGCTCGGCGGCGGCGACGATCTGGCGAGCCACGGCTCGGTCGCGGATGATCTTGGCGTAGGTCTTGGCATTGGCGGCGGACGGCGTGTTGAACTGGATTTCGCCGGCATAGGCCGTGGTCCGAGCGCCGCTTGGAAGCTCCGCCATGCGGTCGCCAAGGGTGATCGCGTCAACCGGCTCGCCGTCGTTGTGCAGCTCCATGATCAGGCGATAAAGGTCGGCGTTGTCGGCGTAGGCGAACGCTTCGGGCGACAGGTCATCGCTCAGGACGTCGATCAGGTGCGGCTGCTTGAGCATTGCACCGATGACGCCGTGCTCGGCTTCGAGGCTGTGAAGTTCGATCATTGCTGCGCCTCCGAGATTTCACGGAAGACGGCGCGGCTTACCAGAGCCTCAAGGCGCGGCACCACGTTCTGGCCGCGGTAGAAAACCTGGCTGCGGTTGTTGGCCTTCTCGAAGAACGGGAGCCAGAAGCCTTTGCCGCTCTGGTGGGCCGGAGCCTCGTTCCAGCGCTCGACGATCATGCTGCGAAGGGCTTTGTCGGCCTTCACAGTAACGGCCGGCAGGTTCGGGCATACGCGGTGATACAGGTCGATGATCTGGTCTACCGGGACGCCAGCCTCGTTCACGTTGCCAGCAGCCTTGCGGTGGGCGCTGCCCAGCCACTTGACCAGGAAGCGGCGCCAGTCCTTCTTTGGCCGGTTAGCGGAAGCCCAGGCGGCGGCGCGGACAATCTCAGTCTCGACGTCAACCGGTGCGTAGGCTTTCGCCCACTTGGTAATCAGGTCAGAGCTGACCTGGAAGTCCTCGCCGTTGAACGAAACCCCGGAATCTTTCTCGACCTGGGCGGGCTCGCCCCCTTGGGGGGCAGTAATCTGTTCCGAAGGAACAGTTACTAGGGGTAAGTTCTTAGAATAAGGAAGGGAGTCGTCGGTTTTGGTCCGACTCGCGATCTCGATGACATCTGCGGATTGGTCCGAATCGGACTTGTTGGTGCGATTCGGACATTCGTAGTAGACCCACTCTTTCGGATCGCACAGGCCAATCGAACCGCGAGCACCGCCTTCACGGAAGATCACGCGACGCTTCAGCAGATGGCTGATAGCGCGGGAAGCCACGTCAGGGTGAATGTTGGTTGCCTTGGACACTTCTGCAGCGGAAATGCGAACAGGGCCGGCCTGGAAGTTGATGGTCGCCTTGGCAACGAACAGAGCGACCTTCAGCTCACGCGCTGGCAGATCGATCGCCATCAAGGCATCCATGATGCTGTTGTCCATCCGGGTGAACCCCCGTTGGGTGTTGCCAATCTGAATCACGTTGTCCATAATTCCCTCGTTCCTAGATCGAACGCTGTCGAAGAAGCCGGGCCGCAATCCCGGCTTTTTTGTGCCTGTAGTACTGGATATCTTCCCAGCCCTACCGCCCCTCTTTGCTGCTCTGCTGCCTCTGCCTAGACTTTGCTCATCGCTAACGAATGAGCAGCCATGTCGAACCACGAATCACTCAGGCAACTCGCCCCGCTTCGCAGCAGCCAAAGCGAGGATCCGCTCGCGCGTTGTGGCGTCAGTGCTGCGACGACCAGTACGGATGCCTGCGTGAGCCTGGGCGCAGGGCCTGCGCCGCTCGACGAACCCTTCCGGCTTCGGCTGTTGTTCTTGCTCCGCGTTGACCGCCTCAGCGCTACCCGAGGGGATGGAAGAACGCAGCAGGTCTTCTGCGGTGAACGCTCCGCCCGAGGCAGCAGCTAGGCGCTCCGCGTGCCTCGACTCGCCGGTGTATTCGGTGCGAGGCAGCGCCCCCTTCGAAATCCACTTATCAACGGCCGTACGGCTTACGCCGCATATCCTGGCGGCCGAGACAGGGCCGCCTACCTTGTCCACAGCCCAAGCCACGGCTGAGGAGTAATCTGCAATGGAATTGCCCATGACCAACCTCGCTTATCAACTACGAGTTGATATTAGAGATCAACTGACAGTTGCGCAAGCTGCATGCAATGATCAACCTATGGTTGCGTCTTCAAACATCCGAGAGGCTTTCACGGCCCGCCTGAACAAGGCCCTAGACCAGAAGGAAGGGGTCAGGGCGGCTCGTGGGCGCAACGTTGACCTGTGCAATGGGCTAAAGTCGGTCGGGGTCAAGACAACCACCCAAGCCACCAGCAAATGGCTTCGCGCAGAGTCAATTCCGGAAAAAGAAAACATGCGCCCCCTCGCCTCCTGGCTGGGAGTGAATGCGCAGTGGCTAGAGTACGGCGAAGGCCCTATGCGGGGCGGCGCCGAAGCTTCGAATGTCGAGCCCGGCCCTGAGATCACCAGCCCCTACCGCGAGATAAAGATTCTCGGAACGGCCCAGATGGGCACCGAGGGCTACTGGTACGCTCTGGACGAAGCGGACGGCGTGGTTGACGTACCTTCTCGCGATCCTGGCGCCTACGCACTGCGGCTTAAGGGCGACTCAATGGCCCCAGCAATCCGCTCCGGCTGGATTGCAATCATCGAGCCCAACCACAGACTAGTTCCGCTTGAGTACGTGATGATCCGCTTGCGTGACGGTGAGTGCATGCTGAAGGAGCTGCTGCAGGCGACAGACGAAGAGGTAGTGGTGCAATCCGTGAATGAACAGTTCGGGCGCCGCACAATCCCTGCTGACCAGATCGATTCCATCCACTACGTCGGGCACATCGTGGCGCCGAGCAAAGTACGGCTCTAGAGAAACCCGAAACCACCGCAAGGAAGCGACACTATGGGATACCTAACCCTCACCCGCCGGGAAGGCGAAGACATTCGACTCACCATCGACCCATGCGTCGACACCGAGAAGCTGCTCGCCGAGCTGCTGCGCGACGGCATCACGATTCACATCGGTGAGTTCGACGGCCGTCAGGTTGCGGTCAGCATTGAGGCGCCGAAGAGCATAAACATCGTTCGCGATGAATTGCTTTCGTAATTGTCTATGCTGTAGCGCTTGTGTCTGGTTTACGGTTGCGCGCGGCGCTATACTCCCGCGCCCTTCCAAGTATCCCAAGTTGGGAATACTCTGCCTAAAGCACTCGTTAGCGAGGAGGCAATCATGGCAAACATCGATAGCATCAGCGGCGCACTGACAAGGCTCGGTGTGGCTGTTAGCACAGCTCTGAGCTTGGTCGTTGGTGCTGAAGCGGCTTACGTGTCATCACCTACGCAAAAGCCTGGTCAGGCAAGCGTCCGCAGTACACAGCAGTTCGTTAGCGTCCTTGACGAAATACGGTCCAGCGCGGCCGATGTGGGCGAGCTGCTGGACGAGGTGCTTAGAAAGATGATCACCGACCACGCCACCGTACGGCAGTTGAACGTCCAAACGTTCATCGCGCTAGGCGACACGCTGAGAAGCCTAGAGAACCACACCCGCCAGTCCAATGACTTCGTAGGCGAACCGGCGCAGCGTCGGGAATACTTGCGCGCGCTTGCCTCGATCAGGAGTCGGGTCAGCCAGATCGTATCGGTCGCAAGGCAGTGCCAGCCTCCAGCTAATCCGGTCGATAGCCCTATCAATCGAAGCGGCCTGAGCGCAATCGCCGATCATAGTTCACGCCACATCTGGCAGATGGTCGGCTAACACCCTGGATGAGAGCGATCGTCCGATATCATCCAGACACGCACCTGCTTTTCGCTGAGCCAGCGAAGCCTTTTAGGAGTCTGCTCGATCACCTCATTGGCGATTTCCGGTCGTACAAAGAGAACGACGAGCTACCCGACTACTTCGGCCGTGATGCCCCGTACATACAGCCGGCGGCGGCATATAAGGCCCGCCTAATGCACATGCACATCAATCCTGCCGGCTTTCCCCGGCGGCTTCCTCAGATGGACAGAACGAGCGACATAGCCTTGGTCTACGTGCAGGGCGAAATAGAAGAAAACCATTTTTGCTTGCTTGCGCTGTTCAACCCAGATGCGCACGCCAAGGCTCGAGATGAAAAGCTCATGCAGTGGCTGTCGCGCCTCGCACAAAAATTTAGAGATCAGTATTAGGAACCCCAGCCCGCCCCGCGCGGGCTTTTTTGTGCTCGCTTTCCTGACCTGTCCAGTTTGTTGACATACCAAAGGCTGACACGTCGGATCCCCCTTGAGTCGCTTTCTCTATGGCCGATACTGTATGGGTATCCAGCAGTAAGGAGGAAGTCATGAATCGGACTCAGGCTCAAACCGTTACCCATCAGCGACAAATCTCGAGCTATCACCGCTTGGTGCGTCGCGTGAACCACATCATCTCTACGCCGCGCGCCCAGGTCGAGCGCCAGGCAAACCTTTCCCCACACCCAAACGACCACCCGGAAGACTGGGAGCGCCTGTTGGACGAGGTCCAGCAGGCCGAAGGCGTTGCCCTTACCCATCGGCCGGACGGATCCGTTCATGTCCGGTGGCTCCGCACGGAACACTGAGTATCGGCCCGCCACCTGAGCGGGCCTTTTCGCATCCCTCACCTGGTTAAAACCCTCGGTTGATGTTTTCTGCGCAATATCAATTGCCGGTTGTTGACAAACATCAACCTCTGGTTGATATTTACCTCAACGCCAAGCAACACGGCGCGCAACACAGGCAGCGATGCCCTGGCCCAGGCCTAAACGCTCTTTAAAAACTGATTGCACCACTCAGTCCCGACAGGTCCGGCGAGAGCCGACAGCCTGAGCGATGGTGGATAAACCGACTGATACGCCAGTGAACCTGGCCCACGCATGGCTCTGGTCACCATGCCGGATCGGCCTGTTGATGCATCTGGAATCAGCAGCAACCGAGACGCGCAGTTAGCACTCCCTGCCGGAGCCAAGATGAGGCGCAGTACCGGCACAGTGTGAAGCGGCGAGATTGAGCCCAGCCGGAGGTGGCCAGTAACCCCGGCCTGACAGCCAGATGAAGGAACGCGCAAGAGCCCAGCAGGTGAGCGCGGAGAGTTGAACGATAGCGCCGGGGTAATCGCCCCGGCTGTATCGGTGAGTGATCTGAATGCGCAGCCTGCTGGCAGCGCAAATCGCTGGGTAGCCACTAGGTAGCCGATAGCCGGAGATAAGCGCCGGCCAGATCACTCAACCCATACAGCACAACGCTTTACGGAGCTCCACATGGACACCATTCAGATAGCAGGCTGGCAGGGGCGACTGGGCAAGGGCCTGGCCCCGCGTCAGCTCGAAGCAACACTCTGGGCTGCATCCGACATGACCGCGAAGGAGATCGCACGCCGCATGGGCTGCGCTCCCGCGACCGTGGCGAAGCAGTTGGATGACGCCCGGTTCAAGTTGGGCATGCAGCGCACCACCCGTGGCCTGTGCCTTGAGGCCATGAAGCGCGGAATCATCGCCCCGCTGATGGTACTGCTCTGCCTGGCCACTGGCTTCAACTCAGCAGATCGCCCCGCACAGCGCCCTATGCGGGCTCCGAAGGTGGCTACCTTCGTTCGGATAGCGCGGCATGAAGTGGCATGACAACCCCGACAAGGACAAACACATGAAGACCTACACACCGGAAGAACTGGCAGAGATCATCGAGAAGCACGGGAAATGGCTAGACGACGAGGAAGGCGGCGAGCGCGCCAACC
>NZ_QLAE01000058.1 GCF_005876855.1 Stutzerimonas nosocomialis | reverse complement strand
CGACAGTAAACCTCTTACCTAAAGGGCTGAATCAACCTTGTTTTTTAACCAGAGCTTCGACGATGTTCGCCGGAGCCTCGGCATACTTGGAGAATTCCATGGAGTAGCTTGCGCGACCCTGGGACATCGAGCGAACGTCGGTCGCGTAACCGAACATCTCGCCCAGCGGCACCTCGGCGCGGATCACCTTGCCGGAAACTGTGTCTTCCATACCCTGGATCAGACCGCGACGACGGTTCAGGTCACCCATCACGTCACCCATGTAGTCCTCAGGGGTCACCACCTCGACCTTCATGATCGGCTCAAGCACCTTACCACCACCCTTCTGGGCCAGTTGCTTGGTCGCCATGGAAGCCGCGATCTTGAACGCCATCTCGTTGGAGTCGACGTCGTGGTAGGAACCATCGAACACGCTCGCCTTCAGGCCGATCAGCGGATAGCCGGCGACGACGCCGTTCTTCATCTGCTCTTCGATACCCTTCTGGATCGCCGGGATGTATTCCTTCGGAACCACACCACCCACGACTTCGTTGGTGAAGACCAGGCCTTCGGTGATGTTGCCCTTGTCGTCCACGTCCGGAGTCGAGAAGCGAATCCAGCAGTGACCGAACTGACCGCGACCACCGGACTGACGAACGAACTTACCTTCGATCTCGACGTTGTCCTTGGTGATGGTTTCGCGATAGGAAACCTGCGGCTTACCGATGTTGGCCTCGACGTTGAACTCGCGCTTCATGCGGTCAACGAGGATGTCCAGGTGCAGCTCGCCCATACCGGAAATGATGGTCTGACCGGTCTCTTCGTCGGTCTTGACGCGGAACGACGGGTCTTCCTGGGCCAGCTTGCCCAGCGCGATACCCATCTTCTCCTGGTCAGCCTTGGTCTTCGGCTCTACCGCCACCGAAATGACCGGCTCCGGGAAGTCCATGCGCTCGAGAATGATCGGCTTCTCTGGATCGCACAGGGTTTCACCAGTGGTGACATCCTTCATGCCGATCAGAGCGGCGATGTCGCCGGCGCGCACTTCCTTGATCTCTTCACGCTGGTTGGCGTGCATCTGCACCATACGACCAACGCGCTCTTTCTTGCCCTTGACGGAGTTGATGACCGACTGGCCGGACTCCAGGACACCGGAATAGACACGAACGAAGGTCAGCGTACCCACGAACGGGTCGGTAGCGATCTTGAACGCGAGAGCCGAGAACGGCTCGTTGTCGTCAGCGTGGCGCTCGTCCTTCGGAGCCGCGTCACCGTCATCGATGTGATCCGGGTGAACACCCTGGATCGCAGGAATCTCGGTCGGCGCCGGCAGAAAGTCGATGACGGCATCGAGAACCAGCGGAACACCCTTGTTCTTGAAGGAAGAACCACAGACAGCGGGAACGATCTCGCTGGCCAGGGTACGCAGACGCAGACCGGCCTTGATTTCCTCAGCCGACAGGTCGCCTTCTTCAAGGTACTTGTTCATCAGCTCTTCATTGGCCTCGGCAGCCGCCTCGACCATGTTGCTGCGCCACTCGTTCGCCAGGTCCACCAGCTCGGCAGGAATCTCTTCCTCGCGATAGGTGGTGCCCTTGTCGTCCTCGTTCCAGTAGATAGCCTTCATCTTGATCAGGTCGACCTGACCTTCGAAGTTATCTTCCGCACCAATGGCGATCTGGATCGGAACCGGGGTGTGACCCAGACGGTTCTTGATCTGACCAACGACGCGCAGGAAGTTGGCACCGGCACGGTCCATCTTGTTCACGTAGACGATACGCGGAACGCCGTACTTGTTGGCCTGACGCCATACGGTTTCGGACTGAGGCTCGACACCGGAGGTGCCGCAGAACACCACGACGGCACCGTCGAGCACGCGCAGCGAACGCTCTACTTCGATGGTGAAGTCAACGTGGCCGGGGGTGTCGATCACGTTCACGCGGTACTTGTCGTACTGGCGACGGGAACCTTCCCAGAAGGTGGTGATGGCCGCGGAGGTGATGGTGATCCCACGCTCCTGCTCCTGCACCATCCAGTCGGTGGTCGCAGCGCCGTCGTGAACCTCACCCATCTTGTGGCTCAGGCCTGTGTAAAACAGGATCCGCTCGGTCGTGGTGGTCTTGCCCGCATCGACGTGCGCACAAATACCGATGTTGCGGTAGCGGTTAATTGCTGTAGTACGAGCCATAAAGCCCTCGCAAATTGAGTGATGCGGAATTAGAAACGGTAGTGCGAGAACGCCTTGTTGGCTTCCGCCATGCGGTGCACGTCTTCACGCTTCTTGACCGCCGCGCCCTTGCCTTCGAAGGCATCCAACAGCTCGCCTGCAAGGCGCAGGGCCATGGACTTCTCGCCACGCTTGCGCGCCGCGTCCACCAGCCAGCGCATGGCCAGGGCGTTGCGACGGGAAGGACGAACTTCGACCGGAACCTGGTAAGTCGCACCACCTACGCGGCGGGACTTCACTTCGACCAGCGGAGCGATGGCGTCGAGTGCTTTTTCGAAGATTTCCAGGGGGTCGCTGTTCTTGCGGGTCTTGACGGTATCCAGGGCACCGTAAACGATGCGCTCGGCCACAGCCTTCTTGCCGCTTTCCATCACATGGTTCATGAACTTGGCGAGGATCTGACTTCCGTACATCGGATCATCGAGGATCTCACGCTTGGCTGCTACACGACGTCTTGGCATTGATAAGCCCTCAAACGGTCTTCAGGTTAGCCCGGAACGGTAACGCTCGCGTTACGCCCGACCTTACTCTTATCGACTCAAATAAATAGAAATTCTGATTACTTCGGACGCTTGGCGCCGTACTTCGAACGACCCTGCTTACGGTCCTTCACGCCGGAGGTATCCAGCGAACCGCGCACGGTGTGGTAACGGACACCCGGGAGGTCCTTTACACGACCGCCACGGATCAGCACCACGCTGTGCTCCTGCAGGTTGTGGCCTTCACCACCGATGTAGGAAGCGACTTCGTAGCCGTTGGTCAGACGAACACGGCATACCTTACGCAGTGCAGAGTTCGGTTTCTTCGGCGTGGTGGTGTACACACGGGTGCACACGCCACGACGTTGCGGGCAGTTCTGCAGCGCAGGGACGTCGCTCTTCTCGACGACGCGCTTGCGCGGCTGGCGTACCAGCTGGTTAATCGTTGCCATCTACTAGCTCCACTGTTGTCTTTCGACACAAACGAAAAATGGCAGGGCCAATGCCCCGCCAAATTAGGGGTACAAGAGTCTAAAGAGCTTCCTGTACCCCGTCAAGACAGGCTCCGTCTCCGGAGCCCGTGCTCAGTTACCGCTCGAGTTGAGCGCCTCGGTCAGCGCCGCTTCGACCTCATCGGCACTCACGCGGACCGGCTTATCCAGCTCACGGCGGCGCTTGCGCTCGCTGTGGTAGGCCAGACCGGTACCGGCCGGGATCAGGCGACCCACGACCACGTTTTCCTTCAGGCCGCGCAGGTAATCGCGCTTGCCGGTAACCGCCGCCTCGGTGAGAACGCGAGTGGTCTCCTGGAACGACGCCGCGGAGATGAACGACTCGGTCGACAGCGAGGCCTTGGTGATACCCAGCAGCACGCGCTCGTACTTGGCCAGGAAGCGGTCCTCGGTGCTCAGACGCTCGTTCTCTTCGAGCACCTGGGTCAGCTCCATCTGGTCGCCCTTGATGAAGCTCGAATCACCCACTTCCGACACCTCGACCTTGCGCAGCATCTGCCGCAGGATGGTCTCGATGTGCTTGTCGTTGATCTTCACGCCCTGCAGCCGGTACACGTCCTGGATCTCGTTGACGATGTACTTGGCCAGCGCACTGACGCCCAGCAGGCGCAGGATGTCGTGCGGGTTGCTCGGACCGTCGGAGATGACTTCGCCCTTGTTCACCTGTTCGCCTTCGAAGACGTTCAGGTGACGCCACTTCGGAATCAGCTCCTCGTACGGATCGCTGCCGTCGGTCGGGGTGATCACCAGGCGACGCTTGCCCTTGGTTTCCTTGCCGAACGAAATCGTGCCGCTGATTTCCGCCAGGATTGACGGCTCCTTCGGACGACGCGCCTCGAAGAGGTCGGCAACACGCGGCAGACCACCGGTGATGTCGCGGGTCTTCGAGGTCTCCTGCGGGATACGTGCGATAACGTCACCCACGTTGATCTCGGCACCGTCAGCCACGCCCACCAGCGCGTTGGCCGGCAGGAAGTACTGGGCCGGTACGTCGGTACCGGGCAGCAGCAGCTCCTTGCCATTGGCATCGACCATCTTGATGGCCGGGCGGATGTCCTTGCCCGAAGCCGGACGGTCCTTCGGATCCATCACCTCGATGTTGGTCAGACCGGTCAGTTCGTCGGTCTGGCGCTTGATGGTGATGTTCTCCTCCATGCCGACGAAGGTCACGATACCCTTCATTTCGGTCACGATCGGGTGGGTGTGCGGATCCCACTTGGCCACGACCGTACCGGCCTCGACCTTGTCGCCTTCCTTGATCGAAATCACCGCACCGTACGGCAGCTTGTAACGCTCACGCTCGCGACCGAAATCATCGGCGACCGCCAGTTCACCGGAACGCGACACCGCCACCAGCGCCCCGTCGGCACGCTCGACGTGCTTGAGGTTGTGCAGACGGATGGTACCGCCGTTCTTCACCAGCACGTTGTCGACAGCCGAGGTCCGGCTCGCCGCACCACCGATGTGGAACGTACGCATGGTCAGCTGTGTACCCGGCTCACCGATCGACTGGGCAGCGATGACGCCCACCGCCTCACCGATGTTGACCTGGTGACCGCGGGCCAGATCGCGCCCGTAGCACTTGGCGCAGATGCCATAGCGGGTTTCGCAGCTGATCGGCGAACGAACGACCACTTCGTCGATGCTGTTGAGCTCGATGAAATCGACCCACGTCTCGTCCACCAGGGTACCGGCGGGCACGATGACCTCGTCGGTGCCGGGCTTGAGCACGTCACGCGCGATCACACGGCCCAGAACACGCTCACCCAGCGGCTCGACCACGTCGCCACCCTCGATGTGCGGCGTCATGAACAGACCCTGTTCGGTTCCGCAATCGATCTCGGTCACGACCAGATCCTGCGCAACGTCGACCAGACGACGGGTCAGGTAACCGGAGTTCGCGGTCTTCAGTGCGGTATCCGCCAGACCTTTACGCGCACCGTGGGTGGAGATGAAGTACTGCAGTACGTTCAGACCTTCACGGAAGTTCGCGGTGATCGGCGTCTCGATGATCGAGCCGTCCGGCTTGGCCATCAGGCCGCGCATACCGGCGAGCTGGCGAATCTGGGCGGCGGAACCCCGCGCACCCGAGTCGGCCATCATGTACATCGAGTTGAAGGATTCCTGATCGACTTCCTTGCCTTCGCGATCGACGACCTTCTCCTTGGAGAGGTTCGACATCATCGCCTTGGACACTTCGTCGTTGGCCTTCGACCAGAGGTCGATCACCTTGTTGTACTTCTCGCCCTGGGTCACCAGGCCGGAGGCGTACTGGCTCTCGATCTCCTTCACTTCCTCGGTGGCGGCATCGATGATGCGCGCCTTCTCGTCAGGAATGACGAAGTCGTTCACGCCGATCGACACACCGGAGATGGTCGAGTAGGCGAAACCGGTGTACATCAGCTGGTCGGCGAAGATGACGGTGTCCTTCAGACCCACCGTGCGGTAGCACTGGTTGATCAGCTTGGAGATCGCCTTTTTCTTCATCGGCTGGTTGACCACGTCGAACGACAGGCCGGCTGGCACGACTTGGAACAACAGCGCACGGCCGACGGTGGTGTCGACGATGCGGGTGTTCTGGGTGATGCTGCCGTCACGGTCCTTGATGGTCTCGTTGATGCGCACCTTCACCCGGGCGTGCAGCGCGGCCTCACCGGCACGGAAGACGCGATCGACTTCCTGCAGGTCGGCGAACACGCGGCCTTCGCCCTTGGCGTTGATGGCTTCGCGGGTCATGTAGTACAGACCCAGAACCACGTCCTGCGACGGAACGATGATCGGCTCACCGTTGGCAGGCGACAGGATGTTGTTGGTCGACATCATCAGCGCGCGCGCTTCGAGCTGGGCTTCCAGCGTCAGCGGCACGTGCACGGCCATCTGGTCACCGTCGAAGTCGGCGTTGTACGCGGCGCAGACGAGCGGGTGCAGCTGGATCGCCTTGCCTTCGATCAGTACCGGCTCGAACGCCTGGATACCCAGGCGGTGCAGGGTCGGTGCGCGGTTGAGCAGCACGGGATGTTCGCGGATGACTTCCGCGAGCACGTCCCAGACCTCGGGCAGCTCGCGCTCGACCATCTTCTTGGCAGCCTTGATGGTGGTCGCCATGCCGCGCATTTCCAGCTTGCCGAAAATGAACGGCTTGAACAGCTCAAGGGCCATCTTCTTCGGCAGACCGCACTGGTGCAGACGCAGGGTCGGGCCGACGGTGATAACCGAACGACCGGAGTAGTCCACGCGCTTGCCGAGCAGGTTCTGACGGAAACGACCCTGCTTGCCCTTGATCATGTCGGCCAGGGACTTGAGCGGGCGCTTGTTCGAACCGGTGATGGCGCGACCACGGCGGCCGTTGTCCAGCAGCGCATCGACCGCTTCCTGCAGCATGCGCTTTTCGTTGCGCACGATGATGTCTGGCGCCGACAGATCGAGCAGGCGCTTGAGGCGGTTGTTGCGGTTGATCACGCGACGATACAGATCGTTCAGATCGGAGGTCGCGAAACGGCCGCCGTCGAGCGGAACCAGCGGACGCAGGTCCGGCGGCAGTACCGGCAGCACGGTCAGGACCATCCACTCCGGCAGGTTGCCCGAACCGTGGAAGGCTTCCATCAGTTTCAGCCGCTTGGACAGCTTCTTGATCTTGGTTTCCGAATTGGTCTGCGGGATTTCCTCGCGCAGGCGGCCAATTTCGTGCTCCAGGTCGATCTGGTTCAGCAGTTCGCGAACGGCCTCGGCACCCATGCGGGCATCGAAGTCGTCACCGAACTCTTCGAGGGCTTCGAAGTACTGCTCGTCGTTGAGCAGCTGGCCTTTTTCCAGCGTGGTCATGCCCGGATCGATGACGACGTAGCTCTCGAAATAGAGCACGCGCTCGATGTCGCGCAGGGTCATGTCCAGCAGCAGGCCGATACGGGACGGCAGCGACTTCAGGAACCAGATGTGGGCGACCGGCGAGGCTAGCTCGATGTGAGCCATGCGCTCGCGGCGCACCTTGGCCAGCGCGACTTCCACGCCGCACTTCTCACAGATCACGCCACGATGCTTGAGGCGCTTGTACTTGCCGCACAGGCACTCGTAGTCCTTGACCGGGCCAAAGATCTTGGCGCAGAACAGACCATCACGCTCAGGCTTGAAGGTACGGTAGTTGATGGTCTCGGGCTTCTTGACTTCACCAAAGGACCACGAGCGGATCATTTCCGGCGAAGCCAGACCGATACGGATCGCATCGAACTCTTCAACCTGACCCTGGTTTTTCAACAGATTCAGCAAGTCTTTCAAGGCCTTTCCTCCTCACGGACCTGCGGCGGCCGGCTTCTGGCCGGGCGCCGCATAGGCGGTGCGTGTTATTCGGTTTCCAGTTCGATGTCGATACCCAACGAGCGGATCTCTTTGATCAGCACGTTGAAGGACTCCGGCATGCCGGCTTCCATGCGGTGATCGCCGTCCACGATGTTCTTGTACATCTTGGTCCGGCCGTTCACGTCGTCCGACTTCACGGTCAGCATTTCCTGCAGGGTGTAGGCCGCGCCATAGGCTTCCAGCGCCCAGACCTCCATCTCCCCGAAACGCTGGCCACCGAACTGCGCCTTGCCGCCCAGCGGCTGCTGGGTAACCAGGCTGTAGGAACCGGTGGAACGCGCGTGCATCTTGTCGTCGACCAGGTGGTTCAGCTTGAGCATGTACATGTAGCCGACAGTGGTCGGACGCTCGAACTGGTTGCCGGTACGGCCGTCGATCAGACGCATCTGGCCGCTCTCGGGCAGGTCGGCCAGCTTCAGCATGGCCTTGATCTCGGTTTCCTTGGCGCCATCGAACACGGCCGTGGCCATCGGCACGCCGCCCTTGAGGTTCTTCGCCAGCTCGAGGATCTCGTTATCGGAGAACTCGTCGAGGTTTTCCTGACGGCCACCGATCTCGTTGTAGATCTCCTGCAGGAAGCTGCGCAGTTCGGCGATCTTGCGCTGCTCTTCGAGCATGCGATTGATCTTCTCGCCAAGCCCCTTTGCCGCGAGGCCCAGGTGAGTCTCGAGGATCTGACCGACGTTCATACGCGACGGTACGCCCAGCGGGTTCAGCACGATGTCGACCGGCGTGCCGTTGGCATCATGCGGCATGTCTTCGACCGGCATGATCACCGAGACGACACCCTTGTTACCGTGACGGCCGGCCATCTTGTCACCCGGCTGGATACGACGCTTGATCGCCAGGTACACCTTGACGATCTTCAGCACGCCCGGAGCCAGGTCATCGCCCTGCTGCAGCTTGCGCTTCTTGTCTTCGAACTTGTCGTCGAGCATCAGGCGGCGGTCGGACAGGTAGGCCTGCGCCTTTTCCAGCTGCTCGTTGAGCGCGTCCTCGGCCATGCGCAGCTTGAACCACTGACCGTGCTCGAGGCCGTCGAGGAACTCGTCACTGATGACGGTGCCTTTCTTCAGGCCCGCACCGCCTTCGGCCGTTGCGCCGACCAGGGCCGAGCGCAGACGCTCGAAGGTCGCGCCCTCGACGATGCGGAACTCCTCGTTGAGGTCCTTGCGGATTTCGTCGAGCTGCATCTTCTCGATGGCCAACGCTCGCGAGTCGCGCTCGACGCCGTCACGGGTGAAGACCTGGACGTCGATGACGGTGCCCTTGGTGCCGGTCGGCACGCGCAGGGAGGTGTCCTTCACGTCGCTGGCCTTCTCGCCGAAGATCGCCCGCAGCAGTTTCTCTTCCGGCGTCAGCTGGGTTTCACCTTTCGGCGTGACCTTGCCGACCAGGATGTCGCCGGCGCCGACCTCGGCACCCACGTACACGATGCCCGCCTCGTCCAATTTGTTCAGCGCCGCCTCACCCACGTTCGGGATGTCCGCGGTGATTTCCTCTGGACCGAGCTTGGTGTCGCGCGAGACGCAGGTCAGTTCCTGAATGTGGATCGTGGTGAAACGATCTTCCTGGACCACACGCTCCGACAGCAGGATGGAGTCTTCGAAGTTGTAGCCGTTCCAGGGCATGAACGCGACGCGCATGTTCTGCCCGAGCGCGAGCTCACCCATGTCGGTGGACGGACCGTCGGCCATGATGTCACCGCGCGCCACCACGTCACCCTTGTTCACCAGCGGACGCTGGTTGATGCAGGTGTTCTGGTTGGAACGGGTGTACTTGGTCAGGTTGTAGATGTCGACACCCGCTTCGCCGGTCTCGACCTCGGCGTCATTGACGCGCACCACGATGCGGCTGGCATCGACCGAGTCGATCACGCCGCCACGGCGGGCCACGACGCAGACGCCGGAGTCGCGCGCCACGTTGCGTTCCATGCCGGTACCCACGAGCGGCTTGTCCGAACGCAGGGTCGGTACGGCCTGACGCTGCATGTTCGAGCCCATCAGGGCGCGGTTGGCGTCGTCGTGTTCGAGGAACGGGATCAGCGACGCGGCGACGGACACGACCTGCTTGGGCGATACGTCCATCAGGGTGACGTCTTCCGGCGCCTTGACGGTGAACTCGTTCTGATGACGCACGGCCACCAGCTCGTCGACCAGCTTGCGGCCTTCGAGCTTGGCGCTGGCCTGAGCGATCACGTGGTCGGCTTCCTCGATCGCGGAAAGGAACACGATGTCGTCGGTGACTTCACCATCCTTGATCACACGGTACGGGCTCTCGAGGAAGCCGTACTGGTTGGTCCGCGCATAGGCGGCCAGCGAGTTGATCAGGCCGATGTTCGGACCTTCAGGAGTTTCGATCGGACATACGCGACCGTAATGGGTCGGGTGCACGTCGCGCACTTCGAAGCCTGCGCGCTCACGGGTCAGACCACCCGGGCCGAGCGCAGAAACGCGGCGCTTGTGGGTGATTTCCGAAAGCGGGTTGTTCTGGTCCATGAACTGCGACAGCTGGCTGGAACCGAAGAACTCCTTCACCGCCGCCGCGACCGGCTTGGCGTTGATCAGGTCCTGCGGCATCAGGCCTTCGCTTTCGGCCATCGACAGACGTTCCTTGACCGCGCGTTCGACACGCACCAGACCTACTCGGAACTGGTTCTCGGCCATTTCGCCGACGCAACGCACACGGCGGTTGCCGAGATGGTCGATATCGTCCACCACGCCCTTGCCGTTACGAATGTCGACCAGGGTCTTGAGCACCGCAACGATGTCTTCGCGCGACAGAACGCCGGGACCTTCGATCTCGGTACGACCAATACGACGGTTGAACTTCATCCGGCCAACGGCGGACAGGTCGTAACGCTCGGCGCTGAAGAACAGGTTGTTGAACAGCGTTTCGGCGGCGTCCTTGGTTGGCGGCTCGCCGGGACGCATCATGCGATAGATTTCGACCAGCGCTTCGAGCTGATTGGCCGTCGAGTCGATCTTCAGCGTATCGGAGATGAACGGACCGCAATCGATATCGTTGGTGTAGAGCGTCTCGAAACGCACCACCTGGGCCTTGACGATCTTGGCCAGCACTTCGACGGTCAGCTCGGTGTTGCACTCGGCGATGATTTCGCCGGTAGCCGGGTGCACGATCGCCTTCGCAGTGGTGCGACCCAGTACGTAGTCCATCGGCATTTCCAGCTCTTTGATGCCGGACTTGTCGAGCTGATTGATGTGGCGGGCCGTGATGCGGCGACCTTGCTCGACGATGACCTTGCCACTCTGGTCCTTGATGTCGAAGGTCGCGATCTCGCCACGCAGGCGCTGGGGAACCAGCTCCAGCGAGAGGGTCTCACCCTTCACATGGAAGACGTTGGTGTCATAGAAGGCGTCGAGGATTTCCTCGGTGGCGTAGCCGAGCGCGCGCAGCAGCACCGAAGCCGGCAGCTTGCGACGACGGTCGATACGAACGAACACGGCGTCCTTCGGATCGAACTCGAAGTCCAGCCAGGAACCGCGGTAGGGAATGATGCGCGCGGAGTACAGCAGCTTGCCCGAGCTGTGGGTCTTGCCACGGTCGTGATCGAAGAACACGCCAGGCGAACGGTGCAGCTGGGAGACGATGACACGCTCGGTACCGTTGATGATGAAGGTACCGTTCTCGGTCATCAGGGGGATTTCCCCCATGTAGACTTCCTGCTCCTTGATGTCCTTGATCGCTTTGTTCGACGACTCTTTGTCGAAAATGATCAGGCGCACTTTAACCCGCAGCGGAACCGCGAAGGTCACGCCGCGCAGAACGCACTCCTTGACATCGAATGCCGGATCGCCGAGGCGATAGCCGACGTATTCCAGCGCTGCATTGCCGGAATAGCTGATAATCGGGAAAACGGATTTGAAGGCCGCATGCAAGCCGACGTCGCGGAACTGATCTTTGGTCGCTCCCGCCTGCAGGAATTCGCGATACGAATCCAGCTGGATGGCCAAAAGATACGGCACATCCATCACGTGCGGTAACTTGCTAAAGTCCTTGCGGATACGTTTTTTCTCAGTGTATGAGTAAGCCATCAGCGTTCCCCAGCTTGGTCACCTGCTTGTTTGGCCTCTCCCGGCGGGAGTGGCCAGAAAATCGTGCGAATCCAGTGATCCGCGGCACCCAGCGGGTGCTTGTTCCACTATCAGGCCTGCCGACAGGCTGCCTATAACGGAAAAAGGCCGGTGGCAAAAGCCACCAGCCATCAGCCTTACGCGAGTCGCTCAGGCTGTAGACGCAAGGTCGTCGCTTACTTGAGCTCGACTTTGGCGCCAGCTTCTTCCAGGGACTTCTTGGCCGCTTCGGCCTCTTCCTTGGATACGCCTTCCTTGACCACGCCCGGGGCGCCGTCAACGACGGCCTTGGCTTCCTTCAGACCCAGACCGGTCAGCTCGCGAACGGCCTTGATCACGTTCACCTTCTTGTCGCCAGCCTCGGCCAGGACGATGGTGAATTCGGTCTGCTCTTCAACCACGGCAGCAGCAGCGGCAGGGCCGGCAGCAGCAGCGGCAGCGGCGGTAACGCCGAACTTCTCTTCCATCGCCTTGATCAGTTCAACGATCTGCATGACGGACATTTCGGATACGGCGTTGATGATATCTTCGTTGGTCAGAGCCATGACTCTAGTTCCTGTAAGGTAGGGACGGCCTGCGGCCATCAAAAATCAAAAAGTGAAAAGCGGTACTGCGCCTCAGGCGGCAGCGGCCTCTTTCTGGTCGCGAACGGCTGCCAGAGTACGAGCCAGCTTGCTGGTAGCGCCCTGAATCACGCTCATCAGCTGGGAAACGGCTTCGTCGTAAGTCGGCAGAGTTGCCAGCACGTCGATCTGGTTGGCTGCAATGAGCTGACCTTCGAACGCAGCGGCCTTGATCTCGAACTTGTCCTGACCCTTGGAGAATTCCTTGAAGATACGAGCGGCAGCGCCCGGATGTTCATTGGAAAACGCAATCAGGGTCGGGCCTTTGAACGCATCGTTGAGGACATCGAACTGAGTGCCTTCAACGGCGCGGCGCAGCAGGGTGTTACGTACGACACGTACGTATACGCCAGCTTCGCGGGCCTCTTTACGGAGTCCGGTCATGGCCCCTACGGTCACGCCACGGGCATCAGCCACGACAGCGGACAGGGCAGACTTGGCAGCCTCGTTGACTTCAGCGACGATGGCCTTCTTGTCTTCGAGTTTGATTGCCACGGGATTTACTCCTGGATGTTACCGATACATCCGGTCGAAACCGGACGGTGATTGGTGTCTGATTCGGTACGAATCGGGAGCACCTCTGCGTAGGCTCGAAGATCGCTCTTCGGGTTTAAGACTCGCGCCGCCTACGGTCTTGGATAGCCCCCGCCAGGCAGGGACCCCAAACTTGCCGGCCTGCCGAGGCAGGCCTTGTTCATTACGCCTCGAGGGACGCCTGATCGATGACCAGACCAGGACCCATGGTGGTGCTCAGGGTCACGCGCTTGACGTAGATACCCTTGGAAGTCGACGGCTTCAGACGCTTGAGGTCTGCCAGCAGGGCTTCGACGTTCTGCTTGAGCTGACCCGCCTCGAAGCCGACCTTGCCCACGGAGGTGTGGATGATGCCGTTCTTGTCGGTACGGAAGCGCACCTGACCAGCCTTGGCATTCTTGACCGCGGTCGCAACGTCCGGAGTCACGGTGCCGACCTTCGGGTTCGGCATCAAGCCGCGAGGACCGAGGATCTGGCCCAGCTGACCGACAACGCGCATCGCATCCGGAGAGGCGATCACGACGTCATAGTTCAGATCGCCACCTTTCATTTCGGCAGCCAGCTCATCCATGCCAACGCGATCGGCACCGGCAGCCAGCGCCGCCTCGGCAGCGGGACCCTGGGTGAACACAGCGACGCGCACGGACTTGCCAGTGCCGTTCGGCAGAACGGTAGCGCCACGAACGACCTGGTCGGATTTACGCGGATCAACACCAAGGTTGATAGCGATATCGAAGGATTCGGTGAACTTCACGGCAGAGATCTCTGCCAGCAGCGAAGCGGCCTCTTCGAACCCGTACTGCTTGCCGGCTTCTACTTTCTCGGCAATCGCCTTCTGGCGCTTGGTCAACTTAGCCATTACACACCCTCCACGTTCAGGCCCATGCTGCGCGCGGAGCCGGCGATGGTACGCACGGCAGCCTCGAGATCAGCAGCGGTAAGATCAGCATTCTTGGTCTTCGCGATCTCTTCGAGCTGAGCGCGGGTGACAGTGCCAACCTTCTGGGTGTTGGGACGAGCGGAGCCGCTGGTGATGCCGGCAGCTTTCTTCAGCAGAACGGCCGCAGGCGTGCTCTTGGTCTCGAACGTGAAGCTGCGATCACTGTATACAGTGATGATCACAGGCGTTGGCAGACCGGGCTCCTGGCCTTGGGTACGCGCGTTGAACGCCTTGCAGAACTCCATGATGTTCACGCCGTGCTGACCCAGCGCAGGACCAACTGGCGGCGACGGGTTGGCCTGACCGGCCTTAACCTGAAGCTTGATATAAGCTTGAATCTTCTTAGCCATAGCTACTCCGTTATGGGTGATAGCGCCTTTCGGCTCCCCAGACTTATCTATTTATCCCAGTGACAACAAAACCCCGCAGCAAACAGCTGCGGGGTGCGGGATGCCTTCCCAACTAGGCCTTTTCGACCTGGCTGAACTCCAGCTCAACCGGAGTTGAACGACCGAAAATGAGCACAGCGACCTGGATCCGGCTCTTTTCGTAATTGACTTCTTCGACGACACCATTGAAGTCGGCGAATGGACCGTCCGTAACGCGAACGACCTCACCCGGCTCGAACAGCGTCTTAGGCTTGGGCTTGTCACCGCTATCGGCAACGCGACGCAAAATCGCCTCAGCCTCTTTATCGGTGATTGGAGCCGGCTTGTCGGCCGTACCACCGATAAAGCCCATGACACGAGGCGTATCCTTGACCAGGTGCCAGGTGCCTTCGTTCATATCCATCTGCACGAGCACGTAACCCGGAAAGAACTTGCGCTCACTCTTGCGCTTCTGACCGTTACGCATCTCGACCACTTCTTCAGTGGGAACGAGGATCTCGCCGAACTCATCATCCATTCCGGCAAGCTTGACGCGCTCGATCAATGAACGCATCACATGCTTCTCGTAACCCGAGTAAGCATGCACGACATACCAGCGCTTAGCCACGAGCCACCCTTAACCTACGACCATAGAAACCAGCCAACCGAGCAGGGTATCGAGCCCCCACAACAGCAGCGCCATCACCAGCACGACAGCCACGACGATGAGCGTGGTCTGCGTAGTTTCCTGGCGGGTCGGCCAAACGACCTTACGGATCTCGACACGCGCCTCCTTCGCCAACGCGAAGAACGAACGCCCTTTGGCGGTCTGCAGAGCAATCAGCGCAGCAACCACTGCAACCACCAGCAGCGCCATGACCCTGTAGAGGATCGGCTCAGCCGAGTAATACTGATTACCTACAACGGCAACGACTACCAAAGCAGCCACAACCAGCCACTTCACCAGATCGAAGCGCGAGCCCGTGACCTCTGCCTTGACATTCATCTGCGAGAACCCTGTAAAGACTGCCAGTTTCGATATTGAAAATGGCAGGCCAGGAGGGAATCGAACCCCCAACCTGCGGTTTTGGAGACCGCCGCTCTGCCAATTGAGCTACTGGCCTATAAAGAGTCAGGCCGACCATTATGCCGGCCCGAACAGATCAGATCAATCGATTATTCGAAGATCTTGGCAACCACGCCGGCACCAACGGTACGGCCACCTTCGCGAATCGCGAAGCGCAGACCGTCTTCCATGGCGATCGGAGCGATCAGGGTGACAACCATTTTCACGTTGTCGCCCGGCATTACCATCTCGACGCCTTCCGGCAGTTCGCAGTTACCGGTCACGTCAGTGGTCCGGAAGTAGAACTGCGGACGGTAGCCCTTGAAGAACGGGGTGTGACGACCGCCTTCTTCCTTGCTCAGCACGTACACTTCAGCTTCGAACTTGGTGTGCGGCTTGATGGTGCCCGGCTTGGCCAGTACCTGGCCACGCTCGACGTCTTCACGCTTGGTGCCGCGCAGCAGGATACCGACGTTCTCACCGGCACGACCTTCGTCGAGCAGCTTGCGGAACATTTCGACACCG
>NZ_QLAE01000057.1 GCF_005876855.1 Stutzerimonas nosocomialis | reverse complement strand
AGCTAGCCGCCCAGATAGGCGTCGCGAACCTTCGGGTTGGCCAGCAGCTCCTCGCCGGTACCCTGCATGACGATGTGCCCGTTTTCCAGCACGTAGCCCCGGTCGGCGAGCTTCAGCGCCTGGTTGGCGTTCTGCTCGACCAGGAAGATGGTCACGCCATCCTCGCGCAGCTGTTCGATGATGTCGAAGATCTGCTGGATGATGATCGGCGCCAGGCCCAGGGACGGTTCGTCGAGCAGCAGCAGGCGCGGCTTGCTCATCAGCGCGCGGCCGATGGCGAGCATCTGCTGCTCGCCGCCGGACATGGTGCCACCGCGTTGCTGGTAGCGCTCCTTCAGGCGAGGAAAGAGCTGCAGTACCTTGTCCAGCTGCTCCTGGTAATGCGTCTTGCTGGTGAAGAAGCCGCCCATGGCGAGGTTCTCTTCGACCGTCAGGCGGGAGAAGATCCTCCGTCCCTCGGGCACCACCGCGATGTCCTGGCGCATGATCTCGGACGTCGACAGCCCGACCAGCTCGTTGCCCTCGAAGCGGATGCTGCCGCTGGCCGCCTGGGGCGTGCCGCACAGCGTCATCAACAGGGTCGACTTGCCGGCGCCGTTGGCGCCGATCAGGGTGACGATCTCGCCCTTGCGGACTTCGACGTTGACGTTGTGCAGCGCCTGGATCTTGCCGTAGAAGGTGGAAACGTCGTTGAAGTACAGCATCACGCTTCCCCCAGGTAGGCTTTGATCACGTCGGGATTGTCGCGGATCTCGTCCGGGCTGCCGTCGGCCAGGGGCGTGCCCTGGTTGATCACGAAGATGTGGTCGGAAATGCTCATCACCAGCTTCATGTCGTGCTCGATCAGCAGCACGGTGACGTCGTGTTCGTCGCGCAGCACGCCGATCAGGGCCTTGAGGTCCTCGGTCTCGCGGGGGTTCAGGCCCGCCGCCGGCTCGTCGAGCATGAGGATGCGTGGGCGCGTCATCATGCAGCGAGCGATCTCCAGCCGTCGTTGCTGGCCATAGGCGAGCGTGCCGGCGGGGCGGTTGGCCACTTCGGTGAGGTTGACGCGCTCGAGCCAGTGCGCGGCGAAGTCCATCGCCTCGCGCTCGCTGCGGCGGAACGCCGGGGTCTTGAGCAGGCCGGAGAGGAAACCGGTCTTGAGGTGGCGATGCTGGGCGACCAGCAGGTTCTCCACCGCGGTCATCTCCTTGAACAGGCGTACGTTCTGGAAGGTACGCACCACGCCCTTGCGGGCGATCAGATGGCCGGGCAGGCCTTCGATCTGTTCGTCGTCCAGGCGGATGCTGCCGGAGGTCGGCTTGTAGAAACCGGTCAGGCAGTTGAAGACGGTGGTCTTGCCGGCGCCGTTCGGGCCGATCATCGAGACCACCTGCTTTTCATGTACGGTCAGGCCCACGTTGTTCACGGCCAACAGGCCGCCGAAGCGCATCGAGAGGCCGCTGACCTCGAGAATCGGTCGGCTCATTGCTTAAGCTCCAGGTGCGGGCGTTGCATCGGCAGGAGACCCTGCGGACGCCAGATCATCATGACGATCATGGTCAGGCCGAAGATCAGCATGCGGTACTCGTTGAAGCCGCGCATTTCCTGAAGCAGGACCATGACCACCGCCGCGAGGATCACCCCGAGCTGCGAACCCATGCCGCCGAGCACGACGATCGCGAGGATCATCGCCGATTCGATGAAGGTGAAGGATTCCGGCGTCACCAGACCCTGGCGGGCGGCGAAGAAACTGCCGGCGAAACCGGCGAAGCTGGCGCCGATGGTGAAGGCCGAGAGCTTGACGATGGTCGGGTTCAACCCCAGCGCCCGGCAGGCGATCTCGTCCTCGCGCAACGCTTCCCAGGCGCGGCCGATCGGCATGCGCATCAGGCGGTTGATCACGAACAGCGCCAGCAGCACCAGCAGCAGGGCGATCAGGTAGAGGAAGATCACCTTGTAGCTGGAGTTGTAGGCCAGGCCGAAGAACTCGTGGAACGTCTGCATGCCTTCCGGCGCGCGGCGATCGAACGACAGGCCGAACAGGGTCGGCTTGGGGATCGAGCCGATGCCGTTGGGGCCGCCGGTGATGTCGGTCAGGTTGCGCAGCAGGATGCGGATGATCTCGCCGAAGCCGAGCGTGACGATCGCCAGGTAGTCACCGCGCAGGCGCAGCACCGGGAAACCGAGCAGGAAGCCGAACAGCGCCGCCATCATCCCGGCGATGGGCAGGGCGGTCCAGAAACCGAACCCGGCGTACTCGGCGAGCAGGGCGTAGGTGTAGGCACCCACGGCGTAGAAGCCCACGTAGCCCAGATCGAGCAGGCCGGCCAGGCCGACCACGATGTTCAGGCCGATGCCCAGCATGACGTAGATCAGGATCAGCGTGGCGATGTCCACCGCGCCGCGCGAGGCGTAGAAGGGCCAGACCAGCGCGACCACCACCAGCGCGAGGATGACCCAGCGCTGGGTGGAGGGCAGCGTCAGGCTGTTCTTCAGCCCGCCGGGCATGCTCGGCAGGTTGTTGAAGCCCCAGACGCCGAAGCGATGGCGGAACAGCTGCCAGACGAACATCAGCAGCGCGGCGCCGGCGATGGTCAGCAGGGTGCGGGTGTCGGCGCCTTGCACCTGCAGGCGGATGCCCACGGTGGTCAGCTTGAGGCCGAGGATCGGATAGGAAATCAGCACCACCAGCAGGGCGCTGAACAGGGCGGTCTTGAGGTTCTTGCTCATACCTTTTCAACCTCCGGACGGCCCAGGATGCCGGTCGGGCGGAACAGCAGCACCAGAATCAGCAGGCTGAACGCCACCACATCCTTGTACTGGTCGCCGAAGATGTCGGCACCGAAGGCTTCGGCAACGCCGAGCAGCAGGCCGCCGAGCATGGCGCCGGGAATGCTGCCGATCCCGCCGAGCACGGCGGCGGTGAACGCCTTGATGCCGGCCAGGAAGCCGATGTGCGGGTTGATCACGCCGTACTGCATGCCGATCAGCACCGCCGCGATCGCGGCCAGCGCCGCGCCGATGACGAAGGTCAGGGCGATGATCGAGTTGGTGTTGATGCCCAGCAGGTTGGCCATCTTCAGGTCTTCGGCGCAGGCGCGGCAGGCCCGGCCCAGACGGGAGCGGGAAATGAACAGCGACAGGCCCCACATGGCCAGGATGGTGACCACGAAGATCAGCACCTGCATGTAGGAAATGGTCACGCCGTTCATGGCGCTTTCACCGAGCACCAGGTTGCCGGGCATCGGGTTGGGGATGGCCTTGTCTCGCGAGTCCTGGGCCAGCAGCACGACGTTCTGCAGGAAGATCGACATGCCGATGGCCGAGATCAGCGGGATCAGCCGGTTGCTGCCCCGCAGGGGGCGGTAGGCGACCCGTTCGATGCTGTAGCCGTAGGCGCTGGTGACGATCATGCTGGCGACGAAGGCGCCCACCATCAGGATCGGCAGCGCATCGAGGCCCATCATGGACAGGCCGACGATGGCGATGAAGGCAATGTACGAGCCGATCATGTACACCTCGCCGTGGGCGAAGTTGATCATCCCGATGATGCCGTAGACCATCGTGTAACCGATGGCGATCAAGGCATAGGTGCTGCCAACGGTGAGCCCGTTGATCAGCTGTTGTAGGTAGTGGTAAAGCTCAGGCATCACATCTCTCCTGAAATCCCTGCATACCGCTGCCGAAAGGCGAGGACGGCTGGCCCGTCTCGAACACGCCGCAGGTGGGTGCGGCATCACGGTTGTGCAGGGGATCGTGCGGGTCGCGCACGGTCCTGGTTCGAGGCGGGTCCGTTGTCCGGACCGCTCGTTGTGGCTGTAGGTGTTATACGGGGGCTCGGGTGCTTGTGGCGGAGCCGTCCCGCTCAGCTAAAACAAAGCCCACTGCGGACAGTGGGCTTTGAGGGCAGTGCTCCCGACTTACTTGGCTTCCGACTTGCTACCGTCCTGATGCCATTCGTAGACCACGAAGTTGAAGTTCTTCAGGTCGCCTTTCTCGTCGAATTCCAGGGTGCCGGTCGGGGTTTCGAAGGCGTTGCTGCGCAGCGCTTCGGCCACCTTGTCGGTGTCGGTGCTGCCAGCCTTCTCGATGCCCTGTGCGATGACCTGGACGGCGGAGTAGGCAGGGAACACGAACGGACCGGTCGGGTCTTCCTTCTTCGCTTCGAAGGCCTTCACCAGTTCCTGGTTGGCCGGGTCCTGGTCGAACGACTTGGGCAGGGTCACCAGCATGCCTTCGGAGGCGGGGCCGGCGATGGCGGAGATTTCCTTGTTGCCGACGCCCTCGGGGCCCATGAAGCGCACGTCCAGGCCCTTCTCCTTGGCCTGACGCAGCAGCAGACCCAGTTCCGGGTGGTAGCCGCCGTAGTAGACGAAGTCGACGCCGTCGCGCTTGAGGCGGGCGATCAGCGAGGAGAAGTCCTTGTCACCGGCATTGATGCCTTCGAACAGCCCGACCTTCACGCCCTTGCTCTGCAGGGTGGCGCGCACGGCGGTGGCGATACCTTCGCCGTACTGCTGCTTGTCGTGGATAACGCCGACGTTCTTCGGCTTGATGTGATCGGCGATGAAGTTGCCGGCGGTCGGGCCCTGCAGGCTGTCCAGGCCGATGGTGCGGAAGATCAGCTCGTAGCCGCGGGAAGTGATCTCGGGGCTGGTGGAGGCGGCGGTGATCATCAGGATGCCTTCGTCCTCGTAGATGTCCGAGGCGGGCTGGGTGGAGCTGGAACAGAGGTGGCCGACGACGAACTTCACGTTGTCGTTGACGATGCGGTTGGCCACCGCGACGGCCTGCTTGGGATCGCACGCGTCGTCATAGACCACGCCTTCGAGCATCTGACCGTTCACCCCGCCGGCCTTGTTGATCTGCTCGATGGCCATCTTGGCGCCGACGAACTGCATTTCTCCGTACTGCGCCACCGCACCGGTGACCGGGCCCGCCATCCCGATCTTGATCGTGTCGGCTGCCAGGCTGTACCCAGCGGCTCCGGTTAAGGCAATGGCGACAAAAAGTTTGGACAGACTCCGCTTGGTCTTCATACGTGCTCCACATGCATCGTTATTGTTTGATCCTGCAGGCTGAGGTCGCGTAATGGTCAGAACGCCCCAAAACGTCCCGGCAACTGTACCGGTACAGTGTAGAGCGGACTCTACCCGTTTGCCCAGCCGGCTGATCATGCTTCATGGAAACCCGGTCAGGTTTATCATGGCGCCCTTTTGAGGCGAGGTTCCCAAGATGGATGAAGCAAGCACGCTCTATGCCAAGCTGCTGGGTGAGACGGCCGTGATCAGCTGGGCCGAGTTGCAGCCATTCTTCGCGCGCGGGGCGTTGCTGCACGTGGCTGCGGATGCGGATCTGGTCGAGGTCGCGACCGCCGTGGCCGAAGACGATGCGGCCCGGATCGGCGGCTGGCTTGCCAGCGGCGCGCTGGCCAAGGTCGGCGAAGAGCAGGCCAGGCTCTGGCTGGAGCAGGACCCGACCCTGTGGGCGGTGGTGGTGGCGCCCTGGGTACTGGTGCAGCAGCGCGAGCGCGGCGAGGCCGTGCACTGAAACGGTGCTGCGCTAGCGGCGTACCCAGCGCTGGCGCGCCCATCCACTGAGGGCGTCCACCGCCAGCACCATCAGCAGCATGGCGATGATCACGCTCGAGGCCTGGGCTTCCTGGAACAGGCTCAGACTCATGTAGAGCATCTGCCCCAGGCCTCCGGCCCCGACGAAGCCGAGCACGCTGGCCATGCGGATGTTGTTTTCCCAGCGATAGAGCATGTAGGCGATCAGCTGCGGCCAGATCGCCGGGAGCGTCCCGTAGCAGAACGCGGCGATGCGTCCGCTGCCCGCCATGCGCAGGGCTTCGCTCGGCTCGGCGGGCGTGTTTTCCAGCGCCTCGGCGAACAGGCGCCCGAGCACGCCGGCCGTGTGCAGGGCGAGGGCCAGGGTGCCGGCGTTCGGTCCCAGGCCTGCGGCCAGCACCATCAGGGCGGCCCAGACCAGTTCCGGAATTGCGCGCAGCGCGTTGAGCAGCAGCCGCGAGGCGGCCTGGGCGACGAGGCCGAAGCGCCCGCACGCCGGCAGTGCCAGCAACAGGCCGAGCACGGCGGCCAGCAGGGTGCCGATCGCCGACATGGCCAGGGTCTCGAGCGCGGCGTGGCCGATGGCTGAGAGGTGGTCAGACGAGAGGTCCGGCGTCAGGAATCCCTGGGCGTATTGGCCCATTTGCCGGAGGCTGTCGCGACTGAACAGCGTCGTCACCTCCAGCTGGAGAAAAACGAACGAGGCCACGACCGCTACGACAAGTAACAGCGGGAGAAGCAGGCGGGCCATGAGGTTCACGTCAGTCGCTCGCGCAGGACACGGCTGAGCAGGTCCGCCAGCAGGACCAGCAGCAGGAAGGTGAGCAGCATGCTGGCGACTTCGCCGCCGGCGAACATGCGCATCGACAGGTCCATCTGCTGCCCCAGCCCTCCGGCGCCGACGAAGCCCATCACCACCGAGGCGCGGATGGCACACTCCCAGCGGTAGACGGTATAGGACAGCATTTCCGAGGCCGCCTGAGGCATCACGCCATAGGCGAAGGCGGCGAGCCGCGAGCTGCCGGCGCCGAGCAGGGCACGTGTCGGCAGCGGGTCGACCGATTCGAAGATTTCCGCATAGACCTTGCCGAGCATGCCGCTGTAGGTGATGGCGATGGCCAGCACCCCGGCGGTCGGCCCCAGTCCCACCGCCCTTACGAAGAGCAGCGCCCAGACGATTTCCGGCACGCTGCGCAGGACGATCAGCAGGCCGCGCACCGGCCAGCGCAGCGCCTGTGCCCACCACGCCGGGCGGCCACCGCGGGCGAGGGCGCTGATCGACAGCGCGCGGGTGGCCAGCAGGGCGCCGGGCACGGCGATCAGCAGGGCGAGGGTCATACCCGCGGTGGCGATCGCCAGGGTTTCCAGCGTCGCCTTGAACAGCAGGGCGAGAAATTCCCGGCCATGTTCCGGCGGCCAGAACCCGGAGAGGAACTGGCCCATGGTCGACAGGTTGCTGCTGGACAGCAATACCGGCAGGTCCAGCTCGCTGAGGCTGATACCCGGCCAGAGCAGCGCCACGGCGAGCAGCGTCAGGGCCAGGCGCGGCAGCGCGGCCGGATCGCGCGGGGCCGATGCGGGGTTCAGCATCGCGGGACGTTCAGCGGCGCGGCGGCCGGTGCGATGACCGGCGCGGCGTCGAGCTGGTCGTTGGCGTAGAGGCGATCCAGTTCCTCGCGCGCGACCTCGTCGGCCGGCTTGTCGAACAGGATGCGGCCGTCGCGTACGCCGACGACCCGGGGAAAATGCGCGAGCGCCAGGTCCACGGCATGCAGGCTGGCGAGCAGCGTCGCGCCGCGTCGTTGCGCTTCCTGGTTGAGCACCACCAGGGTGTAGGCGGCGAGCACCGGGTCCATCGCCGAGACCGGCTCGTCGGCCAGGATCAGCGCCGGTTGCTGGTACAGCGCGCGGGCGATGCCGACGCGCTGCAACTGGCCGCCGGACAGCTGATCGCAGCGTTGGTAGAGCTTGTCCGCCAGGTCCAGCCGGCCCAGCGCGTCGGCCGCGCCGTCGCGGTCCAGCGGATAGACCAGGCTCGCAAGGCTGCGCAGCAACGACCAGCTGCCCAGGCGACCGGCCAGCACCGCCGTCACCACCCGCTGGCGGGGTGGCAGCGGAGGCGCCTGGTGGATCAGGCCGATGCGCGTGCGCAGCTTCTGACGCGCCGAGGCGCGCAGCGACCACGGCTCGCTGTCGAGCAGCTCGAGGCGACCCCGGTCCGGTCTGAGGCTGGTGGCCAGCACGCGCAGCAGGGTGGTCTTGCCAGCGCCCGAGGGGCCGATGATCGCCACGCGCTCACCGGCCGAAACGGCCAGGTCGATGTCCCGCAGCGCCGCCTGGCCGTTGGCGTGGGTCAGACCCACGCCGGACAGCCGGATCACTTCAACAGGCCCGCGGCGCGCGCGGCTTCCTCGATACCTTCGTAGTTTTCCGGCTTGGTCTCGATGAAGCGGCTGGCGGCCTGCAGGTCGAGGATCTTCTTGTGTTCCGGGTTCGCCGGATCGAGGGCCAGGAACGCGGCCTTGATCTTCTCGGCCAGCGCCGGGTCCAGGTCGCCGCGCACCGTCCAGTTGTAGTCGTAGTAGGGCGGTGTGGTGGAGATGACGCGAACCTTGCTGGTATCGACCTTGCCGGCGGCGACCAGCTTGTCCCAGACCGAGGCGTTGAGCACGCCGGCGTCGGCCTTGCCGGCCTCGACCCAGGCGGCGGTGGCATCATGGGCGCCGGAGTAGGCGATGCGCTTGAAGAATTTCTCGGGCTCGATGCCGTCCTGGATCATGAAATAGCGCGGCATCAGGCTGCCCGAGGTCGAGGAGACCGAACCGAAGGCGAACGTCTTGCCCTTGAGGTCCTGCAGCGACTGGACGTCAGGGTCGGCGGTGATGAACTTGCTGGTGAACTGCTCGTCCTGCTCGCGCTGTACCAGCGGAATGGCGTTGCCGGTCTTCAGGCGGGTCTGGACGAAGGTGAAACCGCCGAGCCAGGCCATGTCCAGGCGTTCGGAAGCGAGGGATTCGACGACGGCGGCGTAGTCGGAGACCGGCATGAATTTCACCGGCATGCCCAGTTCCTGCTCGAGGTACTTGCCCAGCGGTTCGAACTTGCGGATCAGCTCGGTGGGGGCTTCGTCAGGGATGGCCGAGACGCGCAGGGCGTCGGCAGCGTGGGCGGTGGCAAACGAAAGGGATGCGGCAAGGCCGACAACGGCTGCCAGGGTGCGCTTTAGCATTGAGGGTTCTCCGGTTCAATAGCGGAAAAAGCGCGCGGATTATAGAGGCACGCGGGTGCCTTACGGCAAGCATTGGCGGTGTGCTTGCCGAGCCGCCTGGGCTACCGGCTAGACTGGGGTTTTGCATCGACGAGGCGTTCCATGTCCGCACTGCCTTCTCTCGCGTTCGCCGGCATTGGCCTGATGGGCCTGCCGATGTGCCGTCGCCTGCTCGCCGCAGGCTATTCCCTTCGGGTCTGGAACCGTTCCCCGGAAAAGTGCGCGCCGCTGGTGGCGCTGGGTGCGACGCAGGTCGAGCGGCCGGCGCAGTTGTGCGAGGCGGACATCGTCCTGCTCTGCCTGGCCGACACCGCGGTGGTGCGCGAGGTGGTCTTCGGCCCCGGCGGCGTCGCCGAAGCGGGGCGCAGCGGGCAATTGCTGGTGGACCACTCCAGCCTCGAGCCGGGCGCGACCCGCGAGATGGCCGGACAGCTGGAAGCGCGGTGCGGCATGCGCTGGGTCGATGCGCCGGTATCGGGCGGTACCGCGGGCGCCGAGGCCGGGACATTGGCGATCATGGCGGGCGGCCTGGCCGACGACGTCGAACGGGTGCGCCCGGTGCTGATGCAGCTGGGCCAGCGCCTGACCCACATGGGGCCGGTCGGGAGCGGACAGGTGAGCAAGGCCTGCAACCAGATGCTGGTGGCCTGCAACGCCCTGGTGATCGCCGAGGTCGTCGCGCTCGCCGAGCGTGCCGGGGTCGATGCCGGCAAGCTCGCCCCGGCGCTGGCCGGTGGGTTCGCCGATTCGAAGCCGCTGCAGATCCTGGCGCCGCAAATGGCCAGCAGCACGTTCGAACCGATCAAGTGGCACGTGCGCACCTTGGTCAAGGACATCGAAACCGCCGTGCGCCTCTGTGCCGAGCAGGGCACCGCCGCGCCGATGAGCGCGATGGCCGCGCAGCTGCTGCGCCTGCATGGCAGCCGCGGCAACCTGGACCATGACCCCGCCACGCTGGTGCAACTCTACCGGGAGTGACCGATGAGGATCGCCGCCAATCTCGACGTCCTGTTCGATGACAGGCCGTTGCTCGACCGGGTGCTGGCCGCGCGCCTGGCCGGTTTCGACGGCGTGGAGCTGCGCCATCCGGCCGGCGTCGCGACCATCAGCCTGGCGCAGGCGCTCGAGCGGGCCGCGCTGCCGCTGGCGCGCCTGGTGCTGGAGGGCGGGGCGCAGGGATTCGAGTCGGCACTGCAGCAGGCGCTGACCGATTCGGCGATGCTTCGCCCGCAACAGGTCGGCGTCGTGGTGGATGCGCGTTCGGCCATGGCCGAGGCGCAGCTGCGCGGCGCCGCCGAGGCCTTCGCGGTGCTGGGCATCGGCGTGCTGTGCGCAGGGGTGTCCGGGGAGCGCGATGCGGCAGGGTTGCTGGCGCTGGTCGAGCGGGTGAATCACCCCAACTGCCGGGTGCAGCTCGACCTGTCCGGCGAGGCCGAGCAAGTGGCCGCCATCGAGTCGTCCGCCGGCCGCATCGGCTATCTGCAGCTGGACCGCCCGCCCGCGGAAGGCGGGAGTCCGGCCTTGCTCGGGGCGTTGCGGTCCGCCGGCTATCGCGGCTGGCTCGGCGTCGGCTATCGCGGGGCGGAGTCGTTCCTGGGCGGCGGCTCGCATCGCCCGGCATAAGCCCGGCGAATGTTCACAGACAGCCCCTGGATGGCGCCCTAGAGTGAGTGACAGCCGGGTGCGTGCCGGCATTACAAGAACAATCGAGAGCGACCCTCCATGCAGCCATCCACCCAAGCCGCTAACGCCTGGCGCGTCCTGTTCCTGCTGTTTCTGGCCAACCTGTTCAATTTCTTCGATCGCACCATCCCGGCCATCATCGCCGAGCCGATCCGCCTGGAGTGGAACCTCAACGACTTCCAGATCGGCCTGATCGGTACCGCCTTCACCATCGTCTACGCCATCGCCGGCGTACCGCTGGGGCGCATGGCGGACATCGGGTCGCGGCGCAAGATCATGGGCTGGGGGCTGACCGCCTGGAGCGGACTGACCGCGGTCAACGGGCTGGCCTGGAACTTCTGGAGCTTCCTGCTGGTGCGCATGGGCATCGGTATCGGCGAGGCGAGCTACGCCCCGGCGGCCAACTCGCTGATCGGCGACCTGTTCCCGGCGCACAAGCGTGCGCGGGCGATGGGCATCTTCATGCTGGGCCTGCCGCTGGGCCTGCTGCTGGCCTTCTTCACCATCGGCTCGATGGTCGAGTACTTCGGCAGCTGGCGCGCGCCGTTCTTCATCGCGGCGGTGCCGGGGCTGCTGCTGGCGGTGTTCATCTTCCTCATCCGCGAACCGCAGCGCGGCGCGTCCGAAGCGGTGCAGATCTCCCGGGAGCCGGTTCGGCAGCCGATTCGCAAGGTGCTGGCGATCCGTACCTTCTGGTGGCTGGTGATGGCAGGGCTGGCGTTCAATTTCGCCACCTATGCCTGCAACGCCTTCATGGTCCCGCTGCTGATGCGCTACCACGGTGTGCCGCTGGTGGAGGCCTCCGTCGCCACCGGCATCATCGTCGGTCTGACCGGGTTGATCGGCCTGACCTTCGGCGGCTGGGTCGCCGACAAGATCCACCAGCGTTTCGCCCGTGGCCGGCTGATCTTCGCCGCGGCGAGCATGGCCATCGCCACGCTCGCCACCGGCTATGCGTTGCTGGCCGGACGCATCGAGGTCGCCGTGTTCGTCGCGGTGTTCGGCATCGGCTGGCTGTTCTCCTACAACTTCTATACCTGCGTCTACACGGCGATCCAGGACGTGGTCGAGCCGCGCCTGCGGGCCACGGCGATGGCGTTGTTCTTCGCGGGGCTGTATCTGCTCGGCGGCGGCATGGGCACGGTGGTGGTGGGGCTGCTTTCGGATCATTTCGCCGAAGCGGCGATGCTGGCCGCCGGCGCGACCGAGATGGCCGAGGCGTTCCGTGCCGAAGGGCTGCACGGCGCCATGTACCTGATCCCGGCCTCGCTGCTGCTGACCATGCTGTTCCTGTTCCAGGCCTCGCGGACCTTCTGCCAGGACGCCAAGCGCATGACCGACGGCATGAGCGAGTCCGCCAGCGCCGCGCAGGCCGAGGCCGCCCTGGCCTGACGGTTTGCTGCCACCTTCGCCGGCAGGCGTCGCGTTGGCGGTACGGGCTTCATGCAAGTGGGTGGGGCGGTCGAAAGCGCAAAGCCCGCGGTCGAGACTAGGCGTCCCCGACCGCTCCCACGGTGTTCGCGAACGGCCGCTGTGGGGAGCGGCTGGGGACGCCTGGTCTTGATCGCGAAGG
The DNA here is from genome assembly GCF_005876855.1 of Stutzerimonas nosocomialis. Classification (GTDB taxonomy): domain Bacteria; phylum Pseudomonadota; class Gammaproteobacteria; order Pseudomonadales; family Pseudomonadaceae; genus Stutzerimonas; species Stutzerimonas nosocomialis. Next base: position 5,513 of record NZ_QLAE01000057.1, on the reverse strand, counting down.
GCTTGTTCCTGCGAGCTGCTCTCGCCTTCACGGAGGACATGACGAGCATGCAGGGCGACGATTGGCCTGCATTTGCCGGCGGGCTCGCATAAACTGCGCGGCCGTTTTTTCTGGCAGCCCGTCCATGCACAGCACACCCGCCCGCGCCTGCGGTATCGACTTCGGCACTTCGAACTCCACCGTTGGCTGGTGGCGCCCCGATGCCGAGCCTCTGATCGCCCTCGAAGGCGACGACCTGACCCTGCCTTCGGTGGTGTTCTTCAACCTCGAAGAGCGCCGGCCGGTCTATGGTCGCCAGGCCCTGGCCGAATACCTGGAGGGCTACGAAGGGCGGCTGATGCGTTCGCTCAAGAGCCTGCTCGGCAGCAAGCTGCTCAAGAGCGAGACCACGGTGCTTGGCAGCGCGATGCCGTTCAAGGAGATCCTCGGTCTGTTCATCGGCACGCTCAAGCAGCGCGCCGAAGCGCAGGCCGGCCAGGCGTTCGAGCAGGTGGTGCTGGGGCGTCCGGTGCATTTCGTCGACGACGACCCGGCCGCCGACCGGGAGGCGGCCGACACCCTGGCGGGCGTGGCGCAGGCCCTCGGATTCAAGGAAGTGTCGTTCCAGTTCGAACCGATCGCCGCGGCCTTCGATTACGAGTCGCGCATCGCGGGCGAGGAGCGGGTGCTGATCGTCGACATCGGTGGCGGTACGTCCGACTTCTCGCTGGTCCGGCTTTCGCCCGAGCGGCGCCAGGTGGATGACCGCCAGGCCGACATCCTGGCCACCGCCGGCGTGCACATCGGTGGTACCGACTTCGACAAGCAGCTCAGCCTGCACGGCGTGATGCCGCTGTTCGGTCATGGCAGCCGGATGAAGAGCGAGGCGCCGATGCCGACCAGCACCCACCTGAACCTCGCCACCTGGCACACCATCAACGCCGTCTACGCGCCGGCGTCGCTGCGGGCCTTGCAGAGCATGCGCTACGACATCCAGGACCCGACCGGCATCGACCGGCTGTTCCGCCTGATCGAGCAGCGTGCCGGGCACTGGCTGGCGATGCAGGTGGAGCAGGGCAAGATCGCCCTCACCGAGGCGCGGGAGCACGTGATCGATCTGGGCAGGATCGAGGCGGACCTGGTTGCCGAACTGACCCGCGAGCGCTTCGAGGCGGCCATCGACCCCTTGCTCGAGCGGATCCGTCGCACGGTCGATGAGCTGCTGACGGCGGCGGGGCTCGGCAGCGGGGACGTCGACACGGTGTTTTTCACCGGCGGCTCGAGCGCCATTCCGGCGCTGCGCCAGGGGATTGCCCGGGTGCTGCCCAACGCCCGCCACGTCGAGGGCGACCGCTTCGGCAGCATCGGCAGCGGCCTGGCCATCGAAGCCCGGAAACGCTACGGCTAGACGCGTCGCACTCGCCGGCGGCCGGGCTGTCCTATGGACAGGTTCCATTCGTCGGGGAGGTCCCATGTCCTATCGTATTCGCGCCCGCAACCGTGCCGACGAAGAGGTACGCAAGGTCGCGCTCGGCCGCCTGGTCAAGGCCATGCAGGCGTTGTCCGCGCCGGCGGAAGAGCAGGCCGAAGGGGTGCACCAGGCGCGCAAGCGCTTCAAGGAGCTGCGCGCCCTGTTGCGCCTGGTGCGCACGCCGCTGGGCAAGCGCTTTGCCCAGGAAAACCGCCGCATTCGTGACGTCGGCCGGGACCTGGCCGAACTGCGGGACGTGACCGCGATGCTGGAGAGCTGGGATGCCCTGGCCGAGCACTATGGCCAGCCATTTTCCGCCGGGCCGATGCAGCAGGTGCGCCAGCGCCTGCAGGCGCGCGCCGACAATGCCATGACCGGGGGCGAGGCGGGCGACACCGCCGCGCGGATTCCCCAGGTGATCGCCGAGCTGGAGCGGACCGTCGGGGAAGTCGAGGGCTGGTCACTGTCGGGCAAGGGCTTCGGCCTTTTCGCCGAGGGCCTGGCCCGGACCTACGGCGACGGCCGTGCCGAGCTGGACCTCGTCCGGCGCGACCCCAGCGATGAACAGCTGCACGAGTGGCGCAAGCGGGTGAAGGACCTCTGGTACCAGACCCGCCTGCTGATGGACGCCTGGCCGGCGGTGTTGCGCACCCAGTGCAAGCTGCTCAAGCGCCTGGCCGACGCGCTGGGCGACGATCATGATCTGGCGATGATGCAGCAGCTGATGAACCAGGAGCCCGAGCTGTTCGGCTCCGAGGAAACCCGTGGCCAGCTCCAGCGCTATCTGCGGGCGCGTCGCGAGCAGTTGCAGGGCGATGCCCTGGCGCTGGGTGGGCGTGTCTATGCCGAGTCGCCCAAGGCGCTGGTCAAGCGCTGGCAGCGCTACTGGACGATCGCCCGCCGCGAGGCGAGCGAAGCGGACTGAAGCGGACCGCCCTGCCATCCGGCACAGGGCGGTCGACCTGGGCGCGCTTAACCGGCGACCAGGACGCGAATCGCTTCCAGGCGCAGGGCGGCCTTCTCCAGCATGGCGAGGCCGTCTTCGCGCTGCTTGCGCAGGGCTTCGATCTCGCTGTCGCGCACGCTCGGGTTGACCGCCTGCAGGGCCGTCAGGCGCGCCAGTTCCTCGTCCAGGTCCGCCTGCAGTCGGCGCTGCGCCTCGGCGACGCGCTCGGCATGGCGCGGGGCGATCTTGCTCTCGGCGGCATTGACCTGCGCGGCGAGCACGTCGCGCTGGGCCTGGATGAACTTGTTGGCGCTGGCGCGCGGCACGCTTTCGAGCTGATCGTTGAGGGTGTCGAAGGCCACCTTGCCGGCCAGGTCGTTGCCGTTGGCGTCCAGCAGGCAGCGCAGCGCCGCCGGCGGCAGGAAGCGGCTCAGCTGCAGCGAGCGCGGCGCGACCACCTCGCTGACGAACAGCAGTTCGAGCAGCACGGTGCCGGGCTTGAGCGCCTTGTTCTTGATCAGCGCCACGGCGGTGTTGCCCATGGAGCCGGACAGCACCAGGTCCATGCCACCCTGAACCATCGGATGCTCCCAGGTGAGGAACTGCATGTCCTCGCGGGCCAGCGCCTGGTCGCGGTCGTAGGTGATGGTGACGGCCTCGTCGTCGCCCAGCGGGAAGCTGGCGTCGAGCATCTTTTCGCTGGGGCGCAGGATCAGGGCGTTCTCGGAATGGTCTTCGCTGTCGATGCCGAAGGCGTCGAACAGCTCTTCCATGTAGATCGGCAGGGCGTACTGGTCGTCCTGTTCGTGAATCGCCTCGACCAGCGCCTGGCCTTTCTCGCCGCCGCCGGAGTTGAGTTCCAGCAGCCGGTCGCGGCCGGTGTGTAGCTCGGCCTCGAGGCGCTCGCGCTCGGCACGGGCTTCGTCGATCAGCGCCTGGAAGGCCTCGTCGTCGCCTTCTTCGAGCAGCGGCAGCAGGCGCGGGCCGAACTGGTGCTGCAGGGCGCTACCGGCCGGGCAGGTCGACAGGAAGGCGTTGAGCGCCTGGTGGTACCAGTGGAACAGGCGTTCCTGCGGGCTGGTTTCCAGATACGGCACGTGGAGCTGGATGACATGCTTCTGGCCGATCCGGTCGAGACGGCCGATGCGCTGCTCGAGCAGGTCGGGGTGCGCCGGCAGGTCGAACATCACCAGGTGGTGGGCGAACTGGAAGTTGCGGCCCTCCGAGCCGATTTCCGAGCAGATCAGCACCTGCGCGCCGAATTCCTCGTCGGCGAAGTAGGCGGCCGCGCGGTCGCGCTCGACGATGCTCATGCCTTCGTGGAACACCGTCGCCGGGATGCCGGAGCGCACCCGCAGCGCGTCTTCCAGGTCCAGCGCCGTCTCCGGGTGGGCGCAAATGACCAGCACCTTGAATTTCTTCAGCATCTTGAGGGTGTCGATCAGCCACTCGACGCGCGGATCGAAGCGCCACCAGCGCGAGTCCTCGGTCGTGTCCGGCTGGCTCTGGAAGCTCACTTCCGGGTACAGCTCGGCGTGCTCGCCCAGTGGCAGCTCCAGGTATTCGACCGGGCAGGGCAGCGGATAGGGGTGCAGCTGACGTTCCGGGAAGCCCTGCACGGCCGCGCGGGTGTTGCGGAACAGCAGGCGGCCGGTGCCGTGGCGGTCGAGCAGCTCGCGGATCAGCCGTGCGCTGGCCTGGACGTCACCGTCGCTCACCGCGGCCAGCAGCGCCTCGCCCTCGGCGCCGAGGAAGCCGTGGATCGTCTCGTGGGCCTTGCTCGAGAGGCGGCCCTCTTCGAGCAGTTCCTGCACCGCCTCGGCCACCGGCTGATAGTTCGCGCTTTCGGCGCGGAAGGCCGCCAGATCGTGGAAGCGGTTCGGGTCGAGCAGGCGCAGGCGCGCGAAGTGGCTGTCCTGGCCGAGCTGCTCCGGGGTGGCGGTGAGCAGCAGCACGCCCGGGATCACCTCGGCCAACTGCTCGACCAGGCGGTATTCGGCGCTGGCGCCCTCGGCGTGCCAGACCAGGTGATGCGCCTCGTCGACCACCAGCAGATCCCAGCCGGCGGCGAAGGCGGCGTCCTGGGCGCGCTCGTCGTTCTTGAGCCATTCGAGGGCGACCAGGGCCAGCTGCGTGTCTTCGAAGGGGTTGCTGGCATCGCTTTCGGCGAAGCGCTCGGCGTCGAACAGCGCTGGGTTCAGGTTGAAGCGACGGCGCATCTCCACCAGCCACTGATGCTGAAGGTTCTCTGGCACCAGGATCAGCACGCGGTTGGCGCGGCCCGAGAGCAACTGGCGATGGATCACCAGGCCGGCCTCGATGGTCTTGCCCAGACCCACTTCGTCGGCCAGCAACACGCGAGGCGCGATGCGGTCGGCGACTTCCTTGGCGATGTGCAGCTGGTGCGCGATGGGCTGGGCACGCACGCCACCCAGGCCCCAGAGGTCCGACTGCAGCTGGGTGCTCTGGTGCTGCAGGGTGTGATAGCGCAGGGCGAACCAGTTCAACGGGTCGATCTGGCCGGCGAACAGGCGGTCGCTGGCCAGGCGGAACTGGATGAAGTTCGACAGCTGGGTTTCCGGCAGCGTACGGGGGGCGTTCTGCGCGTCCAGGCCGTGATAGATCAGCAGGCCGTCGACGTCCTCGACTTCGCGGACGGTGAGCTTCCAGCCCTCGAAATGGGTGACCTCGTCGCCGGGGACGAAGCGCACCCGGGTCAGAGGGGCATTGCGCACAGCGTACTGACGGGTTTCGCCAGTGGCCGGGTAAAGCACGGTGAGCATCCGGCCGTCCTGCATGAGGACGGTGCCCAAGCCCAGTTCCGCCTCGCTGTCACTGATCCAGCGTTGCCCCGGTAGATACTGCTGCGCCATGCTGCCTCCCCCTGTGAAAAAAAGCGGGCTATGGTAACGGAACCCGGATGCAAGAGCGACGCGCAGTTGCCGAGCCGATAACAGACGGAGTCTAGCGTTGCCGTTAAAGTCATCGCGCGCTTGGCCGATCAAGCGGCTATTGGAGAGCCAGCATGTTGCCACCGATCCCCACCGGCGTGATCCCGGTGACCGCCCAGCAGGACGTGGTCAAGCCGCGTCCGGACATCGCCCCGGTGACGCCGGT
>NZ_QLAE01000056.1 GCF_005876855.1 Stutzerimonas nosocomialis | reverse complement strand
GGCGTCGACGGCCTGATCGTCGTCGACCTGCCGCCGGAACATAACGAAGACCTCTGCGACCCGGCCCAGGCCGCAGGCATCGACTTCATCCGCCTGACCACCCCGACCACCGACGACAAGCGCCTGCCGGTCGTGCTCAACGGCAGCTCCGGCTTCGTCTACTACGTCTCGGTGGCCGGCGTGACCGGCGCCGGCTCGGCGACCCTGGAACACGTCGAAGAAGCCGTGGCGCGCCTCAAGCGCCACACTGACCTGCCCGTCGCCATCGGCTTCGGCATCCGCACCCCCGAACAGGCCGCCGCCATCGCCCGCCTCGCCGACGGCGTGGTGGTCGGCTCGGCCCTGATCGACCAGATCGCCAAGGCCGAAACGTCCGAGCAGGCCGTCGAAGGTGTGCTCAACCTCTGTCGCGAACTGAGCGCCGGCGTGCGGAACGCCCGCGGCTGATCCTTCGTCGCAACGCACGAAACCGCTGCGCCCGATAAGGGTTCAGCGGTTTTTTAATGCCTCTCGGGCATTCTGCAGGGCTGCGCTCGGCTGTGGGAACGCTCAGAACTTTTGCATTAAAATGCAAATCGCGCGAGACCCAGCTAATGTAATTTGCATTATGTTGCAACCTTCTGCGCCAGCGCATAGATTCTTTGCATTGAAATGCAATTCCGGCGGTCGCCATGACACAGTCGCTGACGCTGCAACTCTTTGCCGAAGCTCGATGGCAGGACGCTGCCGTTCTGACGTTCGAGCATCCGAGAAAAATCGATACGGCTCGCTGCGCGATGGGTTACGTCCAATCGTATCTGGTCGACCATCTCGACGCGCTCGATACACCCTTCGCCCCATCCGTTGCGGTATGCAGCCGGCTCGGCTGGAACAGCCAGCATACGGTGGGCTTTCCTGCCTTCATCTATGACCTGCTGCCATCGGGCGCCGCGCGCGCATGGTTGCTGAACCGGTTCGGCCATGAGCGACCGGAAAACCTCGATCTCAACCTGTTCCTGCTCGAGCGCTGCACCCCTGCGCCTGTTGGACACCTGCGAGTGAAGGAAGCCGTTGCCCACCTTGGCGAGAGTGCCACCACGGCATTCCCCCGCTCAGAAATCGTCTCGCGTACCAATAGCTTCCTCGAGTACGCCTACGAACAGGGCGCTGCCATTGGCGGTGCGACGGGCGCGGGTGGCGAAGCACCCAAGCTGCTGCTCGCCGAGGACGCCGCAGGCGGGCTGCATGCGGACGCCACGCTGGCCGATGAAAAGGTCCGTCGGCACTGGCTGGTGAAATTCGCACGCAACCAGGCCGGCGAGCGGGACCAGGACATTCTGCGCGCCGAATACCACTACTACCGCGCGGTCGGCCAACTCGGGCTGGACACCATCGCTGCCGATGGGCTGGCGCTGGAAGAAGATGAAAAACCCAGCCTGTGGATGCCCCGATTCGATCGCCGAATCGTAGAGGGTCACGTTGAGCGGATCGCCGTGGAGTCCATCTATTCGGTCTGCAATAACGTTCAGCCGGGGTCCCACATGGCCCACGAGCACGTGATAGCACGGCTGGTCGAACTGTGGGTCGAGGCCGGCCAGAAGGCCGAGGTGGAGGATCTGGTCTTCGAGTATGTCCGACGCGACCTGCTGAACCGCCTTCTGGGCAATTCCGATAACCATGGCCGCAATACCTCCATCCTCCGGCATGCCGACCGGCTGACGCTGGCGCCCATTTACGATCTTGCCCCGATGGTGCTCGACCCCGAGGGCATCACGCGAACCACCAAATGGCAGGACGAACGACTCGGCGAGCCCCGATGGCGCGCGGTGTGCGACGCGCTCTCGCCCTTCGCGACGCCTGACGTGACCTATGAGCGCCTTCGCGACGCGGCGCGCTCGTTCCTGGCCCTGCCGGACCTGCTGACCGACCTCCCCCCTGCGATCAGGCAGGCCCAAAGTCGGCTGCCCGTGTTGAAGGCCGAAACCCGTCTGAAAGAATGGGGACTGTTATGAAGCACATGGCAATCGAAGAGCGCGACCGCTTGATTCGCGCCATCTGCCAGGACGTTGCCGAGGGTCGACTGGATATGCCCGAGGCCATCCGGCAGCTGCGCGTGGAGGTCACCGGCCTCAACCAGGCTACCTTCGCCCGTATGTGCAAAATCTCCATGCGTGCGCTCAACCATCTGGAGCACGGCGACGGCAACCCCACGCTCAAGACGCTGCAATCCGTGTTCAAGGTGTTCGGGATGCGGATCTCGTTGGCGATGGTGGATGCCTATGCCGGACCAACAGAGCAGGCGAGATCATCCGAGTAGGCGAGATCTGCCACTCTTGCGCCGGCCCGAGCCGCTCGCGTAATCCACCGTCGTCAAAGGACCTCCATGGAGATCAAGGACATCCCCTTCGGCATCACCGACTGGTCGGGCGTCGAACCCACCGAGCACCCAGGCGAAACCGGCACCGCCCACTGGCGCACCCGCCAGTTCGGCCCGATCCGCGTGCGTATGGTCGAGTACACCCCCGGCTACCTCGCCGACCATTGGTGCAACAAAGGCCACATCCTCCTGTGCCTGGAGGGCGAACTGCATACCGAACTCCCCGACGGCCGCCGCTTCACCCTCACGCCGGGCATGAGCTATCAGGTGGCGGACGGGGCCGAGGCGCATCGGTCGTTCACTGCGGTGGGGGCCAGGTTGTTCGTGGTGGATTGATGCGCAATGGGGCAGCTCGAACCTGCCTCGGCCGGAACGGCGCTTACGCTCTGCATGAAAGCGGACAGTCATCGAGGCCCGGCGGCCGCAACCCAGCCACGGAACGAAAGCGCGGCATAGAACAATGCAACGTCAACGAAACCGGCCTCCCCGAGCAGCGCCTCGTCCTCGGCCGGTGCAAGCAGCGGCAGACGCTCCGTCATCGCCTGGCCCGACGCCTGGGCTTTAGCCCAATCGACGGCACCACGATCGGAAAAGGCAACGGAGCGCGCCATCCAACGCCCAGGGTCCGGCCCGACCGCCGCGTGATGGGCGATCACCAGACGTGCACCCGGCCTCAAGCGGCGGCGGATTTCCTGCAACGTGTGCAGCCGCTCGCTTCGGTCGAGGAAATGCAGCGTGAGCAGGCAGCTGGCGCCATCGAAGGGCCCGCCCGGCGCCTCGTCGACGGTGCCCTGCAGGAGATCGACGCGATCCGCGAACGGCAGGACGGCCTGGCGCGCAAGGTCCAGCATGGCCACCGAGGGATCGACACCGGTGAAACGCCACCCAGGCCTTGCCTCGGCCATGGCCCGCGTTTCCAACCCGCCGCCCGCACCGACCACGAGGATGTGCGCGGCGCTCGGCGCCCGCTCGGATAGCAGCAGGGTCGCCATGCGATGGAGATCGCCCAGCCCCGGCACCTTGCGCGGCGTATCCTGAGCGTACGACGCGACGGCCGCGGCGTTGGTGAAGGGGGATTGGTTGTCCTGGCTCATGGCTGCTCGCCGAAGGCAAGCCTGAGGCGGGTGTGGTACGACATGGCGTCTCCTTTGAGCATGCGTTCGCTGTACGGGCTAAAGTGGGCGAGGCTATCTAGAGCACCACTTGATGGTTCGGATGCTGCCTTATTATATGTATCTTTTGAAGCTACCTTTTTAAAGGCAATGAATGCCGTGCCTTCAGGCGCCGCAGAAGCTCGCTGTGCTCAGCCATGAAGCGGTTTGGCGATGACGCTCGGATAAACAGAAAGGCCCTGGCGGATGAACAGACCCAGCACCGAGCGCGACTGGCTAGCGCGCGCGACCCCGTCGAGCAAGATGGAGCGCATCGAGGCCTATTTCCGTGGGCACGGCTATACGCCCCATCGGCATGACACCTACGCCATCGGCCTCACGCTTTCGGGCGTGCAGAGCTTTCATTATCGCCAAGCGATGCGGCACAGCCTGCCGGGCGGCGCCCTCGTGCTGCACCCGGACGAGGTCCATGATGGCGAGGCCGGTACCGAGGCCGGCTTCCGCTATCGAATGCTCTACATCGAACCGTCATTGATCCAGGATGTGCTGGGCGGCGAGCCGTTGCCTTTCATTCAAGGCGGGCTGTCCAACGATCCTCGGCTGCTTTCAGCCACCCGTCGCCTGCTTTACAGCCTGGACGCCGCACTCGACCCGCTCGAAGAAGACGACGCGATCTACGATCTGGCGCAAGCGCTGAAGGTCGCGGCAGGCAAGCGACGCGGCCGCCAGGCGGTGGACTACGTCGCGGCCGAGCGAGCCCGCGCCTTCATTCACGATGCCCTCGGGCAGGGCATCACCCTCGATGACCTGGTGCAGGCCAGCGGCCGCGACCGCTGGAGCCTGTCGCGGGATTTCCGCGCGCTCTACGGCACCAGCCCCCATCGCTACATCACCCAGCGGCGCCTTTCAGAGGCGCGCAACCGGCTGCTGGCGGGTCAGTCGCTAACCGATACGGCGCTTGAGAGCGGCTTCTTCGATCAAAGCCACATGACCCGCCTGTTCACCCAAACCTTCGGCATATCGCCGGCGCGCTGGTTGAGGATGATCAGGAACCGATAACCGCCCCAGGCGAACCTTGCACGATCATGCAATACGGAGGGCAGGCACGACGCTAGCGTAGTGGGCACTCACCACACCGGACAGCGAGCCTCGCCATGACAACTCACGCAACACCCTCGACTTACTCTGCCATCAACTTCGCCGAGAAATATGCACTGTTCCATGAACAATGGGCGCCCAAGGTCGTCGCCGAGATGAACGACTACCAGTTCAAGATCGTCCGGCTGGAGGGCGAGTTCATCTGGCACACCCACTCTGATACCGACGAAACCTTCATCGTGCTGGAAGGCGAGCTGGTCATTCATTTCCGCGACGGTGAAGTAAGAGTGGGCGCCGGTGAGATGTACGTGGTGAAGAAGGGGATCGAGCACAAGCCCAGCGCCGCCCGCGAGACGAAGCTGCTGCTGATCGAGCCGAAGGGCGTATTGAATACCGGCGACGAGACGAATGAGTGGACAGCTGTGAATGATGTCTGGATTTGATTGAGAGCGGCCAGCAAGCGGAGGGGACTGAAATAAATCCGTCCCCTTTTGGCCGGTCGCCTTTTGGCCGACATGATCTGGCCCCAGCGCTCTTCAACAGGCGAAGCAGCCCTACGCCCGCCCCTTCCCCGGCTGGTTGAACGCCAGGAAATGCCGCACCACGGGGCGGGTTTCGCCCCGGTGGAAGCGCAGCACTTCGCTCTGGATATCGGCGTCCGCCTTGGATACCCGCTGATGCTGGCGCAGGTGTTCGGCCCATGATTCCACGTGGAACCATTCGAGCATCAGCTGCGGATCGGCCGCGTCCTCGGCGACACCCCAGGCGTAGGCGCCGTCGCGGCGGCGTTCGGCCGACAGCCTGGCGAGCGCCTTGAGAAAATCGGTGCGATCCTCGGGAGCCACGCGGTATTCGATCTGGATCAGCACCGGCCCGCGGTCGTGCTCGACCGGGGCGGCGGTCAGCGGTTCGGGCCAGTGCCGGGAGGGCATCAGGTCGGCGTCACCCTTGGGCAGCTTGAGGCGATGGGCCGCGATGCCCGCCACGATCAGCCCGATGGCGCCGACCAGCAGCGCGTACGGTACGCCGATCAGCTGGGCGATCGCGCCCCAGCTCAGGCTGCCGACGGTCATGGCGCCGTTGAACACGGTGAGGTACACGGCCAGCGAGCGGCCTCGCACCCAGTTGGGCAGGATGGCCTGCGCCACGCCGTTGAGCGTGGTCAGCGCGGTGATCCAGGCCGCGCCCAGCAACAACAAGGCCGCCACGGCCGCCCACTGTGGCGGGGCGAACGAGAGAAAGGCCATGACCGCGGCCGTCACCAGCGCCGCCAGCAGCAGCAGGCCATCGGCACTGAGGCGGGCGCGGAGCATCGGCATGATGATGGCGCCACCGATCGCGCCCAGGCCGACGGCACCGAGCAGGATGCCGTAGAAGCCCGCGCCGCCGCCGAGCAGCCCGCGCGCCACCAGCGGCAGCAGTGCCCACACCGAACTGGCCAGGGCGAAGAACACGAAGGCGCGCAGCAGCACCACATGCAGTTCGCGGCTGGCGCGGGCGTAGCGCAACCCCGCGCGGAAGGCGCCGACGAAGCGCTCCGACAGGACATCCTGGGCAGCCGGCGGCCGGCGCCACCACAGCAGCGCGGAGATGACGAAGACATAGGTGATGACGTCGACGCCATAGGTGAAGGCGGCGCCCAGGCTGGCGAGGATCAGCCCGCCCATCGCCGGCCCGATGGCGCGGGCGATGTTGATGCCCAGCGAGTTGAGCGCCACCGCGCTCTTGAGGTCCTTGCGTTCCACCAGTTCAGGGACGATGGCCTGCCAGGTCGGCCCCATCAGCGCCGCGCCGACCCCGCCGAGGAAGGTCAGGCCCACCAGGGTGGCGATCGACTGCAGCCCGGTGGCCGACAGCAGCATCAGGCAGATGCTGACGCTGGCGAGCAGCAGCTGGATGGCGATGAGAAATTTGCGTCGGTCGAGAATGTCGGAGAGCACGCCGGCGGGGATCGCCAGCAGGAAGATCGGCAGCGTGGCGGCGGCCTGCACCAGCGCGACGGCGGCCGGCGACGGCGACAGGTCGGTCATGATCCAGGCGCTGGCGACGTCGCGAATGAAGCTGCCGGTGTTGCCGATGATGGTCGCCACCCACAGGACCGTGAACAGCCGCTGCCGCAGGGGCGCGAAGCTGCCCTCCGACGCGGAAGCCGGCTTGGCGGATTCAGTGCTCATGGCGTCCTCGCGCGTTCAGGACGTGATTGGCTGTCGGCATGGCCCGCCTCCCCTACACGGCCCAGCAGGAGCAGCCCAGGGCGCCGAAAAAGCTCCGGTAGTCCGACACCGGCGCGCGGGACGCCCAGGCGCGCGCGTGGTCGTGGCCATGCAGCCCGCAGGCGCTGGCGCAGCCACAGGTCGCCGCCGCGTGGGCCTGCACCGGCGCCAGCGAGTTCCGCCCGGCCCCGTCGGGTTCGCCCCAGGCGCCGTAGCCCTTGAAGGTGCGCGTCGGCGACCAGTCGGGCATGGCCGGTGGCGGCGGGTTGTCGTCCAGCGGTGCGAAGTCGCCGGCACCGTAGACCACGCGCCCGCCGACCACGGTGAGGTCGGAGGTGAGGAAGGAAATCTCGTCCTCGGGTACCTGGAAGTAATCCTTGCTCGGCACGATCAGGTCGGCGAACTGGCCCGCTTCGATACGCCCGCGCGTGCCCTCCTCGTTGGAGAACCAGGCGACGTTCTCGGTCCACATGCGCAGCGCGGTCTCGCGGTCGAGCAGGTTGGCGCGCGGATACAGTCCGAGGCCGCCGACCGTCCTGCCGGTGACCATCCAGGCCAGGGAGACCCAGGGGTTGTAGGAGGCGACCCGCGTGGCGTCGGTGCCGGCCGAGACCTTCACGCCCTTCTCCAGCATGCGCCTGACCGGCGGCGTGGCCTCGGCGGCGCGGGCGCCGTAGCGCTCGACGAAGTATTCGCCCTGGTAGGCCATGCGGTGCTGCACGGCGATGCCGCCGCCGAGCGCGGCGATGCGGTCGATGGATTCATCAGAGATGGTTTCGGCGTGGTCGAAGAACCAGTTGAGGCCGGCGAGCGGAATGTCCTGGTTGACCTTCTCGAACACATCCAGCGCCCGGGTGATGGTTTCGTCGTAGGTGGCGTGCAGCCGCCAGGGCCACCGGTTCTGCGCGAGGATGCGCACCACCTCTTCGAGTTCGCCTTCCATCTCGGGCGGCATGTCGGGGCGCGGCTGGCGGAAGTCCTCGAAGTCGGCCGCGGAGAACACCAGCATCTCGCCGGCGCCATTGTGGCGGAAGTAATCGTTGCCCTGCTTGTAGGTCACGCTGGAGGTCCACTTGAGGAAGTCTTCCTTTTCCTCCTTGGGCTTCTGGGTGAACAGGTTGTAGGCCAGCCGCACGGTCATCTGCCCCTCGTCGGCGAGCTTCTGGATCACCGCGTAGTCTTCGGGGTAGTTCTGGAAACCGCCGCCGGCGTCGATCACGCCGGTCACGCCCAGGCGGTTGAGTTCGCGCATGAAGTGGCGGGTGGAGTTGACCTGGTAGTCGAACGGCAATTTCGGCCCCTTGGCCAGGGTCGCGTAGAGGATCATCGCGTTGGGCTTGGCCAGCAGCAGGCCGGTGGGGTTGCCGTTGGCGTCGCGGCTGATCTGCCCACCCGGCGGCTCGGGCGTGTCGCGGGTGTAGCCCACGGCGCGCAGGGCCGCGCCGTTGAGCAGCGCGCGATCATAGAGATGCAGCAGGAACACCGGCGTGTCGGGGGCGACGGCGTTGATCTCTTCCAGCGTTGGCAGGCGCTTCTCGACGAACTGGTGCTCGGTGAAGCCACCGACCACCCGCACCCACTGTGGCGCGGGCGTGATGGCGACCTGGCGCTTGAGCATGTCCATGGCGTCGGCCAGCGAGCGCACGCCATCCCAGCGCAGCTCAAGGTTGTAGTTGAGGCCGCCGCGGACCACGTGGGTGTGGTTGTCGAACAGGCCGGGCAGCACGCCGCGCCGCTTCAGGTCGACGACCCGTGTGCCGTCGCCCGCCAGGGCCAGGATGTCCTGGTCCGTACCGACCGCCAGGAACTTGCCCTCCCTGATCGCGACCGCCTCGGCCACCGGCTTGGCGCGATCGAGCGTGGTGATCTGGCCGTTGTGGAAAATGATCTCGGGAACGGAATCGGTCACGGTGAATTCTCCTGTTCTGGGACTTTCGGCGGCGACGCGGCGTCCCAGCACGCTACCCAGCGCCAGCGCCGAGGCGGCGCCAAGGAACCTGCGGCGAGAGGTCATGGGCTGCTGCCCTCATGTCCGTGGATTGGACGGAGCCCGCTCGAGCCGGTCGGCAGGCGAGCAGGCCGTGCTCAGGTGCGATGGCTGTCCTCCGACTGCTGTCGGGCATGCCGGCCGGGCAGCTGACCGAACAGGTGGCTGACCGTGTGGCTCTTGTCGCAGGCCGAGCTGAATGCCGTGCCGGCGAGCAACTGCTTGCCGACCGGGATGATCTGCTCGCCGATCAGGATGCCGAGCAACCCGACCAGGGCCACCAGAGGCGGCGCCGGGGAACGCACGTTGAGCAGGCTGTAGACGACGCCGACCAGCAGGCCGGCGCCCAGGGACCAGGCGTAGAGTTTCATGCATCACCTCGCTGACCGGGCGGAGCCATCGCCCGGCGTACGGACGACGGCTCCGATCATGGGCTTGGCTCTCGATGGCCTTAGCTGGCCGGGTTGGGCCCGATGCGTCCGCCGTGCTGCACGCGCTCCGGCGCCTTGTGCACCATGGTGTAGGCGTAATCCACGCCCATGCCGTAGGCGCCGGAATGCTCCTGGACGATCTTGATGACGGCGTCGTAGGTTTCCTTGCGCGCCCAGTCGCGCTGCCACTCCAGCATCACCTGCTGCCAGGTCATCGGCACCATGCCGGCCTGGACCATGCGGTCCATGGCGCACTTGTGCGCCTCGACCGAGGTGCCGCCGGAAGCATCGGCGACCATGTAGATCTCGTAGCCCCCTTCCAGCGCCGCGCACAGCGCGAAGGTGGTGTTGCACACTTCGGTCCACAGGCCGGAGACCACCACCTTCTTGCGACCGTTGGCCGCCAGCGCGTCGCGCACGTTCTGGTCATCCCAGGAGTTCATCGAGGTGCGTTCGAGAATCTTGTGCTCGGGGAAGACGCCCAGCAGCTCGGGGTAGGTGTTGCCGGAAAAGCTCTCGGTCTCGACCGTGGTGATGATCGTCGGGATATTGAACACCTTGGCCGCCTTCGCCAGCCCCACGACGTTGTTCTTCAGCGTCTGGCGGTCGATGGACTGCACCCCGAAGGCCATCTGCGGCTGCTGGTCGATGAAGATCATCTGGCTGTTTTGCGGGGTCAGCACTTCAAGATAGTTGGACATGGCGCCCTCCTTAGGATGTACGGTTTCGAAAGCGGCGATATGCGTTGCTGCCAGCGCAGCGTTCGGCCGGACGTTGGCGCGAGCGTCATCGTTCCGACCCGGTGCAGGGATGCCGCAAGCCCATCACCAGGGTTACTGCGACTTCAGCCCGCGGCATCCACCAGCACCAGTTCGGCTTGCTCGCTGGCGGTGATGCGAATCACCTGCTCGTCATGAATCGCGGCGCCATCGCCGGTATCGAGCCTTACGCCGTTGATCTCGACCCCTCCGCGGGCCGGCACCAGGTAGCCGTAGCGGCTGGCGTCGGAAAAGCGGTACTCGACCGTCTCGCCAGCGTTGAGCGTCGCGCCCAGCACCCGCGCATCGGTGCGGATCGGCAAGGCGTCCTCGTCGCCCTCGATGCCGCTGGCGAGCGCCAGGAAGCGGCCGGAGCGGTCGCCCTTGGGGAACGGCTTGGAGCCCCACGAGGGCGGCTCGCCTTCGCGGTTCGGGAAGATCCAGATCTGGAATATCCGCGTGATGCCCTGCTCATGGTTGTACTCGGAGTGACGGATGCCGGTGCCCGCACTCATCACCTGGACATCGCCGGCCACGGTGCGGCCTTTGTTGCCGAGGTTGTCCTCATGGGTGATCGCCCCTTCGCGCACGTAGGTGATGATTTCCATGTTGGCGTGGGCGTGCGGCGGGAAGCCGGTGCCCGGCGCGATGGTGTCGTCGTTCCAGACCCGCAGCGCACCCCAGTGCATACGTGTCGGGTCGCGATACTCAGCGAACGAGAAATGGTGCTTGGCATTGAGCCAGCCGTGGTCGGCTCCACCGAGGCGGTCGAAAGGACGGCGTTCGATCATGCTGTTCTCCAGGCCGAATACGATAACGATGGAGACACTATAGGCAGCTGGTATTAGCGCGAGGCTGGAAGCGATGGAAGGTAAGTTTTAATAAATTCGCTATATATAAATTTTTATTTATTTCCAGTTCAAATAAAAACTTCAACAACCCCTTTGTTTTAAATACAACCGAAATAACCCCGGACTTCGATACTTCGTTTAACGATCGAAACAACCACTGAAAACCGGTTCTTTCTGCCGGTCCCGACATGGAAAACTGTTTGGGGGTGTTTCCTCGATCGCTTCATGCCCGCCCGCAGGACGTTCCGCCCATCAAAGCCGAGCAGCAGGCCCAAACGAAAACGCCCCGACAAGTGTCGGGGCGTTCGTCTTTAGCGTTGCCTTAAGGCGCTCGCGGCCTCAGGCGAGCTTGAAGCGCGTGACCAGGCCGTTCAGGTCGACCGCCAGGCGTGCCAGTTCCTGGCTGGCGGCGTTGGTCTGGTGGGCGCCGGCGGAGGTCTGCAGCGCCAGGTCGCGGATGTTCACCAGGTTGCGATCGACCTCACGGGCCACCTGCGCCTGTTCTTCCGAGGCGCTGGCGATGACCAGGTTGCGCTCGGTGATCTGGCTGAAGGCCGCGGTGATCTGCTGCAGCGCTTCGCCCGCCGCATGGGCGATGTGCAGAGTTTCCTGCGCCTGCTGGTTGCCGGTCTGCATGGCGGACATCGCCTGCTCGGCGCCCTGCTGGGTGTTGGCGATCATCTGCTCGATCTCGTGGGTCGACTGCTGCGTCCGGTGCGCCAGGGCACGGACCTCGTCGGCCACCACCGCGAATCCACGTCCGGCGTCCCCGGCGCGCGCCGCTTCGATGGCCGCGTTCAGCGCGAGCAGGTTGGTCTGCTCGGCGATGGAGCGGATCACGTCGAGCACGGTGCTGATGTTGCGCACGCTGCCGGCCAGCTGAGTGACCTGCTCGACGGTGCTGCCGGCATTCTCGGCGACATGGCCGATCGAGCTGATGGTCTCTTCCACCTGCTGGCGTCCGCGCCCGGCGGTCTGGTCGGCGGTGCGCGAGGCTTCCGAGGTGGCGGTGGCGTTGCTGGCCACTTCGTCCACGGCGGCGGTCATTTCGTTCACGGCGGTGGCGGCCTGCTCGATCTCCTGGTTCTGCTGCTGCAGCAGGCGGCTGGAGTTCTCGGTCACCGCGTTGAGCTCTTCGGCCGCCGAGGCGAGCCGGGTCGAGGAATCGACGATGCTCTGCAGGGTGCCCCGCAGGCTCTGCTGCATCCGCTGCAGCGCGCCGAGCAGCCGGCCCGGCTCATCGTTGCCGTTGACGT
The DNA here is from genome assembly GCF_005876855.1 of Stutzerimonas nosocomialis. Taxonomy (GTDB): domain Bacteria; phylum Pseudomonadota; class Gammaproteobacteria; order Pseudomonadales; family Pseudomonadaceae; genus Stutzerimonas; species Stutzerimonas nosocomialis. The sequence goes on along the minus strand of NZ_QLAE01000056.1, from coordinate 5,970 downwards.
GGATGGTACGCGCCAGGTCGCCATCGGCGATCGCCTCGGCCGCCCGTACCGCCTCGCCGAGCGGCGCGACGATGCTGCGGGTGAACAGCGTCGCGAGCAGGATGGTCAGCGCCACGGCGAGCACGATCGACACCATCACACCGAAATTGGCGCGGTCGTACTGGGACTGCGACTGGCTGGCAACCGAGGCGGCGGCGGCGTTGTTGATCTTCACCAGCTCGGCGAGCTGGGCGCCGAGCTTGATCGACAGCAGGTTGTAGTCGCCGCCGAGCAGTGTCCGCACACCCTCCATGTCGCCCGTGTCGGACAGCGCCACCAGACGCTTGTGGATGTCCACGTAGGCGGTCAGGGCTTCCTTGAACTGGGCGAACTGGGTCCGTTCGGCCTCGCTGGCAATGAGTCTTGAGTAGCCGTCCACCGCCGTGCTCAATTCCTGCACCAGCTCATCGCCGCGGGCGATGGTGCTGCGCAGCTGCGCTTCTTCGCGATCGACCAGAATGCGGAACGAGATGATCCGCAGGCGCAGCATCCGGTCGCTGATCGCGCCCAGCGAGACGAAGCTGGGCAGGGTGTTTTCCATCACCGCCACCGTGGCGCCGCGAATTCCTTTCATCTGGCTCTGGGCGAAGAGCCCGAGCACGATCACCAGCAAAGCCACCGAGGAAAATCCGAGCACCGCTCGGGGGCCTACTTTCAGGCGTCTTAACAACATGTGGAGCCTCCATCGTCCGTTTGGCCCCACGGCAAAGAAAACCGTCCCGGGCTTCCTGGGTATATCGACGCGCGGGGAGGATTCGTGAAGCGTCGCCGGCGTAATCGCGTTCGTATTGTCGGAAGGGGCCGTTCCGGACTCGCTAACGGCGGCCTGGAGCGCCGGCTTTTTGGGGCGATGGAGCCGTGGGGCCACGGGACAAGCGCAGCCTGGGGATGAGCGAGCGAGTCCGGCGCAATGGGCAAGAATGCCCCGGCCTTGGGCAAGCGCGGGCTGGCGGGATTCCCCTAAGGTCGACTCGGTCAGGCCCATCCGGTGCTGCCTGGATCGATCCCTTGGAAAGGAGGTGCTTCATGTTCGCCACATCCCGCCTGTATCTCTCGATGACCGGCTTGCTGCTCGCCCTTGCAGGCTTCGCCGAAGCCCGTGAACGCGACGAGGCATCACACAATACGACGCTGGTACAAAAGGCGTTCGACGACTGGAAGGCCGGGCGCGGCAGCGTATTCGACCTGCTGGCCGACGATGCCCAGTGGACGGTTGCCGGCTCCAGCCCCGACTCGGGCACCTACCGGTCCCGTGAGGAATTGATGACACGCGCGGTCGTGCCGATAAACGCGCGGCTCAGTACGCCCATCACGCCCGAGGTGAAGCACCTCGTCGCGCAGGGCGACGAGGTGGTGGTCCTGTGGGACGGGCGGGCGATGGCAAAGGACGGAAGCTCTTACGAGAACAGCTACGCCTGGCACCTTGTCTTCGAGGACGGACGCATCACGCGCGTGACGGCGTTTCTCGATACCTGGCAGCTCGATCGACTGATGCGCTGAGCCCTGTCGCGGCCGAGGCGGCGCACGGCGCGATCAGCTGGGCCGGCTTACCGGCCGCCCTGCGCGGAGCCGCCATGCAGGCTCGCATTACCCCAGCTGCGCAGGGCGTTCTGCTTGATGCTCGCGATCTTCCAGTACCCGTCGACGGGGCTGAGCCCGAATTCATAGCTGCCACAGGAATGGAAGAAGTCCTCATCCGCCGCCCCGGGCAACGAGCTGAACCGCAGGATCAGGTAGTTGCACCGTGCACTGACGCGGGTCTGCGAGACCTGGGTAACGAGCAGGTTCGAGAAGCTGTGATGCTTGGCCAGGCTGTCGACCGCCTTGCGCCGGCGCTCGACGAAGTCCTGGCCGCTCATGGTCGAAGGCGCCTCCCGGCCCGAGGAGGCGTAATCGATCGCCACCTCCGACGCCAGGCAATCGGCCATCGATGACCAGTCCTTCTGGTCGAAGGCGAGGAAGAATCGGCAAAGCACGTCGTTGATATGAACGAAAAGACTCGGATCTACTGGTTTCACACGGTGCTCCTGACTCAGCGCTATGAAGTCGCCACGCTAGTTTTCCCCTTTTGTACTGCTGATCGCTAACCTTTTCGAGCCACTCCACGTTCCGGCCCTGTTCATCGACACCGGTGACCGCAATGTGCGTCATGGCGGTTCCAGGCGCCGCCCCATGCCAGTGCTTGACGCCGGGCGGGCACCACACCACGTCCCCGGGTTTGATTTCCTGGACCGGCTTGCCCCACTGCTGCGTGCGGCCCACACCGGCAGTCACCGCATCGTGGGTTCTCCCTGTGAGTTCATGTTCAACCGGCCGGATCGAGGGGCTCACTCGATCGACTCCCACCAGGGCCGGAAGGTCTGTTCGAGGCCATCGAGGTAGACAGGGCTGCCGATCGGTGGCGTCCACAGCGCGTAGTCGCGGTCCTGGCTGGCAACCGTGATGCGCTTGAACGAGTCATCCCAATCGTGAGGAGAGATCGAAAAGCGCCCAACATGCCCTGGGGTAAAGGCTCTGGCGCGCAAGTCCTCGGCGGCCTGCGCAGCCTGTTCCGGATTCATGTGGACGTTCGCCCAGCGCGGGTCGTACTGGCCCGAATCGAGCGTCACCCAGTCGAATGGACCGAAACGCTGACCAACCTCGGCGAAATGCGGCCCGTATCCGGAGTCGCCGCTGAAGAAGATCCGGCGCTGCGGGGTCACCAGCGCGAAGCCGACCCAGAGCGACCGGTCCCTGGTGAAGGTGCGTCCGGAAAAGTGCCGAGCGGGGCTGATGTGGATCTGCAGCGAGGGCGACTGAGCGATCGTCTCGTACCAGTCCGCTTCGCGCACGGTGCCCATGTCGTAGCCCCAGGACTCGAAGTGCGCACCGACGCCCAGGCCGGTGATCACACGCCCGACCCGGGGCCGCAGCGCCATGACGCTCGGGTAATCCAGGTGATCGTAGTGATCGTGGCTGATCAACAGCACATCGATCGCCGGCATGTCGTCGACGCCATAGAGGCTGGTGCCCTCGAACGCCACATTCGCCATCGGCACGGGCGCGGCATTGGTGCTGAACACCGGGTCGATCAGCAGGCGCTGCCCACCCAGCTGCACGTAATAGGAGGAATGCCCCAGCCAGACCACCAGGTCCTGCGCGGCATCCAGCGCCTTGAGGTCCGTCTTGATCGCGGGTAACGCCTTGGGAGGGCGGGGGTTTCCCTTGTCGCCGAAGAGATCGCCCAACATGATCGACAGCTGCGACTCCTCCGTGGTCATCAAGGGTGTGTCGATCTGGTTGCGGAACACACCGCCGGCCTGGTTCGGCGAACGGTCGAGTCGGGCCAGCCCTTCCCCCTGCGGCAGCTCCCCGAAAAGCGGATGCTGCAGGTACGCCGCGACCGCCAGTGCGCCGAGCACCGCGACCACCCCCGTTGTCTTTACTACTGCGCGAATCATGCTGCTGGCCATGTGGGTCGGATCGGTTGCAAGGCGTTGGTGGAAAGCGGCCGCAGCCGTGGCCATCCGCTTCATCTGCGCTCAAAGGCAGTGCCTGGGCTGAACGCCCCCACCGGTACTCGCTGCCACGGTGGAGCGGGTACCGGCGAACCGGCATGGCCTGAACGGATGCCCGGGCGATCAGCCGGCCAGGGTGGCGGTGTCGATCACGAAGCGATACTTGACATCGCCCTTGAGCATCCGCTCGTAGGCAGAGTTGATCTCGTCGGCGCGGATGAGCTCGATGTCCGCGACGATGCCGTGCTCGGCACAGAAATCGAGCATTTCCTGCGTCTCGGGAATGCCGCCGATCATCGAGCCGGCCAGGGAGCGGCGCTTGAAGATCAGGTTGAACACGTCCGGCGAGGGGTGCGGCGAGGCCGGTGCCCCGACCAGGGTCATGGTGCCGTCCCGTTTGAGCAGCGCCATGAAGGCATCGAGGTCATGAGGTGCGGCCACCGTGTTGACGATCAGATCGAAGCTCTTGGCCTGCGCGGCCATCTGCGCGGCGTCGCGCGACACGACGACGTCATCCGCCCCAAGCGCCTTGGCGTCCGCCACCTTAGACTCGGAGGTGGTGAAGGCCACCACGTGCGCACCCATCGCATGCGCCAGCTTGATGCCCATATGGCCCAGGCCGCCGATACCGACGATGCCGACCTTCTTCCCCGGGCCCGCATTCCAGTGGCGCAGCGGGGAATAGGTCGTGATGCCGGCGCAGAGCAGCGGCGCGACGGCCGCGAGCTGCGCCTGCGAGTGTCCGATGCGCAGCACGTAGCGCTCGTGCACCACGATCTGCTGCGAGTAACCGCCCAACGTCCAGCCCGGAGCATCCGGCGTCGGGAAGTTGTAGGTACCGATCATGCCGTCGCAGTAGTTCTCCAGGCCCTCGTCGCAGTCGTGGCAGTGCTTGCAGCTGTCGACGATGCAACCCACGCCAACCAGATCGCCGACCTGGTGGCCGGACACATGGGCGCCCACCGCCGATACGCGCCCGACGATCTCATGGCCTGGCACGCAGGGGTATTGGGTTCCGGCCCATTCGGAGCGCACCTGGTGAAGGTCCGAGTGACACACGCCGCAGTAGGCGATGTCGATCTGCACGTCATGCGCGCCGGGCGCGCGGCGGCTGATCTCGATGGGCTCCAGGGGACGCTCTGCGGCATGAGCTCCGTACGCTTTAACGGTCATTTCATCACTCCTTCAGGGTGCTTGGCTCAGGCGCTTCGCCGACAGGGCGCAGGCGCCGCTCAACCGGGCTCAGCGATTCCCGGCGCCAGTTGCCGGCGCCCCACGGGCGTCGCTTGCGCGGGTCGCCATGAGGGTAGTTGCCTGCTCAAGGCCGACGTACCGCCGACATGCGGTCTGGCATTTTCGGGAAACGTCGACCGCCTGATTAGCTAATGAATGCTTAAAAGCCCTATAACCTTAGCTAATCAATCAGGCATGCCACACTTGCCCCATGGTCAGACGCAACCTCAACGATCTCCTGTCCTTCGTCACGGTCGCCCGCGAGGGCAGCTTCACGCGCGCGGCCGCCCAGCTGGGCGTCACCCAGTCGGCCCTCAGCCAGGCCGTCAGCGGGCTGGAGAAACGGCTGCAGATTCGCCTGCTCACCCGGACGACGCGCAGCGTCTCGCCCACGCCTGCAGGGGAGCGGTTGTTGCAGGCCATCGGTCATCGCTTCGACGAGATCGAGGCGGAGCTGGACGAGCTGACGGAGATGCGCGACAAGCCGGCCGGGACGGTGCGAATCACCTGCAGCGACCACGTGCTGCGCACGACGCTGCTACCAAGGCTTTCGCCCCTGTTGAGGGCATTTCCCGACATCAACGTCGAATTCGACGTCAACTACGGGTTCAGGGACATCGTGGCCGATCGCTTCGACGCGGGGGTTCGATTGGGCGGCACCATCGACAAGGACATGATTGCGATACCTATCGGCCCGAAGTTGCGGATGGCCGCGGTGGCGTCACCGTCCTACTTCGATGGGCATCCGATGCCCCGCACGCCCGATGACCTGACGGCCCACCGCTGTATCAACATGCGGTTTCCCACGCATGGCGGGCTGTATGTCTGGGAGTTCGAGCGCGGGGAGCAACAGCTCAATGTCCGCGTCGACGGGCAACTCGTGTTCAACAGCACGCCGCACATCGTGCTCGCGGCGCTCGAAGGGCTGGGTATCGCGTTCCTCCCGGAGGAGGAGTTCCGGCCGCACATCGAGGAAGGCCGGCTGATGCGGGTACTGGAGGACTGGTGCGCGCCTTTCGATGGCTATTACCTGTACTACCCAAGCCGCAAGCAGCCCTCACCGGCCTTCACGCTGGTTGCCGACGCGCTGCGTTACCGGGCACCGGCTCGGTGATACGCTCACAGGCGGTGCGTCCAGGCCGTCTCAGGGGCTGTCCACGATCGGCCAACGGCTTCCAGCGAAGCGCCTGGCCCGGCCAGC
>NZ_QLAE01000055.1 GCF_005876855.1 Stutzerimonas nosocomialis | reverse complement strand
GCTAGCCAGTACGCGGACATGAAAAAGCCGGGCAATGCCCGGCTTTTTCATGCCCGCAATCCATCAGGCACGCGGCAGGGTCACGCCGCGCTGTCCCTGGTACTTGCCGCCGCGATCGCGGTAGGAGACTTCGCACGCCTCGTCCGACTCGAGGAACAGCATCTGGGCGACGCCCTCGTTGGCGTAGATCTTCGCCGGCAGCGTGGTGGTGTTGGAGAACTCCAGCGTCACGTGGCCTTCCCACTCCGGCTCGAGCGGCGTCACGTTGACGATGATGCCGCAGCGCGCGTAGGTGCTCTTGCCCAGGCAGATGGTCAGCACGTTGCGCGGAATGCGGAAGTACTCGACGGTGCGCGCCAGGGCGAAGGAGTTCGGCGGGATGATGCAGACGTCGCTCTTGATGTCGACGAAGCTCTTCTCGTCGAAGTTCTTCGGATCGACGGTGGCCGAATTGATGTTGGTGAACACCTTGAATTCGTCGGCGCACCGCACGTCGTAGCCGTAGCTGGAGACGCCGTAGGAGATGAGGCGATCGTCGCCTTCACCGCGCATCTGGCGCTCGACGAACGGCTCGATCATGCCGTGCTCCTGGGCCATGCGGCGAATCCACTTGTCCGATTTGATGCTCATGGCAGGCGTCCTGATTGGCTGGCGGGAAGAAAACGAAGGCGCATCTTACCGAGCCGGACGCCGCTGTTCAAAGCCACTCGCGGCCATGACAACGACACTGCCGTTTAGTTGCCGCGAGCCCGATGCAAGAAAGTAAAAAATAAAGCTCGCGCGGACGGCAGAAAAGCGTATTGTGTGCACCAGCTGCTGCTGCATGTGTCACCGTGAATCGCTACATGTTTAGATTTCGATCCGATCATTGCTACGACTCCTAACTCCTTGCGCTCAGTCCTGGCTCGGGCTTTACCCGTACCCCATCATCTTCCGTTCAAGGAGACATAAAATGTCCAATCGCCAAACCGGTACCGTCAAGTGGTTCAACGATGAGAAAGGCTTCGGCTTCATCACTCCGCAATCCGGTGACGACCTCTTCGTACACTTCCGCGCCATTCAGGGCGAGGGCTTCAAGAGCCTGAAAGAAGGCCAAGCCGTTTCTTTCGTCGCTACCCGCGGCCAGAAAGGCATGCAAGCCGAGGAAGTTCAGGTTATCTAACCTGCACTGACCCAAGAAAAAGCCCTGCTCTGCAGGGCTTTTTTTTGCCTGTTCGACAGGCCTGGAGCGAGACCCCGGCGAACCTCTCGCCAGGGCCGCCGACGTCAATCGTCGGAGATGATGATGTTGGGCATCGACTGCGCCACGATCTGCCCGCTCTGGGCAATGCGCGCACTGACGCTGCGCGCCATCTGCTGGTAGATCATCGCAATCTGGCTTTCCGGATCGGCGATGGTGGTCGGCTTGCCGGCATCGGCCTGACTGCGGATGGCCATCGACAGCGGCATGGAGGCCAGCAGTTCGACGTTGTACTGCGCCGCCAGCTTCTCGCCGCCGCCCTCGCCGAACAGGTGCTCGGCATGACCGCAGTTGGAGCAGATGTGCACGGCCATGTTTTCCACCACGCCGAGCACGGGAATGTTCACCTTGCGGAACATCTCCACGCCCTTCTTCGCGTCGAGCAGTGCCAGGTCCTGAGGCGTGGTGACGATCACCGCTCCCGACACCGGCACCTTCTGCGCCAGGGTCAGCTGGATGTCGCCGGTGCCCGGCGGCATGTCGACCACCAGATAATCCAGGTCGCGCCATGCCGTCTGCGTGATCAGTTGCAGGAGCGCGCCGGAGACCATCGGCCCACGCCAGACCATCGGCGTCTTGTCGTCGGCCAGGAAGGCCATGGACATCAGCTGGACGCCATGGGCCTCGAGCGGGATGAAGAACTTCTGATCGCGGATTTCGGGACGGGTACCTTCCGGGATGCCGAACATGATTCCCTGGCTCGGCCCGTAGATGTCCGCATCCAGCACGCCGACACGCGCGCCTTCGCGCGCCAGCGCCAGCGCCAGGTTGGCGGCGGTGGTCGACTTGCCGACGCCACCCTTGCCCGACGCGACGGCGATGACGTTCTTCACGTTCGCCAGTTCCGGCACCTGCTGCTGGGCCTTGTGGCCACGGATCACGCAGTCGATCTGCACGTTGGCGCGCGATACGCCGTCGAGGTTCTCGATCGCCATTGCCAGCGTCTGCGCCCAGCCGTTGCGAAACAGTCCGGCGGCGTAGCCAAGCTCGAGGGTAACGCTGACCCGGTCGCCCTGGATCTCGATGGCGCGCACGCAACCGGCGCTGACCGGATCCTGGTTCAGGTGGGGGTCGGTGTACTGGCGCAGAGCGGCTTCGACCGCCTCGCGGGTGATTGCAGGCATGGGCTCTCCAAAGACTGAGCAAAACAGGTGGTCATGCTACCGCAGGAGGGCCCGGTCGGGGCCATCCAATTGCACCGCAGGAGCTCTCCGACGCCGCTGCGGTTGACGGCCGCGGCCGCTCCACGGTAAGTTTTCGCCTCCTTCGTGGCGGCCCCCAGGACCGCTACGCGTAAGCGTTCACGTCAATCAACGCGCAACCCTCCGCATGGGCATTCCACGCGGGGCCGGGGGCGCATCTCGATCGAGCGTGCCCTGAACCATGGAGCACGCCTTGATACACCGATCCCACACCCTGTCTGCCGACCGCGCACTGTTGCTGCTTTGCCTGGCGACTTTCATCGGCTTTCTCACCGTCGGCCTGCCGCTGGCCGTCATCCCCCTCTACGTTCACGACGAACTCGGCTACGGCGCCGTGGTGGTCGGCTCCGCGGTCGGGGTGCAATTCCTCGCCACGGTCCTCACCCGTGGCTATGCCGGCCGTCTCGCCGACCAGCAGGGTGCACGCCCTGCCATGCGGCGAGGCTTGGTCGGTTGCGGGCTGGCCGGCGCCTTCTACCTGCTGTCTTCCCTGCTGCCCGTGCCGGCAGCCGGCAAGCTCGCCCTGCTGATCGCCGGCCGCCTGACCCTCGGCGTCGGCGAAAGCTTCCTGGTTACCGGCATGCTGGCCTGGGGCATCGGCACGGTGGGCGTGCTCAAGTCCGGCAAGGTGATGTCCTGGACCGGCATGGCGATCTACGGCGCCATGGCCCTGGGCGCACCGGCCGGTCTCGCCCTCTACGAGGGCAACGGACTGGCGGTGCTGGGGCTCGTCACCCTGGGCTTGCCGCTGCTGGGCCTGGCGCTGATCCGGCCGGTCGCCGCCGTGGCGCCGAGCGGCGGCCAGCGTCGCTCGTTCATCAGTGTCATCGGCCGCATCTGGCAACCAGCCCTGGCCCTTGCCCTGCAAGGCGTCGGGTTTGCCGCGATCGGCGCCTTCATCTCGCTGCATTTCGCCACCGAGGGCTGGCAAGGCGCGGGCCTCGCGCTGTCGTGCTTCGGGCTGGCCTTCGCCGCGATGCGTGTCGTCGCGGGCCATCTGCCCGACAAGCTCGGCGGCCCGCCGGTGGCCATGGTCTCGCTGCTGGTCGAGGGTTGCGGCCTGCTGCTGCTCTGGAGCGCGACCAGCGCCGAGCTGGCGCTCGCCGGCGCGGCCCTGACCGGGGCCGGCGCTTCGCTGATCTTCCCGTCGCTGGGGCTGGTGGTGGTCAAGCGCGTCGAACCCCAGGTGCGTGCCACCGCCCTGGGCGGCTATGCCGCCTTCCAGGACATCGCCTACGGCCTGACCGGCCCGCTCACCGGGTTGCTGGTGGGCGTACACGGCTATCCGGTGGCGTTTCTCGTCGCCGCGCTGGCGGCCTTCGCCGGATTCGGCATCGCGGCGCAACTGTATCGCCAGGACCGTCGCCAGGCCGCGCCCTGATCGCGCAGGGCCGGGCGGCCAGGATGAAAAAAGCCGCCCGGCCCTATATAGTTGCCGACTTCCCCCGTTTTCCCGTACAGCCGACCCTCATGACCGAAGCCCGCAAGATTCTCGTCACCAGCGCCCTGCCCTATGCCAACGGTTCCATTCACCTGGGCCACATGGTCGAGTACATCCAGACCGACATCTGGGTGCGCTTCCAGAAGATGCGCGGCAACCAGTGCACGTACGTCTGCGCCTCCGACGCCCATGGCTCGGCGATCATGCTGCGCGCCGAGAAGGAAGGCATCACGCCCGAACAGCTGATCGAGACGGTACGCCGCGAGCACAGCACCGACTTCGCCGACTTCCTCGTGGAATTCGACAACTTCCACTCCACCCACTCGGAAGAAAACCGCGAGCTGTCGAGCCTGGTCTACACCCGCCTGCGCGATGCCGGGCACATCGCCACCCGCGCGGTGACCCAGTATTACGATCCCGAGAAGGGCATGTTCCTCGCCGACCGCTTCATCAAGGGCACCTGTCCCAAGTGCGGCAGCGAAGACCAGTACGGCGACAACTGCGAGAAGTGCGGGGCGACCTATGCGCCCACCGAGCTGAAAGACCCGCGCTCGGCGATTTCCGGCGCCACGCCGGTGCTCAGGGAGTCCAAGCACTTCTTCTTCAAGCTGCCCGATTTCCAGACCATGCTCGAAGGCTGGACCCGCAGCGGCTCGCTGCAGGACGCGGTCGCCAACAAGATCGCCGAATGGCTCGATGCTGGCCTGCAGGAGTGGGACATCTCCCGCGACGCACCCTACTTCGGTTTCGAGATTCCCGACGAGCCCGGCAAGTTCTTCTACGTCTGGCTCGATGCCCCGATCGGCTACATGGCGAGCTTCAAGAACCTCTGCGCCCGCCGCCCGGAACTGGACTTCGACGCCTACTGGCGCAAGGATTCGAGCGCCGAGGTGTACCACTTCATCGGCAAGGACATCGTCAATTTCCACGCGCTGTTCTGGCCCGCCATGCTCGAAGGCGCCGGCTACCGCAAGCCGACCGCACTGAACGTGCACGGCTTCCTGACCGTCGACGGGCAGAAGATGTCCAAGTCCCGTGGCACCTTCGTCAAGGCGCGCACCTACCTGGATCACCTCGAACCCGAATACCTGCGTTATTACTTCGCCTCCAAGCTGAGCCGCAGCGTCGACGACCTCGATCTGAACCTCGAAGACTTCGTGCAGAAGGTCAACTCGGACCTGGTCGGCAAGGTGGTCAACATCGCCAGCCGCTGCGCCGGCTTCATCCACAAGGGCAACGGCGGCGTACTGGTCGCCGGCAACGCCGCGCCGGAACTGACCGAGGCCTTCCTGAGCGCGGCGCCGAGCATCGCCGAGGCCTACGAACAGCGCGACTTCGCCCGCGCCATGCGCGAGATCATGGCGCTGGCCGACCGCGCCAACGCCTGGATCGCCGAGAAGGCGCCGTGGGCCCTGAACAAGCAGGAAGGCAAGCAGGATGAAGTCCAGGCGATCTGCGCCCTGGGGGTCAACCTGTTCCGCCAGCTGGTGATCTTCCTCAAGCCCGTGCTGCCGAAGCTCGCCGCCGCGGCCGAAGCCTTCCTCAACGTCGCGCCGCTGACCTGGGACGACCACCGCACGCTGCTCGCCGACCACGCCCTCAACGCCTTCAGCCCGCTGATGACCCGTATCGAACCTGCCCGGATCCAAGCCATGATCGACGCCTCCAAGGAAGACCTCGCCGCCGAAACCAGCCAGCCTGCCGGCACCCCGAGCGGCAACGGCGAACTGAAGAAGGAGCCGCTGGCCGCCGAAATCGGCTTCGATGCCTTCGCGGCCGTCGACCTGCGCATCGCGCTGATCGAGAAGTGCGAGTTCGTCGAAGGGGCCGACAAACTGCTGCGCCTGACCCTCGACATCGGCGACGAGAAGCGCAACGTCTTCTCCGGCATCAAGAGCGCCTACCCCGACCCGAGCAAGCTCGAAGGCCGCCTGACGCTCTACGTGGCCAACCTCGCGGCGCGCAAGATGAAGTTCGGTGTGTCCGAAGGCATGGTGCTGGCCGCCGGCCCCGGTGGCGAAGAAATCTATCTGCTGAGCCCGGACAGCGGCGCCAAGCCCGGCCAGCGCGTCAAGTAACACCGCGCCCGGGGCTCGTCGCCACGAGCCCCAAGGCCCTTCACCGCGAGGCCGCTGGCCGATGAGCGACACCCACGCCCCGCCTCCCGTCGACCCGAGCCGCTGCCCCGTCTGCGGCCAGAGCAACGGCTGCGGGCTGGCCAGTGGCGATGCCAGCACGCCGTGCTGGTGCTTTGCCGTAACCCTCGACGCCAGGCAGCTGGCCGACCTGCCGCCCCAGGCGCAGGGCAAGGCGTGCCTCTGTCCACGCTGCGCCCGTGGCGAGCGGCCTGACCCGAGCCGATAGCCACCCCATGCGCCTGGACCGTTTCCTCGCCAACCTTCCCCACCTGAGCCACCAGCAGGCCCACCAGTTGCTGGCCGCCGGGCGTGTGAGCGTCGACGGCCAGCCGGTGCGCGACGGCCTGCATCCGATCCGCGTGTTCAACCAGGTGGAGCTCGACGGGGAGGTCCTGCAGACCGGCAAACCGGCCCGCTACCTGATGCTGCACAAGCCGCGCGGCTGCGTCAGCGCCACCCGCGATCCGCTGCACCCGACGGTACTCGAACGGGTGGCGGACGAAGCCGACCGGGCCGACCTGCACATCGCCGGCAGGCTGGATTTCAACACCACCGGCCTGATGCTGATCACCAATGACGGCCTCTGGTCGCGCCGCGCCACCCTGCCCGCCAGCCGGCTGGGCAAGGTCTACCGCGTCGAGACCGAAGACCCGATCGACCCCGCCTGCGTGGAACACTTCGCCCGCGGCCTGTACTTTCGCTTCGAAGACCTCACCACCCTGCCGGCCGAACTGGAACTGCTCGGCCCGCGCCTGGCCCGGCTCACCCTGCACGAAGGGCGCTATCACCAGGTCAAGCGGATGTTCGGGCACTTCGGCAACAAGGTCACCGCCCTGCACCGGGAGTCCATCGGCGCGGTCCGGCTCGACCCGCAGCTGGAGCCTGGCGAGTACCGCCCCCTGAGCGCCGAGGAGATCGCCGCGTTCTGACCGGCAAAAGCAGGCCGGCCGATAAAATGCCCGTCGCCGGCGCTTCATTTACGCCGCCGCTTCTGGTACAAAGGCACCCCTGCGCGGGCGTCGTATAATGGCATTACCTGAGCTTCCCAAGCTCATGACGAGGGTTCGATTCCCTTCGCCCGCTCCAGATATCAAAGCCCTGCCGACGCAGGGCTTTTTCTTTTGGCCATGGCCGCTTCACGGCCGCGCGCCCGCCCCCGAGCACCCAGCCCGCGAGACGCCCATCGCCGGCGAAGCGGTGGCTGAACAGCACACGCGAGCCGATGGGAAGTGACTCGATCGATGAAGCCTGCTGACCCCTCCGCTGTCCTCGGCCCTGCCTGGCGAACGACGCTCGATGGCGCCTCGGTGAGGGCGGCCCTGCCATGCTGAATCTGTCCGCCTACCTGGGGCTCTTCCTCGCCGCGTTCGCCGCCGCCACCCTGCTGCCGGCCCAGTCCGAAGCGGTCCTGACGGCCCTGCTGCTGACCGGCGAGTTCCCCGTGACCGCGCTGCTGCTGGTGGCCACGCTGGGCAACGTGCTGGGTTCGGTGGTGAACTGGCTGCTCGGGCGCTACCTGGAGCGCTTTCGCCACAAGCGCTGGTTCCCGGTCAGCGACGCACAGCTGGAAAAGGCGCAGGGCCAGTATCGACGCTTCGGTCGCTGGTCGTTGCTGCTGAGCTGGGTGCCCATCGTAGGGGACCCGTTGACGGTGATCGCCGGCGTCATGCGCGAGCCGTTCTGGCGCTTCGCCCTGCTGGTCACGCTCGCCAAGGGCGGGCGTTATGTCGTCCTGGCCGCGGTGGTTCGGGGGTTCGTCTGACGCAGGGGTGTCAGTGCCTGCCTCAATTTGAAGCAACTGACGATTCGGTCAGTTTTTTATGGAGCACGAGGTCGCCAGGACACACTACCATCGCCGGTCGCTTCCCCAAGCGGAACGTCCGACTACGAATAAGCGCTTGATTTCCCGACACTTATAAATGTACCGCCCGCCGTTCCGGCATTGGCGCAAGTATTGCTTTCGCTCAAAAGCCTGACCGTTTGGACAACTAAAAAGATCGCCTCATCCCTTTTGCACACAGGAGCACACCGATGAAACGCACCCTGACTACCGCAACGCTCGCGGCCGGCCTGATGCTGGCAGGCCATGCCGCGGCCTCCCCGTTCTTGTGGCAGAGCAACAGCCTGACCTACCTGTACGGCAAGGACTACAAGGTCGACGCCGGCTCGACCCAGCAAACCGTGACCTTCGAACATGCCAGCGGCTGGGCTTGGGGCGACATGTTCTTGTTCGTCGACAACATCTTCTACAACGGCATCTCCGGACGCGACGGCCACACCTATTACGGCGAGTTCAGCCCGCGCCTGTCGCTGGGCAAGATTTCCGGCAACGAGATCAAGTTCGGCCCGGTCACCGACGTCCTGCTCGCAGCGACCTACGAGCGCGGCGAAAGCAGCGCCGCAGGCGTGCCGAACCAGACCTACCTGCTCGGCCCGGCGGTGGACCTGGCCCTGCCCGGCTTCGACCGCTTCAACCTCAACCTCTACTACCGCAAGCCCGACGGCAAGACCGGCAACCCGTCCGGCCAGTGGCAGCTGACGCCGACCTGGGCCATGACCATCCCGGTGGGCAAGTCCGACATCCTCTTCGACGGCTTCATCGACTGGGTGATCAACGACGCCAGCAACAGCGACACCGAGCTCAAGCGCAACCTGCACATCAACCCGCAGATCAAGTACGACCTGGGCAAGGCGCTGGACCACGCGGCCGGCACGCTCTACGTCGGTATCGAATACGACTACTGGTCGAACAAGTACGGCATCGAGGACGGCGGTTACGTCAGCCGCAACTTCGTCGGCAAGACGGACCAGAACACCTTCAGCGCCATCGTGCAGGTTCACTTCTGATCTCCCCGCTCGGCCGACGCCGGGCGGCTGAATCCTCGCGTGTCGCCACATAACGGGGCGGCACGCCTTTCCTTCTGCCTCACCTTGGTGCACAGCTTGCCCGCTGGCGCACCGACCGCCGATCCCACCCCTTTCCCGACAGCCGCGGCCGCTCCCTGCATGCGCTGGGCAACAGCCCGAAGGCAGGCGAACCTAAGCGGGTGGTCAGTTTTTTGCACACCTCAGCCAGACCAGACAGGCGCCTACGCCTGCGGCTTTGCCTTTCGCTTGAGGTCGCTGCCATGAAGAACGCCCCATCGCTCCCGCCTGCCCAACGTCTGCAGGCCTGCCTCATCGGCATCCAGCCTACCTGCCCGCGCCACGCGCTCCCGGCCCTCGAGGCACCGCAATGAGCATCAGCCAGGCTTCGCCCCCGGGCGGCTCGGCGGACAAGCCGGCCGGACGCATTCGCCAGAAGAACGAGGAAGCGATCCTCGGGGCCGCCGCGGAGGAATTCGCCCGCTACGGCTTCAAGGGCACCAGCATGAGCGCCATCGCGCTGCGGGCGGGGTTGCCCAAGGCCAACCTCCACTACTACTTCAACAGCAAGCTCGGGCTCTATGTCGAGGTCATGCGGCATATCCTCGAACTCTGGGACAGCGCCTTCGACGAACTCACCGTGGACGACGATCCGGCCCAGGCCCTGGCAGGCTACATCCGCATCAAGATGGAGTTTTCCCGCCGCCAGCCGCAGGCGTCGAAGATCTTCGCCATGGAAGTGATCAGCGGTTGCGAGTGCCTGAACGAGCACTTCAACCAGGATTACCGCGACTGGTTCCGTGGCCGGGCGGCCGTGTTCGAGGCCTGGATCGCAGCCGGCAAGATGGACCCGATCGACCCGGCGCACCTGATTTTCCTGATCTGGAGCAGCACCCAGCACTACGCGGACTTTTCCGACCAGATCAACCGGGTCATGGGCCACAGGCGCATGACGCGTGATGACTTCGCCCATGCCACCGACAACCTCATCCACATCATCCTCAAGGGCTGCGGGCTGCAACCACCGGCTCCGGTGCGCTGATTCCGAGTGGGAGCCTGGGCGGGTGACTCAGGTGCGACCGGTCGCGATCAAGGCCCGGAGCCTGTGGGAGCGGTCTCGACCGCGAATGGACCGACGCCGTCGAACGCCAGCCACCAGCAACGCCCCTACTCTCTCGCGGCCCCTACAGCCGAAACAGCGGCTCGGCCTGCTCGACGTCCAGATGCGCGACATTGATGCGCAGCCAGGGGCTCTTGCGCCCGTCCGCGCTGAACAGATTCCCCGGCGCGAGCAGGATGCCGCATTGCAGGGCGCGTTCGAGAAAGGCGTCGAGGTCGCTCAGGCGGGGATGCCTGATCCAGATGAACATGCCGCCCTTGGCCGCATGGAAGATCTCCCAGCCCCAGCTCTGAAACGCCGCCTGGGCGATCGCCTGCGAGGTCTGGAGCTTGCGCTGCACCAGCCCCAGATGGCGCTCGTAGGTGCCGTCGGCCAGGATCGCGCTGAGAAAGCGCTCGCAGAAGCTCGGCACGGCGACGCTGGTCAGCAGCTTGAGATCGGCCAGCGAGGCGACGAGATCGGGCGAGCCGATCAGGTAGCCGACCCGCAGGCTGGCAGAGAGCGTCTTGGAGAAGCTGCTGATGTAGATCACCTTGCGCAGGCCATCGAGCGTGACCAGGCTGGCGTTGCGATCGCCGCTGAAATCGCCGTACACGTCGTCCTCGACCAGCGTCACGTCGTAGCGATAGGCCAGTTGCAGTACCTGGAAGGCGTTCTGCGGGCTCAGCGAGGAGCCGGTGGGGTTGTGCAGCTGGGAATTGATGAAGAACGCGCGCACCGGACGCGTCGCCAGGACCGCTTCGAGCCGTTCGATGTCCGGGCCGTCCGGCAGCCGGGCGATGCCGACCACCTCGGCGCCGCGCAAGGCGAGCAGCTGGACGAGGTTGCTGTTGCAGGGGTCGTCCACCAGCACGCAGTCGCCAGGCTCGATGATCTTGCGGATCACCAGGTCCAGGGCCTGGGTGGCGCCCAGGGTGGTGAGAATCTGGTTCGGATCCAGCGCCAGGCCGAGGCGCTTTTCCAGGTGCTCGGACAGATGCTGGCGCAGCGGCAGGTGCCCGGAAGGATCGCCATACTCGACCAGCGTGCTGTGGGCGAAATTGGCCGTACGGCGAATCACCCGGGCAAGCGTCTGGGTATCGCGCCAGCTCGAAGGCAGCCAGCCGCAGCCGAGCTTCATGCTCGCGGCATTGCCATGGAACAGACGCCAGAAGGCGCTGAGGCTGCTCTGATCGTTGCCGGCGAGCGAGTGCAAGGCAGTGGCGGCCGGCTTTGCCGCCGTCGCCTCGACGAAAAAGCCGCGACCGGGGCGAGCGCTGATCAGCCCGCTGACCTCCAGCCGTTCGTAGGCGCCGACCACTGTGTGAAAACTCAAGCCATGGCTGGCTGACAGTTTACGGATCGAGGGCAGACGCTGACCGGGGCGGATTCCGCCATTGAGAATGGCCGTCCTGATCGCCTCGGCGACCTGCTCTATTCCCAAGGTCTGGCCTGTCTTCTCCAACGGCAATTCCATTTCGCCATCCTCCAGCCACTGTTAGACAGACCTTTCTAACAGTTCAGCAAGCCACATCACCAGTGTTTTTCCTCTCGCTCGTCGACTCGGGTAACCATGGCTTCGCTTCGACGACACTCGAGGAATGAGCATGTCACACGTGATCACCCCCCCCAAGAACAATACCCCTCTGGATGACGCGCCGATCATTTTCAGCACATCGGACTGGTCGGACTGGAAATGGCAGCAACGCAACGCGATTACCAGCGCCGAAGACCTGGTTCGCCACTTTCCCGGCCTCAAGGCCGAAGCGCGCCTGAACCGCATCCGCGATCACCTGCAGAACCGCAAGCTGAGCGTCACGCCCTACACCCTCGACCTGATCCGCTGCGACGAACACCTGCTGCCGGCGGCAGGCGATCCCGTCTGGCGACAGCTGATCCCGGACTGGCACGGCAGCGCCACGGTGCAGCCGCTGGACTACGACGGGGAATCGGAAAACTGGGAGATGCCCGGCGAGATGGTGACGCCGATCTGCCAGCACAAATACGACAACCGGGTGATCGTGCGCCTGGCCAACGTCTGCCACGCCTACTGCCAGTTCTGCTACGAAGCGCTGCGTACGCTGGAGAAAGACCCGGTCAAGCCGTCCATGCGGCGCCAGGACTGGCTCGACACCCTCGACTACATCCGCGACCACCCGGAACTGGACGAGGTCATCCTCAGCGGCGGCGAGCCCCTGATGCATTCGGACAAGCATCTGGACGGCTATCTCTGCGACCTGCGCGCCTTGCGGCCGGACCTGATCATCCGCATCCACACCCGCGCGCTGACGTTCAATCCGTTTCGGATCACCCCGGAGCTGGTGCAGATCTTCACCCGCCACAACGTCAACGCCATCGGCCTGCACATCGCCCATCCGAACGAAATCACCGCCCAGATGCTCACCGCCGTGCGGCGCCTGCGCAGCAGCGGCGCGATGCTGTTCGCCAACATCCCGCTGCTGCATGGGGTCAACGACAGCTACGAGACGCTCTCGCAGCTGTGCCTGACGCTCTACCGCAACGGCATCCAGCCGCATTACCTCTACCACTTCATGCCCTTCTCGCCCGGCTCGGACGCCTTCCGCACCGACATCACGGCCGCCCTGGCGATCGTCGGACGCATGAAGCGCCGCCTCTCGAACATGGCGGTGCCCGAATACGTGCTGCCCCACAAGACCGGCAAGTACAGCGTGCCGCTGGACCTGTGCAAGGGCATACCGGAGCTGGAGGTACGCGAGGACGGCGAATACCTGCACTTCGTCAACTGGCAAGGCCAGCGCTGCACCTTCCCGGAATGACCGGAATGAATGGAGTCTTTCCCATGGCACATCGTCTGGCCGATCACCTGGTGGATCTGGACAACCCCAACCCCTTTCCCGGCCTGCTGGCGCTCGAGCGCAAGACCGGGCGCCGCGTGCAACTGCGCCTGGGCGGCAACGAGAGCCTGGATGCCCCGTTGACCTCGCTGCGCCAGCTGTACGGCGACGCCTTCTGCCACCTCGCCCGCCTCTATGGCGACCCCAGCGGCGAGCGGCTGCGCGAGCGCCTGGCGCAATGCGGCGGCTTCGACCCGAACGAGCTGTGCATCGACAGTGGCGCCGATGCGGTCATCGCCCTGTGCGTACGGGCGCTGTGCTCGCCGGGCGACACCGCGGTCACCAGTGCCGGCACCTACCCGACGTTCGGCTACTTCGCCCGGGCGAGCGGCTGCCACCTCATCGAAGTCCCCTACGAAGACCACGACGGCATCCTCTCGGTAAGCCCCGACACCCTGCTGGCCACCGCCAGACGGGCGCGCGCCAAGGTGATCTACCTGGCCAACCCGGACAACCCCACCGGTAGCTGGCTGCCCCTGGAACGGATCGAGGCACTGGCCGCGCAACTGCCCGACGACTGCACGCTGCTGCTCGACGAAGCCTACCTGGAGTTCTGCCCGGCACTGGCCGCCGGCAGCGAGCGCAGCATTCCCGGCTGTATCCGCATCCGTTCGCTGTCCAAGGCCCACGCCCTGGCGGGTTTGCGGATCGGCTACGCGCTGGCGGAAAAGAACCTGCTCGATGGCCTGGCCAAGGCGCGCATCCACTATTCGGTCGGCGGCCTGGCCCAGCATGCCGCCCAGCTGGCCCTGGCCGACGCCGACCATGCCGAGGCGATCAGGACGCACAACGCGCTGTTGCGCGAAACCCTGAGCGAGCGGCTGCGCGCGGCGGGTTACCGGGTGCTGCCATCGGGCACCAACTTCGTGTCCCTGCTGCTGCCCACTGAGGAGGATGCCCGGCAACTGCAGGAGCAACTGCTGGCCTCCCAGGTAGCGGTGCACCGCCCGCAGCATCCGTCGCTGAACAACCTGATCCGGGTGACGCTGTGCGAGGCGGCCCTGCAGGAGTGGCTGCTCGACATCTTCCTGAGGGCTCGCCGATGAAACCACGCCTGACGTTCAAGGATGCCGCCCAGGACGCGCTGCCGATCGTCGTCAGCGGCTTCATGTTCGGTCTGGTATTCGGCGTACTGGCCAGCAAGGCCGGGCTGTCGCCGCTGGCAGCCACACTGATGAGTGCGCTGGTGTTCGCCGGCGCCTCGCAGTTCATCGCCATCGAACAGTGGCAGCCGGGGCACCTGCCGGTGATGGCCATCGTGCTGACCACCCTGCTGGTGAACCTGCGGCACCTGTTGATGAGCCTGTCGCTGCGCCAGTGGTTCGCCCGCGAGCCCAAGCGCCGCCTCTCGCCGGCCTTCGCCCTGCTGCTGATCGACGAGACCTGGGCACTGGCCGAACACCGCTTCAAGCACTACGCGCCATCGCTGCGCTATTTCGTCCAGGCGGGGCTGCTCATCTACGTCGGCTGGGTAGGCGGCACGCTGCTCGGCACGCAGATCGGCAACCAGATCCCACGGCCAGCCGACTACGGGCTGGATTTCACCTTCGTCGCGATGTTCCTGTCGCTGATGGTCCTGCTCTGGCAGCGCTCGATGGATTTCGCGACCTGGGGCATCTCCGGCGTCGTGGCATTTTTCGTCGCCCAGCTGCCGGGCATCGGGCAGGCCTCGGTGGTGATCGCCGCCATCGTCGCCAGCGCACTGGTGGCAGCCCTGCCCGTCTCCCACGCGATGGAGGAACCCACATGAGCCCGCTGGAACTGGCCGCGATCGTCGGCATGGCCCTGGCCACCTACTTCACCCGCGTCGGGGGTCTGCTGGTTCGCGCCGATCGCCTGGCGCTGAGCGGCTTTCCCGAACGCTTCCTGAAGAACCTGCCGGCCGCCATTCTCGCGGCGCTGGTCGCGCCGAAGATCGCCGCCGGCGACCCCTCGGTGTGGATCGCCTCGCTGGTCACCGTCGCGGTGGTCTGGAAATTCAGAAACACCCTGCTGGGCGTGGCCATCGGCACCCTGACCTGCGCCTGGGTCCGCTGGATGATGAGGATGTGACGATGAAGATTGCGATTATCGACTCCTGCGACAACAGCTACGTGAACGAGCCCGACCTCGAGCGCGAGGTGCTGGCGACCAAGGCCGACGTCGAGCTGTACCACGTGCGCAACACGAGCGAGCTGCCGCCCCAGGTGCTCGGCTACGACGGCCTGATCAGCTGGCACCTGGTGCCGCTGCGCGCGCCCTTCATCAACAGCCTGCGGCAGTGTCGCGGCATCGTGCGGGCCGCCGTCGGCTTCGACAACATCGACCTGCAGGCGGCGCGCGAACGAGGCATCGTGGTCGCCAACGTGCCGGACTACGGTACCGAGGAAGTCGCCGACCACAGCCTGGCGATGGCCCTGAACCTGCTGCGCCGGTTACCGCAGGGACATGCGGTGGTCGCCTCGGGCAGCTGGGACTGGCGCGAGGTCGGCCCGCTGCCGCGGCTGAGCCAGCTCGACATCGGCCTGATCGGCTTCGGCCGCATCGGCATGGCCGTGGCGGCGCGCTTCAAGGCCTTCGGCTGCCGGGTGCGCTTCTATGACCCCTACGTCTCGAGCGGCGTGGAAAAAGCCCTCGGCGTGCGCCGCTGCGAAAGCCTCACCGGCCTGCTGCAAGGCTCGGACCTGGTCAGCATCCACGCGCCGCTGAACGAGGAGACCCGCCACCTGATAGGCAGGCGCGAGCTGGAAACGCTCAAGGGCAAGTACCTGATCAACACCGCGCGCGGGCCGATCATCGACTGCTCCGCACTGGCCGATGCCGTGTCCGACCATCTGCTGGCCGGCGTCGCCCTCGACGTGTTCGAGGACGAACAGGCCGCCATCCCGATGCTGTTCCTGCAACGCAACGACGTGCTGCTCTCGCCCCACGTGGCGTTCTATTCGCAAGCCGCGTTACCCGAATTGAGACGCAAGGCGGCCCAGGTGCTGCTGAGCCTCCTCGAGCAGGGTCATCACCGAAATGCGATCCGTTGAGCGGCGCTTCCTGCTCGAGTACTACCAGCGCGACGCGGCCGGCTGGGTCGACCCCCGCAGCCTGAACGCCGTTCGCCGGCGCAGCGGCCGCTCGCTCTGGATCGGTTCCTACTATGCGCTGATCGAACAGCTCGACTACCTTCCCTCAGTGATCGTCGATCCGGATGCCGAGGCGCTGGCGGTGGCCAAGACGCAGGTCCGCGGTGTGCCCGTGGTGCAGGCCGACGTACGCCGGCTGCCGTTTCGAAACAGCTTCGACACCATCCTGATGCCCGGCTGCGTCACCGCCTACCTGCTCGATGACCGCGCATTGCAGCAGGCGACGAATTCGCTTGCCCGTGCCCTGAAGCCGACGCCTGGCGCCGTGCTGCTGGTCGACGGCTACGACCTGCTCTCGATCTTCGACTGCTGCTATTTCGACGACGACCGCGACGTGCGGTTGTTCGGCCAGCGCTGGCGGCTGGAGGCCCGCTGCGAACCGGTGTCCCGCGAGCCCTGCCTGTTCGACGTGGCGTTGCGCTTCGTCTGCCAGGATCATCCCCGGCAAGCCCCGGTCCAGACCACCTTTCGCCAGCGCGCCTATGAGCCGAGCGAGCTCTGGCAGGCCCTGAGCGACGAAGGCCTGCACTGCAGCGAGGTACGCCGCGACCCACGGGCGGGCCGGTTCTCGCTGATTTTCTCGCCCGCCTCGCCAGGAAGCGTCGACGATCGCCACGGGCCGGCCTCCTGAGCCACCCTTCGGCGCGGTTGCACGATTGCTCATCCCGACGCGCAACCTGCGCAGAATCAGGCAAGGGGCAAGCAGGATCACGATAACGACAGAGGCCCTCTTCGCCTCAGGATTCATCCAAGGCGCTCACCGGCGCCGACCATGAACCCGAGGAGGCTCCATGTCGAACATCAGCGGAAAAATCATACTCATCACCGGCGCCAGCAGCGGTATCGGAGAAGCGACGGCACGCCTTTTGGCCCAGCAGGGCGCTACCGTCGTGCTCGGCGCCCGCCGGCTGGAGCGGCTGGAAAAGCTCGCGGCAAGCATCAACGAAGCGGGCGGAACCGCCGTCTGCCGCCCGCTGGACGTCGCCCGTCGCGAGGACACCCAGGCCTTCGTCGACTTCGCCGAGCAGCGTTTCGGGCGTGTCGACGTGATCGTCAACAATGCGGGGGTGATGCCCCTGTCGAAACTCGAGGCGCTGAAGGTCGAGGAATGGGACCGGATGATCGACGTGAATATCCGTGGCGTGTTGCATGGCATCGCCGCCGGCCTGCCACTGATGCAGCGCCAGCGCTCGGGCCAGTTCATCAACATCGCGTCCATCGGCGCCTACTCCGTCAGCCCCACCGCGGCGGTCTACTGCGCGACCAAATATGCGGTGCGCGCCATTTCCGAAGGGCTGCGCCAGGAAGTGGGCGGGGATATCCGCGTCACCCTGATATCGCCCGGCGTGACCGAGTCGGAGCTGGCCGACAGCATCTCCGACGAGAGCGCCCGCGCGGCCATGAACGACTTCCGCCGTATCGCCCTTCCGGCCGACGCCATCGCGCGTGCCATCGCCTATGCGGTCGGGCAGCCTGACGACGTCGACGTCAGCGAGCTGGTCGTACGCCCCACCGCCAGCCCCTACTGAGGTCGTCGCCATGAACATTCGCATGAACAACGCCCTGCTCGCCGCCTGGCTGGGGATACTGGGCCCGCTGACGCTGGCATCGTCCGGTGCGATCGCCAACGAACGGCACGAACGCGGCCTGGAGGTTATGGATCACCTGTCCGGCGGCGCCGGGCAACCGGTACTCGATGCCCTGCGCCAGGATTATCCCTTTCTCGCCGACGGCGTGGTCGGCTACGCGCTGGGCGATGTCTGGGGCCGGACGGTGCTCGACGATCGCACACGGCAGCTGGCGGCCATCGCTGCCTTCGCCGCGCAGGGCAACCTGCCCTACATGAAGATCCATGCCGGCTATGCGCTACGGCTCGGGGTCACGCGCGACGAGTTGAAGGAAGTGGTCTACCTGACGACCGTCACCGCTGGCTTTCCGCGAGCCATCGACGCGGCCCAGGCGCTACGCGAAGTGCCTGACCCGGTTGTGCAGTAGGCCCGGCGACCGGGGCGGCGGCAGGCCGCCCCGGTGGTTCGGGGCAATCGTCGAACCTCGAACGGCACGGATGAGAGGCCGGACATCCTTCGGCGAAACGGCCCCGCACCGAACGCACCAATCAGGTGCAACGACGTGGCCACCTGCTCGTCCCCAGCACCAAAGCAACGCACCCGCTACCATCGCCCGCCAATCGTTCCCTCTGGCACTGCAAAGGCCCCGGCGTCCGGAAGATTCCTGACTGCCTGGCCAGCTTTTTGCTATTAGAATGCCCAGGAAAACCCAGCGGACGCCCCCATGCCTGAACCACGAACCGCACGCCTGCAGCTGACCGGCATCACCAAACGCTATCCCGGTTGCCTGGCCAACGACCAGGTCGACCTGTCCATCGCGCCAGGCGAGATCCACGCCCTGCTCGGTGAAAACGGCGCCGGCAAGAGCACCCTGATGAAGATCATCTACGGCGTGACCCAGCCCGACGCCGGGAAGATCCTCTGGGAAGGCGAACCGGTGACCATGCGTGACCCGGCCCAGGCGCGCGAACGCGGCATCGGCATGGTGTTCCAGCACTTCTCGCTGTTCGAGACGCTGACCATCGCCGAGAACATCGCCCTGGCGCTGGGCGCGAGCGCCGGCAGCCCTTCCCGGCTGGAGCCGAAGATCCGCGAAGTCTCGCAGCGTTACGGCATGCCCCTCGAACCCCAGCGCCTGGTACACAGCCTGTCGATCGGCGAGCGCCAGCGGGTGGAGATCATTCGCTGCCTGATGCAGGACATCAAGCTGCTGATTCTCGACGAGCCGACCTCGGTGCTCACCCCGCAGGAGGCCGACGAGTTGTTCGTCACTCTGCGCCGGTTGGCGGCAGAGGGCTGCAGCATCCTGTTCATCAGCCACAAGCTCGGCGAGGTGCGCGCGCTGTGTCAGAGCGCCACGGTGCTGCGCGGCGGACGGGTCTCCGGCGACTGCATACCGGCCGAGTGCACGGACCTCGAACTGGCGCGGCTGATGGTCGGCGACGCCGAAGGCCTGGAGGCCGAGTACCCGAAGGCGCAAGGCCGCGAGCCCTTCCTCAGGGTCGAGCGTCTCTCCTGGCACAACGCCGACCCGTTCGGCGTCTCGCTCAAGGACATCGACCTTACGGTGCGTGCCGGCGAGATCCTCGGCATCGCCGGCGTGGCCGGCAATGGGCAGGGCGAACTGCTCGCCCTGCTGAGCGGCGAACAGCGCCTGCCCGCGGACCAGGCGATGCGCATCCGCTTTCTCGATGAGCAGGTCGCGCACCTGCACCCCGACGCACGGCGGCGCCACGGCATGGCGTTCGTCCCCGCCGAACGCCTCGGCCACGGCGCCGTGCCGAGCATGAGCCTGAGCGACAACGCCCTGCTCACCGCGTATCAGCAGGACGGGATGCTCAGCGGCGGCATGATCCGGCGCGGCAGGGTCCGGCAGTTCGCCGACAGCATCATCCAGCGCTTCGCGGTGAAGACGCCCGATGCGCTGGCCCCGGCCGCCAGCCTGTCCGGCGGCAACCTGCAGAAATTCATCCTCGGCCGCGAAATCCTCCAGCAACCCAGGCTGCTGATCGCCGCGCACCCCACCTGGGGCGTGGACGTCGGCGCCGCCGCGGCGATCCACCGCGCGCTGATCGAGCTGCGCGATGCGGGCGCGGCGATCCTGGTGATCTCCGAGGACCTTGAAGAGCTGTTCCAGATCAGCGACCGCATCGCGGCACTGAGCGAGGGGCGGCTGTCCCCCCTGCGCCCCACCGCCGGCAGCAGCCAGGCCGAAGTCGGCCGCTGGATGGCCGGCCAGTTCGACACCGCCG
>NZ_QLAE01000054.1 GCF_005876855.1 Stutzerimonas nosocomialis | reverse complement strand
TCTCGCGCTTGGAGCGGATGACACTGCGGATCGCGCGGTGGATCAACAGGTCCGGGTAGCGCCGGATCGGCGAAGTGAAATGCGCATAGGCCTCGTAGTTGAGACCGAAGTGGCCGTTGTTCTCGACGCTGTACACCGCCTGGCTCAGCGAACGCAGCATCACGGTCTGGATCAGGTGATGATCAGGGCGCTCGCGAATGGCTTCGAGCAGCGCCTGGTAATCCTTGGGCGTCGGCCCTTCCTTGCCACGGTGCAGGGTCAGACCCAGCTCGGCGAGAAAGGCACGCAGCTTTTCCAGCCGCTCCGGCGGCGGACCGTCGTGCACCCGGAACAGCGCGGGTATCTCGTGCTTGCGCATGAACTCGGCGGTCGCCACGTTGGCGCAGAGCATGCATTCTTCGATCAGCTTGTGTGCATCGTTGCGCTGGGTCGGGCGGATCTCGGCGATCTTGCGCCCGGTCCCGAAGACGATGCGGGTTTCCTGGGTTTCGAAATCGATGGCGCCACGGGCGTGGCGGGCCTTGAGCAGGATCTTGTAGAGATCGTAGAGCTGCTTGAGGTTCGGCAGTACGCCTTCGTATTCGCTGCGCAGCTGCTTGCCTTCGGCGGAGCGCGGCTGCTCGAGCATGCAGCTGACCTTGTTGTAGGTCAGTCGGGCATGGGAATGGATGACCGCCTCATAGAACTGATAGTCGGTCATCTTGCCGGACTTGCTCAGGGTGATCTCGCACACCATCGCCAGGCGATCGACATGCGGATTGAGCGAGCACAGCCCGTTGGAGAGCTCTTCCGGCAGCATCGGCACGACGCGCTCGGGGAAGTACACCGAGTTGCCGCGATTCTTCGCCTCTTCGTCGAGCGCCGAGCCGACCCGAACGTAATGGGACACGTCGGCGATCGCGACGAACAGCCGATAGCCGCCGGAAAACAGCTTCCAGCCACGTGGTTTTTCGCAGTAGACGGCGTCGTCGAAATCCCGGGCGTCTTCGCCGTCGATGGTGACGAACGGCAGGTGACGAAGATCGACACGCCTCTGCTTGTCCTTCTCCTCGACCTCGGGCTTGAGCCTGGCCGCTTCCTGCAACACCGCCTCGGGCCAGACATGCGGAATGTCGAAGCTGCGCAGGGCGACGTCGATTTCCATGCCCGGTGCCATGTAGTTGCCGATCACCTCGACCACATCGCCCTGCGGCTGGAAGCGCGGCGTCGGCCAGTGGGTGATCTTGATCTCGACGAACTGGCCGGGGCGTGCATTGAGCGCCCGCCCCGGCGTGACCAGCACTTCCTGCTGGATCTTCGGGTTGTCGGCCTGCACGAAGCCGATGCCGCTCTCTTCCTGATAGCGCCCGACGATGGTCTCGTGCGCGCGGCTGATCACCTCGACGATGGCGCCTTCGCGGCGGCCGCGGCGATCGAGCCCGGACACCCTGGCCAGGCAGCGGTCACCGTCGAACACCAGGCGCATCTGGGCCGGACTGAGGAACAGGTCGTCGCTGCCGTCATCCGGCACCAGGAAGCCGAAGCCGTCCCGGTGCCCGCTGACGCGACCACAGACCAGGTCCAGCTTGTCCACCGGTGCATAGGTGCCGCGGCGGGTATAGATAAGCTGCCCGTCACGCTCCATGGCGCGCAGGCGACGACGAAGGGCTTCGATATCTTCTTCGGAAGCGAGACCGAACTCGTCCACCAGCTGCTCGCGACTGGCAGGCGAGCCACGTTCACTCAAGTGCTGGAGGATCAGCTCACGGCTGGGGATGGGATTTTCGTATTTTTCCGCCTCGCGGGCGGCCTCGGGATCGAGAGATTGCCAGTCGGCCATTAAGTGAAGTCACCTTTCATTCGTGTGCGGAGGCTGTTGCCTCTTGTCTGGTTCTATTGAAGCGCGAAACGCTCGTCGGAGGCAGCTTTGAAGCGAATTATTTTTTGCAATCCGGGGTTTACAACCCAACACCCCCTCCGTATAGTTCGCGCCCACAATGTCTGGTTAGACGTTGTAACACGGAAACAGTGAAGTATCATCGTTTCCAGTGCCCAGGTGGCGGAATTGGTAGACGCACTAGGTTCAGGTCCTAGCGGTGGCAACACCGTGGAAGTTCGAGTCTTCTCCTGGGCACCACTTACAACGACACGAGACTCAACCGATTGGTTCAGGCTCGTGGAGCGCAAGACGAAGTGACCGACTTCGGCTGATTTTTCAGCAAAACGGTCAGTCGATGAGCGATCATCGCACCGTGCCCAGGTGGCGGAATTGGTAGACGCACTAGGTTCAGGTCCTAGCGGTGGCAACACCGTGGAAGTTCGAGTCTTCTCCTGGGCACCACTCTTCGAAAAAACCGAGCCAATGGCTCGGTTTTTTTATGCCTGCCTTTTATGGATCGCTTGCGCAGGCAGGGCTGCGCCCTACCCGTCACCCCGCCGCACACAAAAAAGCCGACCCAGGGGTCGGCTTTCGTTTACCCGCCCTGATCAGGCGTACGGGTGGCGCAGCACGATGGTTTCGTTGCGATCCGGCCCGGTGGAAATCACGTCCACCGGAGCACCGACCAGCTCCTCGATGCGCTTGATGTAGGCGCGGGCATTGGCCGGCAGCTCGTCGAGGCTCTTGGCGCCGACGGTGGACTCGCTCCAGCCGGGCATTTCTTCGTAGACCGGCTGCAGACCCTCGTAGCTGTCGGCGTCGGTCGGAGCCTCGATGAGATTGCCGTCGCGATCCTTGTAGGAGGTGCACAGGCGTACGGTTTCCAGCCCGTCGAGAACGTCCAGCTTGGTCAGGCACAGACCCGAGACGCTGTTGATCTCGATGGCGCGACGCAGCACAACCGCGTCGAACCAGCCACAACGACGCGCGCGCCCGGTCGTGGAACCGAATTCGTTGCCGCGCTTGGCCAGGAACGCACCGGTTTCATCGAACAGCTCGGTGGGGAACGGGCCGGAGCCGACACGGGTGGTGTAGGCCTTGGTGATACCCAGGATGTAGTCCAGGTACAGAGGACCGAAACCGGAACCGGTCGCAGTGCCGCCGGCCGTGGTGCTGGAGCTGGTCACGTAGGGGTAAGTGCCGTGGTCGATGTCCAGCAGCGAACCCTGCGCGCCCTCGAACATGATCCGGGCGCCCTGCTTGCGCAGCTCGTGCAGACGCGTCGCCACGTCGATGACCATCGGCTTGAGCGCTTCGGCGTAGCCGAGCGCTTCGTCGAGGGTCTTCTGGAAGTCCACCGGCTCGACCTTGTAGAAGTTCTGCAGCATGAAGTTGTGGTATTCCAGCAACTCGCGCAGCTTGACCGCGAAGCGCTCGGGGTTCAGCAGGTCGGCGACCCGCAGCGCACGACGCGCTACCTTGTCTTCGTAGGCCGGGCCGATGCCGCGCCCCGTGGTGCCGATCTTGCCTTCGGAACGGGCCGCTTCACGGGCCTGATCCAGCGCGACGTGATAGGGCAGGATCAGCGTACAGGCCGGACTGATCCGCAGGCGCTCGCGCACCGGCACACCCTTCTCTTCCAGCTTGGTGATCTCACGCATCAGCGCATCGGGCGCAAGCACCACGCCGTTGCCGATCAGGCACTGCACATTCTCGCGCAGAATGCCCGACGGAATCAGGTGCAGAACGGTCTTCTCACCGTCGATCACCAGGGTGTGACCGGCGTTGTGGCCGCCCTGGAAGCGCACGACGGCCGCCGCCTGCTCGGTCAGCAGATCGACGATCTTGCCCTTGCCCTCATCACCCCATTGGGTGCCCAGGACCACGACATTCTTACCCATAACCCTTTGCCCTCTTCGGCGAAGCTATGCCGGCGACGAGCCGGCGAAAATTCGTACAGCGCTACAGGAGCGCCATGCTGTGGACGGTCAGCCAGCCAGCGGCCTCACCGTCCAGACCCCGTTCTCGGCTACCAGCCGGCGATCGCAACCGGCCATGGCAGCGGCCTGCTGATCCTGCCCATCGAGCGCCTGGACCACCCGCTCGCCGGAACGACGCAGCTCGCGCACCCGACGCCAGAGCCCGGTATCGGCCGACTGGGGGGCCCAGATACCGGTGGGCGCGGTGCACAGCTGCGCCGCACCAAGACTCACCAGCGCCTTGAGATCGGTGGAAAAGCCCGTCGCCGGACGCGCACGCCCGAAGTCGGCACCGATATCGTCATAACGACCGCCCTGGGCGATCGACTGCCCCACCCCCGGCACGAAGGCGGCGAACACCACCCCGGTGTGGTAGTGGTAGCCACGCAGCTCACCCAGATCGAAATACAGCGGTAGTTCAGGGTAGCGGAGCGCGCACTGGTCTGCGATCTGGATCAGCGCCTGCAGCGCCTCCAGCACCTGCACGGGGGCATCGGCAAGCTCGCGACCTGCCACGTCGAGCACCTCGCGCCCGCCACACAGACCGACCAGGGCACGGATCATCCGCGCCAGCGCCGGCTCGACAGCCTCCGTCAGGGCTTCGACCTCGTCGATGGCCTTGCGCTGCAGCGCATCGAAAACCTGCTGCTCGACGGAGCCCGAAAGCCCGGCAGCGCGCGCCAGCCCTCTATAGATACCGACATGGCCGAGGTCCATGTGCACGTCCGGCACCTGCGCCAGCTCGAGCATCTCGAGCATCAGGCTGATCACCTCGATATCGCTGCCGACGCCGGCGTCACCATAGAGCTCGGCGCCCAACTGGATCGGACTGCGCGACGTCGACAGGGCGCGCGGCTTGGCATGCAGCACGCTGCCGGCGTAGCACAGCCGGCTCGGCCCCTCGCGACGCAACGTATGAGCGTCGACCCGCGCGACCTGAGGCGTGATGTCGGCGCGCAGCCCCATCTGCCGCCCCGAGAGCGGGTCGATCACCTTGAAGGTTTTCAGGTCGAGCTCCTGGCCCGCGCCGGTGAGCAGCGATTCGAGAAATTCGATGTGCGGAGTGATGACCAGCTCGTAGCCCCAGCACTGGAACAGATCCAGAACCCGGCGTCGGGCGGTCTCGATGCGCGCCGCCTCGGGCGGCAGCACCTCTTCGATGCCATCTGGCAGGAGCCAGCGGTCTACCGTTGCCATTTCGCCATTCACCTCTCGATCCGGCAAGCCTAGCCAAGCAGACGAAGACCGTACCAGACCTGGCCAGCCTTCGTTCGACGTGTGCAGTTATGTGCGGTCCGCAGGACCTTTCCCACCCACTGGATCGCTCCAGAAGACGAGCCGCCTGGCCAATCGCTGGACGCAGACGCAAAAAAGCCGGGATTTTCCCGGCCGGCGGATCATAGCAATGTTTTGCCGATGGGTCACCCGACGGCGCGTTGCGCCGTCGGGTGGTTCGTCCCACTCAGGTTACTGACGCTTCTCCAGATAGCGGAAGAAGTCGCTGCCCGGGTCGAGCACCAGCACGTCTTCCTTGCTCGAGAAGCTCTCGCGGTAGGCTTGCAGGCTGCGATGGAAGGCGTAGAACTCCTGATCCTGCCCATAGGCCTCGGCATAGATCGCAGCGGCCCGCGCATCACCGTCACCGCGCATTTCCTCGGCCTCACGGAAGGCTTCGGCCAACAGTACGCGACGCTGGCGATCGGCGTCGGCACGAATACCTTCAGCCAGCTCCTTGCCCTTGGCGCGATGCTCGCGCGCCTCACGCTCACGCTCGGAGCTCATCCGCTCGAACACGCTGCGGTTGACCTCGCGCGGCAGATCGATCGCCTTGACCCGCACGTCGACCACCTCGATACCCAGCTCCTGTTGAGCTGCCCGGTTGAGGCTCGCCGTGACCTGGGCCATCAGCTCGTCGCGCTGACCGGATACCGACTCGTGCAGGGTACGCTTACCGAACTGGTCGCGAAGGGCCGCTTCCAGACGACGCGAGAGACGCTCGTCGGCGATCTGCTTCATGCCGGAAGTCGCGGTGTAGAAACGCTCGGCGTCATCCACGCGCCACTTGGCATAGGCATCGACCATGAGCGCCTTCTTCTCCAGGGTCAGGAAGCGCGAGGTCGTCGAATCCAGCGTCATCAGACGCGCATCGAACTTGCGCACGCTGTTGACGTAAGGAATCTTCATGTGCAGACCAGGCTGCACGTCGGGCTCGACGATCCGGCCGAAACGCAGCATCACGGCGCGCTCGGTCTGCGAGACGATGTAGAAGCTGTTCCACAGGACCAGCGCCAGCACCACGCCGACGATCAGCGCAGTCAGAGATTTATTGCTCATCAACGACTCTCCCTGGTACGCAGATCACGCGGTTCCAACTCTGCTGGGAGACGAGTGGCCTGACTCAGCGGCTCTGCACTGGCTGCTCGCGACGGGTTCGTATCACTACCACCGGAGCGGTTGTTGATCATCTTGTCCAGCGGCAGATAGAGCATGTTGTTCTGCCCGCTGTCTCCGGTGACCAGAACCTTGCTGGTGTTGCTCATGACTTCCTGCATGGTTTCCAGATACAGACGTTCGCGGGTCACTTCCGGCGCCCGACGGTATTCGGTCACCAGCTTGGTAAAGCGATCCGCCTCACCCTGCGCCCTGGAGATCACGGCATCACGGTAACCGGCGGCTTCTTCCAGCATGCGCTGGGCCTGACCACGGGCCTCGGGAATCACGCCGTTGGCGTAGGATTCGGCCTGGTTCTTCTCGCGCTGTTCGTCTTCACGGGCACGGATCACGTCGTCGAAGGCTTCCTGCACTTCACGCGGGGCCGCCGCGCTCTGCAGGTTGACCTGGGTCACGAGGATGCCGGTGCGGTAGTTGTCGAGGAAACGCTGCAGACGCTCGCGCACGTCGGCGGCCATGGCCTCACGACCCTCGGTGAGCACCTGGTCCATCACGGTCGAACCCACCACGTGACGCACCGCGCTGTCGGTCGCATGCTGCAGACTGACTTCCGGCTGGTCGACGTTGAGCACGAAGGCCTGGAGGTTGTTGATCTTGTACTGAACGGTCAACGGCACTTCGATGATGTTCTCGTCCTCGGTCAACATCTGCCCCTGCTTGCTGTAGGAGCGCTCACGCGTGACGTTTTCCTGATACTTGCGATCGATCGGCGGGAAATAGATGTTCAGACCCGGACCGACGGTCTCGTAGTACTTGCCGAAGCGCAGCACGACGGCCTGCTCCTGCTCGTCGACGATGTAGATCGCGTTGAACAGCCAGACCACCAGCAGCACCGCGAGTCCGATCCAGATCAGACCGAAACCGCCCTTGCTGCCGCCGCCAGTGCCGCCACCGCTCGTGCGCTTCTTGCCACCAAACATGCCGTTGAGGTTTTCCTGCAGTTTACGGAAAGCCTCGTCGAGGTCCGGCGGACCTTTCCTGTCGCCGCCGCCACCACCACCGCGACGGCCACCGCCGCCCCAGGGATCCTGATTGTTCGAGTTGCCACCCGGCTCATTCCAAGCCATAGCGCTCTCCATTCAAAAAAACTAAAGACGCGCCCGCGGCACGCCCGCCAATGCTACAGAAAGCCCGAAAGCGGCGGCAAAGCCGCGCTTGCAGGCTTTATTGCAAAGTATGTTGTTCGAGGAACTCCGCGGGCTTCATGCCCTCGCGACTGATGAGGCGATACAGCTCCACACGCGGAACACGCACCGCCAGGACGCTGCCGCCCTGCTCGTCGTGATCTTCGCTTTGAACCGAATTGAGCTCGAACAGCTGTGCCCTCATGCGTCCCAGCCGCTGCGGCAAGCGCAGCGTTCCGATGAACAGGTCGTCACCCAGCAGCTCGGCCACCGCCTGACGCACCAGATCCAGCCCCAGGCCATCGCGGGCCGAAACCCAGACGCGCACGGGGTTGCCATCGGCGTCGCGCTGGATCTGCGGCTCGATGCCCTCCATCAGATCGACCTTGTTGTAGATCTCGAGGATGGGCAGCGTCTCGGCGCCGATCTCGGCCAGTACCGCCAGCACCTGCTCGATCTGCTGCTCGCGCTCGGGCTCGTGGGCATCGATGACGTGCAGCAGCAGATCGGCGTTGCTGGATTCCTCCAGCGTCGCGCGGAACGACTCGACCAGCTTGTGCGGCAGGTGCCGGATGAAGCCCACCGTGTCGGCCAGCACAACCGGCCCCAGGTCCTCCAGCTCGAGCCGGCGCAGGGTCGGATCGAGGGTGGCGAACAGCTGGTTGGCCGCATAGACCTCGGCCTCGGTGAGCGCGTTGAAGAGCGTCGACTTGCCGGCGTTGGTGTAGCCGACCAGCGACACCGAGGGAATATCGGCGCGCCGCCGTCCGCGGCGGGCCTGCTCGCGCTGGCTCTGCACCTTCTCCAGACGCTGCTTGATCTGGCGAATGCGCACGCGCAGCAGACGACGGTCGGTTTCGAGCTGGGTTTCACCCGGCCCGCGCAGACCGATACCGCCCTTCTGCCGCTCCAGGTGAGTCCAGCCACGCACCAGGCGCGTGCTCATGTGCTCGAGCTGGGCCAGTTCGACCTGCAGCTTGCCTTCGTGGGTACGGGCTCGTTGCGCGAAGATGTCCAGGATCAGGCCGGTGCGATCGAGCACGCGGCACTCGAGCGCACGCTCGAGGTTGCGCTCCTGGCTGGGCGTGAGGGTGTGATTGAAGATCACGAGCTCGGCCTCGTCCTGTTTGACGAGGTCATGCAGCTCGTCGACCTTGCCGCTGCCGATCAGAAACTTGGCGGACGGCTGGTGACGCGCCACATTGACGAAGCCGACCGTCTCCGCACCTGCGGATCGGGCCAGCTCGCGAAACTCCTGGGGATCTTCACGCGCCGCGGGGTCCTGGCCTTCCAGATGCACCAGGATGGCCCGCTCCCCTCCACCGGGGCGTTCGAAGAACAAGACCGCCGCCTCAGACGCTTCCCGAGTCGGCCTGGTCGCTTTCGCCAGCGCTCGGCAAACGTACCGGGCGGCTCGGAACAACGGTGGAAATGGCGTGCTTGTAGACCATCTGACTGACGGTGTTCTTCAGCAGGATGACGAACTGGTCGAAGGACTCGATCTGGCCCTGCAGCTTGATGCCGTTGACCAGGTAGATCGAAACCGGGACGCGTTCCTTACGCAGGGTGTTGAGGTAAGGGTCTTGTAGCGAATGCCCTTTTGACATGTGCCGCACTCCTTAGAGGATCTTAGTAATATGGGGCCGAAAAGCCGGCCGAATCGCCGTCCCACAGGAACGGTCGTGTTGCAGTCTCAGCTCAATATGGTGAGCGATTGCAGGTATTTCAATGCTCGCGGCAGATTGTCGCACGCCAGGCTGTCCAGCCAGTGTACTTCGTCCCAGCTTCGCAACCAGGTGAACTGCCGTTTGGCCAGCTGCCGGGTTGCGATGATGCCCCGCTGGATCATCTCGTCTCGGGAAAGCCTGCCTTCCAGATGATCCCAGACCTGCCGGTAGCCCACCGCTCGGATGGAGGGCAGACCGGGGTGCAGATCACCACGGGCGTACAGGGCTTCGACCTCTTCGACGAACCCCTGTTCAACCATACCCACGAAACGCCGCTCGATGCGCTGGTGCAACGTCTGGCGCTGCGCCGGCGCGATCGCGAGATGGGCGACAGTATACGGGAAGAGATTCGCGCCTGCTTCGCCGCTGGCGCTTTTTTGCGACCGTTGCCGGGCCCGGTGCTCGCTCATCGTCAGGCCGCTGACACGGTAGACCTCCAGCGCCCGCACCAGCCGCTGCGGATCGTTCGGGTGAATCCGCGCGGCGGACTCCGGGTCGACCTCGGCGAGCTGGCGATGCAGCGAGGCCAGCCCTTCGGCATCGGCCTGCGCTTCGAGTTCGGCGCGCACCGCCGCGTCGGCACCAGGCATCTGCGCCAGGCCGTCGAGCAGCGCGCGGTAATAGAGCATGGTGCCGCCGACCAGCAAAGGAATCCGCCCGGCGGCGGTGATTTCCTGCATGGCGGCCGTCGCATCATCGACGAATTCGGCCGCCGAATAGCTCTGCGCCGGGTCGCGAATGTCCACCAGGCGATGCGGATGGCGTGCCAGCACCTCGGGGGAAGGCTTGGCCGTACCGATGTCCATCCCGCGATAGACCAGCGCCGAATCGACGCTCACCAGCTCGCAGGGGAGCACGCGGGCAAGCTCCAGCGCCAGGTCCGTCTTGCCGGAGGCGGTCGGCCCCATGAGGAAAATCGCAGGTGGCAGGGAGGACATCGCAAGGCTCGGACTAGGGGGCCGCATAGTTTCACGACAGTCCCCCGACCTCGCAAGAGGCGACTTCGCCAGCGGTCGGGTCGGATCAGCGGCCGCGCATGAACAGCTTGTCCAGATCGTCCATGCTCATCTGGGTCCAGGTCGGGCGACCGTGATTGCACTGCCCGCTGCGCTCGGTGTGTTCCATGTCGCGCAGCAGGGCGTTCATTTCCGGCAGGGTCAGGCGGCGATTGGCGCGCACGGCGCCATGGCAGGCCATGGTCGCCAGCAGCTCGTTGAGATGCGCCTGGATGCGGTCGCTGCTGCCATATTCCAGCAGGTCGGCCAGCACATCGCGCACCAGCTGGGTGGCCACCGCCTGCTTGAGCAGCGAGGGTATCTGGCGGATCGCCAGCGACTCCGGCCCCAGGCGCTGCAGCTCGAAGCCGAGCTTCTGGAACCACTGCCCGTGCTCCTCAGCGCAATCCGCCTCGCGCTGGCTGACCGCAATGCTCTCGGGCACCAGCAAGGGCTGGCTGCGCAGCCCCTCGCTGGCCATCGCGGTCTTCAGCCGCTCGTAGGTGATGCGTTCGTGCGCCGCGTGCATGTCCACCAGCACCATGCCCTGGGCATTTTCCGCCACGATGTAGACGCCCTTGAGCTGGGCGACCGCGTAGCCCAGCGGCGGGATGTCGCCCTGGGTTTCAGGCAGACCGATTGGTTCGGCGAGCGGCGCATAGTAGTCGCGATAGGCTCCCTGGACCTCGGCGGCCTGGGTCGGCCCGAACGACGGCCGCGGCGCCTGGTAGCCGGCCCCGGCACCCTGCCAGGCCGGCGTCTGCTGCAGCGGGCGTTCGAGCACGCTGGCCGACAGGCTCATCTCGTTCTGGCCGCGGAACTCGCCGGCCGCGGCGCCAGACAAGGGCGTCGCCACCGGCACGCCGGCCGGCGGCGCCAGCTGATCCTCGGGCCGAACGTCGCCCAGCGCGCGATGCAAGGTGCCATAGAGGAAGTCATGGACCATGCGGCTGTCGCGGAAGCGCACCTCATGCTTGGTGGGGTGCACGTTGACGTCCACCACCGCCGGATCGACATCCAGGAACAGCACGAAGGTCGGATGACGGCCGTTGAACAGCACGTCGCGGTAGGCCTGGCGCACGGCGTGGGCGACCAGCTTGTCGCGCACCATGCGGCCGTTGACATAGAAATACTGCAGGTCCGCCTGGCTGCGCGAGAAGGTGGGCAGACCGACCCAGCCCCACAGGCGCAGCCCGTTGCGCTCGATCTCGATGGGCAGCGCCTGTTCGAGGAAGGCCGGGCCGCACACCGCGCCCACGCGCCGCGCCCGCGACGCGTCGTCCGCCGCCTCGTGCAGCGCGAGAATGCCCTTGCCGTTGTGCCGCAGATGGAAGGCCACGTCGAAGCGAGCCAGCGCCAGCCGCTTGATGACTTCCTGCAGGTGGTCGAACTCGGTCTTTTCGGTACGCAGGAACTTGCGCCGCGCCGGCGTATTGAAGAACAGGTCGCGCACCTCGACCGAGGTCCCGACCGGATGGGCCGCGGGCTGCACCCGCGCCTCCATGTCGCGCCCCTCGGTTTCGACCTGCCAGGCCTGCTCGGCGTCTGCGGTGCGCGAGGTCAGCGTCAGGCGCGAGACCGAACTGATCGAGGCCAGCGCCTCGCCCCGGAAACCCAGGCTCATCACCCGTTCGAGATCCTCGAGGTCGCGGATCTTGCTGGTGGCGTGACGGGCCAGGGCCAGCGGCAGGTCCTCGGGCGGGATACCGCAGCCATTGTCGCGCACGCGCAACAGCTTGATGCCGCCCTGCTCGACATCCACCTCGATGCGCCGCGCGCCGGAGTCCAGGCTGTTTTCCAGAAGCTCCTTGATCACCGAGGCCGGGCGTTCGACCACCTCACCGGCGGCGATCTGGTTCGCCAGCCGCGGGTTGAGCAGCTGGATGCGCGGCATCAGGCTCATGGCTGCGCGGCCAGCGTCGTCGCTGGAATCGTCAGGGTCTGGCCGACCTTGATCACGTCGCCGCTGAGGTTGTTGGCGCTGCGCAGGGCCGCAAGACTGAT
Organism: Stutzerimonas nosocomialis; assembly: GCF_005876855.1. Classification (GTDB taxonomy): domain Bacteria; phylum Pseudomonadota; class Gammaproteobacteria; order Pseudomonadales; family Pseudomonadaceae; genus Stutzerimonas; species Stutzerimonas nosocomialis. The sequence continues at coordinate 9,568 of NZ_QLAE01000054.1, read as the reverse complement.
CTGGTAGCGTTGCGCAAGCAGCGCCAGGCTTTCCCCGGAGCGCACCACGTGCTCCCGGGGGCCATGGACGATCTTGCCCGAATCACGCTGCCAGGCCACGTAGGTGCCCGGCGGCGGGTTTTCCTGGAAGAACTGCTGCACGCCACTGCGGATCGAGCGGGCCAGCGCCTGCTGGTGGGCGGCGGTCTGCAGCTTCTTCGCCTCGGAAGGATTGGAGATGAAGCCGGTCTCGACGAGGATCGAGGGGATGTCCGGCGACTTCAGCACCATGAAGCCGGCCTGCTCGACGCGCTTCTTGTGCAGCGGCGTGATGCGGCCCATGTTGCTGAGCACCTTCTGCCCGACGTTCAGGCTCGAGGCCAGCGAAGCGGTCATCGACAGGTCGAGCAGCACGCCCGCCAGCATCTGGTCCTTGTCGCCCAGGCTGACGTTGCCGGCACCGCCGATCAGGTCGGAACGGTTTTCGCTGTCGGCCAGCCAGCGCGCGGTTTCCGAGGTGGCGCCGCGATCGGACAGGGCGAACACCGAAGCGCCGTAGGCCGACGAGCGCGGGGCCGCATCGGCGTGGACCGAGACGAACAGGTCGGCGCCCTTCTTGCGGGCGATCTCGGTGCGCTTGCGCAGGGGAATGAAGTAGTCGCCGGTACGCACCAGTTCGGCCCGGAAGCCCTTCTCGGCGTTGATCTGGCGCTGCAGTTCCTTGGCGATCTGCAGCACCACGTGTTTCTCATAGACCTTGCCGGGGCCGATGGCGCCCGGGTCCTCGCCGCCGTGGCCGGCGTCGATGGCGATCACGATGTCGCGCTTGCTGCTCGGCACGATCGGCAACTTGGCGGCTGGCAGGGTCGGGCTGACGGGGGCGACGGGCGAGCTCGGCGCGGTGTTCGCGGGCACCTCGGCGGTGACCGGCGCCGCGCCCTGGTCGAACAGGTCGACGACCAGGCGGTGGCCGTACTGCTGGTTGGGGGGCAGCGTGAAACTCTTTGGCGTGACCTGGGACGACAGGTCGATCACCACGCGCAGCTCTTGCGGCGAGCGCTGCGCCGAGCGCATGCCGGTGATCGGAGTGTCCGCCAGCGGCAGCTGATCCAGCGACGTGGTCAGGTTGGCACCGCTGACGTCGATGACGATGCGGTCCGGTGCCGAGAGGGTGAAGACGTTGTGCTGCACCGGCCCCGAAAGATCGAAGACCAGCCGGGTGTTGTCCGGAGCCCGCCACAGGCGAACGCTTTGCACATCGGACGCAGCCCAGGTCTGGACCGCCACAAGCAGTAAAATCAACCCGGTAACCAGCGCGCGTATGCGCATACCCAACCCCATGCTTGTTATGGCTCTCCGATGGCCAGGGCGGTGCACCAGGCTTCGCCCCGCTCGCTGAGCGGCGACAGGCGCAGCGAACGACCGGCCCCATGCGGCGTAATGGTAATGTCCATATCGGCCTTTGGCAAAATGCCTGCCCCGCGCTCCGGCCATTCGACCAGCGTCAGGGCGTCGCCTTCGAAGTAATCGCGGATGCCGAGGAACTCCAGCTCCTCCGGATCGACCAGGCGATAAAGGTCGAAATGGAACACCCTGACCTCGCCGATTTCATAGGGCTCGACCAGGGTGAACGTGGGGCTCTTGACCTTGCCCCGATGCCCGAAGCCCTGCACCAGCCCGCGTGACAGCGTGGTCTTGCCGGCGCCCAGGTCGCCGTGCAGGTAGATGACGCCGCGCCCGCCGGTGACCTTAGCGATGCGCCCGCCCAGGGCCGCCATGGCCGCTTCGTCGGGTGCCAGCAGGATTACTTCAGGCATGGCGACTGCTCCTCGAGGATCTGACGGATGGCGGGTATCAATTCGCTGGCGCACAGGCCGCGCCCGAGGCTGCCCAGCCGCTCGCCGGCCCGGGCATGCAGCCAGGCGGCAAGACAGGCCACCTCGAAAAGGTCCAGATGCTGCGCCAGCAGCGCACCGATCAGACCGGACAGCACGTCGCCGAGGCCAGCCGTGGCCATGGCCGGATGGCCGCGGTCGCAGAGGGCCAGCCGACCCTCGGCATCGGCGATCAGGGTACCGGCGCCCTTGAGCAGCGCGACGCACCGGTAGCGCTCGGCCAGCGCCCGCACCGCGGCCGGGCGATCAGCCTGTACCTCGGCGGTGGAGCAGCCGAGCAGGCGCGCCGCCTCGCCGGGGTGCGGCGTGATCACGCAGCGCGGCGGCAGCTCCACCGCTCCCGTCGCCAGCAGGTTCAGCGCATCGGCGTCCCACACCTGCGGCATCTCGCACTGGCCGGTGATCGACAGCAGGCTGCGTCCCCAGGGGGCCTGGCCGAGGCCCGGGCCGATCACCAGCACGTCGGCGCGCTCGATCAGCGCACCCAGCCCGTAAGTGGATTCCACCCCGCTGCACATCACCTCGGGCTGGCGCACCAGCGAGGCAACGACGTGCTCCGGCCGGGTCGCCAGGCTGACCATGCCGGCGCCGCTGCGCAGCGCGGCCTCGGAGGCCAGCAGCGCCGCGCCTCCGGTGCCCAGATCGCCGCCGATGACCAGCACCTGGCCGAAGCTGCCCTTGTGCGCCGTGCGCGAGCGGGGGACGAGCCTCGGCAACTGCTCGTCGGCCAGGCGCTGTGCGGACGATGGCACCTGGGCCAGGATCTCGGCGCTGGCCTGCAGCCCGTCGAACACCAGCTCACCGGTGAGCGCCGGGCCTTCGCCGGTCAGCAGCCCGAGCTTGAGCCCGATGAAGGTCACGCACAGGTCGGCCCGCACCGCAGCACCGAGGACCCGCCCGGTGTCGGCGCACAGCCCGGACGGCAGGTCCACCGCCAGCACCGGCTGGCCGCTGGCATTGATCGCCGCGATGGCGCTCGCATAGGGCTCGCGCACCTCGCCCCGGGCGCCGGTGCCCAGCAGCGCGTCCACCAGCACGCCCTGCAGCGGCGCCGTTTCCGACCAGGGCTCGATGTCGACCGCCGCCGCCCGCGCCTCGGCCAACGCCAGCGCCGCGTCTGCCCGCAGCGCCGTCGGCTCGCCGACCGCCAGCACCTTGACCTGCCAGCCCGCCTTGCGCGCCAGCACCGCCATCAGGTAACCGTCGCCGGCGTTGTTGCCATGACCGGCCAGCACCGTGATATCGGCGGCCTCGGGCCAGCGTCTGCGCAGCGCGCGCCAGGCGGCGTGGGCGGCGCGGTGCATCAGCTCGATGCCGGGCGTGCCGGCCGCGATCAGCCGGGCGTCGAGGTCGCGGACCTGGCTGGCCGAGTAAAGGGCGCGGGGAAGAGGGTCGTTCATCAGCGGCATGGGTCATCACAGGGGATTGTCTGGCAGAATTATACGCACCCGCCCCGCCAGCTGCCGCAGCCGATGTCCACCGCCACGCTCGATACCACCGCACTCGCCGAAACCATCAAGCAATGGGGTCGCGAGCTGGGCTTTCAGCAGGTCGGCATCACCGGCATCGACCTGGGCGAGCACGAGGCGCACCTGCAGCGCTGGCTCGAGGCCGGCTACCAGGGCGAGATGGACTATATGGCCGCTCACGGCAGCAAGCGCTCCCGACCGGCCGAACTGGTGCCCGGCACGCTGCGGGTGATCTCCCTGCGCATGGACTATCTGCCGGGCGATACCCGGATGACCGAGCGGCTCGGCGAACCCGAGCAGGCCTACGTCTCGCGCTATGCGCTGGGCCGGGACTACCACAAGCTGATCCGCAAGCGCCTGCAGCAGCTGGCCGAACGCGTCGAGGCGCAGGTCGGGCCGTTCGGCTACCGGGCCTTCGTCGACAGCGCGCCGGTACTGGAAAAGGCCGTCGCCCAGCAGGCCGGGCTCGGCTGGATCGGCAAGAACACCCTCGTGCTCAACCGCAAGGCCGGGAGCTGGTTCTTTCTTGGCGAGCTGTTCGTCGATATCCCGCTGCCGGTGGACGCGCCACACGAGACCAACCACTGCGGCAGCTGCAGCGCCTGCCTGGACGTCTGCCCGACCGATGCCTTCGTCGGGCCTCAGCTGCTGGATGCGCGCCGCTGCATTTCCTACCTGACCATCGAGCACAAGGGGCCGATACCGGTCGAACTGCGCGCGAAGATCGGCAATCGCGTATTCGGTTGCGACGATTGCCAGATCGTCTGCCCGTGGAACCGTTTCGCCCGCCCCACCGAACAGCCGGACTTCCAGCCGCGCCACGGCCTGGACAACGTCGGACTGGCCGAACTGTTCCGCTGGAGCGAGGCCGAATTCCTCAGCCGCACCGAAGGCTCGCCACTGCGTCGCGCCGGGTACGAGCGCTGGTTGCGCAACCTTGCGGTCGGCCTCGGCAATGCGCCCTCGACGATTCCGGTGCTCGAGGCGCTGCAGTCGCGGCGCGACCACCCCTCGGCGCTGGTGCGCGAACACGTCGAGTGGGCGCTGGCGCAGCACGCCCGCCGCGCCGGCTAGCTTCCCCGGGCGGACAGCCCGGCGGTCTGCCGAAGCAACCCTAGAACCGCCCTTGCCGCGGGCGACAGCAGGGTCTCGTCGCGGGTGACGATGCCGTACGCCATGAGCTTGCGATTGAGCGCCTCCTCGACGCCCTCCTCCAGCGCCACGGGTTCGAGCATGCCGTAGCGGGCGTAGTGGGCCAGCACGTCGCGAGGCAGCACCGTGAGCATGTCGCAGCCCTCCAGCAGGGTGGTCACCATCAACAGGTTCTCGGCATTCACCACCCGTCCCGGTGGCGACAGGCCTACCCCACGAAACAGGTCATCGAACTCCTGACGCAACACGCTGCCCGACGGCGGCAGCACCCAGTCGGCCTGCCGCAGCCGCTCGAGCGACCAACGCCCCGCCGCCCGTCCGGGCCGGGCACAGACGCACAGACGCTCGTTGTGCAGCGGCTCGAAGCGCAGGCCGACGTGCTGGCTCTGGGCGAAGAACCGCGCCACCAGAACATCCAGCTCGCCGGCCTCGAGGTCGGCCATCAGGTCGCGGCTCGAACCGGTCCGCACGCTGATCTCCAGCGCCGGATAGGCTTGCCTCGCGCGGCGAATGACGGCCGGCAGAAGGTCCGCGCAGGGCGACAGGATGGTGCCGATCGCCACCTGCCCCCGGTGCCCGTCCCGCAAGGCGCTGACCTCGGCGAAGGCATCGTCCAGGCTGGTCAGCATGCGCCGTGCGTGGCGGATCAATGCCTCGCCGTAGTCGGTCGGTACCACGCCCCGGGCCTGGCGCTCGAACAGCGTCACGCCCAGCCCGTCTTCAAGCTCCTTGAGCAGCTTGGAGGCTGCCGGCTGCGAGATGCCCAGCCCCTCGGCCGCACGATTCAGGTTCGAGGTGTCCCCCAGCGCCACCAGCAATGGAATGTGCCGGCTCTTGAGCCGGACCCGCACGAACCAGTTCTGCGCCAGCGGCTTCATCGACATACCCGTTCGTATATGTGAAAGGCGAAATTGGATATTTGTTGATGATGGCTCGACTGTCTAGCGTCTACCGGGCGCGCCGCCGCGCACGCCTATAAAAACAAAAGGGAGGCCCAGGCGCCCCAATGGCGCCTGTCCGCCCGCCGACCCGGCAGGACACCCCATGACCGACAAGCGTCCCTTGCGCTCCGCGCAGTGGTTCGGCACCACCGACAAGAACGGCTTCATGTACCGCAGCTGGATGAAGAATCAGGGCATCCCCGACCACGAGTTCCACGGCAAGCCGATCATCGGCATCTGCAATACCTGGTCGGAGCTCACGCCGTGCAACGCGCACTTTCGCAAGATCGCCGAGCACGTGAAGAAGGGCGTGCTGGAGGCCGGCGGCTTTCCGGTGGAATTTCCGGTGTTCTCCAGCGGCGAGTCGAACCTGCGGCCCACCGCCATGCTGACCCGCAACCTCGCCAGCATGGACGTCGAGGAATCGATCCGTGGCAACCCGGTGGACGCCGTGGTGCTGCTCACCGGCTGCGACAAGACCACCCCCGCGCTCCTGATGGGCGCAGCCAGCTGCGACGTGCCGGCCATCGTGGTCACCGGCGGGCCGATGCTCAACGGCAAGCACAACGGCCGCGACATCGGCGCCGGGACCATCGTCTGGCAGATGCACGAGGCCTACAAGGGCGGGCTGATCAGCCTCGACGAGTTCCTCTCGGCCGAGGCCGGCATGTCGCGCTCGGCCGGCACCTGCAACACCATGGGCACCGCCTCCACCATGGCCTGCATGGCCGAGGCACTGGGCACCTCGCTGCCGCACAACGCGGCGATTCCGGCGGTGGATGCACGCCGCTACGTGCTCGCCCACCTGTCCGGCATGCGCATCGTGGAGATGGTCCGTGAGGACCTGCGGCTGTCCAGGGTGCTCACCCGACAGGCCTTCGAGAATGCCATCCGGGTCAATGCGGCGATCGGCGGCTCGACCAACGCGGTCATTCACCTGAAGGCGATCGCCGGCCGCATCGGCGTCGAGCTCGAGCTGGACGACTGGACCCGCATCGGCCGTGGCATGCCGACGCTGGTCGACCTGCAGCCGTCCGGACGCTTCCTCATGGAAGAGTTCTACTACGCCGGCGGGCTGCCAGCGGTGATCCGCCGGCTGGGCGAGCACGACCTGCTGCCCCACCCCGACGCGCTCACGGTCAACGGCAGATCGTTGTGGGAGAACTGCGCCCAGGCGCCGATCTACGGTACCGACGAGGTCATCCGCACGCTGGACAACCCGCTGCGGGCCGATGGCGGCATCTGCGTGCTGCGCGGCAACCTGGCACCGGCCGGCGCGGTGCTCAAGCCCTCCGCCGCGACCCCGGCGCTGATGACCCATCGCGGCCGGGCCGTGGTGTTCGAGGACTTCGACGACTACAAGGCGCGCATCGCCGATCCGGAGCTGGACGTCGACGAGACCTGCGTGCTGGTGATGAAGAACTGCGGACCCAAGGGTTATCCCGGCATGGCCGAAGTCGGCAACATGGGCCTGCCACCGAAGGTGCTGGCCAAGGGCATCACCGACATGGTGCGCATTTCCGATGCGCGCATGAGCGGCACCGCCTACGGCACCGTGGTGCTGCACGTGGCACCGGAAGCCGCGGCAGGCGGCCCGCTGGCGGCGGTGCGCAACGGCGACATGATCGAACTGGACTGCAATGCCGGGCGCCTGCACCTGGACATCGACGACGAAGAGCTCGCCCGTCGCCTGGCCGACTGGCAGCCACCGCACGGTCTACGCTGGGACGGCGGCTATCGGCGCCTCTACGTGGACCACGTGCTGCAGGCCGACCAGGGCTGCGATTTCGACTTTCTGGTGGGCTGCCGCGGTGCCGACGTCCCGCGGCATTCCCACTGAACAGTACAGGCCGGACCGAGTCCGCCATGCGAATCCGTCCCATCCATCATCGAACGGACACGCGACGACGATCCACGAAAACAACAACGCAAACGGTGGTCAAGATGAAAGCGACACCCCTTCTCAGCGGTATCGGACTTGCACTGATGATCAACCTATCTGCCCAGGCCGCCGGCCTGTCCAACGAACGCGGCGCCTTCGGCCAGACGCCCGACGGCCAGGCGGTGGAGAAATTCACCCTGAAGAACAGCCATGGCGTCGAGGCCGTGGTCATCACCTATGGCGGCATCCTGCAATCGCTGAAGGTGCCGGACAGGGATGGCAAGCTCGACGACATCGTGCTCGGCTTCGACGATGTGGCCGGTTACGTGGAGAACGGCGACGTCTATTTCGGCGCGACCATCGGCCGCTTCGGCAATCGTCTGGCCAACGGCCGCTTCGAGCTCGACGGCAGCACCTACCAGGTTCCGCAGAACGACGGCAGCAACGCGCTGCACGGCGGACCGCAGGGTTTCGACAAGAAGGTCTGGCAGGCCAGGCCCGCGGACGGGGATGGCCGGGTCGGCGTCGAGCTGACGTACGTCTCGCCCGATGGCGAGATGGGCTTTCCCGGCACCCTGACCACGCGGGTGACCTACAGCCTGGACGACGACAACACCCTGCGCATTCAGTACCACGCCACCACCGACAAGCCGACGGTGCTGAACCTGACCAACCACAGCTATTTCAACCTGGCCGGCGCCGGCAGCCCGAGCATCCTCGAACAGGTCGCCACCCTGCACGCCTCGCGCTACACGCCAGTGACCGAAAAACTGATCCCCACCGGCGAGCTGCCGAGCGTGAAGGGCACGCCGATGGACTTCCTCACGCCCACCGCCTTCGGCGCGCACATCCGCGACGATCACCCGCAGCTCAAGTTCGCCGAGCCCAAGCAGGGCGGCTTCGACTTCAACTGGGTGCTCGACACCGAGGGCGACCTCGACAAGCTCGCCGCCGAGGTGCATGACCCGGCGTCCGGGCGCAGGCTCTTGATGTACACCACCGAGCCGGGCGTGCAGCTCTACACCAGCAACTTCCTCGACGGCAGCATCAAGGGCAAGGGCGGCAAGACCTACCCGCACTGGAGCGCCTTCACCCTGGAGACGCAACACTTCCCGGACGCGCCCAACCAGCCCGACTTCGCCAGTACCCGGCTGGACCCGGGGCAGACCTACACCCAGACCACGCTGTACCGCTTCCCGACGCCCTGACCACAGCCGGCGCGACATCCCGGCGGCGCTCGCCCGCCGGGCCTGTCCGGCTCACCACTCCGCCAGGCTGCCGTCGGCGTGGCGCCATATCGGGTTGCGCCAGCGGTGGCCGGTACGGGCCTGCTCGATGACGAAGTCCTCGTTCACCTCGATACCCAACCCCGGCCCGTTCGGGATCGCGACGAAACCGTCCTGGTAATGGAACACGTCGGGGTTGGCGAGGTAGTCCAGCAGGTCGCTGCCCTGGTTGTAATGAATGCCCAGGCTCTGCTCCTGGATGAAGGCGTTGTAGCAGACCCCGTCGAGCTGCAGGCAGGCGGCCAGCGCGATCGGCCCGAGCGGACAATGCAGCGCCAGGGCGACGTCGTAGGCCTCGGCCATGCTGGCGATCTTGCGCGTCTCGGTGATGCCGCCGGCATGGGAGGTGTCGGGCTGGACGATGTCGACGTAGCCTTCGGCGAGGATGCGCTTGAAGTCCCAGCGCGAATAGAGCCGCTCACCCAGCGCGATCGGCGCGCAGGACAGCGGCGCCAGCTCCTTGAGCGCCTCGTAGTTTTCGCTCAGCACCGGTTCCTCGATGAACATCGGCCGGTAAGGCTCGAGCTCCTTGATCAGGATCTTGGCCATGGGCTTGTGTACCCGGCCGTGGAAATCCACGCCGATGCCGATGTCCCCGCCAACCGCGTCGCGCACGGCAGCCATGTTCGCCAGCACCGCATCGACCTTGGCGTGGCTGTCGACGAACTGCATTTCTTCGCTGGCGTTCATCTTCACCGCGCTGAACCCGCGCGCCACCGCCTCGCGCGCGGCGCTGGCGGTGTCGGCCGGGCGGTCACCGCCGATCCAGGAATACACCCGGATCCGCTCGCGCACGCGCCCGCCCAGCAATTCGCTGACCGACACGCCCAGCGCCTTGCCCTTGATGTCCCACAGCGCCTGATCGATGCCGGCCACGGCGCTCATGTGGAGCGGCCCGCCGCGGTAGAAGCCGCCGCGGTACATCAGCGTCCAGAGGTCCTCGACGTTGCGCGGATCGCGGCCG
>NZ_QLAE01000053.1 GCF_005876855.1 Stutzerimonas nosocomialis | reverse complement strand
GTAGAAAATGGCGAAAAGCCTGAAATATCGTGTTTAGCCCCGGGGGAAATACTTTTTATGCAGTTCGGATTTAGCGCAGACAGCACGGAAAGAAACTGTCGAAATCACCATACCAATGACTGCCGTGGTTAAGGAGAGTCCCAGTGTCCGACCAATTTCAGCTCAATCTGGGTTCTTTGCGCAGCGCGATGAACCTGACTCTCCATACTCATCATGCCGCTCGCATTTGGCATGGCCGTCCGGCAAGCGGCGGTAAGAATGGGATTCTGGGGCTCACCGGTTTCGTGAACATCATGAACAAGATGAAGCGCGGCGCTGAGCAAGACGACCCCTATTCCGACATGTGGATCATCCGTATGGAGGAGCGTCTTGAGGAAGCCAAGATCCAGATGAGGCAGATCCAGGATCAACTGGATAGCATCATGGCCGGCCTCCCAAAGGCGTTGAGCATTGGCGACAACCTGAACATCAGCCCTGTCCAGGTTCCGCTGTTCGTCAATGCTCAACTCGGCTTCAAAGCAGTCTACCTCCTCACTGATTACGATGATCTGACTCGCCGTTTATTGCTGGCACATCACACCGCTCTGATAGGCCGACGCGACATGGAACACTGGATCAATGAGGGCGCCAAGATCCTGCGCAGCGTGTTCGGCCTCGCACAGCAGTACAAATACTCTGGGGCTACCCGCGACGACATCGCAGCCAAAAACGCTCGTGGGCGGGATGCGATTGAGAAATACGGTGAGCTGCCCCAAGACGTACTCGAGGGTACGCGCCGATCGCAATTTGCACCTCCAATCCTCCGACGTGGGGAGGCGGCTTCTGACGCAACTGGGGAAGCTGCAGCAGATCCCGAGGAGTGATTTATGGCTGGGTCAAATCCGCAGCTCAAGCTGTTGCCAGGTAACGCCACCGATGAACTGAAACAGGGAGCCTTCCGGCCGCTGGAACAGACTGCCTACGCGGCACTGGAACATGCAGCCTCCCTAAAGGGCTTTTTAAAGCCTTTTAAGGGTAAGGGGGATCTGGACCTGTTGAGGGAACGCTGTGAGCAGATCAGGGGGGATTTGATCCAGGTAGCGATGAGTCATGTTCTGGGTCAGACCAGCAAGAAGCCTTTCTCGATGCTGCCGGCTCAGCTCAAACATCAGAGCACAGAGGCCGGGACTGTATTCCTTCGTTGGCGGCGGGTAGATCGCGCCAGGATGGGCGTTCAAGTCTGGGAGGATCTGATCGCTGATCCAAAGACGCCAGCCTCGTTGCTTCGTGACCTCTACGAGCAGGAGCTGCAGAGGATCGTCATCAACATGCAGATCAGCTTGACGCACACCATTGCGCGGCAGGCGGCTGAATGTGCCGAGAAGATGGCCCAGGCCGAGGCCACTCTGCTTCGCCGGCTCGACCGATAGATCAACGAAGAGGAGACGCACGCATGTCTACGAGATGGGATAACGAAGGAAACATGGGCGCTGACCCAGAGTTCAAGCTGATTCGCGTGTCCGGAAAGGAGGACCGAGCCTTGATGCAATGCTCAGTCTACTTTGACAATCCAATCCCCAAAAACGAAGGGTTTGAGGACCGGGGTGGGTTCTGGGCACGAGTAGAATGGTGGCATCAGAATGCAGAACAGTTCTGTGCGCTGTACAAGAAGGGCATGCGGGTGCACGTTCAAGGGACGCTTCAAATGGAGCCATTCGAGGATAGCGAAGGCGAGGATCGCCTCTCCATTAAGGTACGGGCAGACCGAATCTCTATCCTGCCGTACCGCGTCGAGAGCGTGATTATGGGCCCTGCCAGAAGCCGGCAGCGGGAGGCCGAGGAGGCCTAGCGTTGCGGCCCGCAACACTCATGAGCCCGACAAAATGGTCGGGCTTATTTTTGTCTAGCGAAAAGTTTGTCCGTCCTGAAATGCAACAGATGCAATTTCGCATTCATTGTGGCGTGGACTACTCATTCGGTCATGCTGGGCTCATCGAAAAAAACGCTCACCGGCAGAAGTCACTTGAATGAGTGCTTTTGCCGGATCGGCCTCTCCAGCGTGCCGCCTGTAGGGCGGATGCCAAAAAGGAACACCGCATGAAGAAAGCATTTGTTGGTACTGCTCTATTGGCACTGGCTGCGTCGCTTGCGGGCTGCTCCGGCAACCATGTGACCTACGGCAACGAGTGCATGACCTGTATCAACAACCCAATAACAGGGGAGCCGGTCAATTACGACCCAGCCGAGTATTCGACGGCCATTTCGTCGAGCCAGAGTCCTGCATCAGGTAGCCGCTCCGTTCCGCACACTCTTGCCAGAGAGCAGGTTGAAATCGCGTTTGCGCAGAATGTGGACATGGTCGGAATGCGCCTGAAGGACGCTTTTGGGTACATGACCCAGGATGAAGCAGTCGCCCAGATGGGCAACGCAGGGAAAATGGCGTTCGCTGGTCCAGGGTACGCCTATCAAGCATCCCCAGGTGCGTTCTACTTCATGAAGACGCAGGCGTACAACGGTGATCTGTCGACGCGAGTCACGCGTGCTGGAAACGGGGCGAAGGCGGTCATCACCTATGAGCAAAAACACTCGGGCGGTAAGGACATTCAGTCGGTAATGCGCGAGGTAAAAGCGCGGGCTGAAAAGGCTCTGCAATAGGAGCCTTTAGGTGGCCAGCTTCAAGGTCAAGCGACCGTCGCTTATCAAAAGTGCGGTGTTCGACGGCCATGACTATGGGCTGGTACTCCATTTCGTCCAGGGCGCGGGCCGGCTGCTGCAACAGTTCGGGGGAAGTTATATAGGGGATGAGGATCATCCCTACTACCGTGCCTGGCGAATTCCGAAGGCGAAGCTACATACCGAGCCGGAGGAGCTGTTCACTAAGCTGATGGAGTTGGCTGACGGACAGTGCAAAGAGTCGTACGAGAGCTTCATCCAGAAGCTGGACGCAGCGCGAGCTTGTCCGCGTTTGGATGCATTCTTGTGGGGGATGAAGCTGCAACTGTTCCCGCTTACCGATGGCGGAGCTTTATCAATCGGGGACTATCATCCTGCCGTAGTAGCCCTCTACCGCTCGCTTCGAGGACTGTTCCTACCGCCTATGAGAGGTTGGCGGTTGGACAGTTCCTTGGAGTTTCTATTTGAACAGCTGGTAGCAGAGGTCGGTCTCTCCGAGAGCCAGATTGAGATCTCTACAATCCCGCGGGCTTTGCATAGTGACGGGACGGTTTCGGTCGATTCAGACATCGTTTCGCTCAAGGTTGGGGGAGAGCCTCCAGACCGAGGTGCTCAAGGAGAGGATGGTGCGCACGAGGTATATCTTGCTGATGTCCCTCAGATGTTTGCCCATGCGTGGGAAGCTGATGAGCTTGACCAAGCCATAGGCGCATTCTCGCTGTATGACTATCAAACCGTAGGAGTCAGGTTCCTGGTAACCAGGAGCTCGGCACTGCTTGCGGACGACATGGGACTAGGAAAGACCCGACAGGCGCTGACCGCTTCGCTAATACAAGCGAAGGGGGGGCGTATCTTAATTGTCACGTTGGCCTCTCTGATATTGAATATCGAGCGCGAGATCCGGCTGATCCAGCCGGATGCATCTGTATCGCTCCAAGTTGACGATCTGGCCTGCCAGTGGGTTGTCACCAATTACGAACGGCTAGGGGCATTCGTCCACTCGGCCGCAGGCTTCTCGGTCATGGTTATCGATGAGGCCCATCGTTTGAAGGAGCCCACGGCCGAGTGCACTAAGCACGCCTTCGACATCGCGGCGCAGATTCCAAATAGGTACCTCCTGACAGGCACACCGGTCCTTAACCGCGAGGCCGAGCTACATACGCTGCTGCGCTTGTCTGGCCATCCCATAGGGCAAATGCAGCTCCGTGAGTTCTGTGAACAGTTCGCGGGCAGCAAAGAATTTCGTAACGCGCTCAGGGAGCGTCTGGCCGATTGGATGCTGCGTAGGCGGAAGGACGTACTACCGCAGCTGAAGGGTAAGCATAGACAGCCGTTCCCCGTGGAAATGAACGACGCGGAACGGCTTGAATATCAGGCCATTCTAGGCGGGACGGACACACCCTTGGTCCGCATCGGGCAGCTGCGTCTGTTGCTCGAACGGGCGAAAGTAGCCTCAGTCGTGGACCGACTCAGTCAGATGGGACCTGACGACAAAGCAATCGTCTTTTGTGAATTCAAAGAGACGGTTGCCGTAATCGAGGAAAGCTGTGCTGCTGCTGGCATCGCGTCGGCCAGTCTCATGGGTCACCACAACGGAAAGCGGCGGCAGGCAGCAGTAGACCGCTTTCAAGACGATCCCGATTGCCGCGTCTTTGTTGGTACCACGAAAGCTGCGGGTACTGGCATCAACCTGACTGCCGCCAATTACGTTCTGTTCTGCAGTCTTCCATGGACGCCAGCATTACAGGCGCAAGCAGAGGATCGAGCGTATAGAAACGGCCAGCTTCGTCCGGTCATGGTTCTGATTCCGTTGGTCGAGTCATCAATCGATCAACATCTCTGGCAAATGCTGCTGAGTAAGCAGGCACTGGCGAGCGATCTACTCGAGCCTGAGCAAGCCGCTGAGGACGCGATGAGGCAGCTAGCATCGGTCGCATAGTGTTGCGGGCCGCAACAGGCCGGTCTAGAAAAGCAATTTCCTTCGGTTCTCTTTTCGCCTTACAGGCTGGACGCATCCAGTGGAATCTTCGGGAAAACCGAGGGGGCACTATGCGCGTCGTACTATGTGAGAAACCATCCCAGGCGGCTGATGTGGCCAAAGTCATCGGTGCAACCAACCGGGGCCAAGGTTGCTTTACAGGAACTGGCCTTGCGGTCACCTACTGCATCGGTCATCTCATGGAGAATGCTGCGCCAGAGGATTATGGCGACCGATACAAGAAATGGTCGTTAGAGGATCTTCCTATCATTCCTTCCGACTGGAAGATGAAGGTCAAGCCCAAAACACAGAGTCAGCTGAAAACGGTCAAGGCCCTACTCGCCAAAGCGAAAGAGCTCGTGATCGCAACTGATCCAGATCGAGAAGGGGAACTGATCGCGTGGGAGGTCATCGAGCACTGCGGCTACAAAGGCCCAACGTTGCGGATGCACTTATCAGCGCTTAACCAGGCTGCGATCAAAAAGGCATGGGCCAACCTTCGGCCAGCGTCTGAAACCATCAACCAGTATTACTCGGCCCTGGCTCGGGGCAGGGGAGATTGGCTGGTCGGGATGAACATGTCCCGACTCTTCACGTTACTTGGTGCCCAAGCAGGCTACCAGGGGGTTCTTTCGATCGGACGGGTGCAAACTCCGACCCTCCGTATCGTTGTTGACCGTGACCGAGCCATTAAAAACTTTGTCGCCAAACCCTATTGGGACCTGAGCGTTACCCTGAGCCACAACCAGGCGACGTTTACTGCGAAATGGCTGCCGGCATCGGCTATGGATGAACAGGGGCGCTGTAGCAGTGAACAGGCTGCCAGGCAGGCCGAGGCGGCTGTGCTCAACACCGGGGCTGCTCGCGTCTCGGCCGTAGCTACGGAGCGCGTTGTTGAGGCGGCTCCACTTCCGTTTAGCCTGGGTGACCTGCAACAAGCTTGTTCCGCCAAGTTAGGGCTGGGGGCTCAACAGACCTTGGATATAGCGCAATCGCTATACGAGACCCATAAGGCCACGACCTACCCGCGTGCTGACAATGGCTATCTCGACGAAAGCATGCATAGCGAGGTGCCTCAGATATTCGCTGCGATGGTGCGCACCGATCCCTCAGTGGCCCCGTTGGTGGGGAGGTTAGATCCGCAGGTGAAATCTAGGGCGTGGAACAGTGCGAAGGTCACCGCTCACCACGGCATTATCCCGACGATCGAGCCAGCCAACATTGAGCGAATGTCAGAGCGGGAAGCGTCTGTTTATCGGCTTATTCGAGCGCACTTTCTTGCGCAATTTCTACCCGCTCACGAGTACGACAAAACCATCGTCCAACTGACGATTGCAGATCAAGAGTTCAAGGCGTCTGGCCGGTTGCAGCAGGTGGTTGGGTGGAAGGCTGTGATGACCGATCAGGGTGCCAAGGCGAATGAAGAGGAGGCGGGCCAGGAGGAAGCTGGCCAATCGTCTGCGCAGGTTCTTCCTGACCTGGTGGAAGGGGACCGGCCCAAAGTCATCGCTGCCACGGGGGCAAAAATGATGACGACTCCGCCCAAACACTTGACCGAGGGGGATTTGATCAAAGCGATGAAGGGGGCTGCAAAGCTCGTTTCCGATCCGAGACTGAAGCAGAAGCTCCGCGACACGGTAGGTATTGGGACGGAGGCAACTAGGGCCGGGATCATCGAGACGCTCCTAGAACGGGGCTTCATCTTCAAGAAAGGCCGCACGTTGCGAGCTACTGATGCTGCTTTCGCCCTGATCGACAGTGCCCCCGAGGCTTTAACGAACCCAGGCATGACAGCCGTTTGGGAGCAAGCATTGACCATGGTGGAGGAGGGGACGATGGGGTTGGATGATTTCGTTTCCCGGCAGTCCACCTGGATCACTCAAATGGTCACGAAATACTCGGCGACGAAGATGAATTTCAAGCTCGAGCCGAGCCCGCCATGTCCTGTATGCGAAGGGCAGATGCGGCGCAGGCCCGGAAAGACTGGGCCGTTCTGGTCATGCATGAAGTACCCAGACTGCAACGGAACAATCAGCATCGAGCAGAAAGGCAAAAAATCTGTTTCCAAGCGTAAACCCAACCGCAAGGCTACTGCTGCGAGCTAGACGCGTTCGGAACGTTTATGCAATGGAATTCGTCAATATTGACAGGGAAGGGCGGGGCATATCCCTTGCGTGTACCACAGACCACCAACATAATGAGTTTGTATCACCCCGTTGGCTACTGTCGGTCATCAGTAGCAACCCAGGAGCCGTAAGTGATTGATACTCGCCTCCGGCTCCTAACCCAAAGCGCGCATAACTTCGGGAAGGGCGTGCGCACTTTCGTGAGTCTCCCTGTCACCTCAGACACGCAGCCGTCAACTCGTAGATGGGATGGCATAGACCGGAAGTTCGAAGTTTGCTTGTCCTAGGGCTGCTCCGGTGTGACAGCCCTCCCTTTTTCGTGAGGTAGTCCACAGATGGGTGCCCTAAAAATCGTAACAAACGGTTTTTAGGCCACCCCTCTGGGGCTACCGTAGTCACTGCCGGTACTCGCCGGTGAAACAACGAGTTCCTTTTGTACGCGGATGTGTGCCAGACAATATCGACTCAAGCCACGATAAGAGTCGGATGAATTGGATCATCGCCAGGTCAATGCCAGGGGCCGGCAATGAGGCAAATCATAGGTGGTTCACTCATATCAGCCGAGGGGTCTCCCTCGGCAACTGTTCCCTCCTCTTTCCCTGATCGCAGATGATCAAGCGCCGTTAAGCGCCCGATTTCCGTCTATCCGCCCGCGTGCGTCAGTATGTTGACATGTGCACATGCGAGCGTGATGATTCCGCTATGTACTGCTGACGTTGTCAGCGACATGCCCACGCAACCAGGTCTTAGGTTGCGGTGCGTCTCGACGCATGACCAAACCCAAGTTCGCTAAGCATTCGGAAGCGCGAACGGTCATCACTGTGATGATGAATGCCTACTCTCACCTCTACGGGGAATCCACTTCCCCGACAGGGTTGGTGGACCTCCGCTCTAAAGGAGTTTCACCATGCAATCATCCAACAGCTACAACGCTGGTTATCGTCTCGGTCAGTTCGTTCGCCCGCTGGTCTCCGGCATGCGCGATGTCCTGGCATCCCGTACTGAGCGCCAAGTACCACAAAACGTGGATTATGACGCGCTTGCAGCTACCCCAACGATGGTGCGTCGAGGCGTCGATCTGTCTGCGTGGCAGGCTCGAAACCTCTCCCTGATCGATGAGCCTACCTCCGCAGATGAGGCACCTCAGGTGTTTCTGCTCGGCTGGGATGGCTTCGCTGATGCTTCATCAGACTATCAGGGGCCAGCGCCTTCTCCATCGTTCCCTCGTGCACTAGGTCCGCGCAGCTCTCTGGACGCGCTGATCTGACTTCACCTCAAGCAGAAGCGTCTGGCCCAGCCAGTCGCTTCTGCTCTTCAACCAAAGGACTGTCACATGAACTCAATCCGAAAGAAGGCAATTGCCGAGGACCTTCGCAAGGTTGGTACGACTGCTGTTGCAGCTGCGCTAATCAGCATGTTCATTGGTAACACTGCTTTGCTGTCTGCTTGCGCTGCCGTGAGTGGGTTGGTACTGTGGGGTCTAGGTATATTGATGACTCTGGAGGAATGATATGAGCCAGACAGCTGCTGGACTCCTCATCCTTGCACTGATCGTAGTCACAATGGGGGGTGTGGGACTCTACGCTTCTTGGCCAAATGTGAAGCGCGAGTTTCAGCGTTTTCGCCACCGTCACCCTTAACCTCACCTCACCCAAAAGCCCCGTTACTGGGGCTTTTTTTTTGCAAAAGAAATAGCTATGTGAACGGTCGCTCAATTGATTTCACTGTTATCGCAGCGGATCTTCTCTTAGCAGGAGAAGAGAGTGTCTACGCCGATCAAATACCATTTCTAGCGCCTGTCTAGCGCCTGTAGGTTCGGCGCTTAGAAGAGTTCTGGACGCGACACAGCTTCCCCACGGGGAACCTGACAACTTGTTCTTGTTGGGACTGTTGCAGGGGCCGCTTGGCGAACTAGGCGCCGAGCGTGCTATAGCTGCGCTACTCCAGGCTATGAATGGACGTCATGACCTTGAATTAAACGATGACATTCGAGCGCTTGCTGAGATGTTGGGTTTGGACTGACCAAAGGCTGGGTTGATCCTTGACAATCAAGCGTTCAATGATAAATCTGTTCATGTGTTCTGCCGATGTTGTCGGCAACATGCCCAGGTAGCCAGGATCTTCAAGGCTACGTCACCTTCTGGTGATGATCACCAAAGTTCGCGCAGCATTCGGAAGAGCGAACAGTCACCGACCTTCGGTGGCGAATGCTTACTCATCTACCCAGCGGGGAATCACTTCCCGCAAGGGTCGTGATCTCTCCCGTACTTATGTCTCGGAGACGCATCATGACTCAATCCAACGAATCCAAGTTTTTCGATTTACACACCACCGGCATCGGATACCTGAACCGCATTCGCGAAGTCACTGTCCGCAAAGGCCCGGGTTTCCTCGCATGTACCGTGGCCGCTCTGCACGGATCAGCCGACGACGTTGAGTATTCCTACATTGACTGCAAGGTTGCAGGCGCTGAGGCTCAGAAGCTCGTACGTCGCTGCAAAGAGGCCGTCGATGCTGGGAAGAAAGTCTTGGTTAGCTTCAAGATTGGCGACATCTGGACAGACCCTTTCATTTACCAAAATGGCGACAAGAAGGGTCAACCAGGAGCTCAGCTGAAAGGTCGTCTTCTCTTCATTGGCAGAATCTCTGTCGATGGTGAAGAGGTCTACCGGGCACCTGAGCGTAACGCCTCCTCGGACGAAGCTGACCAATCTGATGGTGACGGGGCTGAGACAAGTTCTGAAGCCGCCTCGCCCCTCAGCTCAGTAGCGTAAACCAACGCCTAACCCCACCCGCGGAGAATGAGAGTTCTCTGTGGGGAGGGAGGCTTTATGGATCCCATCCATGAACCACTATTCCAACCTGTACGATGAAATCGCTGAAGCCGTACCTGGCGAACCACCCAGCTTCGAGCAACTCATCAAGATGGTCCGAGACCTTGCTGATGATCCGGAGCAGCCAGTGGCAGGCTTTACGAGTTTCGAGGAGTTCTTCGCCTGGTTCGATACGCTGACCGGCTACGATCAGTTCGATCTGGACGAGGACGTTCTACCCCACAAACTGCTGTTAGAGGTTGTCTACGACGCTCTGCTGGCAGAGCAATAAACCATATCAGGTGTTGCGGCCCGCAACACTTGCCCGACTGGGAGCACGCTCCCATCGGGAGTGCGTCCCCGATCAAATCAGGAGGTCCCTATGGACGTCACGTATGGTCTGAACGCATACAGAACCACTGGCCAGCTCCTCAAGCTGGACATCCTTCAAAGCAAAGCTGGCTGGTACATCGGCACCATCGACCATGATGGGCCTGTGTCGCGTGAGTCTGGCTACTATAAAACCCCCCAAGCAGCTTATGACGCCATGCGTGCCGGCAACTGGGAGCAACACCTCGACTAAGCAAGTCTCGGCTCTGTAGCTGGGCTCTGTTGTCTCACTCACACCTACCCGATGGGAAACATCCCAGCGGGGGTGTTTTCCATCATTGGAGAACACCATGAATACTGAAATCACAATAGCTGTAGCTCCGGCATCTGTTGCGAGCAAAGTCGATGCGCTTTACGCAGCCGCTACGGCTAAGTTCCCGACTTACGAGACCGTTGTGCATCGGTCGTTCTGTGAATCGATGCGGCAAGCATTTCCTGATCCGCAGAGCACCGAAGGAGCCCAAGCAATTCAGTACGCCATCGGGGAGTACGGTTACCTCACTCCTGAGGAAATAGCGGCTGAAGATGCTGAATCCACCAATGATGGTATCTGTTCACACGGGCTGGATTTCTGGACTTGTCCGAAGGGCTGCTTTGGATGAAATGGTTCGGTTCATAGCCTTCATTTCGACGCTTTCTACCAGCCGGTAGCTCAGCACACTAAACCTCTAACACCTCACCCAATGGGAAACATCCCATTGGGGGTGTTTTCCATTTCTTGGAGAGCACCATGACCAATTTCACCTCACTCATCACATCGAAGATCGGCGAATCACGAGGCGTGGCCCGCCTTTGGCTGGAAGGTCAAAAGCTCCTGAAAGCTGGGGTTATGGTTGGCGCCCGGTATGAAGTCCGTGCGTGTCGGTCGACCAGGCGACTTGAGCTGGTCCCATGCAAAGGACAGGAAGCAGGGAGAGCGTTCACCGTCTCACGCCGCGAGCGTAATGGTGTCGTAGTGCCCCTGCTGGAGTTCCGCTCGCCAGTGCTTCGGGAGGTATTCTCAGCGGCCGATAAGGTCCGTGTTGTAATTCGCCTAGGCCGTATCCTAATCACCGAGATCGATAAGGATCGGAAGGTTGCAGAACGCTTGCTCCGGCTTCAGCAGAAGGTAAGACGATCAGAGCCGTTGGCCGTTTGCAGTCTCTTTCATGGCGGAGGAGTCCTGGATAGGTCGGTACACAGCGGCCTGTTGCGGTCCGGTGTCGGCTCGTTCGTTCAGATTGGGGTAGAGCTAGAAGGGCAGTACCTCGACGCGAGCCTGCGCAACAATCCGATGCTGTGGACGGATGAGTCGATTGCCATCTGCTCGGATATTCGAGATGTGAAACGGGGGCCGGATATTCCGCAGTGCGACCTATTGGTCGCTGGAATTCCGTGCACAGGAGCGTCCCGGTCAGGTAAGGCCAAGAACAAGCTGGTGGCTACTGAGGACCATCCGTCAGCAGGAGCTTTGTTCATGGACTTTCTGGAGTTTGTGCGTTTCGCAAACCCCGCGATCGCGATCATAGAGAACGTGCCCGACTACCTGAACAGTACCTCGATGATGGTCATTCGTTCTGCTCTTGCTTCATTCGGGTACAGCGTTTTCGAGTGCATTTTGGATGGTGCGAAATATGGAGCGTTAGAGGATCGGTCAAGGATGGCTGTGGTTGCTTATACGGAAGGTGCTCTAACGAACCTGACAGAGGAAGATGTTCTCCCTTTGAGGACCAAGGAGGCGACCTTAGAAGCCATCCTGGAGCCTATTTCACCCAATGATGCGCGGTGGAGAAGTTTCGACTACCTGCATGACAAGGAAACGCGAGACCTGGCAGCTGGAAAGGGTTTTCAGCGTCAGTTGCTGCCATCATCTGCAGCCACCTGTGGATGTATCGGAAGGGGGTATGCCAAGGGGCGGAGCACCGAACCATTCATACTTCATCCCACGAAGCCCGGCCTCAGCCGGCTGCTCACGGCTCGAGAGCACGCAAGAGTTAAAACGATACCGGAGGAAGTGGTCGCAGGGGTTTCTGAGACAGTCGCTCATGAAATATTGGGGCAGTCAGTGATCTTTACTGCGTTTGAGGCACTGGCTGCAACTGTTGGGCGCTTGCTGGTCAGGTCGATAGACGTCGAGGGACAAATCGCTGCATAAACCAAGGGGCCTTCTGGCCCCTTTTTTGATGCTGCGCCGGGTGCGCCCGGCGAATCTGTCAATCCACTTTCGAAAAGGTCCGTGCCTTGTTGCGCAAGTGGCTGATCATGCTGCCATCGCCTGACAGCTCTAGAGCCTTCTTTTGCGAGCCTTTCCGAACCAGGAGGGTCTCAGACTCGGCGACGAGCATTTCCTCCAACGAACCGAAAGGCATGTCGGGATTGTCGAGCTCGGCGGTTACCCGGAACCCATTACCGGCTTTCTCGACTGTGATGGTCTCGTCCGGGCTTTGCCACTGGCCGACGAAATCGCTTCCTTGCTCTTTGCATCCAACCAGAATGAAAATGAAGCAGGCGAGAGCAGCGGTAATCAGTATTTTCATCTTGAGTCTTAGGGGCTGTGAAGTTGGCTCCATGGTAGCGAGCGAGAGCTTGGAAATCCTCTCGAACGCGATAAGGTGTGCACCGGGTCAAACAGGGAGTTTGACGGTTTGTCGAGGCAAGGAACGTGGCGATTATCTATCTGGACCGAGCCGGAGAGGTTGACTCCTCCAAGGCTGTGGACTACAAACGCACTAGGCCTGCTGTCGTTGACAGTACCTGCCCAGGTAGCCAAGACCTTCAAGGCTACGTCACGAAAGTGATGGTCACCCAGAGTGCGCCAAGCATCCGGAAGCGCGCACAGTCACGCGATGTGATGGATGCATGTTCGTCTAACCAACCCGATCGGGGGATACCCCTCCCGATCATGGGCATGGTGTCTCCACGATCTTGGAGATCCCATGTCTCGTAAATACTTCACCTCCGAGCAGGCCCATGTCCTGACTCTTCCTGTTGTTCTAACCGAAAAGGCATGGCGCGAGGCCGTTCACATCGAACAGCCGAAGAGCCTCACCGAGGTTGCGCAACGTCTTGCTTACACACTCAAAGCCGCCTGGCATGCCTTCATGGATGACCCTGTTGCTGAGAGAGCTGAGTTCGGTATCAACCGGTTTCCTGCGAGTGGCGATCGAAGTCACAAGAGGTTCCTGGCCCTGAAAGCCGAGCGCAAGCGTATTCCTGAGAGCGATAGCTGGAACCTTGTTATTTCCTTGAAGTTCGAGGAAACCGAGCAAACGTACCGCTAACCCTTACCCAAGCTACTAACCACTGCGTGGAGACTTCCCACGCTGGGGGTCTCCATGCCTAGGAGGCTCTCAATGATCACCATCCCCGGCCAGCTGGCCATTCGCACAATTGTTGGCCGCAACGGCGATTTCAACGTCGGAAGGTTGACCACATCGATCGGTGAGTTCGTCGTCAAGGACCCGCAGCTCGATCAGTACAGAGAGGGGAAGTACGACGGACAGTTCGTCGTTACAGAGATCAAACCCTCGAGCTACTCCCACAGGGGGCGCTTCGTGATGGAAGTCCGAGCGCATCTGGGAGGCATGACACTGGATGATCTGGACACACTGACACAAGAGGACACCGATGCTCTCGATGACCGGGAGCGCGATCCGATTGAAGAAGATGTCCAGCAAACAGAGCCCAAGCCTGCCAGCACTTCTGTCACGAAACCCAAACCCGCCGTCCAAGACGATATGACTCCGTTCGGGATGGAGAGACCAATCGAAAAAACCGCCGACACTCCATCTGCATCTGCCGATGAAGTGCTGTTCGGAACGCTTTGGCCTTTGGGTCCAGTAGTAAAAATCGATCCCACCGTTGGCCGCCAGCTGATCCGGGATCAAAGCAAACGATTGGGTGAGTTGGGCTATGAGCTTGATTTCCGATCGCAACAATGGTCGTTGAAGGGCGACGCGGAGGCTGGGTAAAGCGCATGAGTAAGCCAATCAATACGCAGATCCCAACCGCGGAAATCCTGATGGCCACTGGTGTTCTTCGAGAGGTAGGCCTCGATCATGAGGCGGACAAGTTCCGGGAGTCGCTGTTCAACAGAGATCTGTTGCCAGCTGCTGTTCGGGCCTTGGAGCAGCGGATCAAAGCCGCCAACTCGGATGAACCTGTAGTTGCGAAAGAAGCTGCGTTCAGAACGTACCAACGCATGATGAAAATCACACAGCCGCGCTAGCGCGGTTCACTCCCTTGCCGGGTTCAACGCCCGGCAGGGGGAAGGACTCGGCCCGTAATGAGGATTTACCTATGGGCTGGCTCTACTACGCACCAAGCAAAGAGGCTTTGATCCAGGATCTTCTGGATGACTGCGAAAGCGAGAAGCTGAAGCGGCGGTCATTGGACTCGTTTCTGGTCCAGGAAGGAGACCAGTTGGTGTTGTGGTCTGTGGCAGAAATTACAGCCAAAGACGACAGCACAGCGGGGCTCAAGACTGGTCAGGTACTCAAGCTCATCTGTTGCGATCTTCTTGATCGTTCAGGCTCGACTTGGGGTGTGAAACGCCTCGATGAAGCTATGGGGCCGTATTACTACAGCTGTCCGTTGCGCTTCTTGGACATGGCCGACGAGTTATCCCCCTCGTGGAGGAAGGCTGTCTTGAAGTGCCACTTAGCCAACAAGCTGCAGGCTGCATTCCTTACCGCATAGACGCATAGCCCGTTCCCGGGCTTTCACTCAACCCACATGGGCGACCGCCCAAGTGGGAGGGCGCCCTTTCGTTTCACAGGAAGGATCATGCCCAACCTCTACACACTGGACGAATGTCCGGATCTCTACCTCGATGCGTGTGTCTGCGACGAGCAACGTGGCCTGGTGTTCATGTCTGCATGGGGGCGCGATACCGCCGTGCAGGAGTTCCTGGCCAGACTGACGTTGGGGGCTGCAGAAGGCGGTATTGAGCATTTTCATGTGGCCCACGAACACCGATCGATACCGGTGTTCGTGGGCAACGTGGACATGCTTGAGAAGCGGACTACTCGCACCTACCGGCGAACCCTATTCGGGAGCCTTGTTCACCTATGGATTTTCGACAAACGAGCGGCGCAGCCTGATCTGGCGAACCATTCGGCCATCGCACTTCTTCCTCCTGGCGAAGCCATGAGTGAGAACGTGATTTGGCCACTGGTTCGTGAGACATGCCCGTTGCCACTGCTTGAGCATTGGCAACGCCCTGTGCTCGATCTGCTGATGGAACAGCAAATGCTCGTGCCCTTGCCGGCGGCCCTCGGGCCAGTCAAAGCATGGCGGTTGAATCTCAAGCTTGACCTTCTGGAAGCCGCTCTCGGCGACCTTATCCGAAACGGAATCCTCACCACCAGCGCACAGCGGGCATAGCCCGCTGCGCTTTTCTATACCCCGAATCAGGAGGTTCACATGGGACTCATGTTTCCACGTCTGGCGCGCAACTTTGCCAAGAACGGGTACTACCCAACTGACGAAGCGACCCTGGAGCGTGCCATAAGCGCGCTCGCACCCTCTGCAGGATCGATGAGGATCATCGATCCGTGCGCAGGGGAGGGTGTTGCTATAGCAGAGGCTGCACATGCGCTAGGCCGGGAAGACGTTCAGGTCTATGCAGTCGAATATGACCGTGAGCGGGCAGAGCACACCAGAACCTTGGTGGACCATGCACTGCAGAGCGATCTCTTCGACACACTCATCTCCAGGCAGTCGTTCGGCTTGCTCTGGTTCAACCCACCCTATGGTGACCTTGTAGCCGATCACAGCGGATCCTCGCAGTACCAAGGCAAGGGCCGTCGCCGGCTGGAGAAAGCGTTTTACCAGCGATGCATCCACTACCTGCAGTACGGTGGTGTGATGGTTTGCATAGTCCCGAACAGCTGTCTGGATCAGGAGTTTTCAGGATGGTTGTGCAATCACTTCTCCGAGTTGCGGATCTTCAAAGCTCCGGAGCAGCAGTTTCGTCAGGTTGTCATTTTCGGCATCCGCACCAAACGCAAGGATCAAGACCGGACCGTTCCCCATGGGGAGCTCAAGGACCACTTTCTTGCGATCGGGACCGGAGAGAAAGAGCCAGACGAGTTGCCTCTTGAGTGGACACTGGAGCCGTACACAGTGCCAGCAGCAACAGGAGAGGTAGAGCACTTCTACCGCGTGACTTTGGAGCCTGAGCAGTTCCTCGAGGAGACCAAGCGGCTATCTGGGCTCTGGTCCGACTTCGGGTTGCACTTTCATCACGTAGGGACGCAACCGCGCCCTCCAGTTCGAGCGTTGTCTTCCTGGCACTTGGCTTTGGCCTTGGCCGCGGGGGCTATCTCTGGAGTTGTCACCTCCAAGACCGGCAAGGTGCTGGTTTTGAAGGGAAACACCCACAAGGAGAAAACGCGGAAAACTGAGTTCACCGAAAACGAGGACGGCTCTCTCAGCGAGGTTGGGGTTTGGGGAGCAATGGAACCAAAAACCAACGTAAGCCCTACCAACGCTTTTCGGTGTCTTCTTCCCAGGCGCCCATCTCGACAAAACAGTTGCGCATGTCGGCCTCCTGGCTGATCTCGGTCAGCAGGTCATGCACGCTCTTGTCCAGCTCATCGTCGCTCCGATACGGAATGGTCAACTCATAGTGGCCGGCATCCAGCCGCTTCATGCCATAGGGCTCCAGGCAGTAGCGCTCAATGTTCTCCGTGGCCCGCTTCCGGCCGCGCACGAACTTGCTGTTATTCACCACCGCGAGGCGCAGGGTGACGGTGGCCACCCGCTCGGCGGCGGGCGGCTCTGCCGGCGACGCGGCCGAAGGCTGCTGGTCGCGTGACCTGGCGCTCTTCTGGTACGCGCCGATCTCGACACCACGGTGGCGCAGGTAGCTGTACAGCGTGCTCTTGGAGATGTGCAGCTTCTCGCCGATCGCGCTGACGCTCAGGCGACCTTCGCGGTAGAGGGTTTCGGCCGCCATGGCGGTGGCCTCAGCCTTGGCTGGCAGGCCCTTGGGACGGCCACCGATCCGGCCACGCGCCCGTGCGGCCGACAGACCCGCCTGAGTCCGCTCGCGGATCAGCTCGCGCTCGAACTCCGCCAGCGAGGCGAACAGGTTGAACACCAGGCGGCCTTGGGCGTGGGTGGTGTCGATGGGGTCATTCAGGCTCTGTAAGCCGACCTTGCGCTCTGCCAGCTCGCCGACCAACTCGACCAGGTGCTTGAGGGAACGCCCAAGGCGATCCAGCTTCCAGATCACCACGGCATCACCCGGCCGCACGTTGGCCAGCAGTTTGTCCAACTCCGGCCGGGCGCTTTTCGCGCCGCTGGCGATGTCTTGGTAGATGCGTTCGCACCCGGCCTGTTTCAGGGCATCGACTTGTAGGTCGGCTTTCTGATCCCGAGTGCTCACTCGCGCATAACCGATCTTCATCAAAAGTACTGTTTACTCGACTACGTTAGTAATAGTTGAACTTTGATTAAGCGTACCAGTTATTTGAACCGTAGCGCGGGGAGCTTAACGAACCGAGCCATTCCTCGATAGAGTTCGGCAAAACCTTCGTTTTGTCGAACCATTGCATCGCCCTTTGTGATTGGCGTATAAACACACAAACACCTATTAGCGGAGAACGCTATGAATACCATTCGCTGGAATGTCGCCGTCTCGGCCGACACCGACCAGTCGCTTCGGATGTTTCTGGCCAGCCAGGGCGGCGGCCGTAAGGGCGACCTGTCGCGCTTCATCGAAGAAGCGGTACGGGCACACATCCTGGAGCTGAGCGCTGAGCAGGCCAAGGCCGCTAACGCCCATCTGAGTGAGGCAGAATTGACCAACGCGGTTGACGAAGCGCTCGACTGGGCACGTAAGCGCTGATGCGGGTCGTGTTGGATACCAACATCCTGTTCAGCGCCCTGATCTCGCCACATGGCGCGCCCGATGCGATCTACCGTGCCTGGCGGGCGGCGCGTTTCGAGGTGGTGACCTCGCGGATGCAACTCGATGAAATTCGTCGAGCCAGCCGCTATCCCAAGCTTCAGGCCATCCTACAGCCCGCCAAGGTGGGCGCCATGATCAATAACCTGCAACGGGCTGTGGTACTGGAGCGCCTGACCATCGAGGTCGAAGCCGATGATCCGGATGACTCGTTTTTGCTGGCCATGGCCTTGGCGGGCGATGCGGACTACCTGGTAACCGGTGATCGCCGCGCCGGCCTGCTGCAACGCGGGCACATCGAACGCACGCGGATCGTCACGCCCGCCGTGTTCTGCGTCGAGGTGCTGTGATCAATGCCGGTCGGTTTTCTGACTCAAGAGCAACGCGACGGTTTTGGCCGCTATGTTGATTCGCCCAGCCGTGAAGAGCTGGAACGTTACTTCCACCTGAGCGATGAAGACCGTGAAGCCATCCAGGTGCTGCGGGGTAACCATAACCGTCTGGGTTATGCCGTTCTGCTGACCACCGTCCGCTTCGTTGGCGTTCTGCCGGACAAGCCCGCCGCCGTGCCGGTGGAAGTCCTGCAGGTGCTTTGCCGACAACTGGCGATTCCAGACCCCGACTGCCTCCAGCGCTATAGCGATCATCGCCGCTGGATACATGCCACCGATATTCAGAACCGCTTTGGCTATCGTCATTTCACCGATCCGGGCATCGGCTTTCGCTTGAGCCGCTGGCTGTATGCCCTCTGCTGGACGGGCACCGACCGGCCGGGAGTGCTGTTTGAGCGAGCCACCTCGTGGCTGTTCACACAGAAAGTCCTCCTGCCTGGTGTGTCTCAACTAGAGCGCTTTATCGCCCAGTTGCGCAGTCGGGTCGAAGAACGCCTCTGGTTTACGCTGGGCCGCAGCGTGACTGAGGAACAGCGATTGCAACTGCAAGACTTGCTGACGGTGGCCGAAGGCAACCGCAGCTCCCGGCTGGATCAATTGCGCTCCGGCCCGGTCATGGTCAGTGGCCCCGCGTTGATTCGGGCACTGCGCCGGCTCGATGACGTGCGCGGCATCGGCATCACCTTGCCGGCGGCGGCGCACATCCCTCCCAGCCGTATCGCCGCCCTGGCCCGCTTCGCCAACACGGCCAAGGTCACCGCGATTAATCGGCTGCCGGCGTCGCGGCGGATGGCGACACTGGTGGCCTTCGCACTCTGCCTGGAGGCGACTGCGCACGACGACGCACTGGAAGTCCTGGAGGCCTTGCTGCGCGACCTGTTCAGCAACGCGGAGAAGGCCGACAAGAAAGCCCGCATGCGCAGCCTGAAAGACCTGGATCGGTCGGCCGCGACGCTCGCCGCCGCGTGCAAGGTCGTGCTGGACAGCTCGATCAGCGATGACAACGTGCGCGCCCGGCTGTTCAACGACCTGCCGAGGACCACCCTGGAAAAGGCCCTGGAAGAGGTCAACGCGCTGATCCGCCCGGTAGATGACGTCTATTTTCTTGCATTGGAAGCGCGCTACCGCAGCGTGCGCCGCTTCCTGCCCGACCTGCTCAAGCACATCCGCTTCGGCTTCAGCCCGGCCGGCAAGGGCGTGGCGGCTAGTCTGGAGTGGCTGCAACTGAACCTGCCGCGCCGGAAGCCAGAGGATGACGCGCCGCAGGAGATCGTGGCCAAGGCTTGGCAGAAGCACATCACCCGCGAAGATGGCTCCCTCGACATGGGTGCCTATGTGTTCTGCACGCTCGATGCGCTGCGCACGGCCCTGCGCCGCCGCGATGTCTTCGTCTCGCCCAGTTGGCGCTATGCCGACCCGCGCCTTGGCCTGCTCGACGGTGCCGAATGGCTGGCGGCGCGACCGATCATCTGCCGGTCACTGGGCCTGACCATCGACGCCAAAACCACCCTGGACGCCTTGTCCGTCGAGCTGGATGCAACCTGGCTGGCAGTAGCCGCGCGCCTGCCCGACAACCCGGCGATTCAACTGAGCGAGAACACCGAGGGCAAGACCGAACTGTCGCTCGGGGCGCTGGACAAGCTGGACGAGCCCTGCTCGTTGCTGCAACTGCGGGCGGCCGTGTCTGACCTGATGCCGCGTGTCGATCTGCCGGAAATCCTCTTGGAAATCGCCGCCCGCACTGGCTTTTCCGAGGCCTTCACCCATGTCTCCGAACGCAATGCACGCGCCGACAACCTGGTCACCAGCCTCTGCGCGGTGCTGTTGGGCGGGGCCTGCAACACCGGCCTGGAGCCCTTGATCCGCACCGACAACCCGGCGCTGCGCCGTGACCGGCTGTCCTGGGTCAGCCAGAATTATATCCGCGACGACACCCTGTCAGCGGCTAACGCCATCCTGGTCGGAGCGCAAAGCCAACTGGAACTGGCCCAAGTCTGGGGTGGCGGCGAGGTCGCCTCCGCCGATGGCATGCGCTTCGTCGTACCGGTGCGCACCGTGCATGCCGGCCCCAATCCGAAGTATTTCGGCACCGGCCGGGGTGTCACCTGGTACAACCTGATTTCCGACCAATTCTCCGGCCTCAACGCCATCACCGTGCCCGGCACGCTGCGCGACAGCCTGGTGTTGCTGGCGGTCGTGCTGGAACAGCAGACCGAGTTGCAGCCGACGCAAATCATGACCGACACCGGGGCCTACAGCGATGTGGTGTTCGGGCTCTTCCGCCTACTTGGCTACCACTTCAGTCCGCGGCTGGCCGATGTCGGCGGTACCCGCTTCTGGCGCACGCGCCCGGACGCGGACTACGGCAAGCTCAACGGGCTGGCCCGCCAGTCGGTCAAACTCGACCTGATCGCCGAGCACTGGGACGACCTGCTGCGCCTGGCCGGCTCGCTCAAACTCGGCCGGGTGCCGGCGACTGGCATCATGCGCACGCTGCAAACGGGAGATAGACCCACCCGGCTGGCCCAGGCGCTGGCCGAATTCGGGCGGATCGAAAAGACTCTGCACACGTTGACCTATATCGACGACGAGTCCAAGCGCCGCGCCACCCTGACCCAGTTGAACCGAGGCGAAGGCCGGCACAGCCTGGCCCGCGCCGTGTTCCACGGCAAACGCGGCGAGCTCCGCCAGCGCTACCGCGAAGGCCAGGAAGACCAGCTCGGTGCTCTGGGCCTGGTGGTGAACATCATCGTGCTGTGGAACACCCTCTACATGACGGCGGCCGTGGAACGGCTCAAGCAGCACGGCTATCCAGTGCTGGAAGAGGATTTGGCCCGGCTATCGCCGCTGATCTACGAGCACATCAACATGCTCGGGCGGTATTCCTTTGCGGTACCGGAAGAAGTTGCGCGCGGCGAGCTGCGGCCACTGCGTAATCCAGACGACGACCTGTGATCCCCCTAAACGCTATGAGCAACACCCAAGCTGCTGCTGGATCGGCGGGCACTTCACCGAGCCGAACGAACAGAAAACGCAGCAATCCCCTGGGTTGGGGCGCAGCAGCGCCTTGCAGTTGCTGCACTCGTAATAGAACTGGCAGGCGTCCGTGGGCATGGTTTCCGGCTTGGCGAAGCCGCAGCGCGGGCAAGTCAGCACGGACTCAAGGACAATGGCGCTCATCGTGACCTCACTTCTGCACTGTGGAGGGGTATCCCGCGTTCGCGGTCGCCTCAGTCAGTGCCTCGGGCTGGGCCTTATCGGGATCGTAGGTGACGGTCGCCGTCTTCTGGTCGAAATTGACCTGGACGTCACTCACGCCGGACACCTTCTCCAGCGACTTCTTGACCGTGATCGGACAGAGTCCGCACGTCATGTTCTGCACGTCGAGCGTGACGGTTTTCGGGGGAGCCGCCAGCGCCACGAAGGGCAAGGCGAAAAGCACGGCGATCAGCAGTTTGCGCATGGTTAATCTCCTTCAGTAGAACAGCGGGGCGAGCCACGGCACGGCCAATAGGCCGAGCAGCAGCACGCTGACGATCCAGAACACGAGTCGCTGTCGCACGAGCGTGCGCGGATCGGCGCAGGGTGTACCTGGCGTACAAACCTGTGGCACCAGGTAGAGCTTGCGGAATGCCAATCCCAGGAACAGTAGAGTCAACCCGATGAAGAGGGGGCGTAGTGGCTCCATCATGGTCAGAGCGCCCACCCACGTACCGCCGACACCGAGTGCCAACAGCACCAGTGGCCCGACACAGCACACCGACGCACCGATGGCGGTCAGCGAACTCGCGACCAGCGAGCCTTTCCCGGTGAGTTGCATCCCCATTCCCATCTCCTGAGCCTGATTGCCTAGGTGCTATTCTAAACTCCGTACCAAAGTACGGAATCAAGGAGAAAGTGATGGCCACAGAGCTGACCATTGGCAAGCTGGCAGACGCCGCCGGGGTGAACGTCGAGACGATCCGCTACTACCAGCGACGCGGGCTGCTGGATGAACCAGCCAAACCCTTGGGTGGCCATCGGCGCTATCCGGTGGACATGGTGAAGCGACTGCGTTTCATCAAGCGGGCTCAGGCGCTGGGTTTCACGCTCTCGGAAGTCGGTGGACTGCTGACGCTGGATGAGTCGTGCGCCTGTGCCGAAACGCGAGCACGGGCTGCACGCAAGCTCGCGTTGATCGAGCAGAAGATGGCCGACTTGGTCGTCATGCAGCAACTGTTAGGCGAAC
>NZ_QLAE01000052.1 GCF_005876855.1 Stutzerimonas nosocomialis | reverse complement strand
CCAGTTTTACCTCACAAGCACCCACACGAATTGCTTGATTCAGTTGTTAAAGAGCGTTTCGATCAAGTCTTTCGTCTCAACCGAGGCCGCGCATTCTACAGCAGCCCTTCTTACTGTCAAGCTGTTTTTCGAAAATCTCTTTTCTACTCAACCGCTTGCCGCCTTCGATCTCAGCGATCTCGTCAGCGGGAGGCGAATCATACAGCGACCAGAATCGCTGTCAACCACCTCGTGAAGCTTTTATCCATTTGCACTTCGTCCGGTCAGACATAGTTAAGGCTTGTGCGGGAGCAATCGGGCTAATACTGTATATACAAACAGTATTATGTACTCATTTAAATGGCCTCCTCCGCTACCCTGTATCAACTGGGCACACGCCCCCTCAAGCACATCACACGATCGACACCTGCGGGCAGCGTCCCCGACTACGCAGAACTGCACTGCCTCTCCAATTTCAGCTTCCAGCGCGGTGCCTCCAGCGCCCAGGAACTGTTCGATCATGCCGCCTCGCTGGGATACCGGGCATTGGCCATCACGGATGAATGCACCCTGGCCGGGATCGTCAGAGCCTGGCAGGCATCCCAGAAAGCGAAGTTGCCATTGATCGTCGGAAGTGAGTTTTCTCTTGCCGATGGCCTCAAGCTGATACTGCTGGCAGAGAACCTGACGGGCTACCAGGCACTTTGTCGGCTGATTACTCAGGCTCGCCGGCGGGCGGACAAAGGCAGCTACCTCATGCTGCGCGACGATTTCACCGCCCCACTCGATGGCCTGCTTGCCATATGGATCCCCCAGGACACCACCGATACAGCCGATGGAGTCTGGCTGCGGGAGCGTTTTCCTGAGCGACTGTGGCTCGGCGTCGAGCGACACCAGGGACAGGACGATGAGCAGTATCTTCGGCAATCGCTCGCACTGGGCAGATCCCTGCACATTCGCCCGGTTGCCTGCGGCGATGTGCACATGCACGCCCGTGCGCGGCGAGCCCTGCAAGACTGCATCACGGCCATCGGTCATCGCCTCCCGCTCAAGGCAGCTGGCACCTACCTTTTTGCCAATGGTGAGCGACATCTTCGCCCCCGCGACGAGCTCGCCGCACTCTACCCACCGGAGTTACTGGCCGAAACACTGCACGTCACGAGCCGCTGCCAGTTCGACTTTCATCAACTGGATTATCAGTACCCGCACGAACTGGTCCCTCCCGTTCACAACGCCACGACATGGTTGCGACTGCGGGTCGAGGAGGGAATGGCCGAGCGCTGGCCCAATGGAATTGATGAAAAGTCCCGCGCGCAGATTGATCATGAGCTGAAGCTGATCGCCGAACTGAAATATGAAAGCTACTTCCTGACCGTACACGACATCGTTCGCTTCGCGCGGGGGCGCGGCATCCTCTGCCAGGGGCGCGGCTCGGCCGCCAACTCGACGGTCTGCTATGCCCTGGGCATCACCGAACTCGATCCCTCACGAAGCAAACTGCTGTTCGAACGCTTTCTCTCCAGAGAGCGCAACGAGCCGCCGGATATCGATGTGGACTTCGAGCATGAACGCCGCGAAGAAGTCATCCAGTATGTGTTTCGCCGCTACGGTCGCAATCGAGCCGCGCTCACTGCGGTCGTCAGTTCCTACCATGCCGCAGGCGCGGTGCGCGATGTCGCCAAGGCACTCGGCTTTCCTCCTGATCAGATCAATTCGCTGGCCGACTGCTGTGGTCGCTGGAGCGACCGGATTCCCGATGATGCCCATTTGAAGGAGGCCGGTTTCGATCCGGACAATCCACTCCTGCGCCGCGCTCTCGCCCTTACCAGCGAACTGATCGGCTTCCCGCGTCATCTGTCGCAACATCCGGGCGGCTTCGTCATCTCCGAGCACCCGCTTGAAACCCTGGTGCCGGTCGAGAATGCCAGCATGACTGATCGCACCGTAATCCAGTGGGACAAGGATGATCTCGATCTGGTCGGCCTGCTCAAGGTCGACGTGCTGGCGCTCGGCATGCTCAGCGCATTACGCCGCTGCTTCAACCTCATAGAGCACTATCGCAGTACCCGCTGGACCATCGCCACCCTGCCGAAAGAGGACCCGCCGACCTACGACATGATCAGCCGCGCCGACACTATCGGGGTATTCCAGATCGAATCGCGGGCTCAGATGGCCATGCTGCCGCGCCTGAAACCGAAAGAGTTTTACGACCTGGTGATCCAGGTCGCCATCGTCCGACCGGGACCGATCCAAGGCGACATGGTCCATCCCTATCTGCGCCGCCGCAATGAAGAAGAACCCATCGACTATCCCTCGAAAGAGTTGGAACCTGTCTTTGAGCGCACCCTGGGGGTCCCCCTGTTTCAGGAGCAGGTCATGGAACTCGCCATGGTGGCAGCTAAATACACGCCCGGCGAAGCCGATGAATTGCGCCGCAGCATGGCAGCCTGGAAACGCCACGGAGGACTCGAGCCGCATCGCGAAAGACTCACCACCCGCATGCTTGCCCGGGGTTACAAACCGGAGTTCATCGCTCGCATCTTCGAGCAGATCAAAGGCTTCGGCAGTTATGGCTTTCCGGAATCCCATGCCGCCAGCTTTGCCTTGCTGACTTACGCCAGTTGCTGGCTCAAATGCCATGAGCCGGCGGCATATGCCTGCGCCCTGATCAATAGCTGGCCGATGGGTTTCTACAACCCTGACCAGATACTGCAGGATGCGCGGCGTCATGGTCTGGAGATCCGCCCCGTGGATGTCTGCCATAGCGACTGGGACTGCAGCCTGGAGCCGAATGGCAAAGAACAACCCGCGATCCGTCTGGGCCTGCGCCTGATACGAGACTTTCGGGAGGAGGACGCACGCCGCATCGAGGCGACGCGCAAAACTCGCCCCTTCATCGGGATCGAAGATCTAAGCCTGCGCGCCGGCCTGGACAGCCGCGCCCGCGAACGCCTGGCGGACGCCGGCGCACTGCACGGCCTTGCGGGAAATCGCCACCGGGCGCGCTGGGCTGTGGCCGGGATCGAGCCGTGGCTACCGCTGTTCGCTGAATACCCCACGCGACAGGAAGTATCGATTCCCTTGCCATTGCCCAGCGTCGGCGAAGACTTGTTGACTGATTACGCCACCCTCGGCACCACACTGGGCCCTCACCCACTGGCGCTGCTGCGCAGGCAACTGAAAGCTCAACGCTGCCGAAGCTCTCGAGAACTGGCCAACGTCGATCACGGACGCCCCATCAGCGTCGCCGGGCTGGTCATCGGCCGCCAACGCCCGCAGACCGCAAGCGGCGTCATCTTCGTCACCCTCGAAGACGAGTTCGGCATGATCAACATTGTAGTCTGGCACGACCTGGCCGAGCGCCAGCGTCGGGTATTGGTCCAGTCGCACATGCTACGAATCGATGGCCACCTGGAGTCCGCCAGCGGCGTGCGCCATGTCATTGCCGGACGCCTGAGCGACCTCACTCCCCTGCTAACGGGGCTGGACGTACGTAGTCGTGATTTTCAGTAGCGATTTGCGCCGACAAGCTGCATCTGGGTACCTCGATTTTAAGACAGCAGCTGTAAATACCGCTCCAATCACAGACACAAAAAAGCCTGGTCATCACTGACCAGGCTCTGATGTAGGGATTAGTTGGTCGGGACGGAGTGATTCGAACACTCGACCCCTTGCACCCCATGCAAGTGCGCTACCAGGCTGCGCTACGCCCCGACGGTGCTTCCAGCGCTGCTGGAAGCGGATCGCACTATACACTAAGCATCTGAAAAGTGAAACTTTTTAGCTACTTAACGTCACGTGCGTAAAACATGCAGCACTTCCTCGAGTTCGACGATCATCTGGCGGATCAGTTGCTTGTACTGGGTGGTGTCATCACGTGCTTCGTCGCCCGACAGGCGCTGCCTGGCGCCGCCGATGGTGAAGCCCTGATCGTAAAGAAGCGCGCGGATCTGCCGGATCATCAGCACGTCCTGTCGCTGGTAATAACGTCGATTGCCTCTACGCTTGACCGGGTTCAGCTGTGGAAACTCCTGCTCCCAGTAGCGCAGCACGTGAGGCTTGACCGCGCACAGCTCGCTCACTTCGCCGATGGTGAAGTATCGCTTGCCTGGGATCGACGGAAGTTCGTCGTTATGACTTGGTTCCAGCATAAGCCTCGACTCTGGCCTTGAGCTTCTGCCCTGGACGAAAGGTCACGACGCGACGCGCCGTGATCGGGATTTCTTCGCCGGTCTTCGGGTTGCGACCCGGACGCTGACGCTTGTCGCGCAGATCGAAGTTGCCGAAACCGGACAACTTCACCTGCTCGTTATGCTCCAGCGCCTGGCGGATCTCTTCGAAAAACAGCTCGACCAGCTCCTTGGCCTCGCGCTTATTCAAGCCCAGCTCTTCATAAAGACGCTCGGCCATTTCAGCTTTCGTCAGAGCCCCCATACGCTATTTCCTTAACGTGGCATTGAACCTTTGTTCCAGGGAGGTGAGGATATTTTGTGTGCTTTCGTTCACCTCATCGTCGTTTAGAGTGCGTGATGGGTGCTGCCAGGTCAAGCCGACCGCTAGGCTTTTTCTATGCGGATCAATGCCTTTACCGTGATAGACATCAAAGAGCTTGAGGTCCGTCAGACTATCGCCCGCAGCCTCGCGAATGCAGGAGAGTACCGCCTCGGCAGGCACGTCGCGATCGACCAGCAATGCCAGGTCACGACGGACCTCGGGAAAGCGGGACAGCTCGCTGAAACGGGGAAGCCGACCACTGGTAAGCTCGCCGAGCAACAGCTCATAGAGATAGACCGGCTGATCGATGCCGAGCGAACGTGCAAGCTGCGGATGCAGACTGCCGATATAACCGACCAGGCGACCTTCACGCTCGATGCGTGCCGTTTGCCCAGGATGCAGGGCCGGATGCTCGCCCGCGACAAAGCGGAAGGATAGCCCGTCGCCAGCCGCGCCCAACAATGCCTCGACGTCCGCCTTCACGTCATAAAAATCCACTGCCTCACGGCCGTTGCTCCAGGCTTCGTCGAAACGGGCACCGGTGACCACGCCAGCCAGCATGGCTTCCTGCTTGAGCTCATCGAGTTGCCCGACGAACCGCAGGCCGCTTTCGAACAGGCGGACACGGGTCTGCTGACGGTTGAGGTTGTACTGCAGCGCGGTTACCAGACCAGGCCACAGCGACGCCCGCATCGCGCTCATCTCGACCGAGATAGGATTGGCCAGCAGCAGCGGCTTGGTATCCGGCGAAAACAGCTCGAACAGCTTCGGATCGATGAAGCTGTAAGTGATTGCCTCCTGGTAACCACGGGCGACCAGCAGTCGGCGCAAGGCCGGGACAGTCACACGCGCTTCCGGCGTGGACGTCGGCGCGAGACGCGCCTGCGGATAACGGACAGGGAGGCGATCGTAGCCGTAAAGGCGACCGAGCTCTTCGATCAGGTCGACTTCCAGGGCAATGTCGAAGCGATGGCTGGGCACGCCTACGCGCCATGTCCCCTCGCTTTCGCTGGTGAGGCTCAAGCCCAGCGAACCCAGCATCTTCTCGACCTGCTCATGCCCCAACTCGAGGCCGAGCATCTGACCGATGCGCTCACTGCGCAGCACGATCGCCGCGGTGCGCGGCAGCCCCTGCTCATCGAGCGCCTCGACGATAGGTCCGGCCTCCCCTCCGACAATGTCGAGCAGCAGCGAGGTAGCGCGCTCCATGGCCACACGGGTCAGTTGAGGATCGACGCCGCGCTCATAACGGTGGGAGGCGTCTGTATGCAGGCCGTAGGAACGAGCCTTGCCAGCCAGGGCGATGCTGTCGAAGTAAGCGCTTTCGAGGAAGATATCCCGGGTGCCGGCGTTGACGCCGCTGTGCTCGCCGCCCATGACACCGGCGATGGCCAGTGCGCGCTGGTGATCGGCAATGACCAGCGTGTCGGCACGCAGCGTGATGGTCTGGCCGTCGAGCAGAACCAGCGACTCGCCCTCCTCGGCCATGCGAACACGGATACCCGTGTTGATCTCGGCCAGGTCGAAGGCGTGCAATGGCTGACCGAGCTCGAGCATCACATAGTTGGTGACATCGACGACCGCATCGATCGAGCGAATATCGGACCTGCGCAGGCGCTCGACCATCCACGTCGGGGTCGGGCGCGACAGGTCGACATTGCGGATGATTCGCCCGAGGTAGCGCGGGCACGCGGCGGGCGCGAGCACGTCGACGGGGCGGGTGTCCTGATGGCTCACCTGGACCGGTACGATATCGATCGGCGCTACCGGGACGCCATAGATCGCGCCCACTTCACGCGCCAGGCCGGCGATGGACAGGCAGTCGCCACGATTGGGCGTCAGGCCGATTTCGATGCTGGCATCGTCGAGCTCGAGCGCTGCGCGGATATCAGCCCCTACCTGTGCCTCTGCCGCGAGCTCCATCAGGCCGCTGTCGTCGTCGGAGATCTGCAGCTCCGAAGCCGAGCAGAGCATTCCGTTGGACTCGACCCCACGCAGCTTCGCCTTCTTGATCTTGAAATCGCCAGGCAACTGAGCACCGATCATGGCGAAGGGAATCTTCAGGCCGGGGCGCACATTCGGCGCGCCGCAGACAACCTGAAAGGTTTCGCTGCCGTTGCTGACCTGGCATACGCGCAGCTTGTCGGCATCGGGATGCTGCTCGGTGCTGAGCACTTCACCCACCACCACGCCACTGAATTGTCCGGCAACCGGTTCTACACCGTCGACCTCGAGGCCGACCATCGACAACCGAGCGACGAGCTCGGCATGGGAAACCTGCGGATTGACCCAGCTCCGCAGCCACTGTTCACTGAATTTCATCCTGCTCTCCTAAACGTGCTCGGGCGATCTGCTGTTAGCGAAACTGCTCGAGAAAGCGCAGATCGTTATCGAAGAAGATGCGCAGGTCGTTAACGCCATAACGCAGCATGGTCAGTCGTTCGGCCCCCATACCAAAGGCAAAACCCTGATAGCGCTCCGGGTCGATGCCCGACATCCGCAACACCTCGGGATGGACCATTCCGCAGCCCAGGACCTCGAGCCAGGATTGGGATTCCTGGTCACCCTTGCGGACCACGCGGCGGATATCCACCTCGGCCGAGGGCTCGGTGAACGGGAAGAACGAAGGGCGGAAACGCACTTCCAGATCAGCCTCGAAAAACGCTCGCAGGAACTGTTCGATGGTGCCTTTGAGATCGGCGAAGCTGATGCCCTCGTCGATCAGTAGCCCTTCAACCTGGTGGAACATCGGCGAGTGGGTCTGATCGGAGTCGCAGCGGTAAACGCGCCCGGGGCAAATGATGCGAATCGGCGGCTGGCTGGATTCCATCGTGCGCACCTGCACCGGCGAGGTGTGGGTGCGCAGCAGCATGTTGGCGTTGAAATAAAAGGTATCGTGCATCGCCCGAGCGGGATGATGCCCGGGAATGTTGAGCGCCTCGAAGTTGTGATAGTCGTCTTCGACTTCAGGCCCTTCGGCGACGGTGTAACCGATGTGCGAGAAGATCTGCTCGATGCGCTCCAGCGTCCGGGTCAGTGGATGCAGGCCACCGGACTGCTGACCGCGCCCCGGCAGGGTCACATCGATGCGCTCGGCGGCGAGCTTCTCGGTCAGCGCCGCAGCTTCGAGTGCGGCCTTGCGCGTATTGAGCGCCTCTTGAACCCGCTCCTTGGCCACATTGATCAGCGCGCCTACCTTGGGGCGCTCATCGGCCGGCAGGTCGCCCAGGGTCTTCATCACCTGGGTCAGTTCGCCTTTCTTGCCGAGGTAGTGGACCCGGATCTGTTCCAGGGCACCGACGTCTTCAGTGTGTTGCACAGCCTCGAGCGCTTGCGAGACCAGTGCATCCAGGTTTTCCATTTACAACCTCCAGAGGATCTTGCAGAACACTGTTGCGGTCTTTAGCGACGCGGCGGCAGTGTTTTGCAAGAGCCCCTTCAGATACAAAATAGGGGAAGAGCACAAGGCTCTTCCCCTATTGGTGACGTCGCTACGAATCCTGGGATTCGTGATTGTCGTAGGGCTTAAGCCAAAGATGCCTTAGCTTTTTCGACAATCGCAGCGAACGCCGCTTTTTCGTTCACTGCCAGATCGGCCAGAACTTTACGGTCGATTTCGATCGCCGACTTCTTCAGGCCTGCGATCAGGCGGCTGTAGGACAGACCGTTCTGACGAGCACCTGCGTTGATACGGGCGATCCAAAGCGCACGGAACTGGCGCTTGCGCTGACGGCGGTCACGGTAGGCGTACTGGCCAGCCTTGATCACCGCCTGCTTGGCTACGCGGAACACGCGCGAACGCGCGCCGTAATAGCCTTTGGCGAGTTTCAGAATTTTTTTGTGACGGCGACGAGCGATGACGCCACGCTTAACACGAGCCATGAGTAATTTCCTCTAGTCTTGACCGATCAACGAACGCGCAGCATGCGCTCCACTTTTGCAACATCAGACGGGTGCAGCAGCGAAGTGCCGCGCAGCTGACGCTTACGCTTGGTGGACATCTTGGTCAGGATGTGGCTCTTGAAAGCGTGCTTGTGCTTGAAGCCGTTTGCAGTCGGCTTGAAGCGCTTCTTGGCACCACTCTTGGTTTTCATCTTTGGCATGTTCGTTCTCCACAGTGTGGGTGATTACAAATAACCGCAAGGCCTGCCAGTGCCCTGGAGGTTACTTTTTCTTCTTGGGAGCGATGACCATGATCAGCTGGCGTCCTTCCATCTTCGGATGCTGCTCAACGGAACCGTATTCGGCGAGGTCGGCTTCGACCCGCCTCAACAGCTCCATGCCCAGCTCCTGATGGGCCATCTCACGACCGCGGAATCTCAACGAAACCTTGGCCCTGTCCCCTTCACTCAGGAAACGTACCAGGTTGCGCAGCTTGACCTGGTAGTCGCCCTCTTCCGTCCCTGGACGAAACTTGATTTCTTTGACCTGAACCTGTTTCTGGTTCTTCTTCGCCGCCGCGACCTGCTTCTTCTTCTCGAACAGGTGCTTGCCGTAATCCATGATCCGGCATACAGGCGGGACCGCATCCGCGGAGATTTCTACCAGATCCAGCTTCGCTTCTTCAGCTACACGAAGCGCTTCATCAATCGAGACGATGCCAATCTGCTCGCCGTCCGCACCAATTAACCGAACCTCGCGTGCCGAGATATTCTCGTTGATCGGGGCTTTCGGTTGAGCTCGTTTATCTTGTCTCATTTCACGCTTAATAGTGATTACTCCAAGTCTTGGCGACCACGCCGGGAAACCGCCTGTGCCAGCAACTGCGCGAACTGCTCGACGGGCATGGAGCCCATGTCGACGCCTTCACGCGTGCGCACCGCAACGGATCGTGTCTCAACTTCCCGGTCTCCAATAACCAAGAGATAGGGAACCTTGAGCAAAGTATGCTCGCGGATTTTAAAGCCGATCTTTTCGTTTCTCAAGTCGGACTTGGCACGGAACCCGCTTTGGTTGAGTGTTTTCTCCACTTCCTGGGCGAATTCGGCCTGCTTGTCGGTGATGTTCATGATCACCGCCTGGGTCGGCGCCAGCCAGGCCGGGAATGCGCCCTCGTAGTGCTCGATCAGAATGCCGATGAAACGCTCGAACGAACCGAGGATCGCACGGTGCAGCATGACCGGGTGCTTGCGGCTGTTGTCTTCGCTGACGTATTCGGCGCCAAGGCGTATCGGCAGGTTGAAGTCCAGCTGCAGGGTCCCGCACTGCCAGACGCGTCCGAGGCAGTCCTTCAGCGAGAACTCGATCTTGGGCCCGTAGAAGGCCCCCTCGCCCGGCTGCAGGTCATAGGGCAGCCCGGCGATCTCCAGGGCAGCCGCCAGGGCCGCCTCGGCACGATCCCACAACTCGTCCGAACCGACGCGCTTTTCAGGGCGCGTGGACAGTTTGAGCTGAATGTCGGTGAAGCCGAAGTCCGCGTACACGGCCTGGGTCAGCTTGATGAACGCGGCCGACTCGGACTGCATCTGCTCTTCGGTGCAGAAGATGTGGGCGTCGTCCTGGGTAAATCCGCGTACGCGCATGATGCCGTGCAGCGCGCCGGACGGTTCGTTGCGGTGGCAGGCACCGAACTCGGCCAGGCGCAGCGGCAGCTCGCGGTAGCTCTTGAGCCCCTGGTTGAACACCTGGACATGGCACGGGCAGTTCATCGGCTTGATCGCGTAGTCGCGACTTTCCGACTCGGTGGTGAACATGTTTTCGGCGTAGTTGGCCCAGTGGCCCGACTTCTCCCAGAGGCTGCGATCCAGCACCTGAGGCGTCTTGATCTCCAGGT
Source organism: Stutzerimonas nosocomialis (assembly GCF_005876855.1). Classification (GTDB taxonomy): domain Bacteria; phylum Pseudomonadota; class Gammaproteobacteria; order Pseudomonadales; family Pseudomonadaceae; genus Stutzerimonas; species Stutzerimonas nosocomialis. The sequence continues at coordinate 12,804 of NZ_QLAE01000052.1, read as the reverse complement.
AGCCGTTCTCGCGCTGGACGACGCGCATGTACTGCTCGAGCGCCTGATACAGGGTCCAGCCGTTGGGGTGCCAGAACACCATGCCCGGGGCTTCTTCCTGGGTGTGGAACAGGTCCAGGCGCTTGCCGAGCTTGCGGTGATCGCGCTTTTCAGCTTCTTCGATCCGCTGGATGTAGGCCGCCAGTTGTTTCTTGTCGGCCCAGGCGGTGCCATAGACGCGCTGCAGCTGCTCGTTCTTGGCATCGCCACGCCAGTAGGCGCCGGACAGCTTGGTCAGCTTGAACGCCTTCAGGAAGCGGGTGTTGGGCACGTGCGGGCCGCGGCACATGTCCACGTATTCTTCGTGGTAGTACAGCCCCATCGCCTGCTCGTTCGGCATGTCCTCGATCAGGCGCAGCTTGTATTCCTCGCCGCGCGAGCGGAACACGTCGATGACCTCGGCACGCGGCGTCATCTTCTTGATGACGTCGTATTCGGTGTCGATGAGCTCACGCATGCGCTGCTCGATGGCGGCCATGTCTTCCGGCGTGAAAGGCCGCTCGAACGCGATGTCGTAGTAGAAGCCTTCTTCGATGACCGGACCGATCACCATGCGCGCCGTGGGATACAGCTGCTTGACCGCATGCCCGACCAGGTGCGCACAGGAGTGGCGGATGATTTCCAGCCCTTCCTCGTCCTTCGGCGTGATGATCTGCAGGCTCGCGTCCTGCTCGATCAGGTCGCAGGCATCGACGAGGCGTCCATCCACCTTGCCGGCCACGGTGGCCTTGGCCAGGCCCGCGCCGATGGACTGAGCCACTTCGGCGACGGATACCGGGTGATCGAACGAACGCTGACTGCCGTCAGGAAGAGTAATAGTGGGCATGGCGCCTCCTCTCCTAGTGGTGACCCCTACCAAAGGCCACGTGGGTTGGGATGAGCCAGGAAAGCGATTCGCCGGATTGCCCTGCCGCACGGTGGCAGGAGCCCGAAGGCCGATCCAGACGAAACGAAGTCACTGGAAATTAGGGAACCGGATGCTTCCAGAAAGCCAGGCGGCTTACAAGCACCCAATAAAAAAGGGTCGCCGTGGCGACCCTTTTCGGAATTGGTAGGCACAATTGGATTCGAACCAACGACCCCCACCATGTCAAGGTGGTGCTCTAACCAACTGAGCTATGTGCCTCCGATGGACGCGCATTCTATAGATCCGCCGAAGGGAGTCAAGCTCTTTTTTTCACCTAACTCACTGATATCTGGAATTTTTGATTCCGGGCCGGCGCGAGCGGGGCCGACTGGCGCTGGGCACGGCTGCAGGGTTAGCATCGCCACGTCAAATATTTAAAACAGGTCATGCAATATGACGCACACACCCTACCCGTCTTCCTACTACGCCGCCTCCGCCAATCCAACGCCCCCGCGCCCTGCCCTGGATGAAAACAAGAGCGTGGACGTCTGCATCATCGGCGCGGGGTATACCGGCCTTTCCACCGCGCTGTTCCTGCTCGAGCAGGGTTTCACGGTGACGGTGCTAGAAGCCGCTCGTGTCGGCTTCGGTGCCTCCGGCCGCAACGGCGGCCAGATCGTCAACAGCTATAGCCGGGATATCGACAGCATCGAGGCGAGCGCAGGCCCCGAAGAGGCACGCCTGATCGGATCGATGGCGTTCGAAGGCGCGCGGATCATCCGCGAGCGGGTGCAACGCTACGGGATCGCCTGCGACCTGAAGGACGGCGGCGTGTTCGCCGCATTCACCGGCAAGCAGATGAAGCACCTGGAAAGCCAGAAGGCCCTCTGGGAGCGCTACGGCCATAGGCAGCTCGAGCTACTGGACGAACAGGGCATTCGGCAGGTGGTCGATTGCGACCGCTACGTCGGCGGCATGCTGGACATGAGCGGCGGCCATATCCATCCGCTGAACCTGGCGCTCGGCGAGGCGGCAGCGGTCGAGTCCCTGGGCGGCGTGATCCATGAACACAGCCCCGCCATCCGCATCGACCGCGGTACGCCTGCCGTGGTGCATACGGAGCGTGGATCGGTCACCGCCAGGTTCGTCGTGGTGGCGGGCAACGCCTACCTCGGCAACCTGGTTCCGGAGCTGGCGGCCAAGTCGATGCCCTGCGGCACCCAGGTGATCACCACCGAACCGCTGGACGAGTCGCTCGCCGCCCGCCTGCTGCCACAGGACTACTGCGTCGAGGACTGCAACTACCTGCTGGACTACTACCGCCTCTCCGCCGACCGTCGCCTCATCTATGGCGGCGGCGTGGTCTACGGCGCACGGGATCCGGCGGACATCGAGGCGATCATCCGGCCCAAGATGCTCAAGACCTTCCCGCAGTTGCGCGACGTGAAGATCGAATACGCCTGGACCGGCAACTTCCTGCTGACGCTGTCCCGGCTGCCCCAGGTAGGCCGCATCGGCGACAACCTTTATTACTCGCAAGGATGCAGCGGCCACGGGGTGACCTATACGCACCTCGCCGGCAAGGTGCTGGCCGAGGCGCTGCGCGGGCAGGCCGAGCGTTTCGATGCTTTTGCCAGCCTGCCGCACTATCCCTTCCCCGGCGGCCAGTCGTTGCGCGCGCCCCTGAGTGCGTTGGGTGCGATGTACTACGGCCTGCGCGACAAGCTTGGGATCTAGCCGTTCAAGGCGCCGTGCACACCGGCGGCGCCTGGCACTGCCCCTCATCGCCAGCGGCCGGCAGCGGCACGCTGAAGCGGCTGTCGTCGGGGGCCAGACGGGCGGCGCAGCGACGCGCCGCTTGAGCCTGGGCCGAACACGCTCGCTCGGCCAGAACCTGCGAGAGATTGAACCAGCCCACCGCGAAGCCGGCGTTGTGCTGCAGGCTTTTTCGTAGCGACCGTTCCGCGGCGAAAAGATCGCCCGCGTCATATTGGCTGTTGGCCAGTGCGAACCAGGGCAACTCGCTGTCCCAGCGATCTCCGGCGATGCGGTAGGCCATCTGGGCAGCTTCTTTTCGACCGATCTGCTCGAGATCGCTCGCCGCCTTGAGCCAGGGGCTCAGTTCGGCGGTCGCCGGCGGCGCCTGTGGATCGACCGCGACCACCGCCCAGCGCTCGCCCTTGCTCCAGGAGCGCTCGAACTGGCGAAACGTCTCGAGGCTGCGGCGAGTCGTACCGGACCGCAGCACCAGGCTCTGATCCTCGAGGTCGTAGCCGACCACGACCGCGAAGTGCCATTGGGGCCACCGGTCGAACGCGAGGTTCTGCAGCACCAGGACGGGATTGCCGGCGGCGACTTCCGTCAGCACCGCCTGCAAGCGCGGCGCAAGCGGATAGACCAGCAGGCCGTGCGATCTTGCCGCGGCGACCATTTCCACCTGCAGGCTGCCCTGGCGTCCGGGGATGTAGACGCTGTCGACCAGCCGTTCCGGTGTGGTATCGACGCCGCGCTGCGTCAACAGCGTGGCCAGCGCCGCCGGGCCGCACTGGTAGTCCTGCTGGGGAAAGAACGCGACCTCGTCGAGCTCGGCCCGCACGGGGATCTGCAGCTCGTCCATCGGCAGGATGGGCGATCGCGCGCAGGCCCCGAGCAGGCCGATGATCAGCAGCAGGGATGCCCGCCGGATCAACGATTGACGCAGTTGACGAAGTTGAAGATGTTGGTTGCGCACAGCATGTCGGTGATGATGAAGATCACCAGGAACAGCACGATGACGCCCACCACGCCGGCACCGGCAGGCGCCTGGTCGAGCTGCTGGTTGAACTGCGCCAGTTCGGCGGGCGTCAGGCTGGCGATGCGCTTCTCGACCTGGGTGCGGTCAACGCCCATCGAGGCCAGTTTCTCCTGCACCTGCTGATCGTCGAGCATGGTCATCAGCTGCTGGCGATCGACCTGCTGCTGGTGTTCGGTCAGCACTTCGGGCGTACCGATCATCGCGGCATTGGCCATGGGCACTTGCATGAACAGGGAAAAGTGAAGCGCTGCGAGCACCGCAGCCAGACGCCGCATCCAGGGAGAAGAGAGCATGTCGATTTCCTTTTTTCTGCTTATAAGCGCTACCCCTGGCCGCAGGGTATGGACCAGGGAGTCAGAGAATAGACGAAGCGCGGCATGGCTTAGTTCCTGACCGGCGGCGCCGCGCCCTCTTACGCGCTCCGCAGCCCATTACGGCCCAACGGGTTTGTTTCACCTTCCGGGGCGAAGTAACCTTCAGGCGACCACCCTTCCCGTCAAGGAGCCTGCATGTCCCTTTCCACCAACCCGCTACGCCTGATGCTCATCGCTACCTGCCTGCTGGCCGGCTGCAGCTCGCCGTCACCCAAGACCGGGACCGAAGCCGCCGCTTCGCAGCCGCGCCCGGAAAGCTGCGACACCGCGCCGGTACAGAATCTGGTCGGCACGCCTGGCAGCGTGGAGTTGCGCGAACAGGCGCGTGAGCGCGCCGGTGCCCAGCGTGCTCGCCTGATCGGGCCGGACGACATAGTCACCCTCGACTACGACTCGCAGCGCCTCAACCTGTGGATGGACGCGTCCGGCGTCGTTCAACGCGTCAACTGCGGATAAGCCGGCGCGGGAGCCGGCAGGCCAGGTGGGGCCTAGAACGCCCCTACCCCCGTCAGGGCCAGCACGCCGCCCATGGTGAAGAACGAGAGCGCGGTGGCGGTCACCAGGATGGCCGCGCAGCGCTCCTCGAATCCGAAACGCTGGCCGAACAAGGGATACACGCTGAGCATCGGCGCGCTGGCGAAGAGTATCCCGGCCAGCCTCATCGTCGGATCGATACCGGGCAGTACCGCGAACGCCAGGGCCACCGCCAGCGGATGCAGGATCAGTTTGGCGAGCGCCACCTGGGCGATGTCCGCACCCTGTCCCCCCACCCTGAGACCGAACAGGGTGCCGCCGATGACGAACAGCGCCACCGGAGCCGCCGCGTTGGCCAGCATGTCGATGGCCTTGAACGGGATGGCCGGGATGCTCACCTCCATCAGCGACAGGCACAGCCCCAGCACGATCGCCAGGATGATCGGGTTGCGGGCCAGGCGCTTGAGCGTTTCGCCGACGATTGCCCCACGTCCCTTGCCACCCTGGGCGCTGGCCTCAGCGAGAAACAGCATCAGCGGGATGATCAGCAGGTTCTCGACCAGCATGCACAACGCGAGCGCGACCCCCGCCGGCGTCCCGAGCACCATGGCCACCACCGGGAAGCCAATGAAGCCGCTGTTGGACACCGACATCCCGCCGGCACTCAGCGCGCAGCTCGCCACCGACTGGCGGCGCACCAGGCGAAAGAACGCAAAGCCCAGCGCGAACATCAGCAGCGACCCGAGGCCATAGGCCAGGACGAAGACCGGATCGAGCACCTCGCCAATCGGCCGCTGCGACAGCGCACGCAGAATCAGCGCCGGCAAGGTGAAGGTCATGGCGAAGCTGCCCATGCCCCGAATCTGTTCGCGGCTGAGCAGACCGGCGCGGGCCGCGAGATAGCCGAGGCCGATGAGCAGGAAGATCGGTGCGGTGATCGAGAGAATATGGAGCACGGCCTACCCCGGCGTCGGTTGAAATCGTGGGCCCACCTGGCGCAGTTGCGCCAGGCGGCTGCAGGTACGCGAGAAGTCCTGCTGCACGGCGCCCTGGCACAGCGCGCCGAGGCTGACTTCGCTGCCGAGCGACAGTCGGACACCCGCGTCATAGGCGATATCGACGAAGTTCAGAAAGCGCTGCTGGACGTCCAGCGACAGCCCGCTCAGCGCGGGAATCCCGCTGACGGCAAGGTCGGCGAAGCGGCTGCACAGTTCCAGGTAATCGCGCGTCGAGGTCGGGCGCTCGAACAGCTCGGAAAATCGAAACCAGGCGCCCTGCTCCAGCTGCCGTTGCGCCGAGAGGCAGAATCGGTCGAGCTGAACGATACCGGGCAGGCCGTCCGCGAACTGCGCTTCGATCAGCGGATGGGCTTGCGCCGAGTCGGACCAGCAGTACAGCCCCCAATCGCGCGGCGCCACCGTCCGGTAGTCCGTCGGACTGTCGAGCTCGATGATCTTGAGCCGCTGCTCGATCAGCCTGATGAAGGGCTCGAAGCGCGAATGATGGAGCGGGTTCGGGCACAGCGCTGGCGGCGCATAGTTGGACGTGAGCACCAGTAGCACGCCGGCCTCGAGCAGATACCCGATCAGCCGGCCGAGCAGGATCGCGTCGCCGATGTCGTGTACGTGGAACTCATCGAAACACAGCAGCTTCGCCTGCCCGGCGATGTCGCGCGCCACCAGGGCCAGCGGCTCGGGCTGCCCGCTGTAGGCCAGCGAGCGCTGCTGCAGCTCCTGGAGGAAGCCATGGAAGTGCACGCGTCGCTTGCTGGTCACGGGCGCGACCTCGAACAAGGCATCCATCAGCAGGCTCTTGCCCCGGCCGACGCCGCCCCACAGGTAGATCCCCGCCGGCGGCCGCCGCCAGCCGCGGTGCGGCACCAGGGCGGCCTCCAGCCACTCGGCCATGGCCGCGAGCGCCTGACGCTGAGGGGCATCGAGCGACGGGTCGGGGAGCATCAGCCGCTGACTGGCATGGCGCTCGAGAGCAAGGGCGAGGCCGCCCGGCAGCGAAAAGTGGATCATGGAGCAATCGTGCATCGGCGATGGACTTGACGACGAAAACCGGCAGCCACTGATGCGGCTGCCGGTTCGGTTCGACACCCCGGCGCGGGCCGGGTGCGGCGTGATGCTTTTCAGAAATCGAAGAATACCGTTTCGCCTTCGCCCTGGATGCGGATATCGAAGCGGTATGCCGTCTTGCCATTGACCTCGCAACGCCGGGCAATGAGGGTTTCGCGACGTTCCGGCTGCTCGATCAGGTTGAGCACCGGATCGGCCGCATTGGCCTCGGCCTCGTCGTCGAAATACAGCCGCGTCTGCAGCTGAATGTTGATGCCGCGGGCGAACAGCGAAACGTTCACGTGGGGCGCCATCGGCACGCCGGCGGCGTTCTTCACCACGCCGGGCTTGATGGTCTCGACCGTCCACTCGCTGCCGGCGTCGAAGGTGGTCGCGGTGCGGGCGAAACCGTTGAACGGCTTCTGCAGGTTGTATTCGCAGTCGTACACCCCTTCATGGTTGGCCTGCCACAGCTCCAGGAAGGAGTCGCGCACCAGGAATCCGTTGCCGTCGTAGACGCGACCGATCAGGGTGATGTGTTCGCCCGGCGCGTCCGGCCTGGCCATCTGGTTCCAGATTTCCTGCTCGCGGGTGGGATTGCCCGCCACCTTCAGCGCCAGGCCGATGTGCACGTAGGGGCCGGCGGTCTGCGACGGGGTTTCGGGCAGCAGCTCACGTGAAATGATCATGCTCGGCTCCTCAGACGTTTTCGAAGAAGGTCTTGCGCTGGCCGCGCAGAACGATGTCGAAGCGATAGGCCAGGCAATCCATCGGATTGGCCATGCCCATGTCCAGCCGCGCGATCAGCGTCTGCACCGCATCGGGGTTGGCGATCGACTGCACGATCGGACACAGCGGAATCAGCGGATCGCCCTCGAAGTACAGCTGCGTGATCAGCTTGGTGGAGATCGACGGGCCGCTGACCGAGAAGTGGATATGGGCCGGCCGCCAGTCGTTGGGGCCGTTGCGCCACGGGTACGGGCCCGGCTTGACGGTGCGGAAGTGATAGTGGCCGTCGGCATCGGTGAGGGTACGGCCGACACCACCGAAATTCGGGTCCAGCGGCGCCAGGTAGCGGTCGTTCTTGTGCCGATAGCGCCCGCCGGCGTTGGCTTGCCACATCTCCACCAGGGTGTTCTTCACCGGATTGCCGTACTGGTCGACCACACGCCCGTGAACGATGATGCGCTCGCCGATCGGCAAGCCGCCATGGTTGAAGTTCAGCAGCAGGTCATGGTCGTGCTCGCCGAACGTGAGGTGCGTGAAGTCCGGCCCGGTGACCTCGGACAGGGACTGGGGGATGCTGACCAGTGCCTGGCTCGGCGAGCGCGGGATCGACGTCTTGTAGTCGGGCGTCAGCGCCTTGGGGTGCCAGTTGCGATCACGGTTGATGAAACGGTAGCGCTCCGTCTCGTTCATGGCCTTGCCTCTTATTGGAATTATGAAAGCCGCAACGCAGGGCAGCGGCACGAGATCGGGGAGCAGTCTGCTGCATCGACACGGCCGGTAGAACTGAAAATTCCACTTCAGCTCATAACCATATGGTTATGAATTCGAGGTGCCGTGATGGTCCCGCGCCACCTCGCGCAGCACCTCGGCCACCCACAGTGCCGCCTGCGGCGGCTCGATGGCCGCATTGCGGCAGATGCCCACCGAGCCGCCCGGCTCGCGAATCCCGAGCTGCAGCTCCACCAGCTCGCCACGGCGCAGCTCCAGATTCACCGCGTCTTCGGGTGCCACCCAGACGGCATCGCCGGCCAGCACGTAACGGCGACTGAGCGCCGGAGAGAGGGTTTCCAGACGCTGGTGCGACGGCGTGATCCCGAGCTGGACGAACAGGCTGTCGGCGTGACGCCGGATGGTGGTGCCAGCCAGCGGCAGCACCAGCGGGAAGCCGGACAGCCGCCCGAGCTCGCCCGGAGAAGCCTGTAGCAGCGGATGCCCCGGCCGCACCACCAGGGTCATGGACTCGCTGTACAGGTGCTCGAAGCTCAACCCCTGGATCGCCGGGCTGTCGGCCATCCGGCCGATGACCAGATCCAGCTCGCCGACCCGCAGCTGATCGAGCAGCGCGGCACTCGACCCGGTGGCGACGCTGACCACCAGCGCCTCATGGCGCCGATGCAGGCGGGTCACCACCTCGCCCATCAGCTGGCTTTCGGCCGAAGACAGCACCCCCACCCTCGCCTGCGGCACCTCGGGAGCCCCCTCGCGCAGGCTGCTGACCCCTTCACGCAACGCCTGCACGCAGGGGCCGGCATAGCGCATGAACGCGACGCCGGCCGCGGTCAGGGCGACGCCACCCTTGCCACGGCTGAACAGGCTCGCCTCCAGAAGGTCTTCGAGCTCCTTCAGCGTCTTGGATACGGCCGGCTGGCTGACGGCCAGGGCGTCGGCCGCCCGGGCGAAGCTGCCCTGGCGCGCCACTTCGAGAAAGCAGATCAGGTGGCGGAATTTGATTCGGGTATCGGCATTCATCGAGTGGCCTACGTTCGCCCGTGCGCATCGCACGGCGGTCCATAACCAAAAGGGGTTCGCTTGCGTCTGCGAGTCTATCCCAGAGCGAAGCCGCCGCCCCGCGTAGCGGCAAGCCGGCAGCAAAATGTTCGTTTATCGCCCAATAAGACGGTAATCGAATTGAATAGCGAATCGATAACTCGCACCATGCGTCCAGCGAATCGGGACCAAGACGGCATTCTTGACCGCTGGAACCGGTAAGCGAGTTCCAGATCGCCACTAACAACTAATAAGAAAGGACATCGCGATGCGTAAGCTCACCCAGGCTTTCCTGGCCCTATTCGTGGCCGCGTCGATGGGCACTCGGGCTCAGGCGGACGACCCCGTCGTGACCCTCAAGGTCCACCACTTCCTCCCCGCGCACTCGGTCACCCAGGCCGACCTGCTCAAGCCATGGGCCGAACGCATCACGCGCGAATCCGACGGCCGGATCCAGTTCCAGTTCTACCCTTCGATGCAGCTGGGCGGTACGCCGCCGCAACTGATCGACCAGGTGCGTGACGGCGTCGCCGATATCGTCTGGACCCTGCCGGGATACACCGCCGGGCGCTTCCCGCTGATTTCGGTCTTCGAACAACCCTTCATCGGCCGCTCCGCCGAAGCGACCAGCCAGGCGATGTGGAGCTTCATCGAAAAGCATGGCCAGAAGGAATTCGCAGGCGTACGTCTGCTGGCCACCCATACCACCGACGGCACGCTGATCCACACCGTCAAGAAGCCGATCAAGAAGATGAGCGACTTCCGCGGCATGAAGATCCGCGCGGCGAATCGCACCTCGACCAAGCTGATCTCGATCCTGGGCGGTACGCCGGTGGCCATGCCGGTGCCGCAGGTGCCCGAATCCCTGTCCAAGGGCGTTGTGGACGGCGCGATCCTGCCCTGGGACGTGGTCCCGGCGCTCAAACTGCAGGAACTGGTGAAGTACCACACCGAGATGGCGCCGAACCAGCCGCTGCTGATGCAGACCGTGATGATCCTGGCGATGAATCCCGCCGCCTATGACCGTCTCCCCGACGACCTGAAGAAGATCCTGGACGACAACACCGGGCTGACGCTTTCGAAGCAGGCCGGCCAGCTGTTCGACACCCAGGTGATCGAGACCGGCCATGCGCTGGCCAGGAAGCAGAACAACGAGATCTACGTGCTGCCCGAGGACGAGCAGCAGAAGTGGATGAAAGCGGCCGCCCGCCTGGATCAGGATTGGGTCAAGGACGTCGAGGGCAAGGGCTACGACAACGGCCAGGCGCTGCTCGACGACGCCCGCCAGCTGATCGACCAGTACAGCGCGAACCCGTCGCGCTGATCCTGACAGGCCGCCGGCTCGGCCGGCGCCCCTTCCTGGAGATCCTAATGAGTGAACCCGTTGTTCAGGCGGCCGCTGCCCCTGCGCACCCGATCGGCCGCGCGCTGGATATGGCCGCTCGCCTGATGGCGCTCATCGGCGGGCTGCTGCTGGTGGCGATCACCTTGATGGCCAGCTACAGCATCGTCATGCGCGCCCTGTTCGACGAGCCGCTGCTGGGCGATGTCGAGCTGGTCCAGATGGGATGCGGCATCGCCATCGTCGCCTTCCTGCCGCTGTGCCAGCTGCGCCGGGGCAACGTCATCGTCGATGTCTTCACGCTCAATGCACCGGTTCGCGTCCGCAACGCGCTCGACGGCATCGGCGGCCTGCTGATGGCGGCCGCCAGCGCGCTGATCGCCTGGCGCTCGGTGGTCGGCACCCTGGACGCCTACGGCAGCGGCGAGGAGTCGATCATCATGGGGCTGCCTATCTGGTGGGCCATGCTGCCCTTCGCACCGGGCTTCGCACTGCTCGCGATCGTGGCGCTGTATACCGCCTGGCAGGACTTTTCCGGCAAGGGAGCCGCAGCATGACCAGTGTTCAGATCGGCGGTCTGTTCCTCGCCATCCTTCTCGTCCTGCTGGTCATCCGCGTTCCGATCGCCATCTCCATGCTGCTCACCGGCATCGGTGGTTATGTCGCCATCAGTGGCTGGGAGCCGCTGCTCAATTACCTCAAGAGCGTGGCCTACGCCCGCTATACCGTTTACGACCTTTCGGTCATTCCACTCTTCCTGCTGATGGGTCAGTTCGCCTCACGTGGAGGTCTGGCCAGCGGGCTGTTCCGCGCCTCGGCGGCGATGATCGGCCACTGGCGCGGCGGCCTGGCGATGTCGGCGGTCGGCTCCTGCGCAGCCTTCGGTGCGGTATGCGGCTCCTCCATCGCCACCGCGGCCACCATGGGCCAGGTCGCCCTGCCCGAGCTCAAGCGCTACAACTACTCCGGCTCGCTGGCGGTTGGCTGCCTGGCCGCGGGCGGCACCCTCGGCATCCTGATTCCGCCCTCGGTGGTGCTGGTGATCTACGCGATCCTGGCCCAGGAAAACATCTCGGCGTTGTTCATGGCCGCGTTCATCCCGGGGATTCTCGCCGCCATCGGCTACATGATCGCAATCGCCGTCTACGTGCGGCTCAATCCCGAGGCCGGCCCGGCCCAGCCGCGGCTGGGCTGGCGCCAGCGCCTCGCGGCGCAGAAAGGCGTCTGGCCGGTGTTCCTGATCTTCATCGTGGTACTGGGGGGCATCTATGGTGGCTATTTCACGCCCACCGAAGCGGCCGCGATCGGCACCGTGGGTACGGGATTCTTTGCGGTGGTGCTGGGTGGCATGCGCCTGCGCGAGTTCAGGGAAGTGCTCTACGGCACCGCCGTCACCACGGCGATGATCTTCATGATCCTGCTCGGCGCCGACGTGATGAACGCCTTCCTGGCGATCTCCCAACTGCCGGTGGCACTGGTGGAGATGATCACCAACAGCGGGCTCGGCCCGTTCGTGGTGCTGGCCGGCATCCTGCTGCTGTACCTGTTCCTGGGCTGCGTCATGGACACCATGTCGATGATCCTGCTGACCATCCCGATCTTCTTCCCGATCATCATGGGTCTGGATTTCTACGGCCTGGACCAGACCGAGAAAGCCATCTGGTTCGGCATCCTCGCGCTGATGGTGGTGGAGATCGGCATGATCACTCCGCCGGTCGGGATGAATGTCTACGTGATCAGCAGCATGGCCCGCGACGTGACGCTGCGCGACGCCTTCCGCGGCGTGGTGCCCTTCCTCATCTCCGACGTGGTGCGGGTGGTGATTCTCGTGCTGTTCCCCTCCATCACGCTGTGCCTGGTGAGGTGGCTGACCTGAGCCCCGCCCGCAAGGTTTGTACAACCGTTTCACCCCTGCCGGCGGCAACGCCGTGCAGGACTGCCTCAACCCAATAAAGGAAACAACAATAATGAATCTCCTGGACAACACTGGGTTCACCCACACGCGCACCCTGCGGCGCCTGACCCCGAGCCTTCTCGCCCTGGCCGTCGCCACGGCGGCCTTCCCTGGTGCCGCCATGGCACAGGAAGGTTTCGTCGACGGCTCCAAGCTGAGCGTCAACGCCCGCAACTTCTACATCAACCGCAACTTCGTCGACTCGGCCAACGCCCAGAGCAAGGCCGAAGAGTGGACCCAGAGCTTCATCCTCAACTTCCAGTCCGGCTACACCTCCGGCCCCATCGGCTTCGGCGTCGACACCCTCGGCCTGCTCTCGGTCAAGCTCGACGGCGGTGGCGGCACCTACGGCACTGCCCTGCTGCCGCGCCACAGCGATGGCCGTCCGGCCGACGATTACGGCCGCCTGGCCGTGGCCGCCAAA
>NZ_QLAE01000051.1 GCF_005876855.1 Stutzerimonas nosocomialis | reverse complement strand
CCGACGAGATTCGCTGGGAACATTTTAAAATGCTGCTCCATAGCCAGGCGGGACGCGGAAAGCGCGGTAGGAAAAGTAAGCTGCAGCTTCACTAACGCATAGAGTGGCGCCGATCATCGCTTGGAGATGGTTATGAGACAGGATGAATAAAAGGCCGCAGCTAATCTGCGGCCTTTTTAGTTCTCAACACAACAGGAAAGAAACCGAATTTTCACGCAACTCCGGGCATCGCTTGCGGCGACGGTTGGCACGCCCTATCGCTGAGCACAGTCCACCATCGAAGAACTTGCATCCGCTGCGACGCGAATTCCGTGACAGTCGGCTGCTGCCACACAAATTTCACTTGAGGCGTGGGCGCTTTGGCATCAGACCGGACACCGCTTCATAACGCCACTGTGACAGACACACGGCACGGTCACCCGGCGCATCGACACTCACTAACTGCCGCAAGCCCTACGAGTGACACGGCGAGACTGCAGCACTCGAGTCATGTGACATGGCGGTCGTAAGACAAGTGTGCCGCGGCGATCGGGCTTATGATTGAGGCCGGGGCGGCAGCGCCCGCGAATGGCGCAGCTCACGTCTGTGCACAATCGCCATTTCGGCCAGGCAACGCCTGGCGGCTATGATTTGACAACAAAATTGCGGGGGCATACTTGAAGCAGCGAAGCGTTCCTTCAAGTATGCCCCCGCGCCCCATACTTGAAATCTTCAAGTATGGGGCAGTTGAGCATTTTGGGCGTTTGCAGGTAAGCGAAACGAATGTGGAGCGAGACCAAGCAATAAGACCAAAATGATCAACTGCCTTCGCGAAGCGGCTGCCGTTGTTGTCAAAAAAGCTTTTTCATTTGCCGCAGGTAGATGGCTAGTTTGATTCGATGCTAGGCATGGCTGCTTTACCCAATACGGAAAACGGCAGCACCACAGTTGGCGATCCAGTTCCCCCGCTTCCACTCTCTAGCGAAGCTCGGCGTTGGCCACCTTGCTCCTGTGACTATCCAGCAAGCAGGGTCGCCATTCTTTCCCGAATCTCCGGGTACTCGAGATCCCATTTCTTCATGTAAATGTGCACCGCGCGATGACAGTTCGGGCAGAGCAATGCGAGATCCTCGAACCTGACCGCGTGCTCCGAGGAATAGGTTGATATGGGCACCTTGTGGTGTGCCTCTATGCATTCGACGCCATAGCGCGCCGCGAAGCGTTGACGGCAGATTTCGCACTCCGAGGCGGAGCGTCCCTTCAGCTGCCCGACTATATCTCTGTTCCGTTCGGCCATGAGGTGCGTTACATACCTCAGGCTACCCTCCCGGTAGTCGGCCCCCTCTTCCGAAAGGCTCGCGTCCGATTCAACGATCATGCGATTCCTGACAAGTACTACGAATCGATCGTCAATGGCCGAAACGTCGAACGCCCCTTCGTATGACCAGGAGCTCCCAGCCTCCGTAAAGAGAAGGATCGGATATCGGTACACGGGCTGATGGATCAGAACGGCGTTCGCCTTCTCGGCATGTGAAATGACGCCATCGCGGGCCTTGAATGAATAGTGGTAGGCGGTCTTCTCATTGTCCGACCATCCATCGTCCGCGTATGCCCCCGGTCGCGCCTTCAGGATGACGGCTCGACATGCCGGCAGGGCCCCAACCCAGTTGATTCCCTGCTGCGGCGTGTTTCCGATTTTCAGGTCCTCGCCACTCCAGAAGCTGGAGCCCGCCACCTTCGAATGCTGAATGAGGTCGAAGAGATTGCGCTTCGATACGCAATCTCCGGGGGCCAGTCGAAACAGGTCCAGCGTTCCTTTCAGTTCCATTCTCACCTCTCCTCTCGCCCCACAGCTCGATCTCGGTGCAGGCCGGCAGGCCCACCGTTATTGCTCCGACCTATGTTCAGCCGCCGAGAATCTCCGGTATGCCCTGCTGCAGGGGCGAGTAACCGGCATCCCTCGTTCTGGTCCAGCACTCGGGCTTCTTGGCCCACTCCGAGATCATCCTGCCGCCGGCCCCGCGATGCAGCGCCTCGTTGACCTCGACCGCCCAGTCGGCAATCTGTCGCTGGAGCTGAGGCGATATCGCCTGTTCTTGCCAGACACGCCGAAAGTCGAAGCGGTCTTCGGCCTTCATGGCGAGTATCGAGACCGTATAGGCGGTGATGTTCGCCTGGAACGCGGGGAAAAGCGGACGAATCGCCTTGTGCGCCGCCTTGAACAGAATGGCCTTGGCAATCATCCGCTTGAATTCGTCCTGATCCGGAACCACGTTCTCGCCGGCCAGCTCCCGGTCGGCAAGCGAATCCATGAATGCCTGAAAGTTCTTCTGGCTGCCTAGGCTTACCACATGGGGCTTCTGTTCCCAGGCGAACAGATACTTGGCCAGGTCCGGCTTTGTAAGGCGACGATAGGGGGGAATGGCGGCCTGGAGCTTCCGGCGCTGCGCCGGCGTCGCCGCTTCCTTCTCCAGCATCACCTTGTAGCTGCCAGCAGATCGCTCATAGAACCATCGCCCGACGCCGTCCGGACAGTAGGTCCGCATGGAGATTCGCTCGAGTTCCCGGTGGAACGGCTTGTTCGCGGACAGATCGGACTGTCTTACGACGTTCTGGCTGTTGGCATATCGGGAGATGTTGGCAATCAGCTCCTCGTCATCGGCCTGCCCGTCACGCAGGACGATGATCTTGGCGGGAACGCGGACATTGCTCAGGTCGATATCGGCGTTCTTCTTTTTCGCAAAGTAGATGGATGCGGTGGTCTGGCCTCCGTTGACGATCTGCATGCCCTGCAGCCAGAGAATGCCAACGGATCCGTCGGATGCTCGATCCAGCTGAGCGGCGTCCGCCACGACGACGATCCCGTTGTTGTAGGCCATGAACCGGTCCGGATAATCCCGCAGGGTATCCCGAATTCCCTTGTTGACGCCCTTGCTGCTCACTCCCAGAAACGAACGAACGTTGGCCTCGAGTATCCGGGGACCGTACCTGTCGTACAGGTGACGCAATGCCTCGCCCGGTATGGCCGTCAGCGCATAGTCGTACTCGTCCCCTTCCCCGCCGGGCACCCAGACGCTGGGCAGAGCCGTCCCGCACAGATCGCGGAAGTTCACCACGAGTTCATCGCGCGCCCGGCCCTGCTGCCAGTGGTTGTACAGCCGCTGCAGGTCCATGATCTCCAGCCGGACCTGTTTTCCCTCGACAGCCTGAGGCGCATAGGTTCTTGTTTTCGCAAGCGCATCGGTGATGACGAAGATCCGAATGTCGTCCAGCGACTCGAATATTCGTTCAACCTCGACCACAAGCGGATAGACGTCGTTGGTCTCGTCCAGCTCCCGCGACAGCTTTCCCGAAGCGGAAAACTTCAGAAACTGCAGTCCGAGCCTGGCGGCCCGGCCGACCTCCGCATCAGGGATCTGCTCAAGCGTTTCGGCTCCGCGGTAGAGGCTTACAAACAGATCCAGCCTGTCCGGGTTGCCCCGTTCATCCGTCGTATCGGAAACCGCGTAACCGCTGACCTTTACCTTGCTGTTGCCGATTTTTGCCTCGTAGTGGCACGACGTGGGCTCGAACGTAATGCCCTGGTCGGCCATGTGGGTCATGATGTGAGAGGAAAACACGGCCTCCGCAGGAACGGGAGCCTCGCCGGGAACGAGTTCCTTTGCGACCTCGTCCCGTATGGAGGCCTGCGTATCGAGAAGAAAGTCCAGAAGCTCCATCAGACTGCTCCAAGTTGGGTCAGCACCGCCGCAAGGTTGTCCTTGCCGGCAGGGACGAGACCGAGGTCGAGATCGTAGCTTGCGCGTCGCACGGCTGGCGCCACGTTGCAGGGCGTCAGGCGCGGAAAGTCGCCGTTCACGAGATGAAGTCGAACCTCGATGACGGAGAAGCGTCGGGTATAGCCTTCCGCATGCATGTCCAGATAGCCGACATGGTCCAGCGCCCGCTCGAACAACCTTAGCGCTGTCGGGTCGGGGTCAAGGCGGTTGCGCAACTGCATCACAAGTTCGGGCAGCGAGGCACCGGCGTCATCGTGAGCGAACCGCAACGCACACAGATGCAGCGGGGAACACTGGGCGTCGTCAAGCTGATCCAGTGATGCGATGCGGATTGGGAACCCCTCGGCCGCCAGGGTGGACTTGACTTCGATTGCCCCGCTTCCAAGCCGGAAGTCGTGCAGTCCGTCCAGAGGACCCTTCCAGCCATCCACGGCCGTAAAGAGCGGCAACCCCTCGTCAAGCAGATCCCGCAACACATGGATTTCCCCGACCAGTCCCAGCTCGGCCTCGGCACCCAGCCCCTCCGCCCCCCTGCGCATGAACTCCTGCCAGCCGCGCACACGCCCGAGCAGCCGCTGATACACGACATCCTCGGGAAGGCTTGCGAGAGAAAGGACCAGTCCACAGATGTCGGCCGCGACCGCCGCGAAAAGCTCGAGACTTCCGGCGGGCTGCCGAACAACCGAAAGCCATTGATGCGTCCCTCCCGCCTCGCCCAGTGTCGCGCGCTCCATGCGAAAGCCGCGGCCCTGAGGAAGCTGCGCACTCGGGGCAATTCTGGTCTTCGAGAAGCCAACGAGAACGGCCTCCTCGTTGCCGGGCGAATGCCGGGCGGCCCTGACGCGGCAGCTGCCGCTACCGAGAAGCTCGATCGAATGCCACCCCGGTGTCGACCGGCTGCCCGACAGCGCGCGCCAGACCGCCTCGATTTCGCTACTAGTCGCTGCCGCCATACTGTTGCTCCCAAAGAAGGTTGGTGACGACATAGGGCACTGACTTGCCCTTGCTGCTGGAAGGGAAGCTGATGGCAAATGCAACTATTGGTAGATCCAGATTTCCTGCCCCCGACTTCTCGGGATCCAGCAGCGAGATCAGAAGCAGGCCGCGTTCGGGATGTGGCGGAATGCCTTGGGCGCCGAGCCCCCTGATGCGCCTCAGATACGGCCCGCTCGGGCTATCCGGCAGCGTTCGTCCCCTCGACCGTCCCGGATCGGGCTTCCAGTTTTTTCGAGTCAGCTCGAGCGCTGCCATCCAGCTCGCCTTATCCAGATCCAGTGCCTCGTCCTTTGGCGACAGCAGACGCCCGATCGAATATTTCTCCGGTTCGGACGCATTGTTCTGTCGCTTCATCCTCCTCACCTCCTGCCCTCCGACGACTTCGATCCTCTCCACGCCGCCGCCGACAACCGCTACCGTCCACTCGGTGAGCTCGCCGGCACGGCTCATTTCATCGACGAAGTCGGCCAGCAGATCGCTTCGTACCTTCCGGGAATCCGGATGGGTCTCGTAGGAACGGAGGAACTCCATTACCGGCTGCGCGGATGCGCCGCGCCAGCAGGCACCGCTCCAGCTGTCGGTCCTGCCGTCCCGGTCCTGGTCGGGAATTGCCCCTGCCGCCCCGAGGGTGGCCTCGAGTGTCCGGAACGCTGCCAGATTGCGCTCCACCTTCTCGCGATCCGTGAAGAAGGCCACCGTTTCCACCACCTCGCCGCTGAACGAAAGGTATAGCGTCCTGGCCGTGCGCATCTTCAGCGGAGACGTCACCATCAGCACCGGGTGCGACTTGACCTTCAGCCCGTAGTCGCGGGGCGTCAGTCCGCTTTCGATCATGTAGTCGAACTCGGCCCTGAGTTCCTCGGCTGCATCCGCGATGTGCTCGAACCACTCCACCAGGTCGTCCGTGGTGTACAGCCGGCACAGGTCCAGATAGCCGGGCCGATAGCCAAACCAGCGGCCCATCTGCATCAGCGTGTCGTACATCTTCGATGCGCGAAGGAAGTAGCTCACGCAGAGCCCCTCTAGGGTAAGCCCCCGTGCCAGCTTGTCTCCGCCAATGGCTATTACCTTCAGCCCCGTAGGGCTGTCCGCATAGTCGAGGGCATCCTTGGCAGTTCCGTTGATCATCCGGACATCGATCTGCTCGAGCACATCGGCCAGGATTGCCTCGATCGCCGTCCAGTCGTCCGCCGAGTGATGAATGTCCAGACCGCTCTGCCCTGCGATGGCGGCAGTAGTGGAAACGAAATCCCTGTTCCAGAGGTCGCGAAGGGCGCTCAGGCACTTCTCATGGTCGATCCGGCGCCTCAGCCGCTGCCTGAGATGCAGTACATAGTCGCCCACCTGCCTGTGGACGTGCTGCTGAACCAGGTTGAAGCGCGTGACGTGGATGAGCATCGAGCTGTGCTCGCCGCCCTGCCCTCGAAGCTGTCGAATGGCGCACGAGAGGATAAAGGCGTTGATGGCTTCCTGCAGCGAATCGGGTATCCGGTCGCAACCGTCAATCGCGGGTACGTACGTGCTCTTGTGGCTCACCGGCATCCATCCGGATTTTCCGTCCTTTGAGCACTGGTCGCTTACGCATCGAACGAGATCGAGCGCACCGGAACGGCCCTCTTCGCTGGCCAGCCCGAAGACGCGGGACGGTCCGACATAGTTCGAGGGCGCAGCGAGATTGGTAATGAAAGCCGCCGGAAACAGATCGGGGCCTTCCTTCACCGTCTCGCCATGCTCATGGATGTAGATGTTTGCGAACGGCGTAGCCGTATAGCCGACGTAGGCCTTGCGGGAAAAGGAATGAAGAATCTGGCGTATGAGACTGTTGATGGCGGTCGGCTGGTGATCCAGATCCGGAGCCCCGTTCTCGTCGACCACGTTTTCGCCCGTATCAACCGATGCGTGGTCCGCCTCGTCGTCGACTATCAGAAGGGGCAGATGGGTAACGAGCGGCCGGCCGGTTTCCGGGTCCGTGCTCTCGGCCACGTGCCTGTGAATCCAGGCCAGCAGCCGGGTCAGGACCGTCTTGTTCTTCTTGACGACGAACAGCCACGGCTTCTGTTCGGGGGAGATGCCGAGATTCTTCACGAACTTGGTATTGAAGTCGCCCGTCTCGGAGCGATTGGTCACGTATTGTGGGCGCAGCGCGGCGGACGAATCGATCTTTCCGACCCCAATGGCGACATTGCCGGCCCCCTCCACCGGGCTGCTCTCGTAGCCGAGAAAGCCCTCGTCCAGCCGCATCTGCGTCTGGGCCCTCAGGTTGTTGTGCAGACCTGCAAGAACGATGATGATCTTGTAGCCGGCATCGGCAGCCTTGCAGATGAGCCCGGTATAGCTGCCGGTCTTGCCCGACTGGACGTGACCAACCACCATGCCCCTGCGATCCCAGTGGCCGTCACGGCACGGGTCCTCCAGTTTCGAAAGGATGCTGTCGGTGCTCCGATCGAGCTTCTCGGCAATCTCCCAGGACAGCTTCTGCTCCTGCCACTCCCGGTACCGTCGCCAGTAGCGCCAGTCGGCCTTTCGCTCGGGGGTCAGCCACGGAATGTGACCAACCGTATCGACAAGCGAGGAATCGTCCCCGACCCAGATGCTGAACCGTCGGATCAGCTCCTCGGTCACCGCCGCGCGATCGAGGCCGGCGCCCCATTGCGGCATCAGCGCCAGGACCATGTCGATCTTCCCGGAAATCAGCGTCGGGGTGATTGTCGACTTGTCCGCCACCCCGGCGAGCATTTCCTGGACAAACTTCACCACGCTCCATTTGTTGTCGTCGGACATTGCGTACTACTCCTTCAGACTGTCTGGCAGCCCATCGATCAGTGCGGGGAAGGCATGGAACGGCTCGGTCGACCTCAGTAGCTCGCGGGCCGCTGCCGGGGAGTACCCCTTTCGCTCGATCATGTTGCGGTACATGACCAGCAGCACCTCGCGCGCTTCGTCGGGCGGACTCTGGTCGAAGCCCGTACGGGGGGTGTCACGGTTTTCGGCCGTGTCGATCCAGATTCGCTGTACCGGCACGGACTCCTCGATCACGCGCAGCATGGCACGAACCATCGGAAGAAGCGGCCCCGCCTCGTCGAGTACGGCCCTGACGGCCGGATGCTCCGGATCGATCCGATAGCGCATTCCGCCCGCCAGCCTTTCGACCTTCCAGGCCTCCACCACCTGCCTGTTGCCGATCAGCGTCGGCCGCCCCCGATGTGCAAACGCCCTGCGCGCTCTCGAGCGGGTCGCCTCTGCCAGACCGGTCAGCCACTGGCGCAGATACACCGGCGGCCTCGCCGTCGACTTGCGAATGTCGATCTTCCAGGCCGCGTCTGCCGAATTCGGAATGTCCAGACGTATTCTGGCGAGCCGATGGGCCTCATCCTTGGTCCAGGCGCGACCGGTACCAAGTCCCAGCCAGCTGCCCGCGACCAGAAGCCGCTCATTGCGATAGACGTAGAAGCCCTGCTGCGCGGTCCACCCTTCCGGACCGGCAAGACGCTCGAAGGCCTCCGGCGCAAGCATGTCCTTGTGCGGCAGCACATGGCATTCCGCCTCAATGCCGCTAAGACTCGGATGCCTGAAAACCGGGGGGTTGTACGGTTTCCCGGGATGGTCGGTCATGAACGGATCCCATGGCCTGACGGGAGCCCCGTTCAGAAGGATCTTCAGCCTCGGTCGACTTCCCTCCAGGAAACGGTGAAACACCATGCCGAGATGCTGTTCGACCCGATCCGCAAGGTCGAGAAAATCCTGCACGGTCGTTCCGGGCGTGACTATCCGATCCAGATCCTCCCATAGCACCAGCGTTCCGCTCGTAACGCCGGAAAGGCTCTCCAGAAAGCCTTCCGAACCCGGGTGGGGACCTTCGAGCAGATGCCAGCCGTCATCGGTACTGCTTGCCAGGTAATCCAGATCCCAGCGAAGCGACTGGAGTCCGTCGGCCCCCATCGTCGCAACCGTCAGGCGTCGGCACTGGGAAAACGATGCGGTCTTGAGACCTAGGCCGAAGCGGCCGAGATCGCTCTCCGCCCTTTCCTCGAGCGGACTGCGCTCACCCAGTCTCATTGCGCGATCCAGCTGGGCGGCGGACATTCCCGAGCCGTTGTCGAGGCACAGGATGCGGCTGTCCCGCTCGGCCCAGACGAAATCGATTCGAACTTCCGTCGCGCCGGCAGCAATACTGTTGTCGATAATGTCGGCGAGCGCGGTCTGGGTGTTGTAACCGAGGCCGCGCAACGCCTCGATCATCGCGCTAGCCCTGGGCGGCGCACTTCGACTCTTGAAGGTGGAATGCAAGGCTGGATTCCCTGTCTGCATGTAATTCGGCGCCGATCGCGCGCGCCTTCCCGGCACCGATGATGCGTGCGACCACGTCGGCTATCTGGTGCGCCAGAAGCGGCGGCACCGCATTGCCTACCTGATGAAACTGCTGCGTGCGGTTCCCGAGGAAGAAGTAGTTGTCCGGAAACGTCTGAAGCCTGGCGGCCTCGCGAACCGTGAGGCTTCTGCACTGCCGGGGATCGTAATGGATGAAGTAGTGACCGTCCTTTGCGATGTGGCTGGTAATCGTGGTCGACGGATAACCCTTTCGCTGAACACGGAAACGGTCGCTGAACTTTCCACTTTTCCAGTTCTTGTGATCGGGCTCGAGACCGGGAAGGTCGAAGTCGCGATGGCCCTTGGGCGAATACTGGTAGGTTTCGGCAAACGCCGCCGCGTAGACATAACGCCGCAGGTCCGAACTCATGTGGCCCCGGGCCTCGTGATTCAGCCAGTAGCGCAACCGCTCGTCTCCCAGCCACCCGTCGAGCCGGGTTCCGGTAACGCCGTCATAATCCCCCCGCTTGAGAACGCGAAGCGCACCGCTGGACATCGAGTTCGAGGAGTAGGTGTCTGCAAGTATACCGAGCATCGATGCGAGCCTTACCCGCTCGGGCATCTCGGAAAACCGCAATCGACATTCGCGATGCAGCTCGCGGAGATGTTCCCGGATCACCGCAGCCCAGGCGTCCGGCGAGTCCTTCAGACGCGTCAGCGTGCTTCTGAGTGGCGGGAGCCGTCCGATTACCTGTTCGATTGACGGACCGGCCGCCGGCTCGAGCTGATGGTCGCCGAGCGCGCCGACGTACTCCTCGGAAACGCCAAGCAGGATCACCCGATGTCGCGCCTGCGGAACGCCGTACTCCTCTGCCCGAATGATGAAGTTCTCCGGCTCGATGCTGTCGGCATCGGCACCATTCTCGTACACGTAGTCCGCTACCAGCGAACAGATCCGGTACTTGGGCCCGCTGGTGCTCAATCCCAGCGCGGCTTCCGGATCCGACAGGTCCTCGAGGATCTTGGGGAAGATCCGCTCTCCCGCCACGCGGGACGAGAGAATGCCTTTCACGTTCTCCATTACGAAGACCGCCGGTCGCTTGCTCTGAATGATCCGGAGATACTCAAGGTACAGAAAATGGCGCCGGTCATCCTCTGCCCGGTAGTCGAGCTTGCCGCGGTTTCTTGCGCGGCCGACAATCGAGTACGCCTGACACGGCGGGCCCCCGATCAGAACCCAGGGCTTGGTTTCATCCAGTCTCGCCTCCAGCATCCTGTCAAGCCTGGCATTGCCCTCCTCCGTGCCGAGCTCGAGCTGCTGGGCCTCATGATCCGCCTGCATCCAGGCATCGCGCGATCTCGCCGTATAGGGGTGACTCGCGCTTGCGGTTTCGCAGAAGTCGTAATAGTCGCCCAGAGCCTCCGGCTTGTCGCGCCGGAGCAGACGGTAGAATGCCCGCAGACGCAGCGTCGACCGGGCGGAGGCCTCCATCTCGGCGGAAACCCTGATCTCGAAGGTTTCACCGCTGCCATGCGAAGAAAAGCCTTCCCCGAGACCGCCGGGGCCGGCAAAGAGATCTACAACCTGAATGGGTGGAGTACGGCTCATGAAACCACGCTGTATCGAAATGGGGCGAAATGGACATAGTTGATCCCGCCCGCAGGTCGCGCATGATGGCGACCATACGGGGGAAGGACACGAAGCCCGAAATGCTGGTGCGCAGGTTTCTGCATGCCCACGGATTCCGATTCCGGCTTCATCGCGCGGACCTTCCCGGAAAGCCGGACATTGTACTGCCTCGGCTGAGGACCTGTATATTTGTACACGGCTGCTTCTGGCACCGGCATGCGGGGTGTCGATACGCAGTCCTTCCGAAGACCCGCCCCGAGTTCTGGGCGGCCAAGCTCGAAGGCAACGCGGCGAGGGACCGACACGCCGTTGCGGCGCTGCGCGCGGCCGGCTGGAGGGTAATCGTCGTTTGGGAGTGCGACCTGCGGAAACCCGAGACCGCGCTGCCCGAACTGCTGCAGGCGCTGAAGGCCGCATCCCCGAACGAATGACGCATGTTCATTCCGGCACATGTCATGAGGGCGCTCCGTCCAGTGCGTCGAGCACATCGCTGGTCCATGGGTGACACTCCCATCCGCCGGCGGAGCCCCTTTTTACGTAGTGGCCGAGACTGCCGGCTAGAAGACGGTTGATTTCCGCGAGCGGGTGGCCAAGCACCTGCTGTGCATGGGACGCATGGTCCCCGGGGTTGTCCGAAAAGTACCTCAGCAGATCCAGCGCCACCGGGCCGAGCCTCGCGGTTCTCTCCAGGAGTCTTCTTTCGCTTTCCGATCCGCTCTCGGCCGCCGGGGTGCCGGACGGTTCCTGCGGCCATGACGCGTCGCCCGTATCGTCGAAGCCCGGTATGGCCTCTCCCGACTCGAGCGCGATGTGGCGGCCGATGTCCGCCTGCATCTGCTGCGCAGCCCGTCTGAGTGCCGTGTCGTCAACCTCCGGTTTCACCGGGTCCTCGGCCGCCGCCCATAGCCAGTCGGAAACCTCCGGCGGAGCTTCCGCAGCCGCGTCCGGGATGGAAGCTGCCGAAGGGACCGCAGGCTTCTCGGGCCTGCCGGTACGCTCCATGAAAAGCAGCTGAAGCTGGAGAAGCCTGCGCAGGCGCGTCGAGTCGTGCTTCTCGCTTAGAAAGTCGACCAGCAGCTCCCGCGCCTGCCGTTCGAGGCGCAACGATGCCAGGGAGCAGATTGCCTGCACGACGCCCCGGGGCAGAGATGCCCTGAAGCGCGTTTCCAGCAGAGCGTTGCAGTGTTCGATCCGCTCGGGAAGCGGCTGCGGCAGAAGACGCTCCACAAGCTGCGCCCATTCGTGCTGGTGCGCATCATGCCCGGAATGACCCTCGTCCAAATCGATGCAGCCGTCCACGACCGGCCACAGGCGCTCCCGATAGGAAACGACCGGACTACCCGATTCCATTCGTACGGAGCTGGCAATGCGATCGATCACCCTGCCCCGCGACATCACCTTGACCGTCAATCCCATTGCCCTGCCACTTCGAATACCCGGACCAACACTTTCAAGAATGGCATTTTGACATACCGCACCCGCCGAGAGCCCCGTTCTCCGGCACTTCGTCACCGGTACCCGTTGGACGGCAGACGACCTGCCTGGTCGCCGCCTAGGTACGGAATGCCGTACCCCCACCGGCCAGAAGCTCCTTAAGCGCGCTAGGGTGCCGGGTCGCCTACTCGAGAATATATGAAACTGAGAGGCTTCTGCTCGACTTCCTCCGGGCCAGTCCAGAGGCACTACCGTAACTAGCGCGACAGAAGAGAGGTAAATACGCGGGTCCATTAGACAAGCCCCGCGAAAGCATGAGCGGTTGCTATCCAGAGAGCACCGCTACGAGCAAACGAGCGTGACCGTAGACGAGCCGGTGCAGACTCGTATGAAGCTCCTCTCGGTGGCAATCCAGGCCTCCGAAACGGAAGTGCGATCTGTTTGTTTTACTGAATCGTCTGGAGAAAAATTTACGATGGCTCTGATGTCATCGCAGGGCGCCTGACCTATCCTTTGCCCTCAAAATCAAGGAGCTGAATTGGTATGCGCACCCAGATAATCATTGAAGATCATGTTGTTCCTCAGCTTTTGACATCTGCGATTGAAGCCTATGAAATGGAACATCGCACGCATGCCAAGGGTCCGGGCAAAACCAATCTTGAGACTTTTGGACTGCTCTGGGGCTATGCACTACCTGCGCGCGAGAACGGCGTTCCACCTAGGTTGGTGGCAGTAACCGCTACGGTGGAAACCTCCGCACTCCGTCACACTGACTGGGTACATCCGTCGGCTGAATCAATTCGCAGTAAGCGAGAATTTTTTACCGAATACTGGCCTCAACTTGAACTGATAGGCACCTTTCATTCGCATCCCTATGACAGCCTGGACAAGGTGAATGAGGTTCGTGGGTGGCGCGCATCAGAAGGCGACATTGAATACTGGCCAGACCTTCATGATTTGGTTTGCCCCGAAATGGACCAGATGGCGCACCTGACGATTACAATCACGGGTTTAAGCCGCAGGGGGAATGCCATACCTGATCGTTTGGCAGGTAATGAATTCAACGCTGGCTATGTCTTTAATGCTGACACTCGTAAGTTTTGGATCAAGGGCCACACCAGCGAACGGATGGAAGATCACAGCCTTGAAGTTTTCACTGACGACGAGGTACTTCTTGAAATACCCAGTCTAAGCCAGCGCTTCCGAGATAGCGTACTGCGCAAGTAATCGCGCTGAGGGGGCTGGATGACCAAGCCCTCTTTCATGCTAAAACCCAGGTCTTGAGCCTAAAACGTGACCACGCACCAACCGCCTTCATCATCCGGATCCCACAATTTGGCCTGCTCAAAATGCAGGTAGGCTCTCCATCCTTTGACGTCGCCAAACGGCATATCATAGCCCTCATACAATACTTTGACATGGGGCCCACAGTGCTTTGCCATGAACACGGCCAAGTGTTCAAAAGATACTTTTGACAGTTTGGAGCTGGATGTCATGTAGCAGGACTTACCGTTGTCAAAAATGTCACAGTCCCTGACTCCCGACCATAATGTTGCGGGCTCCTGATCTGGGTTACGCTCAATCTACTCACTGGCAAACCGGCGAATGAGTTCATGCCAGTTACCATAGGGGCCCTCGATGCCCCACATATGAATGACGAAAAGCTGCGCTCACGACGCATTTCGTCGCAAGCATAATTCACCATTGGTGCTCATTGTATTTAGGGGATGCACCATGGATCGCCTCATAAAGGAAAACCTCGAATCTCTTCTGCAGGAAACCTCGAACACCAAGCGCCTGGGTCGTCGAATTATCAGCCTGGCCGGCTTTCTAAGCCCTTCTGAACCACCGGAGCATCTGCAAGAGCAACTGAGCAATCTGTCGCGCCTGCTGATCCAGCAAGATGCATTTGATGCCTTGCTTGAACCCGTCACGCTGATCTCCAGAGCGGGGCTGACTCACACGCTGGATGCTCACGCCATGCGCGCAATGCTCGCCAGTCTGGAAGAGGCGCGTAAGCAAATCTCGGCGCTGGAGGATATCAACTACGCCCAACTTATCAGCTGGTTGGTCAGCTTGGCCGTAGGCCGCAAAATCATTCGCCTCAAATCAGCAGAGTGAGGCCATGGGATGTCGCAAGCAGAGACCGAACACCCGCTGTACTGGACACGCTTAAGCGTTATGGACTTCTGTACATTTACAGAGGCCATGCAGACGAGCTTCTCCCCGGATTACCCAGTGCCTTGCCTAGGGGAAAGTGACTTAAACTTTGTCATTAGTGCACCGCTGGGTTACTGCCGGCCAGCGAATGGCGCGCTTGCGACGCTTTATTTCGACAATGCCAACACATCGCGCACGCTGCCAGATAATAGCTATCAGATCATATGCACCAGGCAACTTAGTCCGTCTGAATTCATGCTGTGGGCAGAGCAAGCTATTGCCATGATTCGCGCAACCTTAATGCATGCGGGCCTAGCCTGCATCGACATTACGGACCTGCTCAGCGTTCTGAAAGCCTGTGAAAGCCGAAAGCTAGTTTTGGAAATCATCCCTTATGAGGATTGTCGGCAAGTGCCATGGGCACAACTACAGCGCTTCCGTTTCAACCAATGTTTCGCCGCGCTTTTTGCGGGTGACGAATTATCCCTGCAGATGTACTCAGAGCTGGGTGGCGCACTAGAGAAAATCAATGAGCATTTAGACAACCTGAAATTAGCTGCCACCTTCCACTCGCACCCTCTTCCAGCGTTGATGCTCTTGGGAGAGTTAGAAGCTTAAAGTCATCGCAAGCCAGCAAACCCTGCGCGCAAAGCATGCGACACATTACGTCGCACCCCTCACTCACAATGCCTCCACACTCTCTGGAGGGACTTAAGATGCCGAAAGCCGCTCGCAAATCTGGCCCACATAACCAGGACACATGCCCGCTTGCTCTGAGGTGGATGTTTAAGCTGATGATTGATTGCGGCGGCCATCGGGATTTCATCAATCACGGTTGCTTCAGTGATGACGATGTCGCTCGCGAGCTTGGGATCTACTGGCTGGTAGACGCTGCTGAGAGTGGTGAAGAAGATGAGGACGACTCCCCTTTCCCCGGGATTCTACCTGGTAGAGCTAGACACTCGAACCTCGCCAGAAAATCCAGCTTTCAGGAGCGATCACTGGCTGAGCTGCGCAAAGAGCGCAAGCTCTTCGACAAAGCGTTTCCTTCCCCTGAACTACCAGACAACCTTCAGGCGAATCTGACAAAACTTGCACAGCTGATTGGCCTGGATGAAATCGAGCAAAAGCTGATCAGTTTCTGCTCGGTGATGAATACAGACACCCTGCTGGATGACTGTTGCAATGAACTCGGTCACATCGGCTTTAACCGCCTTATCCGAGTGCTGAGCACATTGTTGGACATCCCGCAGAATGAGCTGCGCTTACGTCTTTCAGCAGAAGGCCGCCTGGTGCAGTCAGGGTTGCTTGAGGCCCACCTGCGCAGCGGCGTGCGCAATCACATGTCGGACCTCTTGGACTTTAACAACAAGGATCTACTGTTCTCCGTTCGTCATCACCAAGGTAGCGCTATTGGGCTGTTCCAAAGTGCATTTCGCCCTGCCCCCGAAAGCAAGCTGGAAGCCAAAGATTTTATTCACCTCGACACCCCACTCAACATCACTCGCCCTTATCTGCAGCAAGTACTCGACGCGAAAAAAGTCGGGGCTAACATCCTTATCTACGGCCCACCCGGCACCGGCAAGAGCCAGATCACACGCCTGCTTGCCAGCGAGTTGCAGGCTGAACTATTTGAAATTGCCTGCACAGATAACAGTGGTGATCCGATTGATCGGCGCGGACGCCTATGCGCCTTAAGGTCGGCCATGTGCGTACTCAGCCAGAAAAAGACGCTGTTGGTACTGGATGAGATCGAGGATCTGTTCAGTGGCAGCAATGAGTTGGCCATGTTTATGGGAGGCCAAGAACGGCAAAAAGGTTGGACTAACCGCATGCTTGAGGAGAATCCAATCCCCTGCTTCTGGCTGACCAACAACATCAGGGCCTTGGATAATGCCTACATCCGGCGTTTCGACCTTGTGCTCAAGTTGGAAAATCCACCTCGGCTTCAGCGTGAAGGCATTATCCGCAACGCCAGTGACAACCGCCTGACTCAGTCGCTAGTCGAAAAGCTCGCTGATCACGAACAGCTGATGCCCGCCATCATTACGCGGGCCATGGACGTTGCAAACAGCCAGGCTCAAGACGCATCTGCGACCTTGGACACGACAGTCGAATTTCTGGTCAACGCCACACTGCAGGCCCAAGGGTTTGCGCGCCTAGGGCAGAATCGTATGCAGGCATTGCCTGAGTTCTACAGCCCAAACCTGGCCAATACCAATATGCCTCTCGACCAACTGCTTACTGGGTTGCGCAATCATGGTGAGGCGCGCCTGTGCTTTTATGGCCCACCGGGCACAGGTAAGACTGCGTTTGGTCATTGGTTGGCGAATCAACTTGGTAAGCCGCTTCTGACTCGTCGGGCATCCGACCTCATCTCGCCTTACGTCGGCATGACCGAGCAGAACTTCGCCCGAGCATTTGAGCAGGCCACCGATGATGATGCTGTCTTGCTTCTCGATGAAGTTGACAGTTTCCTGCAAGACCGTCGAAAGGCACGCCACAGCTGGGAAGTAAGCGCGGTAAACGAAATGCTGACGCAGATGGAGAGCTATCGCGGGCTATTTATAGCTTCCACGAACCTCATGGAAAACCTCGACGAGGCCTCACTGCGACGCTTTGATTTAAAAATCAATTTCGACTACCTCGGCACTGAACAGATCACCAACCTGCTTCGACAGTACCTGCGGCAAATGGGCCTCAAAAAGCCAGACAGCCTCAAGCTCGCGCGACTACTTCGGCAAAGCTGCCTGACCCCAGGTGACTTTGCACTGATCGCACGACGTGCACGCTTCCAACCATTCACCAATGCCGATCAGGTGGTTGATGCGTTACTGGCCGAAAGCAGCTTAAAAACCGCCACGACCATGAGAGCGATTGGTTTTGCTGAGTGGTAGAACGTTGCCCCAAGGTCATCTTCAAACACCCAACAAAGCAGATCGGTTAAGCGGCAAGGCAGGAGTGCGAAATGGTTGATGCAGCGGCGGGAACATCCGAAGCCTATAACGCCGTTGATTTCGAAGGCGCTGCAGAGCGGTTGCTGGGGAAGAGATATCAAATTTTAAAAGAGCTGGAGGCGACACCTGCGCAAATCTGCAGCGCATTTAGTGAAGCGTTTTTTAGCGGGGAGCTGGGCGAGAACGACGAAAACCAAAACGACATCAGCTTGATGCTGACGGCCTCAACAGAATTTTTCCTAGGGGCCGGCCAGCAGCTCATCTCGGATTCACAGCCGCAGACGATGCCGCGACCTAAATTAGAGCTGGCTGATTTGCTGCGCAGTGACACCCCTCCAGATCGCGCTGATTTTTGTGTGGGCCCACCGCCCCAACGTTGATTGAAGCGATTGGGCACATCATGATGCTGGCATGCAGCCGATTTTATGGATGAACGCCGTGCCATCAGCCACCAGTCGCAGCACACTGACCCGCCAATGGGAACTGCTCAAGCTGCTGCCACCCAAGGGTCCGGGTATCACAACGCTTGAGTTGCAAAGCCTACTCAGTGACGCAGGGCACCCGACCACCAAGCGCACCATCGAACGTGACCTCGTCGAGCTTTCCAGGCTTTTCCCACTGCAATGCAACAGCAAAGGCATGCCCTACGGCTGGCACTGGATGCCCGGCAAAAGTGCCGAGCTTCCTGGCATCTCACTTAGCGAAGCTCTTACCTTGCGACTGGTGGAAGACAGCATCAGGCCATTGATTCCGACCTTTATGCTTAAAACACTAGAGCCGCGCTTCAACCTGGCCCGGCAAAAGCTGGAAGCCATGAGCGAAGAAAATCCTTCAGCTCGTTGGCTGGACAAGGTGGCAAGCGTACAGCCAGAACTCTCCCAGACCCCTCCCGATATCAAAGCCGACCTCTTGGAAATTATTCAGCAAGCATTGATGAACGACATCCAGCTCAGCTGCCGCTACTACTCAGCCCACAAAAATCAGTTCCACAACTTCACACTTAACCCCTTGGGTCTTGTACAGCGAGCACACACCACCTACCTCATTGCCACCGCCGAACCCTTCGACGACATCCGCCAGTTCGTTGTTCACCGTTTCGAAGAAGCGCGCCTGCTCGCAAGTGCCAGCTGCAAACCCGACGGATTTAATTTGCAGGACTATGTCGATAGCGGCGCCATGCAGTTTGGTACACACGAGAAGATTCAGCTTGAAGCCTGGGTGAGCGAAAGCCTTGCCCGCCTTCTGCAAGAAGCCCCCATTTCACATGACATGCTGCTGGTTGCAGAGGATGACGGCTCAAAACTGACCGCTACGGTGAATGACAGCTGGGAGCTGAAGTGGTGGGTGTTATCTCACGCAGGGGCTATTCAGGTTCATAAGCCACAAGGGCTGCGAGATGAGATCACTCAGCGGTCGCGGGCTGCTCTGGAGCTGCATGAGCGCTAGAGGACTTTAGCCGGGTTGTCCGCTGAAATGACCGTAAGCGCTCCACCTTGATATTCAGCTCGACCAGGGCGGCCAGACCGTTGATGGATTTGCGAAAGCCGACGGGCTTGGGATAGAGGTAGACCTTCTGCACCTTGGCGTCGGGACGCATCATGACGGGGCTCCACTGGGGAAAACAGGGAGCCCAGCATCCGGAAACGGATAGCTCAGTTGAAGGTGTGGTTATGGAGCGCTTACAAATGACCAGACCAATAGACGAATCACATCACCTCAGCCGTCAGCGACCTCAGACCTACGACCCAAGTCTCGCTTATCGCTGAGAGCTAGAGCGACCCCACGCATTCGCGCAGGCACCGTTTTTCTCACCTTGGATAGATCAGCATCACTTGCGGGCTTAACCTTAACCGCTTCTGCTCGACCAAGTCTTTTATCTCCGTACCGGCTAATCGAATCGGTAGCTTGGTGCCCCATGACGTATGCCATCTCAATCTCAGAAAAACCTGAGGCTTTCAGATTCGCTCCAAATTGATGACGAAGCGTGTACATGCTCGGCACTTTTCTTCTACCGAATAGCTCAGTGGCCACTTGATTAAGTGCAACGCGTATTGAATCCATACTGCGGGGCTGACATTTAAAAGCAGCGAGAGCGTTTCTCAAGATTTTACAGACGCCATCGTCAGCCTCAAGCGTTCGGCTAGCGCCGCGTAAACCGTTGTGGCTAAGCTTTGCACCGGATATATGGATGCGCCGGTCATCGATGGAAATTCCGTTAAGCTCGCATGGTCGCGCTCCGGTGAGAGATATCACCATTAAAGCTCCCGCTTCGACAGGCATATCTCGTTCAGCCAGACACCGTAGCCAGGCCTCAAAATCAGGGGTAGAAAGCTTTTGCGGACGTCGCTGCTTTTTCTTTCGCGGCAGATTCAACACAGTGACCGGATTGAGCGTCCGATTGATTTCTTGGGCAGCCCAGAAATTGCCTCGATGCTTTTGATCAAACGCCAAAGCGTTACGTAAGCGCCGGTAATAATCGGGACGGTAATCGGGGGCAGCTCGTAGCAAAGCACCAATAATATTGAGCTCATCAAGCTCAACGCCCTGCATTCGAGTCGCATAGAAGTTACTGGCCAAACTGATGTAGGCTCTTTGAGTCTCTGCATTCATGCTATTCTTCTTCTTATTATTTACGCGACACATGTCACACAATCAATTATTGCAAATACGAAAACAAAAAAACAACAACCAGAACATTATTTTTATATAACCCCAAAGCCAAATTTTGCAAAGGTGCAAAAACTCTATTCTTTCTATATCACATTCCGGACTTTGGTTCGTTGGCCAAGGACGCACCATGGTACCTGATCCTACAAGACGACCCGCCGGGAGCAGCACATAGACCGACTGGATAGCGCTGAGCATGAGCGGGTGCTTCCACTCTTTCAGCCGATTTACATTTTTAAATGCCAGAACCAAGTGGAGTAATTTTCAATGCGCTCACAGCCTGGGTCGGCGACGGACCAGCGCGATCGCTTACCGAGACACCACTGCCCACGACATACGCCTTGTGCTACTTCTAAATTATGGAATCTTGGGCCGGACACCTCTACGAGATAGCCAGGCCGAACGGCCTTCGGGGCATTAACCGAGAGCTGTATAAAAATACAGTATAGCCTATTGCCTTTTTTACGCGGAGGAACTTAGACTATGGACAGAACAACAACCTGAGGGAAAAAACATGTCCATCCTAATTCTCAACTGCGAGCGTGACGAATACGGCGGTCAATATCTAGTAGTAAGCATTCACGGTGTGGAACACTGCGTATCACTTGATGATGACTATCCGGAGCAAATCCCAGATTCAGATGATATAGTCCACCGCATTAATGCAGATGACTTCAATGAGCTTTCAAAGAAGGTACGCTCCTACGTGCGCAAGCACAACATCGCCCCCATTCATTCACTCGATGACGTTAGGCTGCTTGCGATGCGGCTCGGCGATATGAAAGCAAAGACCTACGAAATCGACGGAGAAGGTCTTGGCGTCACGCTCCGTGACTGTAACGTAGATAAAGGTGTACGCACCCTAGCTCGTAAATTTCAGAGTACATATCAGGCACATCGCTGGCTGACCGAGCAACTGGATATTTTAGGTTTGAATGCGTCACGGTAAGCGTGCAAGCGCTAATGTCCCGCCATTGCATTCCTAATCAAAAGCCGCATGCAACCGCAGGCGCGCTATAGATAAAGACGTTTAATCGACTAAATTGACTTCAATGCGACTCGGTTAGACGTTGGCTTTATTGTAGTCACCTGATTAACTTGAAGGTTGCTCACTTCAAACTTTTACTGTCTCGGTAGCCTTTCGTTTACCAATGCCCGGCAACCGACGCACGCTTTATAGATTGAACCAACAGAGGCGCATGGATCTGGTTCATCTACAGCCGACGAATACATTCCGCAGCATTCAACATACTAAGATCGTTCAAAAAATTAGAGTAGCGCTTAGCGAGCTTAGAGGACGTGGCGAAGAAGAAAAACTTACGCCGTTTGATCAACTCAGGGTGGGCTAAGCCTCTCTTCAGCCCGCCCCGTCGTCAGCCCATCGTGGTCTAAAGGCAACTAGCGAAATACTCATTTCCACCGCTCCTAAGGCTTTCATATGCCGGGGGTTTAGCCCTACATTAGCGCTCGCAATCATCCGGAAAAAACCCTTGCCTGCTTGGTTTTTTTCAATCCAGAGTTTTCATAACGACATCTCGATACCAGGCATTACCTCACCCGGGGCGTATAACAAATGAGATATTTTCTTTAAATCGTCCATACCGTCTCTCTATCTGAACCATAGATGTCTAGAGGCAGAATCTGGGCAAAACTTTCCTACCTTGACAAAACTACCAAGTATGAAAAGCTTGCTTCCCAATGAGCGTCAGTTCTGACTTTTGATATATGGCCTGAGTCTAAAAGGCGAACAGCGCAACCCCATCAACCTCCATTATTAAACTAAGTACTTTATTCATCAATGCAAGCCTATGGCGTCGCCCCACTACGCTCAGTATTGGACAAAAAACAGCAACCTGAAACCAATGCAATAAAATAATCCAGCCCCAACGACCGCCCGTCAAGCACTTTTAGAAAAGAAAAAGCCAATCACTGACCATCGGTATTTGCAATACGTATATATTGACAAGGATTGCCAGAACTCATGCACCAGAAGAGCAAGAAGATAACCCTTATCGGACTTACCCTGGGCGCGGTCAATGACTATTTGAGATCAAGACATATCTCCACGGACGATGCGAGGCTGATCCAACCGGCTCGGAGTCTTCTTTTCGAATTTTGAAATTTCGCACCGTTGGTAATCACCACAAGCGAGGCGCGTCGGTGACGCGGAAGGGTACCGCGACTCCTCGCGACTGCTTAAATTGCAAACGAAAGCGGATGATCTGAGTAATTTGTAGCGAGGGGCAGGTTCGAGAAAGTCTGCGTACGCTGAGATCTGCTCACTAACACCTAGCTACCCATCTAGTACACGCACGAAGCGCGCCACGCGTCGAGCTGTACGGCGAGGCCACAAAATGATGAAAATTATGGCTCAGCAATAATTATGGCTGAGCCATAATTTCATATAACCGCAGCGTCACGGAAAAACCGCAATTATTTACAGCCTGCAATTGACCATGACAGCTGCCCCTCCAACGAGGGGATAGACTAAGTAGGTTAGCTAACTCGGGGCTGTGGAGATGATCGAGGATCGCGCCAATGAGCTGTTCATCAGCGCCGCTAGCAGCTGGAAAATCGGCCAAAAACGCGATGAGCAAAGCCAGCTATCAGTTCGATTCAGGAGTACTAAGAAGGTCTCTTCTGGACGGCGACTACAAGGAGCTGTCCATGACCAGCCGACACGCCATTAAGGCTGCGGCCTCGCCTCTCCTTCACAGCGCCCATTTGATCGGATGCTCATTGGACAAGCAGCTTCGGAAGGCTTCATCCTAGTAACCAATAATCATGCTATAGCGAAGTATTCGGGGCCAATCAAGCACGTCGGTTGAATGCGCCAGCCTTCGATACCCTGTCGTGACGGGATGTCTAATGACCATACAAGCCGTCATTTTTGATGCTTTCGGGACACTGATAAAGATTCAAGATGGGTCGCATCCGTACCGACAGTTGATGAAGATCGGAAAGGCGCATGGGCGGCGCCCCCGCCCGGACGACGCGTCTTTCCTGATGAAATCTGCGATAACGTTGACGCAAGCCGCAGCGCATTTGGGGATCACTGCAAGCCCTGAACAATTGAGCACTCTGGAAACTGTCCTGGCAGAAGAGATCGCAGCCGTTGAGGCATATCCTGACGGGCTCGAAGCGGTGAAACTGCTCCAAGAGCAAGGCATTCGAATCGGTGTTTGCTCGAATTTGGCTTTCCCGTACCGGCAAGCCGTCCTGCGTTGCTACCCCATGCTAGACGCATATGCATTTAGCTGTGATTTAGGCGTAATGAAGCCCGAACCCACCATCTACAGTTGGATTTGCGATCAGCTTGGGGCGTCCCCGACCGCATCGTGGATGATCGGTGACTCCCAACGTTGCGACCGAGATGGGCCAACGGCAGTAGGCATCCGAGGCTTTTTTGTTGACCGAAACAGCACCAACGGTGACTGCCCTGAATTGGTTACGTTCGCTCGTAAGGTATTGGCAACCGCGCCTTGAGCGAGCGATGTCAGCCCCATCCATTTTCGCACTTCGTGATTGAAACCTGGAATCACACCAAGCAATCCTGCTCCATGAACCTCGAACCGCAGTCAAGATAAGACCGTAAATTGAGTTGAGGTGATTATGATCGGATCAAACGCCGCCCCCTGGCGGATACCGTGCTAGCCACCTTAGAGCCAGAGGCAAAGGAATATAGAGAGCTGGACGGCAACGGCCTTTATCTTCGGGTGAAGCCGGAG
>NZ_QLAE01000050.1 GCF_005876855.1 Stutzerimonas nosocomialis | reverse complement strand
GCCGAATGGTGCCGCGGAATCGCGGCTAGCTGCGACGCGCCGGAACGCGATCCCTTAGAATGGCGATTTTGCCCGCGAGGCCAGTTCAGGAATGCCAAAGGACTCAGTCGATAGCGTTTCGTTGATCGATCTGCCGTCGGAGCGACTCGCCGCCTGCCCTGAATGTGATCTGCTGATGCTCAAGGCCGAACTCAAGGTTGGCGAGCAGGCCGAATGTCCGCGCTGTGGCTATGGCCTGCATACCGAGCGCGACCGCTTCATCGGTCGCAGTCTGGCCTTGGTGATTGCCGCCTTGCTGCTGTACGTACCGGCCAATTTCCTGCCGATCATGTACCTGAACGTGATGGGGCGTACCGCTCACGAGACCGTGTGGAGTGGTGTGCTCGGTCTCTATCGGAGCGGCATGGAGGGCATCGCGGTGGTGGTGTTCCTCTGCAGCATGGCTGTCCCGCTGATGAAGCTGCTCTGCCAGCTGGCGGTGCTGTTGAGCATCGTATCCGGGCGCGGGCGTCGTGGCGGGCTGCTGCTCTACCGCACGTACCACCATTTGCGTGAATGGGGAATGCTCGAAGTCTATCTGCTCGGGATTCTCGTCTCGATCATCAAGTTGAACGACATGGCCGACCTGAGCCTGGGCGTCGGGCTGGCCTGCTTCGTGGGATTGCTGTTGGTGCAGATATTCCTGGAGATCATCATGTCCCCCCATCAGGTATGGGAAGCCTTGTCGGTGCGTGACGATGCGCGCGATTGATGCCGGCCTGCTGCTTTGCCACGAGTGCCACCAGCTCAATCGGCTGATCGACCCCGATGGCCAGAGCTGCCTGCGCTGCGGCGCACGCATCTATCCGCGGCGCCCCAACAGCCTTGGTCGAACCTGGGCATTGCTGATCACGGCCGCCTTGCTCTACCTGCCGGCCAACCTGCTTCCCATCATGACCGTGCGCTCCCTGGGGCAGGGCAAGCCCGACACCATCATGTCCGGCGTGATCACCCTGGTGCAGCACGGCATGCTGCCGATCGCGGCCGTGGTGTTCGTGGCGAGCATCGTCGTGCCGACCTTCAAGTTGCTGGGCATCGGGCTGTTGCTCGTTTCCGTGCAACGCCGCCAGCGGCTTTCGCCGCGACAGCGGATATTCATGTTTCGCTTCATCGAGTGGATCGGCCGCTGGTCGATGCTCGACATCTTCGTCATCGCGATTCTGGTCGCGGTGGTGAATTTCGGCAGTTTGGCCAGTGTGGAAGCCGGTTTCGGTGCAGTGGCCTTCGCCAGCGTGGTGATCCTGACCATGCTCGCCGCGCTGACGTTCGATCCGCGCCTTATCTGGGACAACACGGAGACCCCCAAGCACCATGACTGACCTTCCAGTCGCCCGAACCCGCCCGGCTTCCAACTGGTCGGCCATCTGGATCCTGCCCCTGATCGCCCTCCTGATCGGAGGCTGGCTCGCCTGGCAGGCCTACAGCCAGCGCGGTATCACCATCGAGGTGGTCTTCGACAGTGGCGAAGGCATCGAGGTGGGCAAGACGCAGGTCGTCTACAAGGGCATGTCCATCGGTGCCGTACGCGCGTTGACGCTCGACGGCAGCCAAGGGAGCGGTGGCGTCATCGCCACCCTCGAGATCGACAAGAGCGCCGAGGACTATCTGCGGCAGGACACGCGTTTCTGGCTGGTCAGGCCCAGCGTGACCCTGGCCGGTATCACGGGCCTGGAAACCCTGGTCTCGGGCAACTACATCGGCGTCGCCCCGGGCGGCGGCGAAGCGGCGCGTACCTTCACCGCGCTATCCGAGGAACCGCCGATGTCCGACGCCCGGCCGGGCCTGCACCTGACCCTCAAGGCGGAGCGACTGGGTTCGATCAACCGCGGCAGCCCGGTGTTCTACAAGCAGATCCAGGTCGGCCAGGTGAAGAACTACGTACTCGCCGACGACCAGCATACGGTCGAGATCAAGGTGTATATCGAGCCGGCCTATGCGGATCTGGTCCGCAAGCACACGCGTTTCTGGAACGCCAGCGGGTTCACCGTCGATGCGGATCTTTCTGGCGTCAAGGTTCACGCCGAATCCCTGGCGAGCATCGTCGCCGGCGGCATCGCCTTCGCCACGCCGGAGTACCGCAAGGACAGCCCGCCCACCGACCCAAGCCTTCCATTTCGTCTCTATGACGATTTCGATGCGGCCCAGGCCGGCATCAAGGTCTCGGTGCGCCTGGCAGACTTCGAAGGGCTGCAGGCCGGGCGTACGCCGGTCATGTACAAGGGGATGCAGGTCGGTACGCTCAAGGTGCTGAGCGTCGACAGCGACCTCACCGCGGCAACCGCGGAGCTGACCATGGACCCCTTGATGGAGGAATCGCTGGTCGAGGGCACCGACTTCTGGACGGTAAAGCCTTCGATCTCGCTGGCCGGCATCAATGGCCTCGAGGCGCTGGTGAAGGGCAACTACATCGCGATCCGTCCGGGTGAGAAGGGCGCCGCGCCGCGCCGGGAATTCCAGGCGCGGATCAAGGCGCCGCCGCTGGACGTCCGCGCGCCGGGCCGGCATCTGGTGCTGGCTACCGACCAGCTGGGATCGCTGGATGTCGGAAGCCCCGTGCTCTACCGCCAGGTGCGCGTGGGGTCGGTGCAGAGCTACCAGTTCTCCCGAGACCTGCAGCAGGTCATCGTCGGGGTTCATATCGAGCCGGCTTACGAGAACCTGATCAACAGCTCGACGCGCTTCTGGAACGCCAGCGGGATCTCCCTCACGGGCGGCCTATCCGGGATCGAGGTGCGCAGCGAGTCGCTGCAAAGCCTGCTGGCCGGTGGCATCGCCTTCGAGACGCCTGACCCCGAGGCGCCGGTCGGCAAGCGGGTCCAGCGCTACAGCCTGCACAAGAATCGCGAGGCGGCGATGCAGGTGGGCGAGCAGATCCGTATCCGGGTCGAGCGCGGCGATGGCCTGTCGGCCGGCACACCCATTCGCTTCAAGGGCATCGAGGTCGGACGGGTCGAGACGGTGGAGCTCACCGAAGACCTGAGCGCGGTGATGCTCAATGCCCGCATCACCACCGCAATCGAGGCGACCACCCGAGCCGGCTCGGCGTTCTGGGTGGTGCGTCCGGAGCTGGGCCTGATGCGCACCGCCAACCTCGAAACCCTGGTCACTGGGCCCTACCTCGAACTGCAACCCGGCAAGCGCGGCGGATCGCGTCAGCACGACTTCGTCGCTCTGGACCAGGCGCCGCTGGAGCCGGCGCTCGAGGGGCTGCAACTGGTGCTCAGTGCCGATCGGCTCGGCTCGATCAAGTCGGGCAATTCGGTCACCTACCGCGAGGTGCCGGTGGGACGGGTACTCGATTACCAGCTGGGCCCCAACGGCGATCGCGTGCTGATCAGGGTGCTGATCGAGCCCCGCTATGCGCCTCTGGTGCACACCGGCAGCCGTTTCTGGGAAACCAGTGGCTTCGGTGTCGACATCAGCCTGCTCAAGGGCGCGCAGTTCCGTACCGACTCGCTCGAGTCGATGATCGAAGGGGGCATCGCCTTCGCGACGCCGGAAGGCGATCAGATGGGCAACGCGGCGCTGCCGGGGCAGACCTTCGTGCTGTTCAAGAACGTGCGTGACGAATGGCTGGGCTGGTCGCCGAAGATACCGCTCAAGCCATGAAGATGGGCGGCGGGCCTGCCTTCAGGGCAAGCCCGCCGCTTGGTGACATCCTCGGGCCGCAGAGCGTGGCCCGACCGCGCGCACCCTTCTCAGGCGGTTTGCGCCTCGGTCTGCGAAGGCGCTGCCGACGTGCCCTGCGGCTCTCGGCGGGCGATGTATTTCCAGTCGGCCTCGTCGATGTAGATGCCGTTGGGCCCGCTGCCCGCTTCCAGATCGATCGCCACCTGCGCTGACACCTGCGGTTTGACCGAGGCCAGGATCGGCACGAAACCCAGCTGCTGGCTGGTTTCGATCAACGCCTGCTGGTTGCGCTCGTCGATGTCCGCGGCCTCGTCGAGGTAGTAGGGCAGGCGGATACGCCCGGCCTGGTCGCGATCCATCAGGTGCAGCAGCAGGTACATGTTGGTCAGCGCCTTGATGGTCATGGTGGTGCCATTGCTCGCCGCGCCGTCGATGTCGGTATGGATGACCGGTTGGCCGCCGACCTTGGTGATCTCGAATGCCAGCTCGAACAGGTCCTTGAGCCCCAGCTGGTTGTTGTTCGCCGCCACCAGGCGGGCCAGGTACTCCTTGGCTTCCTCGTTGCGCGTGTCCTGTTCGCTGCTCTGCTGCAGGTCGAATACCGAAAGCGTTTCGCCCTCTTCGTATTGCCCCGCGCTGTGGATGATCTGGTCGATGTGCTTGAGCGCATCCTTGTTGGGCGCGAGCACGATGCGGAAGCTGGCGAGGTTGGAGACCTGGCGCTTGTTGATCTCGCGGTTGAACAGCGCCAGCTGGTGTTCCAGGTTGTCGTAGTCGCTGCGAATGTTGCGCAGCGTGCGGGCGATATCGGTCACCGCGGCGCGCCGGGCCTTGGCCAGGGTCAGGGCTTCGTCCTGGCGATGGGCATAGGCGTTGACCAGCAGTTGCAGGCGTCGCTCGGGGTCGTCCTCGCTGTCGAACTTGGCGACGCCCTTGAGGCGAACCTGGGCGTAGAGCGCCTCGATCTGGCCGTCGACGCGCTGTAGGGCCTGCCAGCTGTCCTGGTAGTCGTTGAGCAGCGGTAGCAGGTTGTCGAGCGAGTCGTCGACCGGCTCCATGAACGGCGTGCCGAACGGCAGGTTCGCCGGTAGCAGCTGGCGACGGCGCAGCGCATCCTCGAGGGTGCGCTGCTTGGCTTCGAGGTCGGCCAGCTGACGGCCGACCAGCTGGAGTTTGGCCGACAGCTGCTGGACGCGTTCGGTGAAGGCCTCGCTGGCGCGCTTGTAGTCGTCCTGTGCGGCCTCGGCCTGGGCCAGTTGCTCGAGCTTCTGCGACTCCTCGGCCGCCAGCGTCTGGCTGCGGCGGTAGTCCTCCAGGGCCTTCTGGGCATCGAGTACCGCCTGGTAGAGCTGCTCGGCCTGCGCCTTGCTCGCGGTGCGGTCGACGGCGACGGCCTGCTGCGCGCGCAGCTGCTTGAGTTCGCGCTCCAGGCGATCGCGCTGGTCGCGCAGGGCGGCGCGGTCGGCCAGCGCCTGCAGGGCAGGCGGCTCGATGTGGGACAGGTCGATGGAAAGGCCCGGCACTTCGAAGCGCTCGCCCTTGAAGCCGTCGAGAATGGCCTCGAGGGATTTGACCCAGCGATCGTCGTCGTCCAGCGCGATGCCGTTGGTACCCAGCGGCAGGCTGAACAGCTGGCCGTTGAACAGGCGCATGAGACGGTCGACGTCCGCCTGGGAAAACTCTTCGCGCAGGCGGGAATAGCTGTTGTTGTCGGCGTGATCGAGCTGCTGGCGGACCGACTTGAGGCGCTGCTCCAAGTCGCGTACCCGCTCGTCCAGGTCTTCGCTGCTGAACTGGCGGGACTGCGCCAGGGCGCCGGCGAGTTCGTCGTGGGCATCCTTGGCGCTGAGCAGGGCGGCTTCGAGCACCTTGGCGTCTTCGACCAGGGCGAAGCGGTTCCTCAGTACCGCCAGTTCGCCGAGCCAGCGCTGGATATCGCTGATCTCGCGCTCCAGGCGCATCAGTTCGGCGGTGTCGCCGCGTTGTTCGTTCTGCAGCCCGTCCTGCTCGCGGCGATAGTGTTCGGCCTGGATGACCAGCTCTTCGCGGCGCGCATCGGCGTAGTCCTGCCAGGTGCCGAGCAGCGAGTCGAGCAGCGGCGAGAGGCGGTGCAGCTTGCCGCGCAGCACTTCACGCTGGGCGACGCCTGCGGCCAGCGCTTCGATCAGCGGACCGGCCGTCACCAGGGCCTGGTAGTCGCCCTCCATGCGGCGCACGTCGCGAAAGGCCTCTTCGGTGGCGGCGATGTAATCGACGCTGCCCGAACGCAGACTGTGTTCGAAGGCATCGAGGAACAGCTGCTTGAGCTTGGCCGCGGTGATCTCGCGCATGTGCAGCAGGTTGATGAACAACGCGCGGAAGGTCTTGAGGCTCTGCTCGCTGGTCGAGCGCAGCGGGATCAGGGTCAGGTCCAGGGGAATGGACGTGTGGCCACCGACCAGCAGGCGGCGCAGCTCGTCGGGCTTGAGTTCATAGGCGGTGATGCCGGCTTGGCCGAGGTTCTTGAACAGTTCGCGCTGACGCAGGCAGGTGCCGTTCTCCTGGTAATGCGCCAGGTCCAGGGAGCCGGCATAGGCGAAGAACTGGTGGCCGAAGCCGCCACCCGGCCCACGGCCGGCGACGCCGATCACGTGGGGACCATGGGGCAGCATGACCTCGACCAGAATGTAGCTGGTGTCGGTGGCGAAGTAGAAACGGCGCGACTGCTCCAGGCTGTACTTGCCGAAGCTCATGTCGGACATGCGCGCCAGGATGGGGAACTGCAGCGCGTTGATCGAGGCGCTCTTGCCGAGGTTGTTGGCGCCGTAGACCGACAGCGGCGTTTCAAGCGGAAAGATGCCGAGGCTGTAGCCGGCGGTATTGAGCAGGGCGAAGCGGCGGATGCCATAACGTTCGGCGCTCATGCTTGCAGCTCCTGTTCTTCGGCGATGGCGCGGGCCAGGGCCTGTTCCTCGGATTGCCCGGCGTCTTCGTCGAGCGCGATGATGTCTTCTTCCTCGCCTTCGTCGATCAGCACCGGGGCGGGCAGCGACAGGTCGCTGCTGTGCAGGCTCGCGGCCAGGTCGCGGTCCTGCTGGACGGACAGGCAGACGTCGAG
Source organism: Stutzerimonas nosocomialis (assembly GCF_005876855.1). Lineage (GTDB taxonomy): Bacteria > Pseudomonadota > Gammaproteobacteria > Pseudomonadales > Pseudomonadaceae > Stutzerimonas > Stutzerimonas nosocomialis. The sequence continues at coordinate 18,141 of NZ_QLAE01000050.1, read as the reverse complement.
GAAACGGTGCATTGGCGGCAGGAAGCGATAGATGCCGTTGCTGTCCTCGGCGAAGCCCAACTGCAGCAGGCGGCGGATGATCTTTTCCTCGAGTTCTTCCTGGCTGGTGACCTCGGCCTGGACGAACAGGTCGCGGTACTTGTCGAGCAGGGCCGGCAGCTCGTCGCGGCCGAGGGTACCGCCGTCGAGCACGGCCAGCGGGTCGCGACCCTGGTCGGCGATGTGTTCGACCAGAATGAAGGTGAACAGGGCCAGGCGCTGCGCCGTCTTGTTCACCTGGGCGCCCATCTGCTCGGGGACGAAGTAATAGAAACCGCGCGGATCGCAGACCAGTTCGAAGCCGAGCGCCTTGAACAGCGCGCGGTACTGGTCCTGCAGGTTGGACAGCTGGGCATAGCACTCCGGCTCGCTGCGCGACAGGTGATAGCCCTTGAACAGCTCGCGGAAGATCGGCGCCAGCTGGGTCATTTCCTTGAGGTCGATGTTCATTCAGGTTGCTCGAAGATCGTTGGGCGGACAAGGGCAAGGCCTCGTCCAGCGGAAAGTTCGGTGCGATCAGGGGCGGACAGGCTTCGCGTCGTCCGCCCCGCGTAAGGCTCAACCATGGGTGTTGGCCACCAGGGCGAACGAGCTGAGGCTGACGCAGTGTTCGCGGGTCAGGTACTCGCGGCGCTCCAGGCGTTCGCGCTGGAAACGGGCGTCACGCGACAGGCGCGAGAACCAGTAGAGCAGCTCGTCGGTGGCGCCTTCGGGTTCCTGTTCCAGCAGCCAGGTCATGAGATCCGGCAGGGGCAGTGCCTGCTCGCAGCGATCGAGCATCTCGCGCGCGGTGCGCGGTGCCTGCGGCGAGCCGCTTTTGCGCCCGGCCGCGGCCTTGGGAAACTTGGCCGGCTTGGGCTCGAAGCGGGCCAGCGCGTAGACGTAGGCCTCGACCTGGGCGGCGCTGCCGAGGAAGGTGCTCTGCGGACGGCTGAACAGCGGCATCGAGGCCTGCGGCACGGCGTCGATGCCCTTCTTGCGGATCACGGACAGGGCGAGCGCCGCGCCGCGGGTCACCGCGTTGTGGCGACGGGCTTCCTCGCGCAGCGGCAGCAGCAGTTCGCGGGCTCGACGCAGGGTCAGCTGGGCGGTGGTCTGCATCTCCAGGATGCGCGCATGGGTGCGCAGCAGCAGGTCATCGTCGACCAGTTGGCCGAGACGCTGCTGGTCGCCGAGCAGCTTGAGCAGGACCTGTTCGACACGCCGCACGCCCTGCTCGAAGGCGCCGTCGGCCGCCACCAGTTGGATCATCGGCTCGACGTACTCGTCCCAGGTCGCCAGCACTTCGGCGTAGCGCTGGCGCAGCGGGATCTGGCGGTCGCTGGTCTTGGCCCGGTCGGCGACACCGACCAGGGCCTGCTCGTCGTTGTCGAGCTTCTTCAGGACATCGCGTACGCGCATGTCCAGCAGCCGCAGCTGGCGGGCCAGGTCGTGGGCGTCGCGGACCTCGAAGGCGTCCTGGATGTAACCGGCCAGGCGCTCGAGGTGGCGCAGGTAGGCTTCGATTTCCAGGCACAGGCCGAGCCGGTGCTCGCGGCGCAGGTAGGCCAGGAAGTCGTGGATCTGGGCGTTGAGTTCGAAGCGGTTCGGGCTCTTGGCCACCGGGACCAGGATGTCCAGGCGTATCCACTGATCGAGCAGGGCGGTGATGTCCGTCGGGGTGCCTTCGGGCAGCTGGCCGGAGAGCTGCTGGCGCAGTTCGATCAGGCTCAGGGTGCCCTGGTCGAAACGCTCGCAGAGCGGCTCGATCAACGTCCAGTGTTCGGCAAGGGCGCGCAGGACGCGCTTGGGTTCGATCATCGAAGGGGCCGGTTTTGCAAAAGCGCCAATTGTACTGCAGAAGCGCCGCAGGCTCAGCCATCGCCGATCGGCTGACCCCAGGCGGGCCGGATGTGACATTTTATGTCGCCATCGGTCAGGCCGGCCCTGCCGTACGGCGTGCGCAACCCACGCCGGTTGCCGCCCTGCGCCGTGGCACGCTTCCTGCGTTGGGGGAGCGAGAGCCCCTTTGGAATGCCCATGCCCGTTACGTCCGCCGCCTATGCCGCCGCCCGCTGGAAGGAGCTCGAAGAGCAGGACGATCTGGATTGGGATCTCGATGCCATCACCGATCGCAACGAGGCGATCGCTTTCCTGCGGCGCTTCGAGTGCCGCCTGTGCGTTTATTCCAGCTACGTGGAGAAGCTCTACGGCACCTACAGTTTCGTGGTGCCCGACGAGAATCAGGGCGGCATCACCATCCTGCCCAGCGAGCAGGCGTGGCAGGACACCTTCCACGACATTCCGGCCGACGCGGTGGAACCCACCGGTATTCAGCTGCTGCCTGGCGAGACGGTCGGTGGCGCCGGCCTGTTTCTCAAGATTCCCGGCGTGCATCGGCTCGCGCCGTCCCGGGAAATGCCGTTTCTCGATGGGCTGCGGTTGCTGATTCAGCGCTACCGGGCCCGCGACGAACAGTTCCTGCCGGTCCTGATCAAGGGCGATCTGCGCGAGTACGAGGCGCGGGTGCCCTCGCTGCATCTGCACCGGTTGAATCTCAAGCGCATGCGCCATTGTTCCCAGGCGCAGCTCGATGCGCTCAGGGCTGCGATCGCCGATCACCTGATCGGCCTGTGTCGCCAGGGCTGCAACGCCTGAACGGTCAACCGATCGGTACATTGGCCGGCGGCGAGGCTTTCGCCATTGGCGGGTTTCCGGCGACAATTCACCTCATTGCTGCATCGGCGTCCACGGCGACAGGCCGCAGCTGATCCTGGCGTATCTGCGCCAGGCGTGAGGAGAGCACATCATGGGCCACAACGACCGCGTCATCATTTTCGATACCACCTTGCGCGACGGCGAGCAGAGCCCCGGCGCGTCGATGACCGGTGAAGAGAAGCTGCGCATCGCCAAGGCCCTGGAGCGCTTGAAGGTGGACGTGATCGAGGCCGGCTTCGCGGTCGCGAGTCCCGGTGATTTCGCCGCGGTCAAGGCGATCGCCGATGCCATCAAGGACAGCACCGTGTGCAGCCTGTCGCGCGCGGTCGACGCCGACATCGAGCGCGCCGCGCAAGCGCTGGCCGGCGCCAGTTCCGGCCGCATCCACACCTTCATCGCCACCAGCCCCATCCACATGCAGTACAAGCTGCGCATGCAGCCCGAGGCGGTGGTCGAGCAGGCGGTGAGGGCGGTGAAGAAGGCGCGCAACCTGTGCGGCGACGTCGAGTTTTCCTGCGAAGACGCCGGGCGTTCGGAGATCGATTTTCTCTGCCGCATCATCGAGGCGGCGATCGAGGCCGGTGCGCGCACCATCAATATTCCCGACACGGTCGGCTATGCGGTGCCCCACGAATACGGCGCCCTGCTCGGCGAGCTGCTCGCGCGCATCCCCAACGCCGACAAGGCGGTGTTCTCGGTGCATTGCCACAACGACCTCGGGCTGGCCGTGGCCAACTCGCTGGCCGCCGTGGTCGCGGGGGCGCGGCAGGTCGAATGCACCATCAACGGCCTGGGCGAGCGGGCCGGCAACGCCGCGCTGGAGGAGATCGTGATGGCCCTCCGTACGCGCCAGGACCTGCTCGGCCTGCACACCCGCATCGAGACCGAGCAGATTCTTAGCACGTCGCGGCTGGTGTCCGGCATCACCGGGTTCGCGGTGCAGCCGAACAAGGCCATCGTCGGTGCGAATGCCTTCGCCCATGAGTCCGGCATCCATCAGGACGGTGTGCTCAAGCACCGCGAGACCTACGAAATCATGTCCGCGCAGTCGGTCGGCTGGCACACCAACAGGCTCTCGCTGGGCAAGCTGTCCGGGCGCAACGCCTTTCGCACCCGGCTCGAGGAGCTGGGCATTTCCCTTGCCGACGAAGCGGAGCTCAATGCCGCTTTCGCCCGGTTCAAGGCGTTGGCGGACAAGAAGCACGAGGTGTTCGACGAGGACCTGCAGGCGCTGGTCTCCGATACGCTGGGCAACGATGCGCCGGAGCATTTCAACCTGATCAGCCTCGAGGTGACGAGCAAGACCGGCAGCCTGCCGCGGGTGCAGCTGATGCTCGGGGTCGCCGGCCAGGTGCGCAGGGCCATCGCGCAGGGTTCCGGGCCGGTGGATGCGGCCTTCAAGGCGATAGAGTCGATCGCCGCCTCGTCGGCGACGCTGCAGTTGTACTCGGTCAATGCCATCACCGCGGGCACCGACTCCCAGGGCGAGGTCACGGTGCGGCTGGAGAAGGGCGGGCGCATCGTCAATGGCAACGGCGCCGACACCGACATCATCGTCGCCTCGGTCAAGGCCTACCTCAATGCGCTCAACCTCATGCAGGCCAATGCCAAGGCCCACCCGCAGGCGGCTGCGGTTTGATCGCCGAAGCGCGGCGCCGCGCCTTTCTCGATGCGATGCAGGTGGACAGCTGGCTGCCCCGGGTAGAGCTGCCCTTCGCCGCGCCCTCGCGCGCGTACCTGCTGCAGCCCGAGCCGGAACCGGAGCCCGAGCTGAGGTCGTCGACGCCGGCCCCGGAGACCGCAGCCGAGCCATCGGCCGCATCGCCTTCGCAGAAGAAAATAGAGGTGCCGCGCCCCCGCGTCTCGCTGCCCGAGCCCAAGCCTGCCGTAGCCGCCAGCCCGGATGTGGCGACCAGCGAGCCCGCGGCGCCCGTCGTGCCGCCGCCGCGCTTTGCGCTGCAACTGCTGCGCGCCGGCAGTTGTCTGTTGCTGGTGGAGCTGCCCACGGGGGAGCCGTTCGCCAGCCGCGACCCGGCCTATCTGCTGCTCAAGGATCTGCTTCGCGCCGCCGGCCTGCCGGACAGCCCCACCCAGGTCGGGGACGGCGAGCCGATCCGCTGGCCGCTGCTGCACGGCGGCAACCTCGACCAGGGCGCCCAGGCCGCGCGGGATTACGTGCAGGGAGTGGTTGCGGCGGAACTCGAAGAGACCCGCTGTGCCTGCCTCTGGCTGGTTGGCCTGCCTGCGCTGCGGTTTGCCGGTGAAGTCGAGGCGGATGCCTGCAACCGGGAGCTGAATGTCGAGGGCATCGGCCCGGCGTTCGCCATGCCGGGCCTCGAACAGATGATGGAAGAACCCGAGCGCAAGGCCGATGTGTGGAAGGCGTTGCGCCGCAGCAAGGTCCGTTGGAACGAACAGACATGAGTGACGCGGTAAGTTTCCGCCGGATGACCGAGGCGGATATCGACGAAGTCCTGAAGATCGAATTCGCCGCGTTCAGCCATCCCTGGACTCGCGGCATCTTTACCGACAGCCTCGGCTCCTACGAATGCTGGGTGATGTTCGAGGGGCAGCAGCAGGTGGGCCATGGGGTGATCAACGTGATCCTCGACGAGGCGCATCTGCTCAACATCACGGTCAAGCCGCAAAGCCAGGGGCGTGGGCTGGGGCTCCGTCTGCTCGAGCACCTCATGGCGCGCGCCAGGGAGTGCGAGGCGCGCGAATGCTTTCTCGAAGTGCGCGCCAGCAACCTGCCGGCCTATCGTCTCTACGAGCGCTACGGGTTCAACGAGATCGGCCGGCGGCGCGGGTATTACCCGGCCACCGGTGGGCGCGAAGATGCGCTGGTGATGGCCTGCACGCTGCTGGACTGATCAGCGTCCCGGTGCCTTGTCGCGCCCCGAGTCCAGGGGTGCGTCGCCTTCGAGCTCCTCGTCCGAGAGCACGTCCTCGTCGCTGCTGAGCACGGCATTGCCGTCGCTGACGCCGGTGTCCTCGTCGCCGTCGGCCGGCCCGTCCCAGCGCTTGCCGTCCAGTGGATGACGGCGACCTTCCTCGGCCTCGTCCAGGCCGGTGTCGGCACCGATGCTGTGTTCGCTGACCACGGACAGATCCTGGTCGGCGGGCAGGCCATGGCCTTTTTCGTTCGGCGAGCGCGAACCGTCGTCGGGGATCAGGGTCTCCGGGGCCAGCTCATCCATCGTGGTGTCGCCGGACGGCACCTCGCCGGCGGTCATGCCGGCTTCGGCCTCACGCTCGGGCGGGAAACCGTTCTCGATATCCTGCGCCGGCACTTCATCACCGATGCGCCCGACGCGGTCGTCCTTGCGCTGATTGAAATCGAGCTGCTCCATCGAGCCCATGCGGTCTTCGGTATCGTCGATTTCGGTAGGCGTGTAGGGTTTGTCGTTCATGGAATCCTCCTGCTGGAAACAGCGCTCTTGCAGCTGTGACCCGAGCAGTCGGGGAAAGATTCAGGGCATGCGACGGCAAGCCGGGCGGACACGTGGGTACCGGTAGTCGTGCAAAAAAGGCGAACCACCAAGGCTCATCGGCAGTCTGACAGAGCATGACTACTCAACAGGATTCATCCCCGCTGGATCTCCAGCGCTGCGCTTTCTTCCTCGATGTCGACGGAACGCTGGCCGAGATCCAGCCCCGCCCGGAACTGGTGTTCATCCCTCCGCCGACGTTGCGCGCGATCGAACAGATGCAGGTTCTGGGTGTGCCGGTGGCGGTCGTCTCCGGACGCCGCATCGAGGAGCTGGACCGCCTGCTTTCTCCGCTGCGCCTGCCTGCTGCCGGCGTTCACGGCGCGGAACGCCGCGGCATCGACGGCACCCTTCATCACCTGAAGCTGGACACCCAGGCCCTGGCGCGCATCGAGCAGGAGCTGACCGCGGCCTGCCGCAGCTACCCGGGCCTGATGCTTGAAAACAAAGGTGTCGCCTTCGCCCTGCATTATCGCCAGGCGCCGGAGCTCGAACCCCAGGTACGCGAGCTGGCCGAGGATTTCGCCCGCCGCCATGCCGACGTGCTGAGCCTGCAGCCGGGCAAGTGCGTGTTCGAACTCAAACCCAAGGGGGCGAGCAAGGGCGAGGTCATTCGCGACATGATGCGTGAGCCGCCATTCCAGGGGCGCGTGCCGGTATTCGTCGGCGACGACCTCACCGATGAGGCCGGTTTTGCCGTGGTCGATGAGCTGGGTGGCTATACCTTTAAAGTGGGCACGGGCGAAACGCTGGCCCGGCGGCGACTCGATTCAGTCGCCGCCGTCAGCCTCTGGTTGAGCGAGTTGCTGAGCGTTGCACAAGCGCCCGGTGCCGTTTCTTCGAACAATAAGAGTGAAGGACAGTCATGAGCCGTTTAGTCGTGGTTTCCAATCGGGTCGCGCCCATTCGCGAGGGCAAGCCGGCGGCGGGCGGCCTGGCCGTCGGCGTATACGAGGCCCTGCGCCAGTCCGGCGGCATCTGGTTCGGCTGGAGCGGCGAGGTGTCCGCCAACCCCCAGACCCATAGCGAGACGGTGGGCAACATCAACTACGTGACCCTGGGGCTCAACAAGCGCGATTACGATCAGTACTACCGCGGCTTCTCCAATGCGACGCTGTGGCCGATCTTCCACTATCGCATCGACCTGGCTCGATACAGCCGCGAAGAGTACGACGGCTATCGCCGCGTCAATGTGATGCTCGCCGAAAAGCTCAAGCCGCTGCTCAAGCCCGACGACATCATCTGGATTCATGACTACCACCTGATCCCGTTCGCCGAAGCCTGCCGGATGCTCGGCATTCGCAACCGTATCGGCTTCTTCCTCCACATCCCGTTTCCGGCGCCGGAAATCCTCACCGCCATCCCGCCGCACAACGAGCTGCTCAAGACGCTCTGCTACTACGACCTGATCGGCTTCCAGACCGAGACCGACCGGCTGGCGTTTCAGGACTACATCGTGCGCGAGGTCCGTGGGCTGGTCGAACCCGACGGCAGCCTGACCGCCTACGGGCAGAACTTTCGCGCCGGCGTCTACCCGATCGGCGTCGTACCCGACGAGATCGCCAAGGTGGCCGAGTCCTACAAGGGGCGCCGTCATCCGGTGGGGCGCAATACCGAAGGCGGGCCGCGCAAGACCATCATCAGCGTCGACCGGCTGGATTATTCCAAGGGGCTGCTCGAGCGCTTTCTGGCCTATGAAGAGTTCCTCGATCGCTTCCCCGAGCACCGGCGCAACGTCGAATTCATCCAGATCGCGCCGACCTCGCGCTCGGACGTCAAGACCTACCAGCGCATCCGCGAGCAGCTCGAAAGCGAGGCCGGGCACCTGAACGGCCGCCTTTCGGACCTCGACTGGACGCCCTTGCACTACCTCAACAAGAGCCATGACCGACGGGTGCTGATGGGCCTGTTCCGGGCGGCCAACATCGGTTTCGTCACGCCGCTGCGCGACGGCATGAACCTGGTCGCCAAGGAGTACGTCGCCGCCCAGGACCCCGCCGACCCCGGCGTGCTGGTGCTCTCGCGCTTCGCCGGAGCCGCGCGCGAACTGACCTCGGCGCTGATCATCAATCCCTACGACCGCATCGGCATGGCCGAAGCGCTGGACCGCGCCCTGCGCATGCCGCTCGAGGAGCGCAAGGACCGTTACGAACACATGATGCGGGCGATCCGCGCGGCCGATCTGGACGCCTGGCGCGACAATTTCCTGCGCGATCTGCGTTCCTTCGTGTCCCGGCCCAAGGACTTCAGCGCGCAGGCCTACGCCTCCTGAAGGTGTGACCCCGTTCTCGACAGGCTTGTCAAAGGCGGGATCGATTCGTAAGGTGCGTGTCGGCTGTCAGAGGGCAAATGATGAGCGATCTGGATTCGCTGTTCGAGAACAACAAGCGCTGGGCTGAAGCGATCAACGAAGAAGACCCGGGCTTCTTCGCCAAGCTGGCCAAGCAGCAGACACCCGAATACCTGTGGATTGGCTGCTCCGATGCGCGGGTGCCGGCCAACGAGATCGTCGGCCTGCTTCCGGGCGACCTGTTCGTGCACCGCAACGTCGCCAACGTGGTACTGCATACCGACCTCAATTGCCTGTCGGTCATCCAGTTCGCCGTCGACGTGCTCAAGGTCAAGCACATCCTGGTGACCGGCCACTACGGCTGCGGTGGCGTGCGGGCCTCGATGCGCGATGGCCAGCTGGGCCTCATCGACGGTTGGCTGCGCACCATCCGCGACCTCTATTACGAGCACCGCGAGCACATCTCCAGCCTGCCGACCGAGGAGGAGCAGGTGGACCGGATGTGCGAGCTCAACGTGATCCAGCAGGTGGCCAACGTCAGCCACACCAGCATCGTCCAGAATGCCTGGCACCGCGGGCAGCCGCTGCAGGTCCATGGCTGCATCTACGGCATCAAGGACGGCCTCTGGAAAAACCTCAACGTGACCGTCAGCGGTCCCGAGCAATTGCCGCCGCAATATCGCCTGCGTCCACTCGGCCAAGCCTGACCGTGCCGTCGCGCCTGGTTCTCGCCTACTGCGGCCTGCTCGTCGCCTGCCTGTGCTGGGGCGGCAACGCTCTGGTCGCCCGGGCGTTCTACCAGGACATCCCGCCGCTGAGCCTGTCGTTCTGGCGCTGGCTCACCGCGCTGGCGATCCTGCTGCCGTTCGTCGCGCGGCCGATGTGGCAACACCGCATGGCGCTCCGGCGTGCCGGCTGGCGGCTCTGGGTGCTCGCCGCGCTGGGCATCAGCTGCTACAACTCCTTGCTCTATACCGCAGCCCAGAGCACGGCCGCGATCAACCTCACCCTGGTCAACACCTGCCTGCCGCTGGCGACCTTCATCGGAGGCGGCCTGCTGTTCGGCGAGTGGCCCGAGCGGCGCAGCTGGATCGGGCTCGGCGTGGCGGCGGCCGGGCTGGTCGCCCTGATCAGCCGTGGCAGCCTGGCCAACCTCACGGGCCTGGTGTTCAACCCGGGCGATCTGGTGATGCTGCTGGCGGTGGTGGTCTGGGCGCTGTACACGCTGCTGATCCGGCGCTGGACGCCGGCGCTCGGCCTGCCGCCCCTGGTGCTGCTGGGCACGCTGGTGCTGCTCGGCGTGCCGATGATCCTGCCGTTCTACCTGTGGGAGCTGTCCCAGGTGGGCGGCTTCGCGGTGACGGCCGGCAACCTCGGCGCGGTCGCCTACACGGCGGTGTGCGCGTCGCTGGTGGCATACCTGGCCTGGAACCACGGCGTGCGGGTGGTCGGCGCGGCGAAGGCGGCCATCACCAGCTATTCGATGCCCTTGTTCACGGCGTTGCTCGGCTGGCTGGTGCTGGGCGAGACGCTGCAGCTGTTCCATTGGGTGGGCGGGGCGATGATCTTCGCCGGTCTCCTGCTGGCCACGCGTCCGGCCCTGCGCTGAAGCGTTGCATCCGCTGAGCAGGGCGGTACTGGCAAGGCGGAGGGTCACATTCGAACGATTGCAGACGCGATAGTTGCCGACGGCGTCGCAAGGCGTACACTGCGCCAGCAAAGCGCTACGCTGTCCGCCACGTCAAGGAGCTGTCGTGATACTCCGTCGTTCGATCCTCTGCCTGCTGTTTTCGTCCCTTGCACTCGGCGCGACCGGCGCGACTGCAACCCCCAGCCGAACCTCCACCACCGTCCAGGAACTCGCCGCCGGCAGCGCGATGCTGGTGGATCTCGAAACCGGCAAGGAGCTCTATTCGAGCAATCCCGATGCGGTCGCACCGATCGCCTCGGTGACCAAGCTGATGACCGCCATGGTGACCCTCGACGCCAACCTGCCGCTGGACGAGCGCCTGCCGATCGTGATCAGCGACGTCGCCGAGATGCGCGGCGTCTTTTCGCGGGTGCGCCTGGGTAGCGTCATCAGTCGCCGCGACATGCTGTTGCTCGCCTTGATGTCCTCGGAGAACCGGGCGGCGGCCAGTCTTGCCCACCACTATCCCGGCGGCGTGCCCGGCTTCATCAAGGCGATGAACGCCAAGGCGCAGGCGCTCGGCATGAGTCATAGCCACTTTGTCGAGCCGACCGGGCTGTCGGCGGGCAACGTCTCGACTGCGCGCGATCTGGTGCGGCTGCTGCAGGCGGCCGGCCAGTACCCCCTGATCAGCGAACTCAGCGCGACGCCCGAACGGACTGTCGCGTTCACCAAGCCGAACTACACGCTGGGTTTTCGCAATACCAACAGCCTGGTGCGCAAGCCGGACTGGAAGATCAACGTGACCAAGACCGGCTTCACCAATGACGCCGGACACTGCCTGGTCATGCGGACGGTGATGAACCAGCGTCCGGTCGCGTTCGTGGTGCTCGATGCCTTCGGCAAGTACACCCACATCGCCGATGCCAGCCGCCTGCGCACCTGGCTGGAAACCGGCCGGATCACGCCGGTGCCAGCTGCCGCGCTGGCCTACAAGCAACAACGCAGCCCTGCCGTGCGTCAGCTGCACGCCGTGCAGTGACCCATGCGCCCTGGAGGCCACGGCAGCAGGTCTCCAGGGGTTGGCAATATATGAATAAATTTCCTGTTACATCTTCCGTGCTGCTGACTCTCAGTCGTTCTTGCTGAGAAATTCCTGCATCTCCGCGCCGACGAACGGTTCGTTCCTTTTTCAGGAAATAAGACCTCTTCTCATTTTTTGCCCTGCGGGTTGTTTCATCCCGTCTGCATTGAAAGAATGCCCGCTATACAGTCGGGGCGCTCTAGATCAAGCTTTACAGCCTTGCGTGCTTTTTGCGTTGCAAGCCCCCGAACGGTTTTCGAGGTCGTGGTCCGGCTATACGGCGCGGCCGGAATCGCATTCAAAAGGGGGGCGATATGCTGTCACAAGAGACTGCCTGGGCATTTGGCGTGGACTTCTACACCGGCAGCAAAGCCTCCTTGCTGAGCGATATCGCCCAGGCGGTGCATAAACCCTATTCATATGTGGTGACTCCCAACGTCGATCACCTGGTGCTGCTGCAACGCAGCAAGGCACTGCGCGAAGCCTATGCGGGCGCCAGATTGCGCATCTGCGATAGCCGCATACTCGAGCTGCTGATGCGCCGCCTGGGCATCGCCATCGAGCAGACCATTCCCGGTAGTGACCTGACCCTGGATCTGCTTCGCTGGGCCGACAAGCAACGCCTGCGGCTGGTGCTCATCGGCTCCACGGACGAGGAATGCGAGCGGCTGCGCATCCTTTATCCCTCGATCTGCCTGTTTCACTACAACCCGCCGATGGGCTTCATCGACCGTCCCGACGAAGTCGAGCGCTGCCTGCGGTTCGTTCGCAACAATCCCTCGGAGCTGGTGTTTTATGCCGTCGGTGCGCCGCGACAGGAAATTCTGGCCAGCCTGATTCGCCGGGACGAGCGCACCGGCATGGGATTCTGCATCGGGGCTTCGATCTCTTTCGCTACCGGTACGCTCAAGCGTGCGCCGCGCTGGATGCAGCGGATGCGCCTGGAGTGGCTGCACCGCATGCTCGGTGATCCTCGTCGCCTGGTGAAGCGTTACCTGGAAGATGCGATGTTCCTGCCGGCCGCCTACCTGCGCGAACGGCGGCTGCGAAAGCAACGCCTCAAGCGTGTCACGCAGGGGCATGGCGTCAGCCGGCCTCCGCTGGCCCATCGCCCGCATGCCGGGGAGAGTCGTCTTAAGGAGCGCTCCAAGGGCACCGGCCCCGGGGAGTAGTTCGTTCAGCGATGCTGGTGAAGTGCCATTGGGGCCTTACATGTTCTTTACACGCCCTTCACCGTAACTTGACGCCCTGGCGCGTAAAGTCGGTACCAGGCTGAAGGAGCAGCCCAAGCTCCCTTGATGTGTTTTTAAGCCCGCCCCTGAGCGGGCTTTTTCTTGCCTGGCGCAAAGCTATGACCCGTCGAAGACGACCTCTTCAGCCCGGGGTGCAACGAATACGCAATTCGGTCCGACCCGTGTTCTGCTCGTCGTCAAGCGTGCGGTAGCCGTTCGGGCAGGCCTTGCGCGCGAGCTCCTCGCAATCGGCCCAGCCAGCGCTGGCACCGTCGCAGGCGAAGATGTACTCGTCGTCGGGCGCAGCGGGTGGCACCGTTTCCACCGCCTGGCAGGCCGCCAACAGGATAGGAAGAGAGGCGAGGGCGATCGCTCTGAGCATGGGCGCGTCTCCAAAACATTCAAAGGCCCGACATTGGAGCCCAATCCGCGCAAAGGGTGCATCCGGATGTGACGAGGATGGACGGCGTTCGTTTCTGGTTGTAGAGGCCGGTCGGCACAGGGAGTCAGCTGCCTCGCAGGAGAGGGGACGAGGTGGGGGGCGCTTGAATTGCGGGCAAGGCAGTTCCGGTCTGTGCCGATCCCGAAGGAAGTGGAAGAGATCGCGTTGAAGCTGGGAATGCCGGGTAATGGTCGGCTGTTCATGCCATGCCGGTCGGCGTTCCGAGGCGCTTACAAGCGCTGTGGCTTCGCGACGCCTGGACAACTGACCCACATCCTGCGGCATACCTTCGCCAGTCGCTACATGATGGCGGGCGGTGACATCCTCAGCCTGCAACGAATCCTAGGACACTCGTCGATCACGATGACGATGACGATGACGATGACGATGCGCTATGCGCACCTGTCGCCGGATCATCTGGAGTCGGCGCTACGGCTGTCCCCGCTGGCTCAGGCGGGCCATTCGATCAGCGCGTGTTGACGAGTTTACCAATTGGTATATGATTCATTAACGCTTAACGTTAAGGATTAAAGCGTGATTCTGAGTTTCAGATGCGATGAAACCCGGGCGATGTTCGAGTCAGGAAGCTCTCGCCGTTGGGGGAATATCTTGAGCGTCGCCACACGAAAGCTCGCGATGCTCAATGCGGCAACGGAGCTACGAGACCTTCGCTCCCCGCCGGGCAATAGACTGGAAGCATTGCAGGGCAACCGAGTCGGGCAACATAGCATCAGGATCAACGACCAGTGGCGGATCTGCTTTGTCTGGACAGACGCAGGCCCTACGCAGGTTGAAATCGTCGATTACCACTGAGGAGGTGGCTACATGACAATTAACGGCATGCGCCCCGTTCACCCTGGTGAAGTGCTGCGCGAAGAATTTCTAGACCCGCTGGGCATCACTCCCGCTGCGCTTGCCCGTGCTCTGCACGTATCGGCTCCGACCATCAATGACATCGTGCGTGAGCGTCGTGGTGTTACTGCCGATACCGCAATTCGCCTGGGTCGTTACTTCGACACTTCCGCTCAGTTCTGGATGAACCTTCAGTCCGACTATTCTTTGGCGACTACCTACGCGGCAAACGGCGAAGAGATAGAGCACGAGATTGAACCGCTGCGGGCTGCTGGCTAACCGCGTAGGCGCGGTGTAGTCACTCAGTAGTCATCGAGCACAACAAAAAAGGGCTTACCTTTCGGTAAACCCTTGTTTTGTATGGTGGCTACGCAGGGACTTGAACCCCGGACCCCAGCATTATGAATGCTATGCTCTAACCAGCTGAGCTACGTAGCCGAGTGGCGCGCATTATTCTCGGCCGCGTTCGTGCTGTCAACCCTGCAGTTGCGCTTTTTTACGTGCTTTCAAGCGGTTAGCGAGAGATCGGCGGCCGTTTGGCGGGTGTGAGGCCTGTCGCGGTTGCATGCGGGCGGGCGAGCAGGTAGACAGGCGGGCTTGGCGCATGTGCGCTGGCGACCTGCAGGCGTATCCCGATGGCTGGCTTCGATCGTTCCTCATCATCTCTTTCCCTGCGTTGCCGAGGCGTCCTGCCCGTGGTGGGAGGCCGGCCATGAGCCGTTCTCGTTCCGCAGTGGTGCGACTCGTTCTGCCGTGCCTGCTGGTGCTTGCCCTGCTGTTCGGGCTGTTGCTGTTCTGGCCGGCGGCGCAGTGGCTGCCTCGGGTGTTGCCTGAGGATATGCGCGTCCAGGGCGTGGGGGGCTCGCTGTATGCGGGAACGGCCGAGCGGCTGTACTGGCGCAACCAGCCGATCGGCCCTTGGGCCTGGCAGCTGCGCGCCAACGGCGTGCTCGATGTGCGACTCGGGCTCGCCGGGGAGGGCGACTGGCAGGGGCGGCTGTCTGGCTGGCCGTGGCGCTGGGGGGCGGTCGTGACAGGCGGTGATCTGCTCTGGATGCAGGGCGGCGAGCTGGGATTGCTGCAGGCCCGCTTCGATGGCGAGATGCATCTGGAGGGCGACCGCAGCGGATGCCGGAGTTCCAGTGGCGCGCTGCAGGCCGATGAAGCCTCGTGGGCGTTTCCGCCCGTGGCATTCGGCAGCGCCGAGTTCAGCCTCGACTGCGGTGCGGCACTGCCGGTGCGTCTACGGCTGCAACGTCCCGGTCAGCATGACCTGCTGTTCGAGCTCGATCCCGATGGGGGGCGGGGTCACGTGCGGGGTGGTCTGGTCCCTGGTGGCACGAGCGCGCGGCTGGCGCAGGACTTCGGTATGGTGAGCCGCGATCAGCATCAGGTGGACCAGCCGCTGTCCTGGTAGGCGCAAGACGCTTCGTCGGCTCGGCGGCACGCTGGCGGCGGTACGGGCACTAACGACTAGACCCCCGCGCAGACAGTCTGCGCGGCCGTGAGTGGAGCGTTGGATGTCCAAAATCGGTTTCGCCTGCATGTACCGCCACCCTGGCCATAGCGAGTCGCTCAAGGAGTTGGAGCTGATCGAGCGCGCCTTCAATCCGCGTTCGACCACCCTGCGCTGGTTGGGCAGCGTCTCGCCGGATCAGGCGCAGGAGAAGCTTCACGCGATCATCGAACACAATCTGGATGCCCAGGCCCGGCTGCTGGAGTATGTCGCCACGCTGCCCGCCGCGTTGCGGATGCTGCGGCTGAGCAGTGACCTGCTGCCGTTCTACAGCCACGCCGAGGTCAATGGTTTCTATCGGTGCGCCGAGGTCAGGGCGTTGCTGGAGGCGCGCTTCGCTCGCATCGGCGAGCTTGCCCGGGCGCATGGCATTCGATTATCGATGCATCCGGGGCAGTACTGCGTGCTCGGCTCGGACAAGTCGCAGGTGGTGGAGAACAGTCTTGCTGAGTTCGAATACCACGCCGACATGATCCGCATGATGGGCTACGGCCGGCAATTTCAGGACTTCAAGTGCAACGTGCATATCGCCGGCAGGTTGGGCGGGGAGGGCATCCGCGCCCTGTGGCCGAGGCTTTCCCAGGAGGCGCGCCATTGCATCACCTTCGAGAACGAGGAGAAGACCTACGGCGTCGACGATTGCCTGGCACTGGCCGATCTCGCGCCGGTGGTGCTGGATATCCATCACTGCTGGATCAACGAGGAGCGCTACATCGATCCGAACGATCCGCGCATCGACCGGATTCTGGAAAGCTGGCGCGGGGTGCGGCCGACCATGCACTACTCGCAACCGCCGGAAAGCCTGATGGCGCTCGGTTTCAGCGCTGACGACAAGCTCGAAATGCCCAGGCTGCTCGCGAAGGTCAGCAAGCGCGACCTCTACAGCCACAGCAAACGCATGTGGAACCGCTGGACCAACCGCTACGCGTGCGCGTTTCTCGATCGTTTCGACATCATGTTCGAGTGCAAGGACAAGAACCTCGCGACGCTGGACTTCCATCGGGATTACCTCGAGCAGGACCCGCAAGCTTCGAGCGCGTGACGCCGAGAGGCCGCCCATAATGAAAAAGCCCGGCGCATGGCCGGGCTTTTTGACGGAGGCGTGCTCAGACGTTGATCACACGTTTAAACGTTGATCGGTCGGCAAAGGGCCGTGAGCACTAGGTTTCGCGGGGAAATCGGGCCACGGCCTTTGCGGGAATCGCTGGAAGTACCCCCAGTTGTACCCCCATAGGGGTATCGGGATGATAGATCAGTCTGGATGCCGGTGCCAGCGCTGCGCCTGCCGGATAAAACGGGTATGGCGCAGACCGCATTGTTGGCTGACGCCTGGAACGGTACGCGATGAGATGCAGGGGAACGGGCCGCTGGGGCCCAGACCTCGGAGAACTCTCATGGCAGACCATCACACCCGCCACAACCCGCTGGGGCAAGATGCCCTGTTCACCACGCCCGCCTCGCTCATGCTCGATGCTCGCCTCACGCCGCTGGAGCGCAATGGCTGGCAGGTGCTGCGCATGCTGCGCTCTGCGGAGGGCATCAGTCCGCTGGCAAACCTGGGGCAGTTGCGTCGCTATCTCACCTCTACCCCGCTGGGGCAGCGGGCCGGGTACGAGACGGCCCGGCGCGTTCTCGTCGTGCTTCGGCTGACGGGGTGGATCAGTCTGGTGGGCCAGCAGCGCGATCCTCTGACCGGCCATGTGCTCAGCGAGCTGTATCAGGTTCACGAAAGCGCCCTCGACTTCCAACAGGCTTGCACGCTCGATGCCAGCCTGCCCGCTCTTCTGCAAGGGTCTATCGGCCACGAAAACAACCAGGTGGATCGGGTGGCTGTCCACATTCAGGCAACGCTGGCGCAGGCACCTGAAACCGCCTCCATTGCGACCCACGATCAGCGCCACGATGACGATGATTTGCCCCCTACGCCGCCATCGCAGGCAAGCGAGGCAGCCGACCCACTGCCATTGTCTGGCGACTCCGCTGGCAGCACGCTTGTTCCGCAACAGACCGGACACGCTCGCCACATGACGGCTGAGCCGGGCGGTACGTATAAGACGTATATGTATAAAAAAGAACGTACGTACCGCGCGCGAAGGCGACGGCCATTCGGCATCGCATTCGGTGAGCTTGCCGCCTTGCCTGAGCAATGCCCAGGCAGATCAGCAAAAGGATGTGCAGGCCGCCTTGCGGCGGCTGCCGCCGCAGCATCGCCAGGAAGTACTCGATGAGTTGCAAGCACGCAGCCAGAGCGGCACCGTGCGCAATGTCGTGGCCTACTTCTTCGCCTTGGTGAAGCGCGTTTTTGCGGGCGAGTTCCGTCTGTGGGCAGGACGTAAGGAGATGTCTGCCACCCCACGGCCTGCCGAGAATCGACCTGCAGCTCCGCCGCGCACCGAAGACCGCCCAGAACCGACTGCGCAACCGGCATCGCGTGAAACCGCCCTGGCGCACATCGCCAACATCCGCAAGATGCTGAACGCCTCGACGAACGCTGGGGACATTGCAGCGCAGGCAATGCAGACCAGGGGATGGCAGCTGCATCCTGCGTAGTAAA
The DNA here is from genome assembly GCF_005876855.1 of Stutzerimonas nosocomialis. Classification (GTDB taxonomy): domain Bacteria; phylum Pseudomonadota; class Gammaproteobacteria; order Pseudomonadales; family Pseudomonadaceae; genus Stutzerimonas; species Stutzerimonas nosocomialis. The sequence continues at coordinate 314 of NZ_QLAE01000050.1, read as the reverse complement.
TGTTGCCGCGAAATGGGCCGTCACTGCCAGCCGCAGTGACGGCCCCGCACACGCCAGCAGCAATGCGGGCGAATGCCGAATCCTATTGCGTGCGGCAGACATGATGATGGCCGCCCTACACTGACCGGGCAGTTGCCAAGACCGATGGGCTTCGTACATCGGCATCCCCAACAGCGCAGGTTCCTGCAAGCGCTGGCCCGACAGGGTGGAGCCACCCCAGGTATGCCCAGGCTCCGACCGCATACCGGCCCTACCCAGGGCGGAGCCTTCTTCGTCTGTTTGAACTCATCCCTACCGCGCCGTCTGGCGCACTG
>NZ_QLAE01000049.1 GCF_005876855.1 Stutzerimonas nosocomialis | reverse complement strand
GATTCATCCAGACCAGCCTGCGTGAATGGGCCTACGCCCGCAGCTACGACAGCTCCGAACAGCGAGCAGCACACCTGCTGCCGTGGCTTCATCACTACAACTGGCACAGACTGCACGCCAGCCTCGGCTACCAGCCGCCAATCAGCAGGGCGCCACTCCTAGTGAACAACGTACTGGCTTTACACACCTAGTCGTGACCGCGAAGCGTCAACCGGCGCGGCGCAGGACCTGATCAGCCCACACCATGCGACGCCCCACGAACGTGCCGCCGCGCCACACTCGCCCCACATCCCGACCACGCCCCGCGCCGCCAGCCTACTCCCGCCCCGGCGTGAGATACGCCGCGCTGGCGCCCCGATTCGCTTCGCTCGCCTTGAGCTCCCATTTCGCGACGCTGTGCAGATGCACCTGGTCGGGGCCGTCGGCCAGGCGCAGCGCCCGCCCGGCGGTCCACATGTCGGCCAGCGGGGTGTCCGGCGAAAGGCCCATGGCCCCGTACGCCTGCATCGCACGATCGATCACCGCGTTCTGCATCCGCGGCACCAGCGCCTTGATCATCGCGATCTCGCGAGAGGCCCCACGGGCGCCCAGCTCGTCGATCATCCAGGCGGTCTTGAGCACCAGCAGGCGCGCCTGCTCGATCTCGATGCGCGACTCGGCGACCCAATCGGTGAGGTTGGCGTAATGGTGCAGGTAACGCCCGTGAGCCTTGCGCTCCTGCAGCCGCTCGACCATCAGCTCCAGCGCCAGCTCGGCCATGCCGATGGCGCGCATGCAGTGATGGATGCGGCCCGGGCCTAGCCTCGCCTGGGCCATCATGAAGCCGTCGCCCTCCTCCCCGAGCCGATTGCCGACCGGCACCCGCACGTTGCGCAGCAGCAGCTCGCAATGCCCCTCGGGCGAGAGGTGGTTCATCACCGCGATATTGCGCACCCGCTCCACTCCGGGCGTTTCGATAGGCACCAGCACCATGCTCTGCTGGCGGTGGCGGTCGGCATCAGGGTCGGTCTTGCCCATCACGATCAGCAGCCGGCAATCGGGATGCGCGGCATTGGTGATGAACCACTTACGCCCGTTGATGACGTATTCGTCGCCCTCGCGGCGGATCGACGTCTGGATCGCGCTCGCATCGGACGAGGCCACGTCCGGTTCACTCATGGCGAAGGCCGACCGGATGCTGCCGTCGAGCAGCGGCGCCAGCCATCGCGCGCGCTGTTCGGCGGTGGCGAACAGATGCAGCAGCTCCATGTTGCCGGTGTCCGGCGCGCTGCAGTTGAACACCTCCGAGGCCCAGGACACCCGTCCCATGATCTCGGCCAGCGGCGCATATTCGAGGTTGGTCAGGCGCGTACCCGGCTCGTCGTCCCGCAACGCCGGGAGGAACAGGTTCCACAAGCCCTCCGAGCGGGCCAGTGCCTTGAGATCGGCCATGAACGAAACCGGATGGCGCCCCGCGGCGACCTCTTCGTGCCAGAGGTTCTGGCGCGGGACGATGTAGGTATCGAGAAAGTCGCGCAGTTTCAGACGCAGCGCGTCCACTCGCGCAGAATGGGAAAAGTGCATGCCGGGCCTCGAATCGGTTGTCTGCGATCAGGCCAGCGTATGCCCCGGGCCCGACGCGGGAAACGAAGCTCAGGCCGCTGAATCGCGACCATTCAGGCAAGCGCGAACCGCCACCGGATTGATTCGGATCAGTGTCGCGGACGGTCGAAAACGCTAGCCGTGGGCGACGAACATGGCCTTGGCCAGCACCACGATGAGCAGCGTCTGCGCCAGGATCAGCAGCCGCAACCGATGGCGGCGGCGCGCGCTCAGCACGCCCCGGCGCAGCCAGACCACCACCAGCGCGAACGAGGCGAAGACGCCCAGGGCAAGCACCACCTTCAGCGCCAGCAAGGTGCCGAAGACGCTGCCCAGCGGATCGGCCAGCACCACGCGGTAGTGCCAGCCGAGGCCCAGGCCGGCGCCATAGAGCACCACCGCGACCGCATGCAGCACGACCCGCGAGCGGGCATTGACGGCCCGGATCGTGGGCTCGGCGATGGCCCCGACCTGGCGCCGCGCGTGGGCGAGGATCGCCACCTCGAAGAACAGCGCACCGATGAAGAAAATCGCCGCCAGCAGGTGCGCCAGGTGCAACAGGGAATACGTCATGGTCACTCCGAAAGGGAAGCCTGATCGCCAGCGATCCTATCGCCTCGGCTCCGCGACAGGCACAGACAAAAACGCCGCATGCCCTGCCGGGGATGCGGCGCTTTCAACGCGGGGAAAATCAGCGGCGGCGGTTGACCGTCTGCGCGGCGCGAATCACGTCGGCACCGATGTCGTTCTCGAAGGATTTCCAGACCGGCATCATCTTGTCGCGCCAGGCCTGGCGCTCTTCCGGCGACAGGGCGATGAGCTTGCTGGTGCCGGCGGCGATGATGCGCTCGCGGTCGCGCTGGTTGAGCGCTTCGGCTTCCTTGTTCACCGCCTGGGTGACTTCGTCGATGATGCCTTCGAGTTCCGAACGCACGCCGAACGGGATGCTGATCCAGAACCGGGAGTTGGTGATCAGCATGTAGTTCAGGACACCATGGTTGCTCTCGGTGATGAACGGCTGAACGGTGTGCATGTTCTGGCTGACGATGTTCGACCAGGGGTTCTCGGTGCCCTGCACCATGCCCGACTGCAGCGCCTTGTACGCCTCGGCGAACGGCAGCCGCACCGGCGTGGCGTTGACCGCCTTGAACTGGGCGTCCAGCACCGTCGAGGCCTGGATACGGAAGGACAGGCCGGCGGCATCCTCGGGCTTCTGCAGCGCACGGGTGGCCGACAGCTGCTTGAGACCGTTGCTCCAGTAGGCCAGGCCGTAGATGCCGTGGTCGGCCATCGAGCGCAGCAGCTCGCGGCTCATCTCGCGGTTCTGGAAGCGCTTGACCGCCTCGGCGTCGTCGAACAGGAACGGCAGGTCGAATACCTGGAGTTTCTTGGTGTACTTGTCGAACTTCGACAGCGACGGCGCGAGCAGCTGGACCTTGTTGTCGAGCAGCGCCTGGAGCTCATCGGCGTCGCCGACGAGGGTGGAGTTCGGGTAGACCTCGACTTTCACCTTGCCGCCAAGACGCTCTTCGACGAGCCTCTTGAACATCAGGGCGCCCTTGCCCTTGGGCGTGTCGTCGGCAACCACGTGGGCGAACTTGATGACGATCGGATCGCCTTCGGCCGCCAGGGTCGGCGTGGAAAGAAGAACCAGCGCACTCATCGCTGCAGCGATACAAGACTTGAACATCAAAGCCCCCAAAATCATAAAAGCATGGAGTCGCCCTCATGATGGCGACTCCCGTTCGATATCGAATTACCGCGCTCGTGGGCGTCCGGCTTTGTTTCGATGTGGCTGCCCTCTCCGCTCTGCGCGGCGGTTCGGCAACCTGATAAAGGCATGAATGCTTCGCTCGGCAGATCATCCCTTCTGGCGAAACAAGGTGGAAGTTTTCGGCATCCCTACACAATGCACAAGCAGCAAGAACTCCAACCAGCTCTCACTTCCAAGAAATAGCGGCAATCCGACACCATCCGCCCGCCCCGATGCACGCTCAGGCGAGTAGCTGGACCGTCACACCCACCACGGCGCTGGCACAGAGCACCGGGATCACACCGAGCTTGTAGCGAAGCAGCGCAACGGCCGCGGCCGCCGCGATCAGCGCCGATATCCAGTCGAAACCTGCCGAAAACCCCTCCGGCCAGAACACATGGTAGGCGAAGAACAGCGCCAGGTTGACGATCACCCCCACCACCGCCGCGGTGATGGCGGTCAGCGGCGCGGTGAACTTGAGCTCGCCGTGGGTGGATTCCACCAGCGGGCCGCCGGCCAGGATGAACAGGAAGGACGGAAGAAAGGTGAACCAGGTGACCAGGGTCGCCGCCAGCGCGGCGCCGAGAAACGCCTGGTCCGCCCCGAACACCGGCTGCGCGTAGGCGCCGACGAAGGCGACGAACGCCACCACCATGATCAGCGGCCCCGGCGTGGTCTCGCCCAGCGCCAGGCCGTCGATCATCTGCGAGGGCGTGAGCCAGCCGTAATACCCGATCGCCCCCTGGTAGACGTAGGGCAGCACCGCATAGGCGCCACCGAAGGTGAGCAGCGCCGCCTTGGTGAAGAACCAGCTCATCTGGGTCAAGGTGCCCGCCCAGCCGAAGGCCAGGGCCAGCAGCCCCATCGGCAGACACCACAGCAGCGCCCCGACCAGCAGGATCAGCGCCAGCCGGGCGCTGGAGAAGCGCGCATGGGAGGGCGTCGGCGTGTCGTCGTCGATCAGCGCCGGACCGAAGGACTTCCCCGCCCCGCCGTGCCCGCCGCCGGGGCTGAACGACGCGGGTCTCAGCCGCCCGCCCAGGTAGCCGACCAGCCCGGCGCCGAGCACGATCAGCGGAAACGGTACGTCGAAGGCGAAGATCGCGACGAAGGAGGCCAGCGCGATCGCCAGCAACCAACTGTTCTTGAGCGTCCGCGAACCGATGCGCCAGGCCGCCTGGGCGACGATCGCGGTCACCGCCGGCTTGATGCCGTAGAAGATCCCGGCCACCAGCGGCACGTTGCCATAGGCGACGTAGACCCATGACAGCGCCACGAGGATGAACAGCGAAGGCAGGACGAACAGCACGCCGGCCAGCAGCCCGCCACGGGTGCGGTGCAGCAACCAGCCGATGTAGGTGGCCAGCTGTTGCGCCTCGGGGCCGGGCAGCAGCATGCAGTAGTTGAGCGCATGCAGGAACCGTCGCTCCGACAGCCAGCGCCGGCGCTCCACCAGCTCCTGGTGCATGATCGAGATCTGCCCCGCGGGCCCGCCGAAACTGATGAAGCCGAGTTTCAGCCAGAACCAGAACGCCTCCGAGAGCCTGACCTCGGCAGGCCGCTCGGACGAATCGGGCGAAGCGCTCATGCTGTTCTCCATCGAATAGACCCGGCGCACTATAACCGCCACCCGCAAAGCCAATATGACAGTTGCGCGACACGACGGCCCAATGAACCAACCGTGCCCCGCCGGTTCGATACCCCGGTGCATCGCAAGAGGAATCCACGTGAGCAAGGCATTCGTAGATCATTTCAAGGACGTCTCGCAGGATTACGCCAGCAACCGTCCGACCTACCCGGCCGAGCTGTTCGACTGGCTGGCCAGCCAGTGCCAGGCTCGCCGGCGCGCCTGGGACTGCGCCACCGGCAGCGGCCAGGCAGCGGTGGACCTGGCGCGGCACTTCGAGGAGGTGATCGCGACCGACGCCAGCGCCTCGCAGATCGCCCAGGCCAGGCCCCATCCCCGGGTGCGCTACGCAACCGCGCCCGCCGACGCCTCGGGGCTCGACAGCGCCTCGGTCGACCTGGTGACCGTCGCCCAGGCGCTGCACTGGTTCGACATCGAGCCTTTCCATGCCGAGGTGCGCCGGGTGCTCAAGCCCGGCGGCGTGGTGGCCCTGTGGTGCTATGGGGTCATGGCGGTGGACGACGCCGACGTCGACGCCCTGGTGCAGCATTTCTACCGGCACGAAGTCGGCGCCTACTGGCCACCGGAGCGGCGCCACGTGGAAACGGGGTATCGCGAACTGCCCTTCCCGTTCGAGCCCATCGCCGCGCCGGACTTCGCCATGCAGGTCGACTGGAACCTGCCGCAGCTGCTCGGCTACCTGCGCAGCTGGTCGGCCACGGCGCGGCTGGCCAGCGAGCGCGGCAGCGATCCGGTCGAGCCGCTGGCACGGAAGCTGGCGCCCCTGTGGACCGGCACCTGCCGGGTCAGCTGGCCGCTGTCGCTGTATGTCGGGCGCGTCTGACGCGGCTGCTAGCCGGACGAGCCCTGGGAGCGACCTTGCGGTCGCCGCTCATCGGGGAGACCCTGTCGATCCGTTCGAATCCTTAGATCGGAACGGTCAAAAGATATGAATCTTTCCGATCGATCGTTGTGCCAGATTGGTGACCTCACGGCGTACCCTCAACCGCAAGGAGACTTCAATGGCTAAAGTGCTGGTTCTCTACTACTCGTCCTACGGACACATCGAAACGATGGCCAATGCCGTCGCCGAAGGCGCGCGCGCGACCGGGGCCCAGGTGGACGTCAAGCGCGTCCCGGAAACCGTGCCCGAGGAGATCGCCCGGGGCGCGCACTTCAAGCTCGACCAGGCCGCGCCGATCGCGACGGTCGCCGAACTCGAGCACTACGATGCGATCATCATCGGTACCGGTACCCGCTTCGGCCGCATCAGCAGCCAGATGGCCGCGTTCCTGGACCAGGCCGGCGGGCTCTGGGCGCGCGGCGCGCTCAACGGCAAGGTCGGCGGCGCCTTCACCTCCACCGCCAGCCAGCACGGCGGCCAGGAAACCACGCTGTTCTCGATCATCACCAACCTGCTGCACTTCGGCATGACCGTGGTCGGCCTGCCGTACAGCCACCAGGGGCAGATGGGCGTCAAGGAAGTGGTCGGCGGCGCGCCCTACGGCGCCACCACCATCACCGATGGCGACGGCTCGCGCCAGCCCAGCGCCACCGAGCTCGACGGCGCGCGCCATCAGGGCGAGCTGATCGCCAGGACCGCGGCCAAGCTGTTCGATTGATCGGCAGTCGGCCCGCCCGACGGCGGGCCGATGTCCTCTGGCCCTAGCGGTCGTGCAGCCGCGCATTGCCCGTCATCCGCACGACCAGCGCGCCGAACGACGCCAGCGTCGCCAACACCACCACCCCCTGCCATCCCCACTGCGCCAGCGCGAGGCTGCCAAGCCCGGCGCCCAGCGCCATGCCGATGAACACCCCGGTGAAGAGCACCGCGTTCAGGCGGCTGCGGGCGGCCGGCTCGATCCCGTAGACCATCGTCTGATGGGCCACCAGCGTCGCCTGGATACCAAAATCGAAGCCGATCGCAGCCAGCACGATCAGTCCCAGCTGCGCCTCGGCTGGCAACACCGGCGCAAGCCCCATGACCGCGAACGAGGCCACAGCAAGGCCAGCGCCCAGGCGGGTGACCCGTTCCGGCCCACGACGATCGGCCAGCCGGCCGGCCAGGGGTGCGGCCAGCGCACCGGCGGCACCGGCCAGGCCGAAGGCCCCGGCCGCCGCGCTACCAAGGCCGAAGCTGCCGTGCAGCATCACCGCGAGCGTCGACCAGAAGGCGCTGAAGGCCACCGACAGCAGCCCCTGCGCGAAGGCGGCTCGACGCAACGCCGGGTGGCGCGACCACAGCTGCAACATCGAGCCGAGCAGGGCGCCATAGCCCAGCGAGGTGGTCGGGGCGAAACGCGGCAGGCTACGCCAGGCACCGAGACAGACCAGCGCGATCGATACCGCCGCGAGCCCATACACCGCGCGCCATCCGAACTGCTCGGCCACCAGCCCGCTCATCACCCGCGACAGCAGGATGCCCAGCAAGAGGCCCGTCATCACGGTGCCCACCACCTTGCCCCGTTGCGATTCGGGGGCCAGGGTCGCGGCGGCGGGAACGATGTCCTGCGCGACCGTCGCCGACAGGCCGATGGCAAGGCTCGCCGCCAGCAGCCAGCCCACCCCCGGCGCGAAGCCGCCGAGCAGGAGCGCGAAGGTCAGCAGCATCGCCTTGAACAGGATGATCCGGCGCCGGTCGTAACGATCGCCCAGTGGTGCCAGCAGCAGGATGCCCAGCGCATAGCCCAGCTGGGTGAGCATCGGCACCATGCCGATGGCTTCCTCGCTGGCGCGGATGTCCGGCCCCAGCACGCCGAGCATCGGCTGGCTGTAATAAAGCGTGGCGACGCTGAGCCCCGCGCCGGTGGCCAGTAGCGCGACCATTGCACGCGACGGCCCATCGGCCTGGCCGAGCGCATACGCTTTCTGCATGGATGTCATGGCGGGTTCCGTTCTATTGATCAGAGGGCGCCATTGTCTTAGCGGCCTGCAAGGACCTGTAGTAGGCTGCGCGGCAAATCGGATATACGCCAGGCGCATGACCAACCACACAACGCTCGACCGCCTCGAACTGCTGCGCACCTTCATCCGTATCGTCGAGGCCGGCAGTCTTTCGGCCGCCGCTGAGCAGCTCAAGACCACCCAACCGACCATCAGCCGCCGCCTGCAGGCACTGGAGCGCTCCCTGGGCCTGCAACTGCTGCAGCGCTCCACCCACAGCATGCAGCTGACCGGCGACGGCGAACGCTGCTACGGCTACGGCAAGGCGCTGCTGGAAAACTGGCAGGAAATGGAGGCCGAACTGCTCGGTGCCCGGGACGAGCCGCGCGGCACGCTGCGGGTTCAGGTGCCCCACGCCTTCGGCCAGGACCAGCTGATCGCGCCGCTCAGCGAATACCTGACCCGCCACGTCAAGGTCTCCGTCGAATGGCTGCTCCACGATCGGCGGCCGGATTTCGTCGCCGAAGCCGTCGATTGCGCGATACAGATCGGTGTGGTGAACGACCCCGCGGTCGTCGCCATTCCCCTGGGCGAAGTGCCCCGGATCGTCGTCGCCTCGCCCACTCTGCTCGGCGCCCGGCCACTGCCGGCATCGTCAGAGGAACTGGCGCGACTGCCCTGGCTGGCCCTGCGCACCTATTATCAGGACGAGGTCGCGCTGACCTGCCTGGCGGACGGCCGCAGCCATCGCTTCGCCATTGAGCCCCGCCTGAGCACCGACAGCCTCTATGCACTGCGCAACTCGGCATTGGCCGGCCTCGGCGCCTGCATCTGCTCGGCCTGGATCGTCGCCCAGGACCTCGCCGAAGGCCGCCTGGTGCAACTGATGCCGCAGTGGCAGGCCGCGCCCCTGCCGGTCTACCTGATCTACCCCTATGCGCGCCGTTATCCGGCGAAGCTGCGCCTGTTCGCCGAGCTGATACGCCAGCGCATGCCGCAGATCACGGGCATGCAGCCGCCACGCACGCCCTGAGTGCCGGCGACCCGCTCTGGCCGCCTCTGGTCGTCGGTAGACCAACGGCTCGAAGGTCTCGCTTGAAAGGCCGGGGCCGTGACGTTATATAGCGTTACAAATTTTCGTACCTCGTCACGTCAGAGCCTTTCCCATGACAACCCTGCAGATCGTCCTGTTCTCCGTTCTCAGCCTGAGCGTGGTCAGCGCTGGCGCCTACCTCGACATCCGCGCCTCGGAGCGCGACCGGGCGGCGCGAACCACCAATTTCAACGACCCCAACACCCTGCTCACGGGTCGCACGCAGCAACGCGCAGCCTCCGAGGCGAAGACCAGAAAGCAGGCCTGACCCTCACAGCCCCAGGTCGGAAAGGCCCGGATGATCGTCCGGGCGCCGTCCCAGCGGCCAATGGAACTTGCGCTCGTCCGGCCGGATCGGCAGGTCGTTGATCGAGGCGTAACGCAGGGCCATCAAGCCATTGGCGTCGAACTGCCAGTTCTCGTTGCCGTAGGAACGGAACCAGTTGCCTGAGTCGTCGTGCCACTCGTAGGCATAGCGCACGGCGATCCGGTCGCCGGCAAACACCCACAATTCCTTGATCAGCCGGTAGTCCAGCTCCCTGGCCCACTTGCGCTGCAGGAACGCGCGGGCCTCCTCTCGATTGCCGACGAACTCGGCGCGGTTTCGCCAGCGGGTATCGAGGGTGTAGGCCAGCGCCACGCGGTCCGGGTCACGGCTGTTCCAGCCGTCCTCGGCCAGGCGCACCTTTTCAATGGCTGACTGCAGATCGAACGGCGGCAAGGGTGGACGTGATTCGGGCATGGCGGGCGCTCCTGGCTGAGTCGACGAAGGTCCTGCGGCGTTAACCATAGCCTTGCGCGCCGGCCCCGGCGGCACAATGACAAACTGCCCACGGTTCCTGCCATCGGAGCCATCCCCTGCCCGACGGTGACCGCAGGATTCGGGCGAGCAGGCCAATGCCGAACAGCGCAACGCCTGCGAAGAATTGAACTCGCCGCGCGTTGCGCTGTCTCTGAGCTGGCGAACCGCAGGATGGCGTACGGGCCGGACTACGCCCGGGCAACGCACCGCGTGCCTCACGCCACCCTCGTCGCAGCAGTCCTCACCTATGCCCGTCGCCCTGCTCGACGGCGCTTTACCTGACTGCCACGTCCTCGTCGCCGGCTCGAACATCGGGGCCTTTTTCTTTTTCCTTCAGTGAAGATCGCCATGCCCACACCTCGTCACCTTTTCGCATCGCTCTCACCCCGCCTACCCCGCGCCACCCTCTATGCCGGCCTGCTGAGCGGCCTGCTCGGCGCCTTCGGCAATGCCCAGGCACAGGATGCCAACAGCAATCAGCGCTGGGTCAGCGACAGCCTCGACACCTACGTGCGCAGCGGCCCCACCGACGGCTATCGCATCGTCGGCACCCTCACGTCCGGCCAGCGCGTCGAATTGATCAGCACCCAGGGCGACTACAGCCAGGTCCGCAGCGAAAGCGGCAGCACCGTGTGGATTCGCAGCAGCGACCTGCAGGAAATGCCCGGGCAGGCCGAGCGCGTACCCCAGCTCGAACAGCAGGTGGCGGAACTGACCGACCAGCTGGAATCCATCGACGAGACCTGGAAGACCCGCGTGCAGGGCATGCAGGAGACCCTCGACTCGCGCAAGGCGCTGATCGACGAGCTGGAAGCGACACGCTCCAGGCTCGATGCCCAGCTCAGCGAAACCCAGTCCGAACTGCGCGCGACCCAGGCACGCCTGGGCGACGAGAACAACCAGGTGCTGATGCGCTACATGGTCTATGGCGGCAGCATCGCCGGCGCCGGCCTGCTGGCCGGACTGATCCTTCCGGCCATGACCCGCGGCCGCAAGCGCAACGACCGCTGGTTCTGACCGCCATCCGCCGGAGCCAGCGCCCCGGCGAAGGGCGAACGGTCAGCTCGCCTGCGCGTCGCGCCGTACCGGCGATTCGCAGCGGGAGCGCGGATCGTTGGGGCGCTGTGCGGTGCGCAGCCCCTGGATCGGGCTGGCCAGGCGAATCTTCAGGAACTCGGACGCATCGGCCTCCCTCGCACGGCCACCGCCGCCGGGGAAGTTGTTGTCGTTGGTCACCAGCAGCGTCCAGGCATCGAGGGGCAGTACGCTTTCGATGGTCACGTAGGGAAAGGTGAACAGCCGCGAGCCGTCGCCGTTGAGGTCGTGCGGATCGGCGATGCGCATCAGGTCCACCAGCTCGGTCTTCCTGACTTCGCCGCCGTTGGCCACGCGCCGGGTATCGATCAGGTAGATCTTCTTGAACGGCACGCCGCTGGTGGCGGTGTCGTTGTTGCGCTCGATCACCAGGAAGCGGGTGTCGTCGATGGCGGTCATGTCGCCGATGGCGTGGCTCGGGTCCTGCAGCCGGTAGACATAACGCACGCTGGTGTAGCGCTCCTGATCGATATCGAACTCGTTGATCCGCAGGGTGCCGGCCGGATCGCCGCTGACGGTCTTCTCCAGCAGGGTGTAGAGGCGATCGCCGCGCGGGCTGACGGCCATGCCCTCGAAGCCGCCCGAACCGCCGAGGTTCGCGGCCGCGCGACCGGCGACCACGTCCTTGTGTTGCGGCGCATACACGCCGGGCAGCGATATCTCGCTGCGCAGCACGGTGCCGGAGGCGTCCGTCTTGATCAGGTAGGGCCCGAATTCATCGCCGAACCAGAGCGCGCAGTTCTTGTCGCGTCGCACCGACTCGATGTCGAAATCGGCGCCGGTCAGCAGCCGGCCGAAGCGGATGGACTCGTCCACCGCAGGGTTGGCGGGGTTGTCGTAGTAGTGGGCGTAGTCAGCCTGCAAGGGGACTTCGAGCTTCTGGTTGATGTCGTTGAGGGTGAGGCGCGAAGGGTGCGTCGGCCGCGCCAGCGGCGTGCCCGCCAGGTAGTCCGTGGCGCTCACCGTGCCGCTGCCGCCATCGGCGGTGCGAAAATCCGGACGCAGGCTGTACAGCCGCAGCAGGGTGTCGCCCGAGTTGGCCTGATTGCCGAAGCCGTTGTCGGTCATGACCACGAAGCTATGCTCGTCCGCCCCCGGCAGAACGGCCGAGAAACCCTGTACCGGCTGCCGATCAGCATAGGGCGGCAGGTGCGTCCCGTAGGGGTTGGCGCTGACGAACTGGCCCGAGGTGGGTCCATCGGAAAAGCTGTCGGCGGGCAGCACGGCCCAGCCTACCAGCGTGTTTTCAGCAGCGAGCGCACAGGTGGAAAACGCGGCGGCCACAGCCACGCACAACGGCTTCGGAATTCGCATTCGGAGGTCTCCAGGTCCGGCAGGGAAGGCGCTGCGCTCGTCACAGCGCAGCGTCACCGACCTTAGGATGCGACTGTGTCAGGAATATGGCGGATACAGGCTCGAGCGACGATTATCCGTCAACCAGACTGACACAGCCTCCCAGAAAGAAAGCCGCCGACCTAAGGCTGCATGACGATGGACCGGTTGCCGCTACCGGTCTGGGTGATGGTCGCGGTACTGCTCACCATCCGCGCCGAACGCTGGGTCAGACTCACCTGATTGGCGTCGCCGAACTGGACGATGGCCGCCTCGTTGCCCTCCGGCCCCTGCTCCACCTCGATCTCGTTGTAGAAACCCTCCTGGGACAGCGTCAGGCTGTTTTCATAGTCCTGGCTGACCTGCACGCGGTTGTGGCCGCCCCGCGAACTGCCCACCACCGAGTCGTCCCGACCATGCTGCCCGACGACCAGCTCGTTGCCTTCGCCATCCTGCGTGAAGTCGAGCAGGCCGAGCGCGGCATTGTTGTTCACCTGCATGACGTTGCCCTGTCCCTTCTGGTCGAGCAGGATTCGGCCGCCGGTATAACGGCCGTTGCCGAGCTGGGTCACGTCCACCTCGTTCTGCGTGCCTTCCTGGGTGATCCTGGCCGTGGCGCCGAAATAGGGGGCGTCCTGGGTGAGGACGATGCGGTTGTCCTCTCCGTACTGCGCGGTGGTCGCGATGCCGCCGCCGTACTGGTTGACGACGGTTCGATTGCCCGCGCCGATGGACGATCCGTCGAGGCTGTTGCCTGCCACGGTCTGCACCACCTGGAAGCCGTTGCCGGTGCCCTCCTGATAGAGGCTGGCACGACCGAAGGTCTGGACGACCTCGGCGTCGTTCAGGACCCCGTTCTGGATCACCGTCGCCTCGTTTCCGTAGCCCGTGCTGGTCTGCTGGACCACCACCCGATTGGCGACCAGCGACTGTTCCACCCGGACCCGGTTGTCGGGGCCCGCCTGGAGCGTGCGAGCCACGTTGCCATTGTTCTGCTGGACGATGTTCGAAACGTTGGACGAGCCCTCCTGGACCTGCTCGGCCTGGTTGGCCATGCCCTCGCGCTGGTCGACGATCGCCAGGTTGTCGGTGCCTTGCTGATCCTGCGAGGCGAGGTTGCCGGCCTGGGCCAGCGGTACGCAGGCGGCCAGCGTGCAGAGCGCGAAGAAACGGATGGATGCGAACATGGAAATGACTCCTGGGAAGGTCGAATGGGATGCAGGCGTCTGCCCTGCACGACGACGTGCATACCCCTTCCCCACGTGCATCCGGCACCTGCCGGAACCAGTATCGGCGATACTCAGGCGCGCCGGGCATCGACGCATCGGTCTATTCTGTGACGCCGGGACCCGGCCGGGGATTAATCCCGCCGCGGAAGCCCGACGCGCCGGCGGCGGAACTGCCGAACGGCCGGATGTCTCGAACACCTGGGGCCCGCCACCGCGAGCCTGTACCCCGCTTGGTCTGACAGGAGTTCCCGTGCTCTACCGCTCTGCCCTTTCCTCATGGCGATCCCTTTCCGGCCTCGGCATCCTGCTCGGCACGCTGTTCTTCTGCGCCGCCCTGACGCCGACCCTGGTGCCGCGCTCGGCCATGGCGCAGGGCGTCCTGTCGGGCTGCGCCTTCGCCGCCGGCTACGGCCTGGGCGTACTCTGGCGCTGGCTGTGGCGCTACCTGGAAATCCCCGAACCGCCGCAGCAGACCCGCATTCCGGTGAACCTGGTGATCGAACTGGTCTGCCTCGCGCTGGCGCTGTTCTGCCTCAGCCAGGCGGCGGGCTGGCAGAACTCCATCCGCGAGCGGATGGGCATGGAGCCGGTGACCAGCAGCCACCCGTTCCAGGTCTGCCTGGTGGCCCTGCTGAGCTTCGTCGTCCTGCTCGCGCTGGCGCGCCTGTATCGCGCGCTCTCGCGCTGGATTTCCCGGCGCAGCGACCGCTTTCTGCCACGCCGCGTGGCCAACGTCATCGGCGTCGCCCTGGCGCTGGTGCTGTTCTGGTCGGTGGCGACCGACCTGCTGGGGCGCCTGGCCTTCCGGGCGCTGGATGCATCCTTCGCGCAGTACGACGCCCTGCTCGAGCCGGAGGCCGAGCAGCCGACCTCGCCGCTCAAGACCGGCAGCGCCGCCTCCCTGTTGCGCTGGGACGAACTCGGCCGGACCGGTCGCGAATACATCGGCTCGGCGCCCACCGCCGCCGACATCGCCGCGATTTCAGGGCGCGAGGCGCTCGAACCGATCCGCGTCTACGTGGGCCTGCGCGCGGCCGACACGCCCGAGGAACGCGCCGCACTGGCGCTGCGCGAACTGATCCGCGTCGGCGCCTTCGAGCGCTCGGTGCTGGTTCTGGTCACGCCGACCGGCACCGGCTGGATCGACCCGGCGGCGATGAACAGCGTCGAATACCTGCACCACGGCGACATCGCCAGCGTCGCCCTGCAGTACTCCTACCTCAACAGCCCGCTCTCGCTGCTGGTCGAATCCGACTACGGCACGGACGTGGCGCGGGCGCTGTTCGCCACCGTCTACGACTACTGGACCTCCTTGCCGAAAGACCGGCGGCCAAGGCTCTACCTGCACGGCCTGAGTCTCGGCGCGATGCACTCGGAGCGCTCGGCCGAGCTCTATCAGATGATCGGCGACCCCGTCGACGGCGCGCTCTGGAGCGGCCCGCCGTTCGAAAGCCGTGGCTGGCGCACCATTACCGAGGCGCGCAACCCCGGCTCGCCGCAGTGGCTGCCGGAGTTTCGCGACGGCGCCTTCGTACGCTTCATGAACCAGCACGGGCTGGCCTCGCCCGCCGGCGCCGAGTGGGGGCCCATGCGCCTGGTGTACCTGCAGTACGCCAGCGACCCGATCGTGTTCTTCGACTACCGCACCTTCTACCGCCGCCCGGACTGGACCCGGTCGCCCCGCGGCCCGGACGTCTCGCCCGAACTGCGCTGGTTCCCGGTGGTGACCATGCTGCAACTGGCGCTGGACATGATCGTCACCACGCCGCCTCCGCCCGGCCATGGCCATGTCTATGCCCCGCGCGACTACATCGAGGCCTGGATCGCGGTGACCGACGTGCAGGATTGGCCGAGCGAGTCGATCGAACGGCTCAAGGACCATCTCACCCGGGAGATGACCGCCGCAGCCGCGCAACCGGGCGACGAGGCGCCCTACGAGAACCGGGGCGGTTGAGCGCGGCGACCGGTCATCCGCCAGATGAGCGGCGTGTTGCCACGGGAAGAAAGTGCGCTACTATCTTGACGCATCAACCAAGCAGTGACACTTTTTTGACCTTACAGCGTTACGCCCAGCCTCACAGCGACTCATCCATGGAGCGGAGAATCATGCGGTACGGCAAAACACTCGCAGCGGCAACGGCAGGCCTGGCTCTGCTCTCCAGCGACAGCGGCTCCCTCTCGATGGACTCCGGGGAGCGCCTGGTCATGCGCGAACCGGGCGAAGGCGTGCCCTCGATCCAGGTCTCGGCGCGCCACACAACCCCCGTGCAATTGCTGCCACGCCAACCGACACGCTACATTTTCTGAGCATCCCGCCCGTCGCCCGTCGTGTCAGCCGGCCGTAGGTCCGCCCACCCCGGCGACAGCGAACCCCTCCGGGGAGCGTTCGAGCCGCCCCGCACATACTGTATATCCATACAGAAAATCATTGCCTGATCGATGCGCGCACGCCATGCTTGGCCGGTCGTCACGCCAGCCTATTCGCCCATGCGCCTCTTCCTCTGCGAAAAACCCTCCCAAGCCAAGGACATCGCCCAGGTGCTCGGTGCCCGTCGGCGCGCAGACGG
The DNA here is from genome assembly GCF_005876855.1 of Stutzerimonas nosocomialis. Lineage (GTDB taxonomy): Bacteria > Pseudomonadota > Gammaproteobacteria > Pseudomonadales > Pseudomonadaceae > Stutzerimonas > Stutzerimonas nosocomialis. The sequence goes on along the minus strand of NZ_QLAE01000049.1, from coordinate 9,127 downwards.
CTGCTGGATCGGCAATGGCGTGACGGTGACCTGGTGCATCGGCCACCTGCTCGAAACCGCGCCGCCAGACGCCTACGACGCGCGCTACAAGCGCTGGGCCCTGGCCGACCTGCCCATTGTCCCGGAGCGCTGGAAGATGCAGGTCAAGCCCAAGACCGCCGGCCAGTACAAGGCGGTCAAGCGCCTGCTGGCCGAGGCCGGCGAGCTTGTGATAGCCACCGACGCCGACCGCGAGGGCGAGATGATCGCCCGCGAACTGCTGGAGCACTGCCGCTACCGGGGACCGATCCAGCGGCTGTGGCTGTCGGCGCTGGACGAGGCTTCGATCCGCAAGGCGCTCGCCGCGCTCAAGCCCGGCGCCGAGACCTTCAACCTCTACCATGCCGCGCTCGGCCGTTCCCGCGCCGACTGGCTGATCGGCATGAACATGAGCCGGCTGTTCACCCTGCTCGGGCGACAGTCGGGCTATCAGGGCGTGCTCTCGGTGGGCCGGGTGCAGACGCCGACCCTGCGGCTGGTGGTCGACCGTGACCGCGCCATCGCCGATTTCGTGCCCGCGCCCTACTGGGCCATCGAGGTGCAGCTGCTCGCCGAGGGCACGCCGTTCACCGCCCAGTGGCGCGCCCCGGAAGACGCCTGCGACGAACAGAACCGCTGCCTGAATCAGGCGCTGGCGCAGCAGGCCGCCGATGCCATGCGCGCCGCCGGTCAGGCGCAGGTGGTCAAGCTCAAGACCGAGCGAGTGCGCGAAGCCGCGCCGCTGCCGTTCGACCTGGGCACGCTGCAGGAAGTCGGCTCGAAGAAGCTCGGCCTCGGCGCGCAGGAGACGCTGGACATCGCCCAGGCGCTCTACGAGACCTACAAGCTGATCACCTACCCACGCAGCGACTGCGGCTACCTGCCGCTCAGCCAGCATGGCGAGGCGCCGGCCATTCTCGCCGCCCTGCGCCGCGCCGATCCGTCGCTCGCGCCGCTGGATGCGCACCTCTCGCCGAGCCGCAGATCGCGCGCCTGGAACGACGCCAAGGTCAGCGCCCACCACGGCATCATCCCCACCGCCGCGGCCCAGGCGTTCGAGCGCCTGAGCGGCAAGCACCGCGCCGTCTACCAGCTGATCCGCGCGCGCTACCTGGCGCAGTTCCTGCCGCCCCACGAATACGACCGCACCCAGGCCGATCTCGACTGTGGCGGCCAGGCGCTGCGGGCGGTGGGCAAGCAGATCGTCGAGCCCGGCTGGAAGCGCGCCCTGCCCGAAGCGCTGGCTCCGGCCAAGGGCCGTGACGCGCCACCGGCGCAGACGCTGCCCGCGCTGCATCAGGGGCAGCGCTGCGACGTCGAGCAGGTGAACCTGAAGGACCTGTTCACCCAGCCACCCAAGCCCTTCACCGAAGGCGACCTGATCAAGGCGATGAAGAATGTCGCCAAGCTGGTCGAGGACCCGCGCCTTAAGCAGAAGCTCAAGGACACCACCGGCATCGGCACCGAGGCCACCCGCGCCAGCATCATCCAGGGGCTGCTCGACCGCGGCTACCTGACCAAGCAGGGCAAGGCGCTGGCCGCGACGCCGGCGGCGTTCAGCCTGATCGACGCCGTGCCCCGCCCGATCGCCGACCCGGGCACCACGGCCATCTGGGAACAGGCCCTGGACATGGTGCAGAGCGGCGAGATGCCGCTGGAGGAATTCGTCGCCAAGCAGTCGGCCTGGATGGGCAAGCTGGTCGAGCGCTGCGCCGGGCTGCGACTCAGCATCAGCGGCCCGGCGCTGACCGGCCCCCGTGGCGCCAAACCCTGGAAACGCAAGCGCAGCGCCAAAGGCACCACCCAGGGCACGGGCAAACGACCCAGCCGCCGATCGGCGGGCTGACAACCGCGCGGCGACAAAGCCGGCCTGCGCCGCTTGAATATCTACCACAACCCCTACGCCATCGGTGCGGTGGACTTCACCGGCGGCATGCCGGTGCTCCGAGCCTAATGCTGTGGGAGCGGTCGGGGGCGCCTAGTCTTGATCGCGAAGGGGGCTGCAATGGATTCGCGGTCAAGACCGTTCCCACGAAGAGCCGGCGCTGCCGGTCCAGCCCACCAAAGGTAGACGTCAGGCCCGGCTGGCGCCGCGGGCGGGGCGTTCGATCTCGGTGAGCGCGGGCGTCAGGCACTGGCGGAACAGCTGATGCAACGGCAGCTGCCGGTTGGCATGACGGCTGACCAGCATCAGTTCGCGATGGAAGGTGGCGCTGCCCAGGGACAGGATGCGGACCGTCGGCGGGCGTTCGAGCCAGAGGCCGGCGCGGGGCACCAGCGCGACGCCCAGGCCGCTTTCGACCATCTTCACGATGGCGTCGAGCTCGTCCAGTTCCAGCCCCGGGCGCACGTCCAGGTGATGCTTGCGCAGGAAGCGGCTGACCTGCCGGCCACCGAAGGAGTTGCGGTCGTAGCGTACGAACGGCTGCTCGACCAGCAGCGCGAACGGGTCGTCGCCCGGCAGGTCGATCGGCGTGATGAGCACGAACGGCTCGCGCTGGATCAACTCGGCGTGCAGTTCCTTGGGCAGCGCGAAGGGTGGCCGGATCATGATCGCCAGATCGATGTCGCCGGAGTCGACCAGCGACAGCAGGTTCAGCGACACGCCCGGCACCAGTTTGGGCTCGACGCCGGGCGCCTCCTCCAGCAAGCGCAGCAGCACCGACGGCAGCAGGCCTGTCTGCACGGTGCTGATGGCACCGATACGCAGCGCGCCGCGGTACTCGTCCAGCGTTTCCGGACGGCCCATCAGCGCGAAGGTCTCGATGATCTGCTCGGCCAGCGGCAAGGCGCGCTGCCCTGCCGCGTTGAGATGGGCCGAGCGGCCGGTTCGATCGAACAGACGAAGGCCGAGCGCGCTTTCCAGATTCTTGATCTGGGCGCTGACCGCCGATTGGGTGAGGCCTATCTTCTGGCCTGCGGCGGCAAAACTGCCGCACCGCGCGATCGCCAGGAACGTCTTGAGTTCTCGAACCATGCCCACTCCGATCGATCGATTTTATTAAGGCTCGCGGCAAAAGATATCCGCTGTTGGCGCACCGCTCAAATCGGCAAGATGGGCCCTGCGCCTACAATCAGAAGGAAGCCTCGATGAGCCTCTCCCCGTTTCACCTTGCGATCCCCGTCTACGATCTCCCGGCTGCACGCCATTTCTACGGCGAGGTGTTCGGCCTGGCCGAAGGCCGTTCCTCCGAGCATTGGGTCGATTTCGACTTCTACGGCCACCAGCTGGTGATCCACGAACACCCGCGCACCCAGTCCCAGGAAGCGGCCCACACCAACGCGGTCGATGGCCACGACGTACCGGTGCCGCATTTCGGCATCGTCCTCAGCTGGCCGGAATGGGAAGCCCTGGCCGAGCGCCTGCGCGCCCGTGGTACGCAGTTCGTCATCGAGCCCTACGTGCGTTTCCAGGGCCAGGTCGGCGAGCAGGCCACCATGTTTCTCTTCGACCCCTGCGGCAACGCTCTGGAGTTCAAGGCGTTCAAGGACATGAGCCAGCTGTTCGCCAAGTAAGGGCATCGCCCGCTCCGCGCGCCGGAGGCTCGGTTCTCCACGCCGCGTCCTGCCAGCCAGGCAGTCATCCCCCGCCCGCCCCCGATTAGGGGCGGCCGAAGCTGCCGGGTTACCATGGCGTACGCATTGGACTATCGGCGCAAGGTGCTTGGAATGGCGGACTGGCTTGAGGGTGGCGGTGCGATGGCCGAGCGGGTCCGGCTGCATGACTGGGCGAGCACGCCGCTGGGGCCGCTGGACGACTGGCCCGAGGTTCTGAAGACCACCGTGGCGCTGGCCCTCGGCTCCCGCTTTCCCCAGGCGATCGTCTGGGGCGAGGCGCTGACCACGCTCTACAACGATGCCTTCGTCCCCATCCTCGGCAAGAAGCCGCCCGCCCTCGGCAGGCCGTTCAGCGAGGTGTGGCAGGAAGCCTGGAACGAGATCCGGCCGATCTCCGATGCGGCCTTCGCCGGGCGGGCCACCTACATCGAGGATTTCCCCCTCGTCGTCGAACGCGGCGGCTTGCCCGAGCAAGCGTACTTCACCTTCTGCTACAGCCCGATCCGCGACCACAACGGCACCGTGGTGGGCATGCTCGACACGGTCACCGAGACGACCGCGACGGTCCTGGCCCAGCAACGCCTGGCCTTTCTCGACGAGCTGGGCCGGGCGGTGACGAGCGCGCCGGACGCCGAGGTCATCATGGCCACGACCACCCGGCTGATGGCCGAGCACCTGTCCCTTTCCAATTGCGCCTATGCCGACATGGACCCCGACGCGGACCACTTCACCATCCGCGGCGACTGGGCCGCGCCGGGCTCGCCGAATATCGCCGGGCATTACCGCCTGGCCGACTTCGGCAAGCTGGCGGTAAATTGCCTCAGCGCCGGTGAACCCCTGGTGATCAACGACAACCGGCAGGAGCTGGCCGCGGACGAAGCCGCGACCTTCCAGGCCATCGGCATCGCCGCGACGATCTGCATCCCGCTGCTCAAGGATGGGCGCCTGACCGCCCTGATGGCCATTCACGACAAGGTGCCGCGCGTCTGGTCCGCCTACGAGCTGTCGCTGATCGTCGAGGTCGCCGAGCGCTCCTGGGCGCACATCGAGCGCACGCGAGCGGACATCAAGGTGCGCGAGGCGGTCGAGGCGCTGGCCCGTCTGAACGCGACCCTGGAACAGCAGGTCGAGGAGCGCACCGCGAAGCTGAGACAGACCGAGGCGGCGCTGCACCAGTCGCAGAAGCTCGAAGCGATCGGCCAGCTCACCGGCGGGGTCGCCCACGATTTCAACAATCTGCTGACCATCATCCGCTCGTCGGTCGACTTCCTGCGCCGCCCCAACCTGGCGGCCGAGCGCCAGGCCCGCTACCTGGACGCGGTTTCCGACACCGTGGACCGGGCGGCGAAACTGACCAGCCAGCTGCTCGCCTTCGCCCGCCGCCAGGCGCTCAACCCCGAAGTGTTCGAGGTCGGCCAGCGCCTGCGGACCATCACCGAGATGCTCGATGCGGTGACCGGCGGGCGCATCGAAGTCAGGCTCGAACTGCCCGACCGGCCGTGCTTCATCCGTGCCGACCTCAACCAGTTCGAAACCGCGATGATCAACATGGCGGTCAACGCCCGCGATGCCATGCAGGGCCAAGGCAGGCTGGGCCTGCGCCTGACCTGCTGCGCCGCCAGGCCGTCGATACGCGGGCAGGCCGGCGCCGCCGGGCCACACGCGGCGATCGCGATGACGGATACCGGCCATGGCATCGAAGCCGACGCCCTGGAGCGCATCTTCGAGCCGTTCTACACCACCAAGGAGGTCGGCAAGGGCACCGGGCTCGGCCTGTCCCAGGTCTTCGGCTTCGTCAAACAGTCCGGGGGCGATGTCGAGGTGTCCACCGAACGGGGCAAGGGCAGCACCTTCACCCTGTTCCTGCCGGAGGTCGAGGCCGAGCGCACCGAGGCCCGGCAGGCGCCGCGCACGCCATCGCCGCCGGTCGACGGCCGCAAGCGACGCATCCTGCTGGTCGAAGACAACCTCGAAATAGGCCGCTTCGCCGACCAGATCCTGCAGGACCTGGGCTACGAGACCCGCTGGTCGACCAGTGCCGAGCAGGCGCTCGAATGGGCCGGTGAGGACGCCATGGCGTTCGATGCGGTGTTCTCCGACATCGTGATGCCCGGCATGGGCGGCGTTGCGCTCGCCAATGAACTACGGCGCCGGCGGCCAGGACTGCCCGTGGTGCTGACCTCCGGCTACAGCCACGTCCTGGCGCAGCAGGGCCACGACGGCTTCGAGTTTTTGCGCAAACCCTATTCGGCCGACCAGGTGGCCCGGGCGCTCAGCCGCACCATCGCCCGGCAACTCGTGCCGGACGGCGAGGTTACGGTTTGAAATAAAAACTTCGCCCAACGGGCGGCTGGTTTTCGTGGTCCGACAGCTATTCCCCCTGAGCACTTGCAGGCAGGATCACGTGAAGACACCGGACCATCAGCGCGAACGCACGGGCAGCGCGAACAGCGTGCGTGACGTTTCCAGCACGCTCAAATACCTCGGCACGCTGCGCGAGGAGATGCTCGACTCCATCGCCGGTAGCCAGTCGCGGCTGGACAGCCTCGACCCCTCCTACCGCGACAGCGCACGCAACCTGCTGGCCTACCTGACGCTGCGGCGCCACGACATCCGCCCGGTGCAGATGCGGCTCGCCGACATGGGCCTGTCCTCGCTCGGGCGCTCCGAGGCGCACATCCTGTCATCGGTGACGGCGGTGATCGACGTGCTCGAACGCCTGCAGGGAAGCGCCACGGCCTCGTCCGGCGCGGATGCCCCCGACGTCGAGGCGCCCGATCTCAAACGCAGCCGCGAGCTGCTCGACGCCCATGCCCAGGCCCTGTTCGGCAGCCCGCCGGACGACCGTGACGTGCGCATCATGGTGACCATGCCGAGCGAGGCGGCCGACAACTATTCGCTGATCCGCGACCTGGTGGCCGCGAACATGGATGCCATCCGCATCAACTGCGCCCACGACGGCCCCGACGTCTGGCTGCGGATGATCGAGCACCTGCGCCGGGCCGAGAAGGAACTCGGCCGCTCGTGCAAGGTGATGATGGACCTCGCCGGCCCCAAACTGCGCACCGGCGCCATCGAGGCGGGCCCCGCGGTGATCAAGGCCAAGCCGGTACGCAACGCGCTGGGCCAGGTCGTGGAGCCCGCGCGCATCTGGCTGACCGACAGCGCCCGCCCCGCGCCGCCGCCCTCTGCCGCCGATGCGGCGCTGCCCGTCGACGGCGACTGGCTGGCCCGCCTGGAGGACGGCGAATGCATTCGCTTCAAGGACGCGCGCGACTCGCGCCGCCAGATGACTGTCATCGAGCGCAACGAGCAGGGCTGCTGGGCCCAGGCCGACAAGACCGCCTATTTCGTTCCGGGCCTGAAGCTCAAGGCGCAGGCCGGCGGCGCCTCGATCGCGCCGTTCCCGGCCGCCCCGCAGAAGATCCGCCTGCAGGAAGACGACCTGCTGTTGCTGACCGACAGGCCCGACGGCGGCCGCGGCGCGACGTTCGACAGCGTCGGCAAGCTGCTGAGCCCCGCCAGCATCGGCTGCACCCTGCCCGAGGTGTTCGCCGACGTGCGCACCGGTGAACTGGTCTGGTTCGACGACGGCAAGATCGGCGGCGTGATCGAATCCATCGAACCGCACACCCTGAGGGTGCGCATCACCCATGCGCCGGGAGGAGCCAACCTGCAGAGCGACAAGGGCATCAACTTCCCCCAGAGCGAACTGAGCGTGGGCGCGCTCGGCCCGCAGGACCTTGAGGCGCTGGCCTTCGCCGCCAAGCATGCCGACGTGGTGGAGATGTCGTTCGTCAACACCGCGGCCGATGTCCACGGGCTGCTCGCCGAACTCGAGCGGCTCGGCGCCGAGCGGCTGGGCGTGGTGCTCAAGATCGAGACCCGCAAGGGCTTCGAGTGCCTGCCGGCGCTGTTGCTCGAAGGCATGCGCCGGCCCCGCTTCGGCGTGATGATCGCCCGCGGCGACCTGGCCGTGGAGGAAGGCTTCGAACGCATGGCCGAGCTGCAGGAAGAGATCCTCTGCCTGTGCGAAGCCGCCCACGTGCCGGTGATCTGGGCCACCCAGGTACTCGAAAGCCTGGCCAAGAAAGGCGCGCCGTCGCGGGCCGAGATCACCGACGCAGCCACCGGCGTGCGCGCCGACTGCGTGATGCTGAACAAGGGGCCGCACATTCTCAAGGCCGTCGCGACCCTCAACGACCTGCTCACCCGCATGCGCGCCCACCATGACAAGAAGCGGCAGATGCTCAGGCGCCTGGCAGTGGCCAGCCACCCGGTGTTCGAGGACGAAGGCGACGTTTGACCTGACCGGCCGCCGTCGATCCACCCCCAGGCCCGCCCCGCTGCACGGCGGGCCGAAGCGGCGGTCCAAACGGAACACCTCCTGACAGCGACCGACCCGATGCCCCGCCACACAGGTTTCAGCCGAGCCCGCCGGCGCGCCCTCACCCTCTTCAAGGCCCTCGTGCCGCTGACGCTCCTGCTGACGGCCCTCGCCGCGCGGGCAGAACCGGGAGCCGCGCTGCGCGAGGTGCTCGACGGCGCCGAGGCGCTCGCGCCACTGCAGACCGTGATCGTCGCGCAGGACGGCCGGGTCCTCGCCGAACGGGGCTATCGCGGGCACCGTACGACGGCCTCGACCAACATCAAGTCCGCCTCCAAGTCCATCGTTTCGGCGTTGGTCGGTATCGCCATCGACAAGGGCGTGCTCGAAGGCGTCGACCAACCGGTGGCCGAACTGCTCGAAGGCGACCTGCCGGCCAACCCCGACCCCCGGTTGCAACGGCTGACCGTCGGCCACCTCCTGTCGATGCAGGCGGGGCTGGGCTCCACGTCGGGGCAGAATTACGGCGCCTGGGTCGCCAGCCGCAACTGGGTCAGGGCCGCGCTGGCCCGCCCGTTCGTGGCCGAGCCGGGCGGCACGATGATCTACTCCACCGGCTCGACGCACCTGCTCGCGGCGATCCTGACGCGCCAGACCGGACGCACCCTGCTGCAGCTGGCCCGCGACTGGCTGGGGCCGCTCGAAGGCTTCGCCATCACCAGCTGGACGCGCGACCCGCAAGGCATCTACATGGGCGGTAACGAGATGGCGATGACCACCCGCTCGCTGCTGGCCTTTGGCGAGCTGTACCGCGCCGCAGGCCTCGCGCCCTCCGGGGAGCGCGTGCTTTCGCAGGCCTGGATCGACGCCTCCTGGACGCCCCGCACGCGCTCGTACTACACCGGCGAGGATTACGGCTACGGCTGGTTCCTCACCCGCATCGCCGACGAGGACGTCCGCTACGGCTGGGGCTATGGCGGCCAGATGATCTATGTGGTCCCGCGGCGGGGCCTGACCGTGGCCATAACCTCCAGCGCGCAGCCCTCCGGCGGCCAGGCCGGCCATCGCGCGGCGCTGCACCGCCTGCTCGGGCGGATCATCCAGGCGATGGACGACGATGCGGCCTAGCCACCGCACGGCCCTGCTGCGCCGGCATCTCGTCGCCCCCATGGGCAACACCACCCGCGCCTCGTTATGATCGGAGCCCATGACGTCTTCCCCACC
>NZ_QLAE01000048.1 GCF_005876855.1 Stutzerimonas nosocomialis | reverse complement strand
GGAGGGTGGGTTGAAAGTCTGGCTGAATTGGATGCCCGAACGACGGGGGGAGCCAAATTTTCACACCGTCAAAATTCACATTTGAAAATTTGAGGTAGCGAGATGGCACGCAAGCCGACCGCTCCGCACCTCAAGGTCCTGCAAGGCACCAGCCGCCCGGATCGAGAAGTGCCGGACGCGCCAGAGTATGACCTGATTGAAGATTTCCCCGAGCCGCCTATCCATCTGAACCCGGATGGCGCCGATATGTGGAACCGCCTTGGCCCTCAGTTGGTGGCAGCGCGTGTGCTCCAGGTTGTCGATCTGTTCTCGCTCGAACAGCTCTGCTTCTCATGGCAACGCTTCCGGATGAAAGCTAAGGCGGGGATGGAGATGACCGCTGCCGAGGACACGGCGCTCAAGGCGCTGTTCTCCGAGTTCGGAATGACGCCGGCGAGTCGGCGAAAGGTGGCGTCAGGCGGCGATAAGCCGGCCGGCAACAAGTTCTCAGCAAACGGCAAACCGCAAAAGGCATAGCAATGGCGAATGGTCGCGACTACGTAAAGATCGCGACGGACTACGCCAAGGGTGCGATCGCCGACAAGAAGCGCAAGAAACACGGCAAGCTGATTCGCCAGGCGGCGCAGCGGTTTCTAGATGACCTGAAGCGGGCCAAGCGCAAGGACTGCCCGTTCATATTCGACCCCTGGCACGCCAATGATCCCTGCGACTTCATCGAGAAGCTGCCACACGTTGAAGGTAAGTGGGTCACGCCTGAAATCGTGATGCATCCGTCGCACATATTCTTCGTCGTGCAGCTGTTCGGGTTCCGGAAGCGTGAAGGCGAACACGTTGAGGGCTGGGGCTACTTTCGGCCGCGCCGGTTCACCTCGGCGCTCTTTGCGGTTGCTCGGAAGAACGCGAAGTCGACCCTGGCCTCCGCGATCCTGCTCTATTGCGAATGCTGTGAGCCGGAAGAGGGCGCCCAAGTCATCAGTGCTGCGACGACGTTTCCGCAGGCATCGATCATTTTCAACACAGCAAAGCGGATGGTCGAGAAGACTGCGGACCTTCGCGATGCGTTCGGGCTCGAGGTATGGGCGAAGGCGATCAGCCGTGCCGAGACTGGGGCGACGTTCAAGCCGATTCATGCCAAAGCCTCTACCCAAGACGGTCTGAACCCGTCCCATGTCGGCCTGGATGAGATCCATGCTCACAAAAGCGCGGACCTACTGAACGTACTGACGTCCGCGGCCGGTGCGCGAAGCAACCCGCTTTGGCTCTACACGACCACCGAGGGCTACACCAACCCGGGGCCATGGGCAGAGCTGAGGATGTTCGCCAAGAAGCTGCTTGCGGGCCTGTTCGAAAATACGGCCGACCATTTCCTAGTCGTCTTCTATGCCGTTGACGAAGAGGACAAGGCGGCTGGTATCCAGGCTGACGAAGAGTTTGACGAAACGGTTTGGATCAAGGCCAACCCGTTGATGGATGTGAACCCGCATCTGATGGCGGCCATCCGCAAAGAGGCGGTCGAAGCCAAGCAGATGCCGTCGAAACTGGCTGAGTTCCGGATCAAACGACTCAACCGGCCGGCTTCGACCGCGGACGGCTGGGTCGATCTGACCAAGTGGCAGGCGTGCAGCGGCGAGGTAGACCTCGAATGGCTCCGCGGTTACCCCTGCTGGGGCGGTCTCGACCTGGCGAGCACTGCAGACCTTTGTTCGTTCCGCCTGGTTTGGCTGGTTGATGGCACCTACTACACCTACGGCTGGCGCTGGGCTCCGGAAAGCGCGGTTGCGTACCGGACCGAGCGCGGAACAGTCCCGTACCAGTCGTGGGTCGAGTCAGGATTGCTCAAGCAGACCGAAGGCAACGTCACCGACTACGCGGTCATTGAGCGAGACGTCCGGACGGTATGCGAAGACTTCAACGTCCAGCTGATCGCCTATGACCGCTGGAACGCGAGCGACCTGGTCAACCGCCTGGTTGAGGCTGAGTTGCCAATGGTCGAGTTCATCCAAGGGCCGCGCTCCTACCACCCGGCGATGCAGGCGCTCGAGCGAGCGTACATATCCGGAAGGCTCGCACATGGCGGCGACCAGATCCTGAACTGGTGCGCTTCGAATCTGATCGCGCGGCGTGACGACAACCTGAACATGGCGCCAGACAAAAAGCGAAGCGCCGACAAGATCGATGACATGGCGGCGCTACTGATGGCCATCGGCGTGTCATCCGTCGAGTCCGAAGAACCGGACGACGACGACTTCATGAACGCAATACGGAATCCACTGATCGCATGAGCGCATTGACTGCATTTCTGCTGGCGTCGCTGGCAGGCTTCGGCCTGCTGTGCGCGGGCGTTTGGATGCTCGCGGGCACTGCCTGGGCGCTTATCGCGGGCGCGTGTTCTATGTTCTGTGTCGCCGGATTCATTCGCAGGGGTATCACTAATGAGTAAGCCTCTGCTGCACGCCCTGTCGCGCTCCGCGGCAAAGCCCTCGGCAAGTCTGGGCGGCTGGCTAGGGAAGACGATTCGCCTTTCTGACGGAACCTTTTGGGGCCAGTTTCTCGGGGGTCAGTCGAGCTCCGGCAAGAGCGTTAGCGTCGACACCGCCATGCGCGTTTCCGCCGTCTGGGCTTGCGTGCGGCTGATCGCTGAGACGATCGCCACGCTCCCGCTCGGGCTCTATCGACGGATGCCGGACGGGAGCCGCGCAGCTGACACTGATCACCCGCTTTACAGCGTGTTGTCCATCTCGCCGAACGAGCACATGAGTCCGGTCCAGTTCTGGGAAGCCATGCTTGCCAGCATGCTACTGCGCGGCAATGCGTTCGCCCAGATCCACCGTTCAGGGCCGCGAGTGATCGCGCTGTCGTTCCTGCTCCCGCACCGGATGCGCCTAGTCACTGACAATGGGGTCATCCGGTACTTCTATAGCTTTAGCGATGGGGAGCGTGAACTCCGCGCGAGCGATGTGCTGCACATCCCCGCCTTCTCTCTGGACGGGCGGATCGGGCTTTCTCCGATCAGCTATGGCGCCGACATCATCGGCTCGGCGATGTCAGCAGACGATGCAGCGAACGGCACTTTCAAGAACGGCATGATGCCAACGGTCGCCTTCAAAGTTGAACGCGTACTAAAGCCGGAACAGCGCGATGAGTTCCGCAAATACGTGGAAACCGTCAGCGGCGCCATGAACGCCGGCAAGTCTCCAGTGCTCGAGGCGGGCGTGACGCCGGAGTCGATCGGCATCAACCCGGCCGACGCGCAATTGCTCGAGACCCGAAGCTGGAGCGTGGAAGAGGTATGCCGCTTCTTCCGCGTTCCGCCCTGGATGGTAGGCCACACGGAGAAGAACACCAGTTGGGGTTCGGGTCTTGAACAGCAGGTCATCGGATTTCTGACGTTCTCGCTCAGCACGTGGCTGCGCAGGATTGAGAAAGCAGTGCTGAAGCAACTGTTGTCACCCGCTGAGCGAACCACCCATTACGCCGAGTTTGCGCTCGAAGGGCTGCTCCGGGCAGATAGCGCGGCGCGTGCGTCGTTCTACAGCACGATGGTTCAGAACGGCATCTACACCCGCGACGACTGCCGCGTTAGGGAGAACCTTCCACGCCGCGGTGGCAATGCCGACGTGCTCACCGCTCAAACCAACCTCGCACCACTCGACGCACTGGGGCAGTCCAGCGACGGCCAAGCCGCACGCGCCGCCCTGCAGAACTGGCGTACTGCCGATACCGCAAAGGAATAACCCATGAAGCTGAAAATCCAGTCTCGCGGCCTTAGCAGCGAGCTGAGCCCTCGTGCGCTCGAGAAATGGAATCCTTCCATTCAGGCGGCGGTAGAAAACACCTCCGACACCATCACCATCTACGGGGTGATCGGTGAGGACTGGTACGGAACCGGTGTGACTGTCGCCCGCATCGATGCCGCGCTTCGCTCGATTGGCGACAAGCCGGTGACGGTTTACATCAACTCCCCTGGCGGCGACATGTTCGAAGGCATCGCCATCTATAACCGCCTGCGTGAGCACAGCCAAAAGGTCACCACCAAGGTGCTCGGCATGGCCGCCAGCGCTGCCTCTGTGATCTACCTGGCCGGCGCCGACCGCCAGGTGGCGAGCAGTGCGTTCCTCATGATCCACAACTGCTGGACCGTGCTCGGCGGCAACCGTCACTACCTCCGCGACGTTGCTGACGACATGGAAGAGTTCGATGCGGCCATGGCTGACCTTTACGCCGAAACCAGCGGCCAGGCGGTCGCTGACATGGCTGAAATGATGGATGACGAGACGTTCATCCGCGGGAAGCGTGCTGTCGAGCTTGGTCTTGCCACCGGTCTGCTGTCCGCAGACGAGGTAACAGAGCGCGAAACCGAAGAAACCCGCCAGAACAATGCCCTCAAGGCGATGGACGTAGCCCTGGCCAAGGCCGGCATGCCGCGTTCGGAGCGCCGCGAACTCTTCGCCAACTTCAAGTCCGGTACGCCTCGCGCTGCCGGCGGGGATGCGCCGTGCGCCGTCCTGACCGACACGCGGAATGCTGTCGCCCCTGACCTATCCGCCTCCTTGTCCGAGGCGACCGCAATCCTCAAATCCCTACAAGGAGTATCGCAATGAGCGACTTCGAAAAGCAGTACAACGAGCTGAACGCCAACCTGAAGCAGATCGGCGATCAGATCAAAGCCCAGGCTGAAGCCAGCCAGAAAGAAATCGCCCGCACCGGCGAGATGCACGCGGAGACCCGCGCCAAGGTCGACGAGATGCTCAGCAAGCAGGGCGAGCTGCAGGCCCGCCTGCAGGAAGCCGAGCAGAAGCTGGTGAATGCGAGCAGCGACCGTAGCCGCGAAGAGCGCCAGAAGTCGGCCGGCGAGCTGGTAACCAGCGCCGAAGCGATGCAGGGCGTGAATTCGTCCTTCCGTGGCTCGCGCCGCGTGGCCGTTCCGCGCGCCGCTATCACCTCCGTGCCGGCTTCGGGCGGCTCGCTCGTAGCTCCCGATCGCCGCCAGGAGATCATCATGCCGCCGGAGCGCCGCCTGACAATCCGCGACCTGATCGCCCCCGGCACCACCGACAGCAACGCGGTCGAGTACGTCCGCGAGACGGGCTTCACCAACAACGCCGCGGCGGTGGCCGAGGGCGGCGCCAAGCCGTACTCCGACATCACCTTCGAGCTGGTCAACGCGCCGGTTCGCACGCTGGCGCACCTGTTCAAGGCGAGCCGTCAGATCCTTGATGACGCCGCTGCACTGCAGAGCTACATCGACGCCCGCGCCCGTTACGGCCTGCTTACCGTGGAAGAGGCCCAGCTGCTGTACGGCAACGGTACCGGCGCGAACCTGCAAGGCCTGATGACTTTGGCGGAAACCTACGCGGCGCCCGGCGGCATCGTGGTGACCGGCGAGCAGCGTATCGACCGCCTGCGTCTGGCTCTGCTGCAGGCTGAGCTGTCCGAGTTCCCGGCCGACGGCATCGTGCTGAACCCGATCGACTGGGCTGCCATCGAGCTGACCAAGGACGCGGAAGGTCGTTACATCGTCGGCCAGCCGCAGGAGGGCACCGCGGCCCGCCTGTGGAATCGTCCGGTGGTGTCGACCCAGGCGATGCAGCAGGACGAGTTCCTGACCGGCGCGTTCCGCCTCGGCGCACAGATCTTCGACCGCATGGAGATCGAGATCCTGGTCTCCACCGAGAACGACAAAGACTTCGAGAACAACATGGTGACCATCCGCGCCGAAGAGCGCTTGGCCTTCGCCGTGTATCGCCCCGAGGCCTTCGTTACCGGTCCGCTCACCGCAGCTGCTGGCGGCTGATCTTCAACCCTCGGCGCCCGAACAGGGCGCCCAACTGAAGGGAGCAGGTTATGACCACCTCTGATAAACCCAGGGCGTCGAAGCCGGCAGCTAAGCCGGATGACGGCGCCAAGCCTGTAGCGAGCCCGCAGGAAATTGAGATCTTCCCGCTGCGCTCCTATCACGACGCGGGACAGATCCGGCGCCGCGGTGGCCCCAGCTACAAAGTGGCGCGCCGCCATGGAGAAGCGCTCATTGCGAGCGGCCTGGCCACTGCGGAGAAGCCCGAAACCAAGACCAAACCCGCAAGCGACAAGTAAGGACCTATCCCATGCCTATGCCGACACTCGCAGACCTCAAAACGCACCTGCGCATTCGGCATGGGCATGAGGATGCCGATCTTCAAATGAAGCTGGACGCGGCTATCGACTACGCCAGCCAGTTCATCAACCGCCCGATTCCCTGGCGAGACTGCCACGGCGCAGACGTGGATGTGCCCAGTGGTGTCCGCCTGGCCATTCTCATCATTGCCGCGGAACTGTATGCAAACCGGGAAGAATCGCTGACCGGGGTCTCGTACACCAAGATCCCGAAGGCCGAGAACATGCTCCACTTTTACCGCGTAGGGCTTGGGGTATGAGAGCGGGACGACTGGATACGCCGGCAGACCTGTTGGAGCTGAGCCCAGACCTCTGCCCGGTCGTACTCGACTGGCTCTGGATCGGGCTTCGCGCGAAAGACTCTGGCGACGTAGCAGCGCCAACGGGTCTACGCAACCCAGGGAAAGTCGAAGTGCGCGCCTGGTGGGATGCGCGGCTGCAGGCCGGCCGCTACTTGCGCGCTGGGGACCGCTTACTTTACATCGACAGTGCGAGGGACGTCACTGGCGCACGAGCCGAGCTGACGTTGACTTGCACCGAGATGGTCGGGCAGTGCTGCGAATACAGGCCGCGCGACGGCGTGCCGTTGCAGTGCCGGGTTCACCTGATCCATGAAGCGCCGTACCGCGATGAACTTGGGCAGGTCACCGACTATCGCACCCGGGCCGAAGTGGCGCTGATTGAGACCGGCCGTGTGCAGGTCGACGACCGGCTACAGATCGGGAAGGCGCAGTATATCGTTACCAGTTACGCCCAGGACACCGACGATGGCGTGGTGCGAGGCCTTTGGCTGGAGCGTATCTGATGCATGTCAACGTCAGAGCGGTCGGAGTCGAACTGGCGGCCCGGCGCCTGGAAGAGGTCAACCGCAAGGTTGAACCGGTCCTGCGGGGCGCATTGAACACGACGGTCACCAAGACCCGAACGACCCGCTACATCCAGCCGATGCGTGGCTCCATCAAAGGCGCCCGTCTTCGGTCTGCGCTCAGGGTCAAGCGAGCCAACACCCGCCGGATGGAGGCACGAATCATCCCCTCTAGCTCCGGCATCCTGGTGCTGAATTACCAGAGCTGGGGCTATGACGAGATCAGCCCAACCCGCGCGCGCATCTGGGTGCGTGGGCCGAACGGGCGAAAGGTGGCCGCCGGTTTCGTGAACCCGGCCAGCAACCAGAAGCTGCCTTGGAGCACCCAGGGAAAGCAAGCCAGGGGCGCGCGGGGCTCTGCGAAGTGGGCGCTGCGACAATCGGCGATCGGGCCAAGTGCCGCCTACTGGTTCCGCCTGCTCACTACTAACCAGACGCTGCGCTGGACCAATACCTTCCTGCAGCAGGAATTTGAAAAGCGCGTAAAGCGCGAGATCGCAAAGGGGGCACGATGACCAGAGGAACCGAGCTATCAGCCGCCATCGTGCAGCGTCTCGAGGCAATCCGGATCGAAAACGGATATCACACAGATGTCGCCCGGGTATACGGGTTCGGCGAGCGCAAGCCGGACAAGGCGCCGATGCCGTACATCCTGGCGCGCATCGCCGAGGACGAAATGGAGGAGGCGGTCGGGACTACGGTCTCGCGAGCTGCCCGGTATGAAATCGAGGGGGTCATGCCGCGGTCGGCATCGCTCCAAGACCTGCAGCTTTTGCACTACGACATTCTGCGGACGCTCGGCAGCGGGCAACTGCCGCACGTCCGCCCGCTGAAAAATGGCTGGCCCTTCGAAGAGTCGGCCGAGTACGAGCCAGACACCGACGGCAGCACGACCCGCAGCGTCACCAGCTCAATCACCATTCGGTACGTCGAGAAGTACTGACCGGATTCAGAAACCCAAGCCCGCTAGCGAGCGGGTTTTTTTTGGGTTATCGGTTTTTCGTGTTGTTGCAGGCAAAGCGCAGCCCAAAAGCCTATCTATATTAGCTTCGGCATATCGTGTTGCTATAATGGGCCTCGCACACTCTAGGGGATATCCTCATGCACGACAGCCAGCAACAGGAATCAGCGGATAAGTACACTCCTGGCCCTTGGTCTCAGGGCTTCACCCTAATGACGAGACAGACGCGTAGCTGGTCAGCAGGGCAGCTAGCCGAAAATGAAAAGCGCGAGCGGCGAATGGTCTTCGCTGGCTTTAGTCCGGCAGATGAGGGTCGCAGTCGGCGTCTTGTTGCTGTATGCGAGCGCCAGGAAGATGCAAAACTGATTTCAGCAGCACCCGATCTTTTGGCTGCACTGAAGGAGTTGTTTGAAATCGGCCAAGTTTTCCAGAGCGCTATTGAAGGACAAGAAATAAATTCCGACTTTGAATCTTGGGCGGAAAAGGCGCTCGCTGCGATACGCAAGGCGAGCGACGACGCGTGAATGCATCGCTATCCTTGCTGCACCCGCTAAAAGTAGAGATCGTGGAATTCCTAGAGGATGAACACGATCTGCAAGTCAAAGTGGAGTTTCCGGCGCCAGAGTTCTGCACCGCCTGCGGTGCTATTGGACAGTCGATCCGCTTCTCGAAGAAGCTGACCAAGTACGTTGACCTGCCTATCAGAGGAAAGCGCACGGTGCTTTGGGGCATGCGGCGGCGCTACAAGTGCAAGACGTGTAGCAAGGTGTTCTCGCCGGCCTTGCTGGACTTCGACGAGAAGCATCGCATGACGAAGCGCTGCCATGCGCACATCGTCAAGCAGGCCATGACGACCACTAACTCAGCTGTAGCCCGCGATCTAGGCGTTGATGAGTCGGTGGTGCGCCGGGCTTTGCGCGACTACTGCGCCGAGCAGGAGGCGGGCTACAGGCCCATGCTTCCGCGTGTTCTTGGCATTGACGAACTGCTTGTTGGCGGCGAGTACCGGTGCGTCCTGATCAACCTGGAAGAAAGGACGATCATCGACGTTTTGCCTAACCGCAAGAAGATCTTGATCCATAACTACATCTCCAACATGCGCGGCCGGGACAGGGTCCAGATCGTTTGCCAGGACATGTTCCACCCGTACAAAGACGTGTCGCTAGAGCTGTTCCCTAACGCTACTGTCATCGTCGATAAATTCCACGTTGTCCAGTACGCCAACGATGCGATGGACCAGATACGAAAGCGGATCAAGCGAGGCCTCACCGTTCCGCAAAAGCGCACCCTGAAAGGCGACCGCAAGCTAATGCTGATGCGTAGACGTGACCTGGACGTTTGGGCGCACCTGAAGATCAAGACGTGGTTCGATCAGTTCCCCGAGCTAGGCACCGCCTACAACCTCAAGGAAGGCTTCTACAACATCTGGAATAGCAAGACCCACAATGCAGCTAGGCAAGCCTATGACGAGTGGCTTCAACGCATCCCTGCCGAGCAAGAGAAGGACTGGAAGGTTGTCACGACCATGATGACCAACTGGGGCGAGTACATTTTCAACTACTTCAAGTTCATCCCCCAGCGGTACACCAACGCACTGACCGAGTCGATCAACCGCTACCTGCGCGACGTGAACCGTAACGCGCGCGGCCTGAGCTTCGAGATGTTCCGCGCCAAGATCATGTTCACCCTTGAGCACAAAGTGAAGCCGCCAGAAACCAAGCGGCTAGCGCCGTTCCTGGCCAGGGAAATCATGGCAGTCGAGCCCATCGAGGACGAGCTGGTGGATTACGGCGTACCGATTTTGAGCATCTTGCAGCTGTACGCGGAGCCGGAGACCGGAGCTATCCGCGAGACCGACTAACAACACGATCAGCTACCCAACCGAGGGGTATTCAGAAAGGGCATAACAACACCCTTTCCCGAATACCCTTTTTTTTCGCCAAGAGGAAACCCGCATGGCCAACTACGCCTACATGGGCAAGGGCATCATCACCCTTCAAGAAGAGGGCGTTGCCAATGCGCCCGCGTTCGACGTGGGCAACGCCTCCGCGCTGAGCTTCAACGTAAACGAGAACATCATCCGTCTGCCGAACTACCGCACAGCAGGGGGCGGCACCTATGCCCAGGTGAACCGCATCGAGAACGTCGAGATCTCGATGACCCTGCATGACCTGTCGCCGGAGAACCTGGCGATGGTTCTGTTCGGCTCCGTGACCGAGGCGGACAACCGCGCCACCATCCAGGCGCTCACGACCGGCGCAAAGACTTTCAAGATGATCTTCACCGGCCTGAACGAGGCCAACACCGGCAAGCAGGTCATCGTCACCGCGCACCGCGTGAAGATCGGCGCCGCGCAGGGCCTCGGCCTGATCGGTGACGAGTTCGCTGCGCTCGAGGTGACCGGCGAGGTGCTGATCGATACCAGCGTCACCGGTGACGGTTTGTCGCAGTTCTTTATGGTCGAGATGGACCGAGTGGAGTAGCCGAGCGGCAGCACTTTGACGCCAAAGCCGTGATAGATTTCCCTCCTCAACAGGGGAGGGAACCTATGCAGTGCCCGAAGTGCGGTTACGAACCAACAATGGCTGAGATTCAACAAAGCCCTGACGATTGCCCGAAGTGCGGCGTTAATTACGCTGGCTATGCCAGGCATCAGGAGAAAGAAAAGGCCACGGTAGACGCGAGAGCTGCAGAGCTCGCCCGGATGGCTCCTACGGTGAGAGAGGCGATTCTCAACTACTCCGGCGCTCAGCCCGTGGTCGTGGTTGATGTAAATATGCGCTTTTGGTCGATGGTCAAATTCATGGTTAAGTGGGCGATTGCAGCCATCCCCGCGGCGATGATCCTTGGCTTTCTGTTCGCAACCATATTCGCCTTTGTGAACGCGGCGCCAGAGTACATGCGCCTCAAGGATAGAGCTGAAACACAGGCGTCGTCCGCTCGGAACCAGCCGACTCGTATCGAAGTACCTGTTGAAGCTGACGGGCAATTTTTTGAGCTGGGGCGCGTTCTTGAAAACTCAATTGCAGCAATCACGGTAAGGAAAGTTGCGAATGATGGTGGTGAGCAGTACTCGGTGTTCGTCGTAGATTGCGCTGCTGGCACAGGTGTAATCAGATCCGTAGCATCGTCACGCTCAGGGTTGCAGAGCGGTTCAAAGCAAGGACAGATGGCTCAGATCGAGCCATACACGCCCCGTTTCTATATTGCAAAGCACGCCTGTCGTGACGCGCCGAACATGGGCGCGCTCTTTCGCTGAATATCAAAAGAAACAAGCCCGCTTCGGCGGGTTTTTTTATGCCCGGAGATTGGCATGAGCAAACTGAAAGGCCTTTTCCCACAGGCGAAGATCGTCGACGTCGCCGGCAAGAAGATTGGCATCTATCCCGTAAAGCTACGTCACTTCGAGCAATACGGCGAAGTAGCGGGCGGCCTTCTTGAGTTGTTGGGGGCGGCCTCGGTGCAGAACATCAACCGCTATGCAGCGCAGCACAGCAAGCAGCTTATGCGCTTGCTTCGCCATACAACGTCTCTCAATCGCTGGCAGCTGTGGCGTTTGCCGGCAACCGAGGCCGTTGAATTGATGGTTGCCGTGGTAAAGGAGAACTCGGGTTTTTTCGGCGAAGCCCTGCCAGGCATGGTAAGGGCGCTGAGTGGGATGCAGTCATCCAGCGCCTGATAAGCGCTGGGCATCACTGGGCTGATTTGCATGATTACAGCCTCGATCAGGTCGAGATGTTTCTCGCTGCGATTGATGTGGAAGAGAAAGGGCGCGCTCGTGTTGCGTTGATAACTGCGCGCGCCGCGCAGGCCGACAAAAAAGGCTTTCAGCAAATGATGAAGGAGTTCAGTTGATGGCAGGCCAAGTTAAGACGCAGCTTGTCATTGAGGGTAAAAACACATCCAATAAAGCCTTCGATGAGGTCAACGCCCAGCTTTCTTCTATGGATAAGGCGCTTGGCTCGGCTGGTGCGGCGCTCGCAGGTTTTATCAGTGTCGCGGCCCTGACTGGGGCGGTAAAAGGCATCGCGAACCTGTCGGATCAATGGGTCGAGATGACAGACCGCCTCAAGAATGCCACCGGCACGCAGCAAGGTTACGAAGACAGTTTGGACAGGCTGCGCGCCATCAGTGCCCGCACGTTCACCAGCATGGCGAACAACGCTGAGTTGTTTATCGGATCGCTCAAGCCACTACAAGAAGCGGGGTTTACATCCAGGCAGGTCCTTGACCTTACGGAAGCCGTCAACTTGGGGTTGGTAGCCAGCGCAACGAAGGGTGAGCGCGCGGCCTCGGTGATCGATCAGTTCAATCGCGCGATGCAGACCGGCGTCCTGCGAGGCGATGCCTTCAATTCAATGCTGCAGGGCGCTCCGGCGCTGGCACAGGCTCTCGCCGATGGGCTTGGCGTTACGCGTCAAGAGATGATTCGAATGGCCGAGGCAGGTGAGCTTAATTCGGAACGGGTAATTCCGGCGCTGATCAGCCAGCTTGATAGCCTCGGCAAAGCTGTAGACGGCATGAACATCACCGTTGGTGATTCGATGATCCGGCTTCAAGAATCGATTAATGAGGCTGTTGGCGAAGCGGATGTCGAGCCGCTGGTGAATGCCATCCTTGAACTAGGCAAGACGATCTCCGACCCTCAAATTCGCGACAACCTAGCCATGCTCGCTTCTGCCCTGGTGAAGCTCGCTGAGGCGGCTATCAAAGCTGGCGCCGGCACAGTTAAGTTCGCTCAGGATATTGGATACGTTGCGGCGCGGGTTTCAAACAGCGTCACTGAGCTGGACAGAGCTAACAAGGAAATCGAGTACCTAGAAGCGGCAGCCAACGGCTTCGGCATTTTGGACCTCTACATGAGTGATGAGGCCATAAACAAAAGCCTTGCGGCTTGGCGCGCCTACAGAGAACAACTCCTAGAGCAGCAGACCGGTCTCACCACCGAAATGCTATTCCTGCGAGACGTGGCGGAGGCTGCGGCCGAAGAGGCGCAGCAGCGAGAATTGGCATCCCGGAGCAAGCACATTGGTGAATTGAAGAGGCTGCAGGACCAGCAGCTCAAGGACGCGGATAGGGCTTCGAAAGCACTGCTTGCGCAGCAAAGAAAGGCCACAAGCGACCTCGAAAAGATCCGCGCAGACCGGCTGAAGATTGAGCAGCGCTACCAGGAAGCGCTCGCCGGCATGAACTCCGGCGGGGATGCGTCCTATGGCGCGGCACAGGCGCTTAAGGTCGGTGCACGAGATGCGCTGCGTGCTGGCGACGTAGAGGGTGCCCAGGCGAAGGCCCAGGCTGCACTCAAGATGCTGCAAGACCTGCAAGCCGCTGGGGAAAACACCTACGGCTTCGCTGGTTTCATCGGCGAGCTCCGCGACATTGAGCTGGCCGCGAACGAGATCGAGCAGACCCGCGCTGAGGACAAGATTGCTGCGATCGGCGTCAGCATCGCCACGCTCAAGCAAGACGCCGAAGGTCTCAAGAACATGGATGTCTCGCTGGCGCTGGACGAGGCCAGTGTCCAAGCCGTGCGTACCGCGATTCAGAACCTGGCCGCTCAATTGGCGCCTGTCCTGCAGCTGCCGGTGACGGTTGGCGGCGGGGCGGCGCCTGAAGTCTCAGGTTTTGCGAGCGGCGGCCACATCCGCGGACCCGGGACCGGCACGAGCGACAGCATTCTTGCACGCCTATCCAACGGCGAGTTCGTGATGCGCGCCGCTGCGGTACGGGCTTATGGCCCTGACTTCATGGCCAAACTCAACGGCCTGCAGATACCCAAGTTCGCGGATGGCGGCCTGATCGACACCGTCTCCGGCATCGCGCCGCCGGCACCTGGCCGCGACCTGGGGCGGGTTGATCTGAACGTGGGCGGCGAGTCCTTCTCGCTGCTCGCGCCGGGCGACCAGTTCGACAAGATCCTCAAGCGCACCGCTACCAAATTCGGCCGCACCCATCGCTGAACCGGAGTTTCCTGAATGCCCACAACCCACATCATGCTCGGCGGCGTGCCGATCGTGCTGCACGCTGGCGCCCCGGAATTGACCGAGGAGCCTATCGGCGGCTCGACTGTGCTGCGCATGAGCGGCGGAGCGGGCGTGAAGCTAACCCATTGGGAGCGCATGGCCGGCTCGATCAGCGGTCAAGGTTGGATTCCGCCAGGCTTGGACGGGCTCGACTACAGCCAGCCGCTCGAGCTGAGGTCCACCCAGGTCAATGCGATTCACGGCCCCGGGCCTGACTTCACGCTGACCGGCACGCCTCGCCCGGACGTTGCACCCTGGGCGGATGCCTTGGTAGGTGACCAATGGGTGAGGGTGCCGAGCACTTTCACGGACGGTCTGCTCACCGTGACGCCGCGCGCTGGCGCCACGCTGTATCGCGCCTGCTGGCTGCCGGTTTACTCGGTGTTCGCCACCCGGCCCCCTAAGAGCCAGTCGAGTGTTCACGGCTGGTCCATTGCCTGGGAAGAAGTCTGATGCTGATCAACGGAACGCCAGTCAACAGCGTGCCGCTGAACAGTCTCGCCCAGGCAGTGGCGCCCGTTCCGGAGCCGGAGTATGTCGTCAGTGGCCTGGCATTCGTCTGGCGCCCCCGCCTTGTGGTTGGCGGAGAGGAAGTGACGGCGATGGTTACCGGCCGGATCGAGATTGACCGGGAAGAGGGAGCCGCCGGTATTGCGGGGTTCGATCTCTACCTGGCGGCTGGGCCTGTCTCACCGCCCCAATGGAAAGGGCGCTCGGTTGAGATCGACTTCATCAGCACCGGGGCAGGGCAGACGACGAGTGCGCGCCTGTTCACTGGCCAAATCAGCCGGGCCGACTGGGACCCGGTGACCCGGGTGTTGGCGTGCGAGTGCAGCGACATGCGCCAACAGCGGGTGGAGGCGATGTCGGTCGAGGCGATCGACGCCCTGGTCGGTGGCTACTGGTCCGAGGATGCCTTCGAGCCAGTTGAAGGCCGCAGTCATTGGGATTACGCCATGGAGCGGTTGAGCACGGTCCCGGTGAGCCTCGATTGCGCGCCTACCGGCGAGCTTCGGGTCACCAGCTGGTTCGCCACGTCGCCCCATTTCGTGTTCGGCCCCGGCACCACGCTTTACCGGACGCTCGAGCTGCAGCAATCCGACCTGGACAGCACCATCAACCGGGTCGAGGTGGAGTACAGCTATCGCTACAATCGGCTATGGCAGTTGAGCGAACTGTTTGGCTGGAGTCATCCGAGCGCCGGCGGGCTCGGCGGCATCAGCGGTTTCTGCGAATGGCGGGTTTGGTCCACTGATCTGCCTACCACCGAGATGATTGAGGATGCCGTCACTGGGGGCGGCCTTACGCTACTTGGCGGCGTTGGCGGTTTCAAGCTGCCGCTGTCCATGTCCAACCCCTGTGGAGACGGTAATCCCTGGGTAAACACGTTCGACAATCTCTGGCTGTCCATCAACGTCACCGGCGCTCGCCGCTGGGTCCAGACAGTCACAGAGACATACAAGCTGACACTGGCCACCTCTGCCGGCCAGGCGGAGGACACGCGCATCGTGCAGCGCACGTCCTACACCGTGAGC
The DNA here is from genome assembly GCF_005876855.1 of Stutzerimonas nosocomialis. GTDB lineage: Bacteria > Pseudomonadota > Gammaproteobacteria > Pseudomonadales > Pseudomonadaceae > Stutzerimonas > Stutzerimonas nosocomialis. The sequence goes on along the minus strand of NZ_QLAE01000048.1, from coordinate 10,330 downwards.
GTCGAAACTGCGAAGGCTGACGAGTGGGTCGACGCGGCACGGTACGACGGCGGCAGCCGCGCCGAGGACGTCACTGACGAGTCACGCCGTCAGGCCTCAGGGCAGGTAGCGCTACATGCTGCGCGCACGGCGATCATAGCCGCGCACCGCGAAACGACGCTGTCCTGGGATGTGCCGACGCCGCTGGCGATGGGCATTGATCTGGTTCACACGCTGGAGATCGCCGACCAAGGCGCCCGCGCGATCGGTAAGTGCCGGCGCGTCGTCCACTCGCTCGACCTGCTGAGCGGCGAGGCGATCACTACGCTGAGCATTGCAAGCATGCAGGGCGGTGGCTCAAGCGATGCGCTCACTCTGCCAGCTCGTCCGGACACTAGCCTGCCGACGCTGACGGGCGGGAGGACCGGGTTGCCCACCCAGCTGGGCGGACGGCTTAACGATCCAGAAACCGGCTTGCCTATCCCGCCGTACGACGATACGCGGCCCGGGTTCTCCGGTAACTACGACCTGAAGGACGACCTGACTGCCGAGGATTTCCCGCGGCGATTCAAGGTGCCGGTGAGGGACATCCCGGCCGAGTACCGGGATGAGCGGACGGCGACAGCCGAGCGCACCTTCATGGTTGGCATTCCCAACGATTTGCTGGAGCTCTGACATGGCGACATTGGCAGAACAGCGGCGCAACTCAGGGGCGGCGATGGAAAAGTCGCGCCGAGATTCGGGCGATGCGATGGCTAAGTCGCGCCGGGATTCAGGTGCTGCTATGGAGACCAATCGCCGGGGAAGCGGGGCGGACAATGAGGCCAGCCGCCGAGGGCAGAGCGTTGCCGAGGACCTTCACCGACTCGCCAATCCGCCCACGCAGCGGAAGCCTCTGCCGCGCGTCCCGCCGGTCGGCGCTTTGCCGGCGACTGTGGGCGTAGGCAACTATGTTCCGCCTCCTGCAGCCGGAAACGGGGGAGGTATCGCCAGCCCTCTGACCGAGCAGACGCGCCTCGAGGCTGGCGTCCCGGTGCCGGATCGCGACTACTGGCCGAACCAGATCATGACGTCCAGCGATGGGCTCAGGGTGTGGGAGGTCCGCCCGATTCGCACCTGGCGCTTCACCGATGCCGAGGGCAACCCAGTGGTGTTCAACATTGCCCAGCCAAAACAGGACTTTGCATGATCGATCTACCGTCTGGTCTCGATGAGATTGTCGCCTATGGGTGGCCCTGGCATGGGCTTATTCGGCGAGAAGGCGCGACGCAAGAGGTAACCCTGGCCAACGGCAGGAGCTTTCGCTGCGACCACGGCGGCTCGTACACCTACCTGTTCGACAGCGGCAAAGAGGACATCCAGTCGGATGCCATCGAGGCGCTGGGCGGGGCCTGGTGGGGCAAGGCGATTCTGCGCGGCGGGAACCTGGCAGGAACCCAACTGACATGGGGGGGAGGGCTGCGCACCAGGCTGAACAACAGCACCTCCGAGTTTTTCGGGATGCCGTTACTGATGGCTGGCGCGGAAACGCCATGGTTCGTTCGCTATACCCTCGAAAACCTCACCCTGACGCTTTCGCTGCGAATCGGGGTGGACGAGTACGCGTTCGCGGTCCCCGTAAGCCTAAGCGACCTTGGCCAAGGGGCCGGCCAACCCAGCTACTACGCCCTGCAGTCAACGGCGGTCAGCAACCCTCAGCGATTCCTGGTCAACGATGCGTTCCCTGGAAGCCATCAGCTGGAATTGCTCGACTTCAGGCAAAACCGCATGCTTCTCGGGGTCGTTGTCATCGCCGACTCCCGGGCGCCGGCGTACACGGAGGTCTACAGCGAGAACCCGCCAGCTACGGTCAATGGCCGCTGGCCCCGGTTCTATTCGGGGCTGATCGAGGTTGAGATCGGTCCCGATCTGCTTGACGTTGAAGACGCGGCTGACGCGGTGACCATTCGAGTCATTGAGGACCGCGCGTCGGCACTCGGCGCCCCGGTTCGCGAGCAACATGACGGTCCGGGCGGCATCATCCGCGATTACCTAGAACGCTGGACCCAAACCAGCGGCCTTGTCACAGCGTGGTATGAGGGCGACACGGTTCGAACAGCGCGGTTTGACCGGGTCCAGGAATGCACTCTGCGGCGCTGGATCCAGACCGACGAGCAGCAGCAAACGGTGATCGAGCAGCAGACGCGCACGCGGAGCACGCAGCTCCGGCTGCTGAACGATAGCGGCGTCGTCATCGACCAGATCGAGATGACCGAGATCCTCGAGGAGATCCAAACCAACGGATCACAGCTGCAGGTGCGCAGGACGGTTCAGGTATCGGGGCAACCGGACGACGTTACGGAGTCGTCCGTATTTACCGGCACCGCGAGCTTCGGCGGGCCATTTACCTGCTTCCCGCCCGGGCTCCACGGGGTGAACACCTGCGTCGCCTACATCTATTCGAACGGCGGACAGAACAGGCTGCGCGAGCAGGACATCAGGCTGATGTGGCTGTTGCCATATAGCAACCAGCTGGCTTGCCTGGCGTTCACCCGGGAGCCCTACGACTACCCGCCAAATAGCGATGCTATGCCAGTGCAAATCACGATCGGCCATTGCGTGAGTCCCACCGGGACAGTTGGCAGCACCTGGTCAGTGGCTGAAACACACTATCGGGGCGACAACCCTGGCGAGCAGTACTACCGCGGCTTCTTCCACTCCCCGTTTTCGCTCTACATGCGCGGCAGCTACAACCCCGTCACCGGCGAACTGGCCAGAAACGAACGAACCCGGCAATACAGCTGGGTCTAGAGGACCACCAATGAACTTCGTGAACAACTGGAGCCGGGATATCACCCTGGCGGCCGGCGCGACGGCGCTCGCCCTGGATTTGCCCGATGGCGAGTACCGGCTGACCATCTCCGATGGCAGCCGCTGGGAGATCGTCGGCGCAACGGTTACCGAAGGGCAGGCGCAGCTCACGCGCGGCCTGGAGGGGACCGACGAGCAGGATTGGCCGGATGGCAGCCTGATCTATTGCTCGATCACCGCTGGGCTGCTGGAGCAGTTCGCCGAAGGTGGCGGCGGTGGTGTGGTCATCGCCGACTCTGCCCCCATCGACACGCCAGCCGCTCCCGGCCAGCTCTATGTGTGGAACGGCGTAGCGGCGTACCTGGCCCTCTCGAACAATTCCCCCGAGGACTGGGTGGCGTTTGCAGGGCAAGGCTGGGGCTGGGATTACGGCGTGGGCACAGGCTCGCCCGGGTTTGTCTATGACGTCGAGCGCGCCCCTCGCAAGATCAGCGTGACAACGCAAGGCGACCCGCTGCCCCCAGGGTTCCCCTCAACGCTCCGCCTTCCTGCTTGGCAGTCAACGCCGCGCGGCTGGGAGTTGACGATTCAGCCGGAAAGCATGGCGCTGAGCCTCGATTTCTCGCAAATGGCCGAAAGCCTGGAACTCAACGTCCTGGATTACGAAACCGGCACCACGGCGTCGATCGCTGGGCCGGTCGGTACCCTTCACACAAGCCAGCCCGTGACGGTGCGGATGGCGGAACTGGAGGTATTCGAGGGCGGCGTCTACGCATCCATCGAGCTGCGCCCGCACCGAGCGCCAACCAATTTCTTTCTGAGTTCGGAGTGACCATGCACCCCGCCAAGCTCGATTTATGCATCGCCCAGGGGGCGACCTACAGCAAGCCGCTGCTGCTCATGCAGCCCGACTTCGCCTATCGGCCAATCGCCGCCTTCCTGCAGACCGCCCCGGCGCGCCTCACCGTACCCGGGCACGGCCTGCCCGGGGATTGGCCGACCTGGATCGAGGGCGTCAGTCGTTGGGGCGTGATCAACCGCGACAAGGAGCGCGAGCCGTTCCGCGTCGCGAAGGTCATCGACGCTGACACCGTCGAGTACAACGCCCTCAACGGCATCGGCAACAATGCCGCTGGGGGATTCCTGGTCTACCGCCTACCGGTGGAGCTCGCCGGCGCTCGCGCCCGCATGCAGGTGCGGGACAGGGCCGGAGCGCTGCTGCTCGATCTCTCGACCGAGGCCGGGGGCCTGGTGATCGGCACCGGGCGCATCACCCTGACGCTCACCGCCGCACAGACCGCCGCGCTCACCTGGACCGAAGGCCGCTACGACCTTGAGGTCGAGTTCGCCGACGGCACTGTGCAGCGCTGGGCCGAGGGCATAGCCACCGTCCGGCCGGAGGTGACCCATGGCTGACCTGCTCGTCGCCGGCGAGCCGTTCGTGCTCGTGGTCGAGGCGGGGGAGGTGCCCGGCGTGCTGGTGGCGGCCGGCGAGCAGGGCCCGCCCGGGCCGCCAGGGCCGGAAGGTGGCAGCGCGCTGCAGCGCCTCGCCGGCATCACCGTCAGCGCCCTGCAGGCGGTGTACGAGCAGAGCGGCCTGGTGCGCCCTCTCGACTACCGCGACGAGGCCCACATCGACCTGTTGCTCGGCATCACCCTCACCGCGGCCACCGCTGGCGCCGCCGTCAACGTGCAGCGCTCCGGCGCGATCGAGGACAGCGGCTGGAGTTGGACTCCCGGGCGCGTGTGGCTCGGCGCCAGCGGCGCGCTCACCCAGATCCCGCCGGCGGACGGCTACTGCGTCCTGATCGGCTCGGCCACCTCGGCCACTCGCCTGCTACTCAACCTGCAAGACCCTATCGACCTGGAGAACTGACCCATGGCTGCACGCTACATGACCCTGCTCAACGGCGCCCGCAAACTCATCGAGGCGCTGGCGACCTCCACTGGCGTGGCCGATGCTGGCAAGATCGTCGCCACCGGCCCGGACGGCCGCCTGGATGAATCCCTGATGCCGCTCGGCATCGGCGCCGACACCGTCACGGCCCCGGCCTCCGAAGCGCTCGGCGCCGGGAAGTTCGTCAATTTCCATGATGACGCCGGCACCTTCTCGGTGCGCCTGGCCGACAACAGCAACGGCCGCCGCGCCGATGGGTTCGTGATCGAGGCCGTCGCCGAGGCCGGGGCGGCCACCGTCTACCCGCTGGACGGCGTTAACTCCGCGCTCACCGGCCTGACTCCGGGCGCGCGCTACTACCTGGGCACTGCCGGCGGCGTGACCGACACCCCGCTGGTGGAGACCGACCCGCTCAACGCCAACAAAGTCAGCCAGTACGTGGGCACTGCCAAGTCGGCAACCGAGCTGGTGACCGATGACAGCGATCCGGTGACCCTCTGATGACCGTGCGCCGCCCCCTCGTGCTCGCAGGCGGACGCATCCGACAGCTGCCCCCCGGCGACTCGCTGGAGGCGGCGCAGGCGTTCGTCACCCCAACGGCCGTAACTGTCACGGCCAACGGCCAGACCTCGTTCGACGTCGGCCCCTACACCCCAGGCGCGATCATGGTCGCCCTCAACGGCGCCGCCCTCTCGCCTGGTGACTACACCGCAACCGACGGCGCGACCGTGGTGCTGGCCAGCGGGCAGGGCGTTGTCCCTGGCGCGGAGCTGCTGGTCTGGAAGTTCTCGCCGTTCGAGGTGGCCGATGCACTGCCGCTGGGCGGGACTGCGGTGGACGCGCATAAGCTGGGCGGGCTACCGGCGAGCAGCTACGCCACGCAGGCGGACCTAGCAGGCGTGACGCCAGGGCCTGAATACTACCGGCGTGGCAACATAGTGGGACAGGTATCCGAGGCGGACGGCATGCCCACGGGTGCTTTGGTCGAGCATGGAGTCAACGCAAACGGCGAATACTGGCGGTACGCGGGAGGGATGCAACTTTGTACGTACGTTGGCGACGTAAGTCTGCAGGTGACAAATAGCTATGGCCCCGGCGCTTATGGGGCGCTGGGCTGGACATATCCGGCTGCCTTTGCGGACAACCCAGCGGTAGGTGCATCGGCTCGGACCGCCGCGAACCTACTGGCGTCGGAGCCCCTTGACCTTCCTGGCAGCGACATGACACACGCCTGTAGTTGGGCGTTCGTAGATCAGGCAAACACTCGATATACAGGTCTCGCCCGCGTGACCTTCACAGCAATTGGCAGGTGGCACGAATGATCATCAGGCTAGTTCCTCAGCGCGATCATACAGCGCTAGCCGTTGCGCTGGCCGGAGACGTTCTGCTGCTCAACGGCGCTGCGTTCGATTTCGGCCCGCTGCCCGATGGCTCCACGCTGCCGGCCGAGGCAATCGACTCCGATTGGATAATCGGCCCGGTCGAGCGTATCGACGGCGAGTTGCACTTCACCCTGCGCCTGCCGCATGGCCCGAACCCTTCGCGCGCCGTGGCGTTTCCCGAGCCAATCCGTGTGATGGTCGACGGCCTGGTAGACCTGCCATCCGACGCAGATTCAGATGAGATTTCACAATGATCGATTGGAGCAAACTGGAAACCGCGCAGACCAGGTTCGAATCGGCCCGAGAGGAGGTAATAGCCTCCAATAATGGGCGGTATTCAACCGCTACGGCCGCGCTGACCGCCGACTACCCGCAGCTTGAAAAGGACACCTGGCCCACCCAGGACAAGGAATCTCGCGCCTGGGTTGCCGATCAGTCAAGTCCTACCCCATGGATAGACGACGCAGCGCGCGAGCGCGGCCTCCATCGTGAGGAATACCTGCGGCGCACACTTGTCAAGGCGCGCCAGTTCGAGATCCTGAGCGCCTTCCTCACCGGTCGTCGCCAGCGGTACGAGGATCAGGTCAAGGCGGCATCAAGTCAGTCAGAGCTGGACGCCATTATCGTTGACTATACCGTCCCGATGGATGTGCTGATCCGCCTTCAGCATGTGGAGCAGGGCGTCATGGATGCGCCTGCAGATCAGATCGGGGAAGCGCTGCGATGAAAGTCATTTTTTCAACTGGCCCACACCTGGGCAGCTGGTTCCTGCGAACTGTGATGTTCAGCGAGTGGAGCCATTGCGGCGTCATCATGGAGGATGGCCAGACCGTGATCGAGGCCTCCAGCAAATACGGCGTGGTCGAGACGCCGATCGAGCGTTTCACCCGATACGGTGAGTGGGCGATTCAGGACGTTCCGGTGCCGGATGAAGCCGCTGCGTACGATGCCGCGCGCGAACAGATTGACACAGAGTATGACTGGCTCGGGTTGTGGGGCTTGGCCATAAGTCGTGAGTGGCACAGTCCGGCTAAATGGTTCTGCAGCGAACTGGTGCAGCATTGCAAAGTTCGCGGCGGCCTAATCGACCTGCGCTATGAACAATGGCGCGTCACGCCACGAGACCTGTGGAATTTGCCCTATCCGATCCTGGCCTGGCAGAGCGACCGCGGCCGCAACTACGGAGAGACCACAGCATGACGGCAGCGAGAGATCTGGCGCGCCTGGTGCCGTTCCCGGCTGCGGCCGGCCGATACGTCTGGACGCCGAACGGATGGTTGCTGCTCGCCGAGTTCGCGGAGGTGGCGACGAGAGATTCGGCGGCGCACACCGCGGCTCTGGCGGACGCCGGCAAATACCTGCGGTTCATGAACGGCTCCGCTGCCAGCTATACCGTAGCGCCGCAGTCTTCGGTCGCGTGGGCGGACAACACCGAGATCACTATCCGGCGCGCAGCCGCGGCGGACCTGACCCTGGCGGCCGGCGCAGGCGTGACGCTCAACCCACCCAGCGGCGGCACCCTGGTGCTGACCAACAACATGACCGTGACCCTCAAGCGGGTGGGCGTCGATGTCTGGGACGTGATCGGCCAAACGGTGGCGGCATGATGCCCGGCGTAGTGGCGGGGTTTCCTCGTCGCCAGGTGGGGGCGGGGTTTACGCTGGTGTCGGCGATTATGCCTCCAGATGAGGGCACGACCCCGGGGAACGTGTGGGCGGGTTTCAACAAGAGCGACCCGGTGGTGGGTAGCCTCAACCCGCCGTATGCATCGATCGTCCCCGGCGCGCCGGCAGTGGAAGGGGGCAACGGGGAGATCCTGCTCTTCGCGTGCGAGACGGACTACTTCGACCAGAGCCAATGGTGGATGTATTTCTGGGTGGCGGGGGAGTTGTCCGCTGCGAGTTTTTCCTCGCTCTCGATCGATGGTCAGGTGTTCCCGTCCTCGGCGTTTACATTCGATGCTTCCGACGGCACGACGTGGATACAGACCGCAGCGACCTTGCCGGGCAACGTGTTGCCGCCAGGTCCACATTCGGTCGTGTTCATGTAGTCGCTCCAAGCCTCGTGTCGTGACGCACGAATAGCAATTGATCTGAAGCCTAGAGCCCGCCACTGAGCGGGCTTTTTCATGCCTGGAGAAAACCATGGACCTTCACGAAGTGCGCCGGACGGCTATAGCCCCGGCGCTCGCGCTGCTTCCTGCGCGAATGAACAGCGAGGCGGCAGTGGTCGAGATGCTCGCGATCGGCCTGCAGGAATCCCGGTTCGAGCATCGCCGGCAGATCGGCGGGCCGGCGCGTGGCTGGTGGCAGTTCGAGAGGGGAGGCGGTGTGCGCGGCGTGCTGCAGCACACCTCCAGTCGTGACCATGCGATTGCCGTCTGCAAGGCACGCGGCGTCCAGCCGACTGATGCAGAGGTATACGCCGCGCTCGAGCATGATGACGTACTGGCCGCGGCATTCGCTCGCCTGCTGCTCTGGACCGATCCGAAGCCGCTGCCTGCGGTCGGCCAAGTCGGGCCCGCCTGGGATCTGTATCTCCGCGTCTGGCGCCCAGGCAAGCCGCATCGTCATACCTGGGACGTGCTGTATGGCCGCGCCATGGAGTCCGTCAGATGCCCAGCCTGATCCGAGCTTTTCCGGCCTGGCTTTGGTGGCTCGCCGCCGTGGCGCTGGTCGGCGGGGTGCAGCAGTACCGCTTATCGGAGCTGCAGGCCGACCTCAAGACCGAGCGCGATGCCGCGACCGAGACGTTCGGGAAGTTGGCGGCTTGCAGGGAAACGCGCGGCAATCTGCTGGTGCAGGTGAGCGAGCAGAACCAGGCGCTGGCAGACCTGCGCTGGGCCGCGGCCCAGCGGCAGGCGGCTGCCCAGCTGGCGCAGGCCGATGCGCGTGATCAGGCCCAGCAGGACTACCGGGCGGCGAACCGGTTGCAGCAGGAGCGCACCGGCGGCGATGCGTGCGCCGCAGCGGAGTCAATCATCGATCAGGAGCTGGGCCTATGACCCGCATGTTGCTGTCGGGGATTGTCGTTGCGCTGGCGGGCTGCGCTGGCCAGGCTGTTGAGCCAGAGCCGCGGATTGTGCGCGTAGATGTGCCAGTGGCCGTGCCGTGCCAGACTGATCCGGTAGCCGTCCCGCCCTGGGCAGCGGAAGGCCTGCGCAGGACAGATAGCCTAGAGGTGAAGGTCCGCGCGTTGCTGGCTGAGCGGCGGCAGGCGAAGGGGTACATCCGGGAGCTGGTAGCCGCGAACGAGGCGTGTCGTTAGCTCCGCCACCGAAACCGGTCCGGCGTCTCGCGCACGAATCCCATCCCGACGCATTCCGCGCAGTCCTCGCGCCGGCTGAACCGATCCTCGCAGGCAGGGCAGGGCATGAATATCGAGACGCTGGCCCGTTCCGTCAGTGCCGTGGCGCGCTCGGCGTCTCCCTGTTCGATGGCTAGCTCGATGAGATCCAACATCGTCCGATAGGTGTCCGGATCGTCGATGGCATCCGTGTCCCGGCTCTCAATGATTCGAGCTGTCTCGACGAGCTCGAACTCGTCGCCCTCTGCGGTCACGTAACGCTTCCCGTCGATGCGGCCGATGACGTGCTGCAGGGGATTGCTCAGCGCCTCCAGTCCTGCGTCTGTGTGCGTGATCCACGCATCGAACTGGGCCGGCCTGCGGTCATCGGGCGGGCCGAAATACAGGCGTACGCCTCGGAACGTGCCTATAAGTTCGCTACCGTCAACCAGATCGTAGTAACCCCCGACTCGGAAATACCGGTACAGGTGGACCTGCTCCTCGATCTCATGGGCGTAGGCTGCATCTACCAACTCGCCCATGTCGAATCGCTCGAGCGGGTCGATGATGCCCGCGGCTAGGAGCTGATCAGCCAGGCGATGCAGGCGGTCACGGAACACGCCAGGCATGTCCCGCCGCTCAGTCACATCGCTGAGCATCGAATGCCAGCGCTCCAGACTGATATCGGTGCGCGGCTCTGATGAAATGGTCCTGCCCATGGTCCTGCTCGGATACTGTCTGAATATACAGTATCAGGCGGCACGATCAGGAATCGAGACACAGCAGATGGGCGGCGGTGTCGCGTAGTTCAGTCGGGATTTTTGGTTGCCCAGAACGGGCGAGGAGGGGGTGAAAGTCCGTCTAATACTATCTGATGCCGCCGCGTAATTGCTGGGCTGTAGAGGTGCTTTCGCGCTGTTCCGTATTAGACAGGCGGACGCTGCGAGCCAGATTCTATGCGGGTTAGCGCCACTTTCTTACGCTACTGCTGCATCAT
>NZ_QLAE01000047.1 GCF_005876855.1 Stutzerimonas nosocomialis | reverse complement strand
CGGGGTGTGCTTGGAGAGGTCTTGTGTGTCTTTGGGCATCGGTGCGCTGCGTCGATCGGGGGCGGGCTGGGCCTGCCCGGGGTGGGCGGTGCGATTAAACGCGCAAGGTTAACATGCCCCTCGGGTCGAATCGCAGCCGTCGCCGAGCCGCTTTCGGGCCGACGAAGGCGCTGCGATCTCCGGATAAAGGCACGTACGATAGGCAGCTTCATCCCGCTGCGCAGGTGCCCCCATGAATCGTCTGACCGAACTCGCCGAGCGCCTGGGCCAGCGCCTGCTGGCGCAGAACGCCCAGGTCACCACCGCCGAATCCTGTACCGGGGGCGGCATCGCCGAGGCCATCACCCGTGTCGCCGGCAGCTCGGCCTGGTTCGAAGCCGGCTACGTGACCTATTCCAACCTCCAGAAGACCCGGCAGCTGGGTGTGCCCGAGGCGTTGTTCGGCAGCGTCGGGGCGGTGAGCCGCGAGGTGGTCGAGGCCATGGCCCAGGGAGCCAGGCGCGCCAGCGGGGCGCGGCTGGCGGTCGCGGTCAGCGGTATCGCCGGCCCTGGCGGTGGCTCGCCCGAGAAGCCGGTCGGCACCGTCTGGCTGGCCTGGGCCGATGGCGAGACCCTCTTTGCGGAGCGTTGCCGGTTCGACGGCGACCGGCAGTCCGTGCGCGAGCAGACGGTCGAAGCGGCACTCGTCGGATTGATCGCCCTGTGCGCCGGAGAAAATCCGGTTCGGGGCTAGGCGAGTGCCGGACCCTATGTTCTAATACTGTCTACTTATACAGTTGTTGTGGCCTCTGGCCCTCTTGATCAAGTGAGGATTGCAATGGACGAGAACAAGAAGCGCGCGTTGGCTGCAGCTCTGGGGCAGATCGAGCGCCAGTTCGGCAAGGGCGCGGTCATGCGCATGGGCGATCATGATCGCCAGGCCATTCCCGCCATTTCCACCGGCTCCCTGGGCCTGGACATCGCCCTTGGCATCGGCGGTCTGCCCAAGGGCCGTATCGTCGAGATCTACGGCCCGGAATCCTCGGGTAAAACCACCATGACCCTGTCGGTGATCGCCGAAGCGCAGAAGCTCGGCGCCACCTGTGCGTTCGTCGACGCCGAGCACGCGCTCGACCCGGACTACGCCGGCAAGCTGGGCGTCAATGTCGACGACCTGCTGGTCTCGCAGCCGGATACCGGTGAGCAGGCCCTGGAAATCACCGACATGCTGGTGCGCTCCAATGCGGTGGACGTGATCATCGTCGACTCCGTGGCCGCGCTGGTGCCCAAGGCGGAAATCGAGGGCGAGATGGGCGACGCCCACGTCGGCCTGCAGGCCCGCCTGATGTCCCAGGCACTGCGCAAGATCACCGGTAACATCAAGAACGCCAACTGCCTGGTGATCTTCATCAACCAGATCCGCATGAAGATCGGTGTGATGTTCGGTAGCCCGGAAACCACCACTGGCGGTAACGCGCTCAAGTTCTACGCCTCGGTTCGTCTGGACATCCGCCGTACCGGTGCGGTGAAGGAAGGCGACGAGGTGGTCGGCAGCGAAACCCGCGTCAAGGTGGTGAAGAACAAGGTGGCGCCGCCGTTCCGTCAGGCCGAATTCCAGATCCTCTACGGCAAGGGCATCTACCGCAACGGGGAGATCATCGACCTGGGCGTGCAGCAGGGCCTGGTCGAGAAGTCCGGTGCCTGGTACAGCTACCAGGGCAACAAGATCGGTCAAGGCAAGGCCAACGCGGCCAAGTACCTGGAAGACAACCCGGAAATCGGTCGCACCATCGAAATGCAGATTCGCGAGAAGCTGCTGGTGCCGACAGGTGGTAGCAAGGCCAATGCCGCGGCGGCGGCTACCAGCGACGATCTGGTCGACGCCGACTTCTGATCACAGGCATGCCTGTCATCCTCGATAGCCCCGCCGCGGTGCGGCGGGCAGCGATGGATCTTCTGGCTCGACGCGAGCATGGCCGCGTCGAGCTTCTTCGCAAGTTGCGCCAGCGTGGCGCTCCCGCCGAACTCGTCGAAGCAGCCTTGGATCGCCTGGTCGAAGAGGGTCTGCTGTCCGAAGCGCGTTATCTCGAAAGCTACGTCCGAAGCCGCGCCAATGCGGGGTACGGCCCGTTGCGCATCCGCGAGGAACTGTCGCAGCGCGGGCTGCCGCGTACGGATATCGAGCGGGCGCTGCGCGAGAGTGGCTTCGACTGGGGCCAGCAACTGCGCGAACTCTGGCAGCGCAAGTTCGCGGGCGAGCCGCCGCGCGATGCGCGCGAGCGTGCCAAGCAGGGGCGCTTTCTCAGCTATCGCGGTTATCCGCTGGATCTCATCGGTCGCGTTCTGCGCGGTGCCATCGACGATTGACGCCGTACGGCCGCCTCAGGCGGCCTGCCAGTGTTGCGGCTGGTTGAGGTAGTCGATCAGCTCGCGCAGCCGGCCGTGGTTGCGTCCGTTGAACACGAAGGTCAGCCGGGGCAGGTTCTGCAGCTCCGGCTCGTCCTGTTCGGCTTCGCAGCATGGCTGCTGCTCGAAGGTGCCGGTCAGGCAGAGGTCGGCGAACGAGGCGTCCAGTTGCTCCAGGGCCTCGTGGGTAAGGCGATGGTTCATCCGGATCACGAAGCGGTCCTTGAGCCAGCGGCTGGAGTGAAAATTGCCGTAGAACCGGGCGATCTCTTGCGCAGCCTCCTCGGCATCGTTCACCAGGCGCATCAGGCGCATGTCGCTGGGCAGGATGTAGCGGTTGTGCTCCAGCTGGCTCCGGATGAACTGCAGCGCGTCTTTCCAGTAGGAGCCGTTCGGCTCGTCGAGCAACACCACCGGCACCAGCGGGCTTTTGCCGGTCTGGATCAGGGTCAGGACCTCCAGGGCTTCGTCGAGGGTGCCAAAACCGCCCGGGCAGAGCACCAGCGCGTCCGCTTCCTTGATGAAGAAGAGTTTGCGAACGAAGAAGAAGTGGAACGACAGCAGGTGGTCGGAGCCGTCCACGGTGGGGTTGGCGTGCTGTTCGAACGGCAGGGTGATGTTCAGGCCGAGGCTGTTGTCGCGTCCGGCACCTTCATGAGCGGCCGCCATGATGCCGCCTCCAGCCCCGGTGATGACCATCAGTTCGTGGCGTGCCAGGGTTTCTCCCAGTTCGCGGGCCAGCGCATACAAGGGATGCTCGATGGGCGTGCGGGCCGAGCCGAAGACGGTGACCTTGCGCCGTCGCTTGAACTGCTCCAGCCGGGCGAACGCCTGCTCCATCTCGCGCATGGTCTGCAGCATGATCTTGGCGTCCCAGCGATTGCGGTCGGCCTGCGCCATGCGCATCACGGTGACCAGCATCTCGCGGTAGAGCGGCAGGTTCGCGCTGCTTTCGGGTACGACCAGGGCGGCCAGTTCGTCGATCCTGCGTGCGAGCTCCTCGCCGCTGGTCTTGAAATGCCGTGAGAGATAGTCATCCGGCTCAAATGACATACAGCGTCTCCATGGAAGGCTTTGCGTACCCGGTATACCAGAAACGGATGTGGAGAGGCCGATCCAGCGCCGGCCGGCCTTGGCCTGATCGAGGTGGCAGATGCTAGGCGATGGGCCGGTCGTTCAGCGCCTCGGCGCGCATCGAAGAGAGGGGGCGGGCCCAAACGAAGACGCCTGGCGAGGCCAGGCGTCCGGGTGGTCTGGTGAGTGGTCAGACGCCGCAATCGCTGGCGGAGTAGCGCTCGGTGGCGATGGGGCGGTTGCTCTGGTATTCGCTGAACTCGTACCGCAGTACGGCGCCCTGCTGCAGCAGCACGCGCAGACCTTCGTTGTTGCAGACGCTCTGCGCCAGCTGGCCGCGCACGTCGCCGGGGTTGTCGCGCATCTGGGCGGCATGGCGTGGTTGCACGCTCAGGTGGTTGACCAGCTCGTTGCCGTCGACGGTGTAGCCCTGGTCCAGGATGTCGGAGTTGATGGCCCGTGGTGTGCCGACATTGCTTTCCTTGGCGACGCGGTCGAGCAGCTGCCCCAGTTGCTGCTCCTTGAGGGAGGCGGCCTGGGCAGCAGGCACGAGCAGGCAGAGGGCGAGCAGGGTGGTCAGGCGTTGCATGGGCGAATCTCCTTGGGAACTGCCTGTGTTGACCGGTCAGCTCGGGTGGGGTTCATTTTCCCGGCATGGGGGCGCCGTCCGCTCTGCTAGACTGGTGCTCCTTCCGATCGCCGTGTCCGACCCCGCCATGACCCATGCCGTATCGCGGCTGCGAGACGAGCGCCTCGCGCGCAGCGTCAAGCCTTTCATCGCTCGCGGATCGCGCATGCCGCGCTGTCCGCGTTGCCGAATCGCCACCAGCCACTGCCTGTGCGCCTGGACGCCGCAGGTTGCGGCGCAGGCCGGCGTCTGCCTGCTGATGCACGACATCGAGCCGCTCAAGCCCAGCAACACCGGCTGGCTGATCGCCGACGTGGTGCCGCACACCTATGCCTTCAGCTGGATTCGTACCGGCGTCGACCCCCGCCTGCTGGCGCTGCTGGATGACCCGCAATGGGCGCCGGTGGTGGTGTTTCCCGGCGAATACGCAGGTCCCGAGCGGGTGTCCTCGCAGCTTGCGGTGCCGGCCGGGAAAAGGCCGCTGTTCATCCTGCTCGATGCAACCTGGACCGAGGCGCGCAAGATGTTCCGCAAGAGTGCCTACCTGGACCGCTTCCCGGTGCTCAGCCTGCAGCCCGAGCAGCTGTCGCGCTACCGGCTGCGGCGGTCCACCCGGAGCGAGCACCTGTGTACGGCCGAGGTCGCGGCCCTGTGCCTGGAACTGGCGGGCGACACGCCGGCCTCACTTGCGCTGGACGCCTGGCTGGATGCGTTCACCGCGCATTACCTGAGCGCCAAGGCCCAGCGGCCGGTCGCAGCGGACGATGCCGTCCACCTGCCGTTGCGGCCCTATCTGGGCGTGGAGCCGCCAGGGCGCTGAGGTGTCAGGCGCCCTGGCTCGCCGGCAGCTTGCGTGGCCAGAGCTGGGCGACCAGCATGCCGGTGAACATCAGGGCGCAGCCGAAATAGCCTTTCAGGCTGAGGCTTTCCTGGAGCAGGAGCGCGCCGGCGATGGCGGCGAACACCGCTTCGAGCGAGAGAATGATGGCGGCGTGGGAGGCGATGGCGTGCTTTTGCGCGACCACCTGCAGGGTGTAGCCGACCGTGACCGCGAACAGGCCGCCATAGATGAGCGCGGGGCCTGCGAGCAGGATGCTGTCGAGCGAAGACTGCTCGAACACGGCGGCGAGGATCAGGCTCACCACCGCGCAGGTCGCGAATTGCAGGAAGGCCAGGCGGATCGCGTCATGGCGGCTGACGAACAGGCCCACCAGGAGGACGTGCAGGCCCCACACGAACGCGCCGGCCAGCTGTATCCAGTCGCCGAGGGCGATGTGGAAATCCTCGCCGATGCTCAGAAAACCCATGCCCACCACCGCGAGAATCGCTCCCAGCCAGGTGCCCAGGCCGGTCTTGTGGCCGATGATCAGCCCGAGCAGTGGCACGACGATCACGTACAGGCCGGTGATGAACCCCGAGTTGGTGACGCTGGTGAACAGCAGCCCCACCTGCTGCAGGTTGATGCCGACCGTCAGGGCCATCCCCATCGCCAGGCCGCCGAGCAGCAGCCCGCGCTGCAGGAAGGGCTCGTGGCGCGCGGCGGTCCGCCCGCGCCAGACCACCAGTGGCAGCAGCGCCAGCGCGCCCAGGCTGAAGCGCAGCCCCGTGTAGAGGAACGGACCGATGTAATCCATCCCCATTCGCTGGGCGACGAAACCCGATCCCCAGATCATGGCGGTTATCAGCATGAGGATGTCGGCACGCAGGGCTTGGCTACGCATGGATGGTCTCGACTGGGAAAAAGGCGCAGACTTTGCCGTAAAGCGCTGCCCTTGACCACTCCCGGCAGGGTGGGCATGCTTGCGCCGCTTTGGTTTTTCACGGTGGACGGTCCATGCGCGGTATGGCATGCCGACAAGGTCGCCGGGCCAATGCCCGAGAGGACGTCGGGAATGTCATCCCAGGCATGTGTGTTGGCCCTGGCCTCGCCAGGTCCTGCCAATAACAACAATAGGAACTGCCATGGCCGCGTACGAAATAATCATCGCCGATGATCATCCGCTGTTCAGAAGCGCGCTTCAGCAAGCCCTGACCCTGGGGCTGGGCCAGAACGTCCGTCTCGTCGAGGCGGCCAGCATCGCCGAGTTGGAAACCTGCCTGGGGCAAAGCGCCGACTGGGATCTGGTCCTGCTCGATCTGAACATGCCCGGCGCCTATGGCTTCTCCGGACTCGTCTTGCTCCGCGGCCAGTATCCGCAACTGCCGGTGGTGATGATCTCCGCGCAGGAGGAGGCCGCCGTGGTGGCGCGGGCGCGCGAGTTCGGCGCCAGCGGCTTCATCCCGAAATCCAGCTCGCTCGAAACCATCCAGGCGGCCGTCCGCGCCGTGCTCGATGGCGATGCCTGGTGGCCGACGCCCCTGGAGGCGGCGGCACCGGTCAGCGACGAAGCCAGGGCAGCCAGCGCGGGTCTGTCGAGCCTCACGCCACAGCAGTTCCGGGTGCTGACGATGGTTTGCGACGGCCTGCTGAACAAGCAGATCGCCTACGAGCTGAACGTCTCCGAAGCCACCATCAAAGCACACGTCACGGCGATCTTCCGCAAGCTCGGCGTGCGTACCCGGACCCAGGCGGCCCTGCTGCTGCAGCAGATGGAAAGCATTCCGGCCTGACCGGCTAGGCGATCGGCGGCAGGACGATCTCGTCGCTGCGCCGAACGCCGGCGGTGAGCGCCCGGCACTGTTCGATGAACTCGCGCATTGCGGCGGTCTGGTATTTTTGCGAATGCCAGATGAAATAGAACTGCCGGGTCAGGTCCAGCGCCGGTGTTTCCACCGGCACCAGGCTGCCGCGGCGAAAGGCGTCGCGCAGTGCCAGACGCGAGATGCAACCGATACCCAACCCCGACTCCACGGCGCGCTTGATCGCTTCGGTGTGTTCGAGTTCGAGACGCACGTTGAGCGGCCTCGGATGGTGACGCATCGCCTGGTCGAACGTCAGTCGCGTGCCGGAGCCCTGTTCACGTAGAATCCACGCCTCGGTCGAGAGCCGCTCCAGGTCGACCGCGCCGGCTTGCGCCAACGGGTGCTGCGGGGCGCAGAAGACCACCAGCTCGTCCTCGACCCAGCGTTGCACCTCCAGTTCGTCGTGCCGGCAATCGCCTTCGATCAGACCCAGGTCAAGTTCATGATGCGCGACTTGCTGCACGATGTGAGCGGTGTTGTGCACGTGCAGCTTCACCCGACATTCCGGATGGCGCTGCATGAAGCTGCCGATCAGCAGGGTGGCGAGATAGTTGCCGATGGTCAGGGTCGCGCCGACGTTCAGGGAGCCGAAACCGCTGTTGCCGTTGAGCAGATCCTCGATCGCCTTGGCCTGGTCGAGCAGGGCGACTGCCTGGGGCAGCAGCTGCCGGCCCAGCGCATTGAGCGAGAGGCGCTTGCCCAGGCGGTCGAACAGCTGGCAGTCGGCGTGCCGTTCCAGCTCCGTGAGCGAGGTGCTGGTGGCCGACTGCGAAAGCGAAAGGGTCTGCGCGGCGCGGGACACGCTTTCCAGGCGGGCCACGGCGACGAATACCTGGAGTTGTCTGAGGGTAAATCGCATATCGATATAACCGATTACCTATATCTTTAATATTCAATTAACAGATATTACAGGGGTCGATAAACTGTCGGGTAATACTGCCGTCGGTTCGGCGCCCCGCTAACGAGGAATTCCCAGCATGAGTAACCTGAACGTCGAGCGAGTCCTCAGTGTTCATCACTGGAACGACACGCTGTTCAGCTTCAAGACCACCCGTAACCCGGGCTTGCGCTTCGAGAACGGCCAGTTCGTCATGATCGGCCTGGAAGTCAACGGACGCCCCCTGATGCGCGCCTACAGCATCGCCAGCCCGAACTACGAAGAGCACCTGGAATTCTTCAGCATCAAGGTTCAGGACGGCCCGCTGACCTCGCGCCTGCAGCACCTGAAGGAAGGCGACGAGCTGATGGTCAGCCGCAAGCCGACCGGCACGCTGATCCTCGGCGACCTGCTGCCGGGCAAGCACCTCTACCTGCTGAGCACCGGCACCGGTCTGGCGCCGTTCATGAGCGTGATCCAGGATCCGGAGACCTACGAGCGTTTCGAGAAGGTCATTCTCATCCATGGCGTGCGCTACGTGAACGAAGTGGCCTATGAGAACTTCATCACCGAGGCGCTGCCGCAGAACGAATTCTTCGGCGATGCGGTTCGCGAAAAGCTCATCTATTACCCCACCGTGACCCGCGAGCCCTTCCGCAATCAGGGACGCCTGACCGACCTGATGCGCAGCGGCAAGTTGTTTTCCGACATCGGCCTGCCGCCGATCAACCCGCAGGACGACCGCGCGATGATCTGTGGCAGCCCGAGCATGCTGGACGAGACCAGCGAAGTGCTCAACGGCTTCGGTCTGAAGATCTCCCCGCGCATGGGCGAGCCCGGCGACTATCTGATCGAGCGGGCCTTCGTCGAGAAGTAAGCCGTTCCGCTGCGCCTGCCCGCTCGGGCAGGCGTCCTTTTGCGGCCCTTAGATGTAGGGGCCGCAACACTTCTTGAATTTCTGGCCGCTGCCGCAAGGGCAGGGGTCGTTGCGCTTGGCGTTCAGGGGTACGGTGGCGTCGATGTAGTACCAGCGCCCCTGGTGCTGGACGAATGCCGAGCGCTCCTGCTGCGCGTGCTCTCCTGTCTGGTCATGCCAGCGCGCCGTGAACTGCACCAGTGCGTGTTCCGGCTTGCCACCCAGTACTGTGCTTTCTTCGACGTCCAGCCCGAGCCAGGTGCTCGAGGCGCTCCAGGCGCGCATCGCGTCCAGGTCCAGCGCCGATTGCTGCGCCGGCAGGGTGGTGTCCCTGAGGTAGTCGATCAGCCCCAATACGTAGGCGCTGTAGCGCGAACGCATCAGCGTTTCGGCGCTGGGAGCGGGCGTGCCCGCGTGGTAGCGCCCGCAGCAGTCGGCAAGGCTGTCGGAGCTGGCGCAGGGGCAGGGTGACTGGTCGTCGGGAAGGGCTGTTTTCACGGCTACCACCAGTATTTGCCGAACATTTGTGGATTCGCCCAGAACCTGGCGTTGAGCCAGTCCGGAACCTGCTTGTATTGCAACAGGTCGTACGTCAGGAGAGTCAAGGTTTGATCAGCGCGCGTGAAGCGATCACTCACCTGCAATGCCAGGGCGTAGAAATCGGTGACTCGCCAATCGGTAGCTTCGAGATCGACCAATACGACGAGGCGACTCGCGTTGAGGTTGCGTATGCCGCCGAGCAGCTCCAGGCCGTTGCGCTTGGGCATATGCTCGAGGCAGTCGGCCACCAGGGCGATGTCGTAGCGCTGGCTGGCCAGTTCGGCAGGCAATGGACCGGCTTCGGCGCGGCCCAGTCGGCTGTCGGGGTGGGCCAGGCAGAACGCATCGACGGCGGGAATGTCGCTGCGGCCGATGTGCAGCAGGCTGGCGGGCGCATAGTGTTCGAGGAGCGCGGCCACGGCCTGCTGAGGTGTGCGAGTGGAGCTGCTGTTGATCAAATCAGGATCCTCGTATGAGTTCAGAGACTAGCGCGGAGTCGCTTGGCGGCCTAGTCCTGGCACAACCGGAGCCGGCGTCTGGCATTACGAAGTGGCGGTTCTGGCCGTTCCCAAACTGGAGGTTTAATAATGAGTACTTTACGGACAGCTGTACCCGTGATTTTCATGACTACCGTTCTGGCCGGTTGTGCCGGGGTGCAGAAACAGGATTGGCCCACCTGTGCTGCAGTAGGTGGCGTGGGCGGTGCCGCGCTGGGTGCGATCGAAAGCTCGGTCTATGCAGGCTGGGGCGCCGTGATCGGCGGCGGCATGGCCGCGGCCTACTGCTGGGTGCATGGTGAAGATGGTCAGGAGACGCTGGCAGTGGTTGAAACCGTCGAGGTCGAGCCCGTGCCGATGGCCGAGCCGGAACCCGAGCCGGTCGCCGAGCCGGTACGCGTGGAGCTGGATGTGAAGTTCGACTTCGACCGCGCCCAGGTGCGCAGCGAAAGCTACAGCGACATCCAGAACCTGGCCGATTTCATGAAGCAGTATCCGCAGACCTCGACCGTCGTCGAAGGCCACACGGACTCCGTGGGCACCGATGCCTACAACCAGCGTCTGTCCGAGCGCCGCGCCAATGCCGTGCGTGACGTGCTGGTCAACCAGTATGGCGTCGAGGCCAATCGCGTGAATTCGGTCGGCTACGGCGAATCCCGCCCGGTTGCCGACAACGCGACCGAGGAAGGCCGTGCGATCAACCGCCGTGTCGAGGCGGAAGTCGAAGCCCGTCCGTAAGCGGGGACGAATGCGACGAGGCCGGGCATCTGCCCGGCCTTTTCGTTTCCGTTCGGCTAGAACATCGGCCGCGCGGTGGCCGCCGCGAACACTGCGATGCCGATCAGCAGGTTGATGCCCACCAGGCGGCGAATCTGCCCCAGTGCGGCGCCCGCCTGCGGCCAGGTGCCGGCCGCCACGTTCGTGTTCAGCGTTGGGTAGTGCAGCAGCGAAATGCGCAGGAACAGCGCGAGCATGACCAGATAAAGGCCCGCCATCAGGTGCACATAACGCGGCGCGCCATCGAGCCCGGCGAAGCGCATGTGCCACAGCCCGATCCCGCTGAGCGGCAAGACCAGCACCGCCACCCACACCCACTGGAAGAAGCGACGCAGCACGTCGGCCCACAGCGTCAGGCGCTCCGGTGCCTGCAAGGTCGCGACAGCCGCCGGTCGGAGAATCATCCAGGCGAAGAACATGCCCCCGACCCAGACCAGCGCAGCCAGGGCGTGCAGGGCATAAAGGAGGGCAAAAGCGGTCATGGTAAATCTCCGGTGGCGGTTGGGGAATCGCGCGCTATCATAGCCGCCACGTTGGAATACTGAAAATTTATACAGCTACGCGCCCATGCTCAGCACCGAACTCAAGTCCCAGATCCAGGGCGCCTACACCCGTTTTCTCGAAGCCAAGGGGCTCAAGCCCCGCTATGGCCAGCGGCTGATGATCGCCGAGGTGGCCAAGGTTCTGGGCGCCATCGAAACGGACGAAGAGGGGCGCCGCGAGGGCGAGCCCGCGGTGGTCGCGGTGGAGGCCGGGACCGGTACCGGCAAGACCGTCGCCTACAGCCTGGCCGCGATTCCCACCGCCAGGGAGGCGGGCAAGCGCCTGGTGATCGCCACCGCGACCGTGGCCCTGCAGGAGCAGATCGTCAACAAGGACCTGCCCGACCTGATGCGCAACAGCGGGCTCAACTTCAGTTTCGCCCTGGCCAAGGGGCGTGGGCGCTACCTGTGCCTGTCCAAGCTGGACGTGCTGTTGCAGGAAGGCCAGGCGCAGAGCGCGACCGCGCAGCTGTTCGAGGAGGAAGGCTTCGGCATCGACGTCGACGAAGTCAGCCAGAAGCTGTTCAACAGCATGATCGAGAAGCTCGCCGGAAACCGCTGGGACGGTGACCGCGATGCCTGGCCCGAGGCGCTGGAAGACCCGGTCTGGGCCCGCCTGACCACCGACCACAGTCAGTGCACCGGGCGCCATTGCCCGAACTTCCAGCAGTGCTCGTTCTACAAGGCACGCGAGGGCATGACCAAGGTCGATGTGATCGTGACCAATCACGACATGGTGCTGGCCGACCTGGCGCTGGGCGGCGGCGCGGTCCTGCCCGATCCACGCGACACGCTTTACGTGTTCGATGAGGGCCACCACCTGCCGGACAAGGCGATCGGGCACTTCGCCCATTTCACCCGCCTGCGCTCGACGGCCGACTGGCTCGGGCAGATCGAGAAGAACCTGACCAAGCTGCTGGCGCAGCATCCGCTTCCCGGCGAGCTGGGGCGCCTGATCGAAGGTGTCCCTGAACTCGCGCGCGAGCTGCGCACGCAGCAGCAGTTCATGTTCAGCGCCTGCGAGCAGGTGGCGGATTTCAAGGCCGGCGAAGACATGGAAGGGCGCGAGCGGCCCCGGCATCGCTTCGTCGGCGGGCTGGTGCCCGAGCACTTGCGTGAGCTGGGGCTGGAGCTGAAGAAAGGCTTCGCCAAGCTCAACGATGTCTTCACGCGCCTGGCCGAGCTGCTCAAGGAGGCGATGGATGGCGAGGCCACGGTGGGCATCGCCAGCCACCAGGCCGAAGAATGGTACCCGCTGTTCGGCAGCCTGCTGGTGCGGGCCCAGGGTAACTGGGAGCTATGGACGGCCTTCACCGTCGAAGATCCGCAGGACAGCCCGCCGATGGCGCGCTGGCTGACCTTGGCCGAGAGCGGGGCGCTGTACGACATCGAGGTCAACGCCAGCCCGATCCTCGCCGCCGAGACGCTGCGGCGCAACCTCTGGCATGTGGCCTACGGTGCGCTGGTGACTTCCGCGACGCTGACCGCCCTGAACAGCTTCGACCGCTTCCGCATGCGTGCCGGGCTACCCCGCAACGCGGTCACCGCGGTGGTCCCGAGCCCTTTCCATCACGCCGATGCCGGCGTGCTGCGGGTGCCCGACCTCAAGGCCGATCCGCGCGAAGCCGCGGCGCACACCGCGGCCATCGTCCGGGAGCTGCCACGGCTGGTCGAAGGTGCGCGCGGTACCCTGGTGCTGTTTTCCTCGCGCCGGCAGATGCAGGACGTGTTCGACGGGCTCGACCGTGAATGGCGTCGCCGGGTGCTGATCCAGGGCAACCTGTCCAAGCAGGAGACGCTGAACAAGCACAAGGCGCGGGTCGACGATGGCGAGACCAGCGTGCTCTTCGGGCTGGCCAGCTTTGCCGAAGGGGTCGATCTGCCCGGCGCCTATTGCGAGCACGTGATCATCGCCAAAATCCCCTTCGCCGTGCCGGACGACCCGGTCGAGGCGGCGCTGGCCGAGTGGATCGAGGCGCGCGGAGGCAACCCCTTCATGGAAATCGCGGTGCCCGATGCCTCGTTGCGCCTGGTACAGGCCTGCGGGCGCCTGCTCCGCACCGAGCAGGACCGCGGACAGATCACGCTGCTCGATCGTCGTGTGGTGACCCAGCGCTACGGCAAGGCGATCCTCAACGCGCTGCCGCCGTTTCGCCGCGAGATCGAATAACCGCAGGTCCTGGCGGCGTATCCATTTCGGCAATGGCGCCGCACCGCCTGTTCCCATCCGACGCTGACGCTGGAACAATGCGCGACACCTAAGACGAAGGGGTACGCGCGTGCAGATCCAGGGACATTTCGAGCTCCAGTTCGAGGCGGTCAGAGAGGCGTTCGCCGCGCTGTTCGAGGGCACCCAGCAACGGGGGGCGGCGCTGTGCGTGCAGATCGGCGGCGAGACCGTGGTCGACCTGTGGGCTGGCGTGGCCGACACGGCCGGGGAGCAGGTCTGGCAGAGCGATACCCTCGTCAACCTGTTCTCCTGTACCAAGACCTTTGCCGCCGTGGCCGTGCTGCAGCTGGTCGAGGAGGGCAAGCTCGACCTCGACGCGCCGGTGGCCCGGGTCTGGCCCGAATTCGCCCAGAACGGCAAGGCGGGCATCACCCTTCGCCAGTTGCTGACCCACCAGGCCGGGCTGCCGGCGATTCGCAACGACCTGCCGCCCGAAGCCCTCTACGACTGGCAGACCATGACCGACGCCCTGGCGGCCGAGGCGCCCTGGTGGACGCCCGGCGACGGGCATGGCTATGCCGCGATCACCTATGGCTGGCTGATCGGCGAACTGCTGCGGCGCGTGGATGGCCGCGAGCCCGGTGAAGCGGTCGTCGCCCGCACGGCCCGGCCGCTGGGGCTGGATTTCCACCTGGGCTTGGACGACAGCGAGTTCCATCGCGTCGGCTACCTCACCCGGATCAAGAACGACTTCGGCGATGCGGCGGCCCAGCGGCTGTTGAAGGCAACCATGAGCGAGCCGAAGTCGCTCAGCGCACGCGCCTTCAACAACCCGCCCTCGGTGCTCAACAGCGCAAACAAGCCCGAGTGGAGGCGCATGGCGCAGCTCGCGGCCAACGGGCACGGCAATGCCCGGGCCCTGGCGGGCTTCTACAGCGGGTTGTTGCAGGGGCGTCTGCTCGATCCGGCGATGCTGGCCGAAATGACCCAGGAACATTGCCGCGGGGAAGATCGCACGTTGCTGGCGTCGACGCGTTTCGCGCTGGGTTGCTGGCTGGATCAGCCGGACGTGGCCAACGCGACCTTCGGCATGGGCCCCGGCGCTTTCGGCCATCCGGGCGCCGGCGGCTGCGTGGGTTTTGCCGACCCTGAGCGGGAGGTGTCGTTCGGCTTTGTCACCAATAGCCTCGGTCCCTATGTGCTGATGGACCCGAGAGCACAGGAGATGGCGCGCACAGTTTTGAAATGCCTAGGTTGAACCACTCGTCAGAATGGGTAGACAAACCTTTGCAGAATAAAGAGTTGCATACACAATTTAAGCCGAATCCTTCATTTTCCGGGCTCTGCCGCAAGCCCGGTTGAACCCACGCACCCCATTTCGTCGACGGAACCTGCATATGAAGCTGCTCAAGCACGCCACCTTGATTCTCTGCATGACCGTATCCGGCTGCAGCATGTTCGGAGGAGACAAAGTCAGCAAGGTCGAGCCGGTACCGGCAGAACCCAAGGTGGATCTTGCCTGGCTCGACGACTACGAGCCGCGCCTGCGTGATGCCCTCAAGGACAGCCGCTTCGAGCTCGAGCGTCGCGATGCGCTGCTGGTGGTGACCGCTCCGGTCGACGGCTCCTTCAATCCGGATCGTCCTGGCATGCTGCTGCCGGCAACGCTGGGTCCGCTGAGCCGCGTGGCCAAGATGGTCGAGAATGACAGCAAGACCGCCGTGGTCGTACTCGGTCATGCCGACAGCACCGGCGCCGAGGAGGCCAACCGCGTCCTGAGTCGCGAGCGTGCCGGCGCGGTGGCGGCGATCTTCCGCCTCAGCGGCCTGAAGACCGACCGCCTGCTGATCCGTGGCCTGGGTTCGGACATGCCTCGCGCCGCCAACGACAGCAGCGAAGGGCGCGCGCTCAACCGCCGCGTCGAGATGGTCCTGGCTCCGCAGAGCACCATGCAGGCGCTGGTTGCCCAGTACAGCCAGCCGGCCGCGGCCTCCAGCGCCGCAGCCTCGACCCAGGTCGCCGTCACCGAGGTGGTGGCCAAGTAACGCCATCCGGGCCGGTTCGCCGGCCCTTCGACGTTCCTGAGGCTCCCGCCTGGGTCCGTGCGTGGTGCCTTGTCTTGAATCAAGCCGCCATCGCGCAAAGCGGATAAGCTCTGAACGTCCCGACTCCGGAGTTCCGCGATGACCCAGACCCTGGCCGACATGCGCCGCGACTACACCCGAGATGGCCTGAGCGAAGCCAGCGCGCCGGATGAGCCCTTCGCGCTGTTTCGCCAATGGTTCACCGAGGCGGTGAAGACCGAGCAGCTTCCCGTCGAGCCCAACGCCATGACGCTGGCCACCGTCGACGCCGAAGGGCGCCCGCACTGCCGGGTGCTGCTGCTCAAGGGGCTCGACGAGCGCGGGTTCACCTTCTTCAGTAACTACCAGAGCGCCAAGGGCGAGCAGCTCCAGGCCAATCCCCATGCGGCCATGACGTTCTTCTGGCCGACGCTGGAACGGCAGGTGCGCATCGAGGGCCGGGTCGAGCGGGTCAGCGCAGAGGAATCCGACGCCTACTATCAGGTACGCCCCCTGGGGAGTCGTCTGGGTGCATGGGCCTCGCCGCAGAGCCGGCCCATCGCCGATCGCGCCGAACTCGAGCGCCTGCTCGCCCAGACCGAGCAGCGTTTCGCCTACCAGGCTCCCAGCTGCCCCCCGCATTGGGGTGGATACCGCCTTCTTCCCGAACGTATCGAGTTCTGGCAGGGTCGCTCCAGCCGGCTCCACGACCGCCTGAACTACCAGCTGCACGCCAACGCCTGGCGGCGCGAGCGCCTGGCGCCCTGACGCGGTTCAGCCAGCCGGATAGCGTTGCGCTTCCTGCTCCAGCCAGCGGGGCAGGTCGCGGCGGCTGATTCCCTCGTTTTTCGCCTCCGTCAGGCGCTGGAGCATCCAGGCGCGCTTGGCCGGGTCGTCCCCTGCGTGCGACAGTGCCAGGTCGCGGTCCGCCCAACGCCGGAAGCGGACGATCAGCCAGCCATGGAAGATCAAAGCCGCCGCCGTCGTGATAAAAATGATGAAGTAATCCATGATGCATCCGTCTTTCAAATGGGCTGTAACAGAGGGGCGGCGAGCGTGGGGATAGGGATCAGTAGAATGTGGTCCGATCAATAACGGTGCTCAGCCAACTGGGCAGGGTTCGGATGAATCGGGCCGAAAGCGTCCGTACGAGGAGAATGTTATGCGCAAGTCGATTTTCGTTGCTTCGTTTACCGCTGTCACTCTGGCGATCACGGGTTGCCAGTCCCACCTGACCGGCGATACCTATTCCCGCGACGAAGCGCGTGCAGTCCAGACGGTTCGCTACGGCACCATCGAGTCCCTGCGGCCGGTCAAGCTCGAGGGGACCAAGACCCCGATCGGCACCGGCGCCGGCGCCGTGGTAGGCGGCATCGCCGGCAGCGGTGTGGGTGGGGGGCGCGGCAGCGCGGTGGCGGCCGTGATCGGTGCGGTGGCCGGCGGCATGCTCGGCTCGGCGGCCGAGGAAGGCATCACCCGCACCCAGGGTGTGGAGATCACCGTGCGCGAGGACGACGGCAGCATGCGCGCCTACGTGCAGGAGGTCGAGCCGAACCAGGTGTTCAGCGTGGGCCAGCGCGTGCGCATCATGACCGTCAACGGTACCAGCCGGGTCGCTCACTGATACTGCGTCATTGTGACGCTGCGGGGCGGGTGAAAACGCAGCCAGACCGCGCTGTGCGGTAGGTCCAGGCGGCAATTTTGTTTTTTGGAAATATATCGAGCGATGACGCTGGCCTGATCGGTATGGATAATCATTGGTTATCACTTGGGCCGATCAGGGCCCGTCGCCGGCTTCTGCTTGCGAAGGATGTGTTTGGCCTCCCCATGAGGCCGGTTTGAGGAGTTCGTTTTCATGGCGCTTGCGCTGATCATCGCTTTGCCCTTTCTCGGCATCGTCCTGCCTTTGATCCTCGAGCGCTACGGCCGCTCCGCCTGTGCGTTCGGTGCGGGGCTCGCGCCATTGATCGCACTGATCATCCTGCTGGGCCGCCGCAGCCAGGTGTTCGCCGGCGAGGTGGAGATCGTCCGCCTGCCATGGCTGCCTGACATCGGGTTGAACCTGAGCCTGCGCCTCGACGGGCTGGGCTTCCTGTTCGCGCTGCTGATTCTCGGCATCGGCCTGCTGGTCATCCTCTATGCGCGCTACTACCTCTCCAAGAAGGAGCCCATGGGGCGTTTCTACGCCTATTTCCTGCTGTTCATGGGCGCCATGCTTGGCGTGGTGCTGTCTGAAAACCTGCTGCTGATGCTGATGTTCTGGGAGCTGACGAGCCTGTCCTCGTTCCTCCTGATCGGTTTCTGGGGCCACCGCTCCGATGCGCGCCAGGGTGCGCGCATGGCGCTGACCGTGACCGGCGGGGGCGGCCTGGCGCTGCTGGCGGGCATCCTCCTGATCGGCCACATCGTCGGCACCTTCGAGCTGTCGACGGTGCTGGCGGCCGGCCATGCGATCCGTGCCCATGACCTCTATCCGGTGGCGCTGATCCTGGTGCTGCTCGGCGTCTTCACCAAGTCGGCGCAGTTCCCGTTCCACTTCTGGCTGCCGCAGGCGATGGCCGCGCCGACCCCGGTGTCCGCCTTCCTCCACTCGGCCACCATGGTCAAGGCCGGCGTGTTCCTGCTGGCGCGCCTGTATCCGGCGCTTTCCGATTCGCAGTGGTGGTTCTACATCGTCAGCCTGACCGGCATGACCACGCTGCTGGTCGGGGCGATCATGGCGCTGTTCCAGCACGACCTCAAAGGGCTGCTGGCCTATTCGACCATCAGCCACCTGGGCCTGATCACCCTGCTGTTCGGCCTGGACTCGCGCCTGGCGGCGGTCGCGGCGATCTTCCATATCATCAACCACGCCACGTTCAAGGCGTCGCTGTTCATGGCCGCGGGGATCATCGATCACGAGACCGGGACGCGGGACATGCGGCGCGTCAACGGGCTATGGAAATACATGCCCCATACCGCCGTGCTGGCGATGGTGGCGTCGCTGGCGATGGCCGGCGTGCCGTTGCTCAACGGCTTCCTCAGCAAGGAAATGTTCTTCGCCGAGACCCTGGACCAGCACCTGCTGGGCAGCTTCTACTGGACGATTCCCGCCGCCGCGACCCTCGCCGGCGTGTTCTCGGTGGCCTACTCGCTGCGCTTCATTCATGACGTGTTCTTCAACGGCGATCCGATCGACCTGCCCAAGTACCCGCCGCACGAGCCGGCGCGCTACATGAAGATACCCGTCGAGGTGCTGGTGCTGCTCTGCCTGCTGGTCGGCATGGCGCCCGCGTACACTGTGGCGCCCCTGTTGGCCGCGGCGGTGAGCGGCAGCCTGCATGGCGAAGTGCCCGAATACAGCCTGTCGATCTGGCACGGCTTCAACCTGCCGCTGGCGATGAGTTTCATCGCGCTGGTGGGGGGCATCCTGGTGTATTCGCTGCGCAAGGTGATGTTCGCCTGGTACGAGGGGCTGCCGGCGGTGGATTCGCTGGCGGTCTTCAAGCGCAGCGTGAACGGCATCGTGCGTACCGCCCAGCGCCTGACCGATTCGCTGGAGACCGGGTCGCTGCAGCGCTACATCGCGCTGATGCTCATCAGTGCCCTGGTCCTGGTGGTGGTCGCGCTGACTCCGCTGCAGTCGCTGCACGGTCCGGTCGAGCTGTCGCCGATCGACGGCATCACCGCCCTGGGTCTTGGCATTCTCGCGCTGACCTCGCTGCTGACCGTGCTGTTCCACCGCAGCCGGCTGGTGGCGCTGATGATCCTCAGCGGTGCCGGGCTGATGGTGGCACTGGCGTTCGCGCGCTTCTCGGCGCCGGACCTTGCGCTCACCCAGCTTTCGGTGGAGGTGGTGACCATCATCCTGCTGATGCTGGCGCTGTATTTCATGCCGGCGCGTACGCCGGTGGAAACCAGCAGCCTGCGCGGTTTCCGTGACCTGGTGCTGGCCGGTGCCAGCGGCACCATGATCGGTTTGCTCGCCTACGCGGTCATGACCCGGCCCTACGACAGCATCGCCTCGTTCTTCCTGGAAAACAGCGTCTCCGGTGGCGGCGGGACCAACGTGGTCAACGTGATTCTGGTGGACTTCCGCGGCTTCGATACCCTGGGCGAAATCGCCGTGCTGGCCATCGCCGCCGTCGGCATCTACGCGATGCTGCGCGGCCTGGGGCTTCCGCATCCGGAGCGGGACTACGGCGGTCGGCCCTGGTCGCGCGATCAGCACCCGATGATCCTCTACACGCTGTCGCGGGCGTTGCTGCCGATGGCGCTGCTGATCTCGGTGTTCATCTTCCTGCGCGGGCACAACCTGCCCGGCGGCGGGTTCATCGCCGGCCTGGTCACCGCGGTGGCGCTGATCCTGCAATACATATCCCATGGGGTGGCCTGGACCCAGGCACGCCAGCCGCTCAGCTACCACACCATCGCAGGGGCAGGGGTGTTCATCGCTGCGCTCACGGGGCTCGGTAGCTGGGTGTTCGGCTATCCGTTCCTCACGTCGGCGTTCGACCATTTCCACCTGCCGGTGATCGGCGAATTCGAACTGGCCACCGCGATGCTGTTCGACCTCGGCGTCTACCTGGCCGTGGTGGGTTCGACGCTGCTGATGCTGTCCAACATCGGGCACGTCAGTCAGGGAAATTCGCGCAAGGAGGTTATTTGATGGAAGCGCTGTTCGCGATAACGCTCGGCGTGATGACGGCCAGTGGGGTCTACCTGCTGCTGCGTGCACGGGTATTCCCCGTGGTGATGGGGCTGACGCTGATTTCCTATGCGGTCAACCTCTTCATCTTTTCAATGGGCAGGCTCTCGACCGGGATGCCGGCGGTGATCGGCAAAAGCGCCGAGTACGGCGATCCTCTGCCGCAGGCGCTGGTCCTGACCGCGATCGTGATCGGTTTCGCCATGACCGCGTTCGTCGTGGTGCTGGCGTTGCGCAGCATGGGTGAAGTGGGTACCGACCACGTCGATGGGCGGGAGCCGCGCGAATGAATCATGCCGTGATGCTGCCGCTGGTCCTGCCGCTGTTCGTCGGCAGCCTTCTGCTGGTCTTCAATCGCCTGGCGCTGCCGGCGAAACGCGCCATTTCCCTCACCGCCACCGGGCTGCTGATCCCCATCAGTGTCTGGCTGCTGATGCTGGCTGGCGACGATCAACTGCGCCTGTACGCCCTGGGCAACTGGCAGCCGCCGTTCGGCATCGTCATGATGCTCGATCGGCTGAGTGCCTTGATGCTGCTGCTGACCGCCGTGCTGGCCGGTTTCGCGGTGCTGTACGCCTGCCGGGGCGACGACGAGCGCGGCCCGAATTTCCATGCGCTGTTCCAGTTTCAGCTGCTGGGTATCAACGGGGCCTTCCTGACCGGCGACCTGTTCAACCTCTTCGTGTTCTTCGAGATCCTGCTGATCGCGTCCTATGCGTTGCTGCTGCACGGCAACGGCGCGGCGCGGGTGAGGGCGGGCATGCACTACGTGGTGCTGAACCTGGTGGGTTCGGCGCTGTTCCTGGTGGGCGTCAGCATGATCTACGGCCTGACCGGCTCGCTGAACATGATCGACGTCGCCGCGCGGGTCAGCGCAGCCGATCCGGAAGTGCTGCCGCTGCTCGGTGCGGCCGGTTTCCTGGTGCTGGTGGTGTTCGGACTCAAGGCCGCGATCCTGCCGCTGTACTTCTGGTTGCCCCGGGCCTACGCGTCGGCGTCGGCGCCGGTCGCCGCGCTGTTCGCGATCATGACCAAGGTCGGCCTCTACACCATCATCCGCGTGTTCACCCTGATCTTCGGCAGCGAAGCGGGCGAGCTGGCCAACATGGCCCAGGACTGGTTGTGGCCGCTGGCGCTGCTGACGCTCGCCGCCGGCGTGATCGGTGCCCTGGGGGCGCGTAACCTGCAGGTGATGCTCGGCTATCTGGTGGTGGTCTCGGTCGGCACGCTGCTGGCGGGCATCGCCATTGGCAGCGAGCAGGGCCTGGCCGGCGCGCTGTATTACCTGATCCACAGCACCCTGGTCGCCGGCGGGCTGTTCCTGCTGGCGGACCTCATCGCTCGTCAGCGGGGCGAGATCGCCTCGCAGATGGTCCCCGGGCCGTCGTTGCGTCAGCCGCTGCTGCTGGGGGCGATGTTCTTCGTGGGAGCGATCTCGGTAGCCGGTCTGCCGCCATTCTCGGGCTTTCTCGGCAAGGTCATGTTGCTGCGTGCGGTCGAGATGGGTCTGCCGGCCCTCGTGCTGTGGCCGGTGGTGCTGATCGGCGGGCTGGGCATGCTGGTGACGCTGAGCCGGGCCGGAAGCCTGGTCTTCTGGCAACCGGGCGACGCGCCGGTGGTGGGTGAGAAGGCCGATCCCTGGCGCGTCATCGCCGCCGCCTCGCTGCTGCTTGGCGGGGTGCTGCTGGTGGTGGCCGCCGCGCCGCTGGAAGCCTACATCAAGGCCGCGGCCAGCCAGCTGCTGGATGTGCCCGGGTATCTGCGCATGGTGCAAGGAGGTGCAGCATGAGAGCACGCTGGCTACCCAACCCGGTTCTGACCGTTCTACTCACGCTGCTCTGGATGTTGCTGGTCAATACCCTGAGCGTGGCGCACCTGCTGCTCGGCGCGTTCCTCGGCTGGGCCATCCCGCTGCTTTCGCGCGGCTTCCTGGTCGACGTGCCGAAGGTACGCAAGCCGCTCAAGCTGTGCCTGTTCATGCTCAAGGTGCTCTACGACATCGTCGTGGCCAACGTGCAGGTCGCGCTGCTGGTTGTCGGCCCGAAGAGCCGCCTGTCCCCGGCGTTCGTCGAGGTGCCGATGGCGATCGAGGACGAATTCGTGCTGGCGGTGCTCACCAGCATCATTTCGCTGACCCCCGGCACGGTATCGGCGAGCCTCAGCGAGGATCGGCGCGTGCTGCTGGTCCATGCGCTGAACGCGCCGGATGTCGACCAGCTGGTCGGTGAGGTCAAGAGCCGCTACGAGGCACCGCTGCTGGAGGCATTCGAATGCTCGCGTACGTAATCCCGTTCTGTCTGGTCCTCATCAGCATCGCGGTGGTGCTCAATCTGGTGCGGCTGATCAGGGGACCGGACATGCCCGACCGGGTGCTGGCGCTGGACACGCTGTACATCAACGCGCTGGCGTTGATCATCCTGTTCGGCATCTGGCTCGCGTCCGACCTCTTCTTCGAGGCGGCACTGCTGATCGCGGTGATGGGCTTCGTCAGTACCGTGGCGGTGTGCAAGCACCTGCTGCACGGCGACATCATCGATTAAAGGAACGCCACGATGCCCCTCTGGATCGAAATCATCATCTGTGTGCTGCTGCTGCTCGGCAGCGCCTTCGCGCTGGTCGGCGCCATTGGCCTGTACCGCCTGCCCGACTTCTTCACCCGCCTGCATGCACCGACCAAGGCGACCACCCTTGGGGTCGGCAGCATCGTGGTGGCCTCGATGCTGTTCTTCAGCAGCCAGGGCGACAGCCTCAGCCTGCATGAGCCGCTGATCACCCTGTTCCTCTTCCTGACGGCACCGGTCGCGGCGCACATGCTGGCCAAGGCGGCGCTGCAGCAGAAGCTGCGCATCGACGAGAAGACCCGCGGCAAGCCCTGGGACTGAGGTTCAAGGCGCCTTACGAAACGGCCCTGCGGGGCCGTTTTTCATGCGCGCAGGCAAGGCGGCGGGTACACTGCGGCCCTTTTTCATCGGGAGACGGGGGATGGCAGGGCAGGGGCAACGGGTGGCGATGCTGTGTCTGGTGCTGGCGATGGCCATCTGGGGCAGTTCGTTCATCGCGCTCAAGCTCGCCTTCGAGCAGCTCGAGCCGCTGTGGGTGATCTTCGGCCGGATGCTCATCGGCAGCGTGGTGTTCCTGCTCGCCTGGCGCTGGCGCGGCCAGATCCGCTACCAGGCGGGCGACTGGAAATACCTGCTGGGCATGGCCGTCTGCGAGCCGTGTCTGTATTTCGTCTTCGAGGCGCTGGCCTTGCAGCGCACCAGTGCGTCACAGGCGGGGATGGTGACGGCGATGTTGCCGCTGATGGTGGCGATCGGCGCGGCCCTGTTCCTGCGCGAGCGGATCACTCGCCTGACCCTGTCAGGCTTTTTCGTCGCCATGCTCGGTGCCGTCTGGCTGGGCATGGCCGGCGAGGTCAGCGAACAGGCTCCCGAGCCGTTGCTGGGCAATTTCCTCGAGTTCATGGCGATGGTCTGCGCGACCGGCTACATGCTGCTGGTCAAGAAGCTCACCGCGCGCTATTCGGCCTTCGTGCTGACGGCCATGCAGGCGTTCATCGGTGCGCTGTTCTTCCTTCCGCTGGCGCTGTGGTCCGCGCCGGTGCCTCAGGCGATCACACCGACGGGCCTGATGGCGCTGCTCTACCTGGGAGTGATCGTCACCGTGGGGGCTTACGGGCTGTCGAACTACGGGCTGTCGCGCATGCCGGCGAGCAAGGCATCCGGATACATCAACCTGATTCCGGTATTCACGTTGCTGTTCGCCGTGCTGGTGCTGGGGGAGACGCTGACGCTGACCCAGATGTTCGCGGCGGGCCTGGTGTTCCTGGGCGTGCTGCTCAGCCAGTGGCGCAGCCCGGCGGCGCCCCCGCCGCCATCGGTGGTGCTGGACTAGGCACGCCTAGGGGCGTGCACCGCCGTGGTAGGCGCAGCCGCGCAGTACCTCGCCATCCAGGCGCAACTGCGCCGAGAGGTGGCTGACGGTGCCGCTGGCGCTGTCGACGCAGCGCTGCGGGGCGACCCACAGCTCGATCCGCTGGGTGTTGGCTTCGCTGCTGAAGTTCGTGCCGCCTTCGGGCAGCGTCTCTTCGAGGTAGGGCAGCGCCTGTGCGGGCTGGCCCGGGCGTTCGAGCAGCATGCCCTGGTTGTTGATGCTCAGCGTCCAGCCCGGCTCGTGCCCGCTGGCGCGCAGCAGCTGGCGCCTGAAGTTCAGGTCCTCGCAGCCGTGGCCCTCACCCTGTAGCCGATAGAGCCGGTCGAGGGTCAGTTGTCCGTCGACGCCCCTGACGGTGCTCGATCCCAGATGGCCACGCAGATCGGCGAACAGCCGTGCGCCGAGGTCCGCGCCCAGCCCCTGGGCATCCTGCTCGAAACCGCTCGCGCCTTCATCGACGATGAGAAAGCGCCGCTGTTCGCCACAGGGGCGGAACAGCAGTTGTCCGTCGATGCGGATGACCTCGCCTTGAAAGCGTTCGCTGGTGCGCTGGGGTGTGGGGGCGCTGCTCTGGAACATCTGGCAGCTGGCGAGCAGTGGGATGAGGCTGAACAGCAGGACGCGGCGAGGAGTCATGGGCGGGCTCGAACGGTCGGGAGAGGAGGGGCGCAGCGCCGTCGCGGCGCTGCGCGGGCAGGTCAGTTGCCCTTGACGGGCTTGCCGTCCACGCTGCCCTGCTGAAGCATGATCTGGTATTCCTTGCCGTCCTTCTCTACCTGGTGCAGGGCGACCAGCAGATAGTCCCAGTTCTTGGCGAACCAGAGGATGGTGACGCGCTGGCTCTGGGTCGGGTCGCGGACGCGCTCCACCTTGACCGCATCGATCTGGCCGGCCTTGGTGCTGACGGACTCTTCGCCGAGCACGCGGAAGTCGTAGGTTTCGACTTCATCGCCGTCGAGCACCTGATAGCTCATGCTCTTCTTGCCGGCTGCCACGTCGTGTTGCAGCGCCAGCTGATAGGTCGACTTGTCGAGCAGTCCACGGTTGAGGGGCAGGGTGACCGCATCGCCGCGGTCGCTGCCGACCACCTGCTTGGCCGCCCAGTCGAAACGGTGCTCGACCCGCTTGCCCTTGCCCAGGCCGCTGCGCTTGAGGCGATAGGTCTGCGGCAGGAAGGTGTCGCCCTCGACGGTGAAGGTGCTGCGTTCGTTGAGGCTGGCGACCAGCATCGAGGCGTCGAAGTCGAGCTGCCAGCGGCCGTTGTCCAGTGCGCTCAGGCTGCGTTCGGCGGTGCCGCTGACCGGCACCTGTTTCCAGTCCGCGGTGTAGCTGGCAGAGAACGGCTTGAGCTCCAGCGCCTGGACCGGCAGGGTTAGCAGGGCCAGGGCGAACAGCAAGGCACGGCGCATAGGGTCTCCTAGATTCGTAACTGATAGCCGGTAGCCGGCAGTGTTTCGCCGTCCAGCATCGCGCCTTGTTCGCCAAGGCGCAAGCGCCCCTCGGCGAACCAGCGCATGGCCAGGGGGTAAATCCGGTGTTCCTCGGCATGCACGCGGGCGGTCAGGCTTTCGGCGGTTTCGCCGGGCGCAACCGGGATGACGGCCTGGATCGCGACCGGGCCGCCGTCCAGTTCCTCGGTGACGAAATGGACGCTGCAGCCATGTTCCGGCTGGTTGTCGGCCAGTACCCGGTGATGCGTGTCGAGGCCGCGATACAGGGGCAGCAGCGAGGGATGGATGTTGAGCAGGCGGCCGGCATAACGACGCACGAAGCCGGCCGTGAGGATGCGCATGAAACCGGCGAGGATCACCAGGTCCGGCGCATGCTCGTCGATGACGGCCATCAGCGCGGCATCGAATTCCTCGCGTCCGGCGAACGCCTTGTGATCGACGACACGGGTCTCGATGCCGGCCGTCGCGGCGCGCTGCAGGCCGAAGGCCTCGGGGCGGTTGGAGATCACCGCGCGGATTCGCGCGGGATTGTCCGCGCCCTGGCTGTCGATCAGGGCCTGCAGGTTGCTGCCGGACCCCGAAATGAGCACCACGACGTTGCAGGTTGCGGTCATCAATGACCCTTCAGGTTGTTCAGCACGACGCGTTCGGCACCTTCGTCGGCCTCGCCGATCCGGCCGATCACCCAGGGCGCCTCACCGGCGTCGCGCAGCGATTGCAGCGCTGCCTCGACCTGATCGGCCGCCACGCAGATGACCATGCCGACGCCGCAGTTGAGGACGCGGTGCATCTCGTGCTCGTCGACGTTGCCCTGCTGCTGCAGCCAGTCGAACACCGCCGGGCGGGTCCAGCTGGCCACGTCGATCACCGCCTGGGCGCCGTCTGGCAGTACCCGTGGAATGTTGTCGAGCAGGCCGCCGCCGGTGATGTGGGCCATGGCCTTGACCGCACCGGTGTCCTTGATCAGCTTGAGCAGCGGCTTGACGTAGATGCGGGTCGGCGCCATCAGCAGGTCGGCGAGCGGGGTGCCGTCGAGCTGGACCTGCTCGATGTCGGCGCCGGCCACTTCGATGATCTTGCGGATCAGCGAATAGCCGTTGGAATGCGGGCCCGAGGAGGGCAGGGCGATCAGCGCGTCGCCGGTCGCGACCTTGCTGCCGTCGATAATCTCGCTCTTTTCCACCACGCCGACGCAGAAGCCCGCCAGGTCGTAGTCTTCGCCTTCGTACATTCCGGGCATCTCGGCGGTTTCGCCACCGACCAGCGAGCAGCCTGCCAGTTCGCAGCC
>NZ_QLAE01000046.1 GCF_005876855.1 Stutzerimonas nosocomialis | reverse complement strand
GGGGAGGGACGGGAGCGGTCTTGACTGCGAGCTTCTGGCTCCTGGCTTCGGCTTTGCAGACGTACGCGCGGTGTCCGGGTCGATGGACACTGACATGCGGCTCGCTCAGCGGCGGTACACCCACTCGACGCCCGGGTAGTCGACGAAGGCCTGGGGGAAGAGGTATTCGCCGCGAAAGAAGGCGACGTCGATGTGCTGCCAGGGCGGGTCGAAGGCGGGGTGCTCGGCTCGAATGGCGTCGGCGAGCAGGGTGGTGCAATAGCGGTGGGCGGTATCCCGTGGTTCCAGCACGAAGGGCTTGCCCTGTTCGGCGAGCAGCGCCCGGGCGATGGCGAGCTTCTGCGGTGTTTGCAGGAAGGTCGGCCGGGCGATGGCGATACGGCTCGCGAGGCCCGGCTGGAAGAACTCCTCCAGGGTGCTCAGCAGCACCTGGTTGGCCAGCTCCGGATGGTCGTCGGTGGTGGCGTGGATGACCATCACCCGGGGTTCGACGGCCACCACCATGCCGATGTGCGAGTAGGCGCCCGAACTCAGTTGCTGCACCACACGGCTATCGGTCGAGGTCCCCATGCGCAGGACCCAGTCGCCAATGGCCAGCGGCGGCAGGTGGCGGATGTCGACACTCGGCTCGGTCGGCGCCAGCGTCGGGTGATGCACCGCGTAGGCGCTGGCCATGCCCAGTGCGCAGAGCGCCGCGAGACACAGCCAGAGCGGCCGGCGAAGGATTCGAGAAAGCATGGCAGGTATCAGAGCCTGATCTTCCAGCTTCCGCCGGCCTTGACCAGGTGCACCCAGTCGGTGTGGTCGCGGGCGCCGCTGGCCTTGAACGACAGGGTCACAGGGACGGTGGCACGGGTGTGGTCGTCGCTGTACTCGGCCGGCGCAACGCTGATCCGGTCGATTCCGCCAAGCGCGGCGGCCCTGTTGGCGGCGTTGCCGGTCATCACCTGGAGCTTGCCATGGACCCGCTCGCTGCGGCCGGACGGGGTTCCGGCCGGCAGATCGACCAGCTCGATGGTGCGTTCCACGTCGCCGCTGTAGGCGGCCTCGGTAAAGGCGCGGGCCACGTCTTCGGGGGTGTCGGTCGAGCAACCGTGCAACACGGCGAGGGCGACGAGCAGGGCGAGCAGGTACTTGAGCGAGCGCATGACAGCCTCCTTGCATGGCATTGAACTGGGCTGCGCAAGTGTATCGACGGCTCTGGCCGGGGCCTGCGAACCGAGTCGGAAGGGCAGCGGGCATAGTTGGCGTTCTGCTCACGCGGCGGGCCTGGCCGGGCGTGAAACGGATGCGTGGGCGACGGCGCGACAGGGTAAGCTGGGCGTTCGTCACCCCGCGTGCCAGGACGCCTGCATGGACACCACCGAGATTCAGCTGTCGATCATCCAGCGCCTGCAGGAGGACCTGCGTATCGCCCAGGATGCGCTGCGGGCGTCGCACGAGGCCGCGACTCATGCCGAGAGCAAGGCGGAGAACAAGTACGACACCCGGGGCCTGGAGGCGGCGTATCTCGCCGACGGGCAGCGCCGCAGGGTGCATGAGATCGAAACCGCGCTCGCCGCCTACCGCAACCTG
This sequence comes from Stutzerimonas nosocomialis, assembly GCF_005876855.1. GTDB lineage: Bacteria > Pseudomonadota > Gammaproteobacteria > Pseudomonadales > Pseudomonadaceae > Stutzerimonas > Stutzerimonas nosocomialis. The sequence continues at coordinate 25,187 of NZ_QLAE01000046.1, read as the reverse complement.
AAGGTCGAGCGCGGCGATGTCATCCGCATCGGCGCACTGGTGGCGCTGGAGCACGGGGACGGCGAGCGCTGGGTGTATCTGGGCCCGGACGGCGCCGGGCTGAAGCTGGTCGCCGGCGGGCGCGAGATCCTGGTCATCTCGCCGCGCTCGCCGCTGGGCCAGGCGCTGCTCGGTCGCGAGCAGGACGATGAAGTCGAGATACGCGTCAACGGCCAGCGCCAGCACTACCTGATCCGCGAGCACTACTGAACCGGCATTGCACTATCGCCGCTGCGGTGCTGTCTCAAGGTCTGTCGCTCTTGCCATACACCATGGAGGGTCCCCATGCGTCCGATGCTCTGCCTCTTCCCCCTGCTGGCGCTCGCCGGCTGCTCCTCTTACACGCCGGATGAAATTTCCCCGGTGCCCGAGGAGCGCCTGCTGGGTTACCAGCAGAACGTGCCGGGTGGCGGCGAGGTCCTGGTGCAGCGCGATGTCGGCATGCTCGGCGGCGGTTGCAACGTGGCGTTTCTCATCGACCGTCGCGTCGCCGCGCGCATCGGTATCGGCGAGTACGCCCGCTTCGAGGTGCCGGCCGGCACACGCATCGTCGGCATCGGCATCGACGAGGAAGGCCCGGGGCTGTGCAGCAAGGGGCGGCTCAACCGCGAGCGGGTGGCACAGATGGGCGCAGGCGCGACGCTCAGGTTCCGTATCGTCAGCGAGGCGAAGAGCGGCTTCGACATCAGGCCGCTGGACTAGCCTGCCCGGCGTGGCCGCGAACGCGGGGCGCTGCCCCGGTCAGAAGCGCTCGTTGTCGGTCAGGTAGCGCCACTGGCCAGCCGGCAGCTTGGCCATCGACACGCGCCCGATACGAATGCGCTTGCTGCCCAGCAGACGCAGCCCCACCGCTTCGCAGAGCTGGCGAAGGTCGTCCTGCCTGGGCCCCTTGAGGGCGATGCGCAGATGGGTCTCGTTCTGCCAGCTGGCCTTCGCCTTGGGCAGGCTGACGCCCCGGTGCGTGTAGCCTCGCGCCAGGCGCTCGAGGGCACGGGCGTCGGCTTCGCCGGAGACTTCCACGACATATTCCTGTTCGAGCTTGTGGCCGTTTTCGGTGAGGCTGCGGATGGTGCCGCGCTGCTGGCTGAACACCACCAGGCCACTGGCTTCGGGAGCCAGGGAAAACAGCTGGGTGTGACGCAGCAGATGTCGCTGCAGTGTCGCCAGGCGTGTCGGGTCCGCGCTCCAGCGCTGGTCCGCCGAAAGAATCGCCTCGGCGCCGTCGATGCCGGCCGGCTTGTGCCAGAGCAGGGTCACCGGGGGCACTTCGGTTGCGGTCGCGCCGGGCAGCAGCTCGATCGTCGCGTCCTGCGGCACCTTGCGAAACGGCGCCTCGATCACCTGGCCGTCGACGCTGATCCAGCCACCTTCTATATAGAGCTCGGCTTCGCGACGGGAACAACGGAGCTGGTCGGCAACGCGCTTGGACAGGCGGACGGGTTCGGTCATGGCGGGCTCGGAGGGAGGGGAGGCGTGGGAGCCACGAGCCGCGTGCGTCGGGATGGCGCTGCGGCTCGTTGATGGGGGCGGGCGGGTGTCGCTCAGGCGTGCTTCTTGCTGATGGTGATCTGGCGCGAGGGGCTCTGGGTCTGGCCGCTTACACCGTTGGGGATCTTCTGGATTTCGCCGCCGGCCTTGAGGAAGGCCGCCATTTGTTCCGCAAGCGACGAACTGGTTTCGGTGGCGGGTTCCGGCTTGCGTTTGGCAGGGCTGGTGGCTTTGCTGGCCATGGTCTTTGCTGTCCTTTCAGTCAGTCGAACAGGAAATTATACAGATTTCCGGCCACTCTGTTCGAGTATTTTCCGGACGGTCATCTCTTGCAACATCCAAGGGCGCGGCAAGGCGCCCCGCCTGTCGCACTCCGCTGGCGTTCGGAGGCCTAATCCGGTCCTGGATCGATCGTTTGGAGGATGTTCAATGCTTCGCCATGTACTGTTGCCTGCCATGCTGGGAGTCACCCTCGTCACGGCCGTGCCCTTGTCGGCCGCCGAGGTGGAGCGCTACGACAGCGCGTCGGGGGCGGTGACGGTCCGGGAAGTCGTCGGCGGCCTGGAGCACCCCTGGGGGCTGGCGTTTCTGCCCGGTGGCGAGCGGATGCTGGTGACCGAGCGCCCGGGCCGGCTGCGTGTGGTCAGGCTCGACGGCGAGCTGTCCGAACCGCTCGAAGGCGTGCCCGAGGTCCATGCGCGGGGGCAGGGCGGCTTGCTCGACGTGCGCCTGTCGCCGGACTTCGCCAAGGATCGGCTGGTTTATCTCAGCTACGCCGAGGCGGGCGAGGGTGGGCAATCGGGAACGGCGGTGGGCCGCGGGCGGCTGGCCGAGGACCTGAGCCGGCTGGAAGATTTCGAGGTGATCTTCCGCCAGGCGCCGAAGCTGTCGTCCGGCATGCACTATGGCTCGCGGATGGACTTCGATCCTGAAGGTCATCTGTTCATCGCGTTGGGCGAGAACAATCAGCGCCCGACGGCGCAGGACCTGGACAAGCACCAGGGCAAGGTGGTGAGGCTGTATCCCGATGGACAGGTTCCGGACGACAACCCCTTCGTCGGCCAGGCCGGTGCGCGGCCGGAGATCTGGTCCTACGGGCATCGTAATCCGCAGGGCGCCGCGCTCAACCCCTGGACCGGTCGTTTCTGGCTCAACGAGCATGGTCCGCGCGGCGGGGACGAGGTGAACATCCCCGAGGCCGGGAAGAACTACGGTTGGCCGCTCGCCACCCATGGCATCGACTACAGCCGGCAGCCGATTTCGGAAGCCAGGGGTCAGACGTTCGAAGGTACCGAGGCGCCCCATTACGTCTGGGAGGTGTCCCCGGGGGTGAGCGGCATGGCCTTCTACGATGCCAATCGCTTCCCGATCTGGCAGCGCAGCCTCTTCATCGGCGCCCTGGTCGATCAGTCGCTGATCCGCCTGCAGCTCGACGGCGACAAGGTGGTGGGCGACGAGCGGCTGCTCAAGGACATGGGCGCGCGCATCCGCGACGTGCGCCTCGGGCCGGACGGCTACCTCTATCTGCTGACCGATGCGAGCAAGGGACGCCTCTTGCAGGTGGGGCTCGACGACCAATAGCCGCCGCCCGCCCGCCGTTCTCACGCCCGGCACGCCGGTTCTGGTGCGCTTCGGGCGACGCTTCAGGGAGCGATCCCGCCGAATGCCTGTCCATAGCTTGGGCTGGCGCCTTTTGCCAGTCCGATAACAACAGACCACAGGTGGCAGCGCGCGCCTTCACGCATGGCGCTGCCCGAGAGGTCGAGCTGGAAGGAGAGGCAGCGTGGCGGTCATCATCACTGGGATCTTTTGCATTCTGTTGGCACTGGGCTTGGGGTACGGAGGGTTTCGCGTCATCGACCTGGGGGGGACGTGGTACTTCTTCCTGGTCGCGGTAGGGTTTCTGCTCACCGGCCTGCTGCTGCTGAGGCGCAAACGCACCGCCCTCTGGGTTTACTCGCTGGTGATGATCGGCAGCCTGGGCTGGGGTCTGATGGAAGTCGGCTTCGACTGGTGGCAGCTGGCGCCGCGCGGCAGCATCATCGCGCCGCTCGGGCTCTGGCTGCTGATGCCCTGGGTGATCCGCAAACTCAGCTGGAAGTACTTCGACTGGCGCGTCTGGGGTGGCGCCGCGTTGCCGTTGATGCTCGCCGTGGTGCTCTGGGCCGCCGCCGCGTTCCAGGCGCTCACCACGCCCAGCCACGAGATCCGCGGCATGCTGCCGCCGCCCCTGGCCGCGGCACCGACCGAGTTCGAGCGGGGCAGCGACGATGACTGGCCTGCCTACGGCCGCACCCAGCAGGGCATGCGCTATTCACCGCTCGAAGACATCACGGTGCGCAATGTCGATCGCCTCGAGGAAGTCTGGCACTACCACACCGGTGACCTGCGTCGGCCCACCGATCCGGAGGAAACCACCTACGAGGTGACCCCGCTGAAGATCGGCGACAGCCTTTATCTGTGCACGCCCCACAACCTGGTCATCGCCCTGGATGCGGACAATGGCACCGAACGCTGGCGGCACGACCCCGAGGTGCCCGACTCGGTCAACCGCCAGCACCTGACCTGCCGCGGGCTGGCCTATCACCAGGCGCCTGCCGGGGATGGCGACGCGCTTTGCGCCTCGCGGCTGTTCATGCCGACCGCCGACGCGCGTCTGCTGGCGCTCGATGCCCGCACCGGCCAGCGTTGCCCCGGCTTCGGCGAGGGCGGGCAGATCAACCTCTGGGCCAACATGCCCAACGTCACCGAAGGCTTCTATTACTCCACCTCGCCGCCGGTCGTGTCCCGCGGCCTGGTGATCATCGGCGGCGCGGTCAATGACAACGTCTCGGTGAACAAGCCGTCCGGCGTGATCCGCGCCTATGACGTCAATACCGGCGAGCTCAGGTGGAACTGGGACGCGGGCAATCCGGAGCAGACCGAGCCGATCGCCGAGGGGCAGACCTACACCAACGGCTCGCCGAACAGCTGGAGCGTCTCCAGCGTCGACGAAGCCCTGGGGCTGGTCTACATCCCGCTGGGCAACGAGGTGCCGGATCAGTGGGGTGGCAACCGCGGGCCGAACACCGAACGCTTCTCGTCGTCGATCGTCGCGCTGGACGTCGATACCGGGGCGCTGCGCTGGGTGTTCCAGACGGTCCGTCATGACCTCTGGGACATGGACGTGCCGGCGCAGCCGAGCCTGGTCGACATCCAGACCGAGAACGGCCTGGTGCCCGCCCTGGTCGCGCCGACCAAGCAGGGCGACATCTATGTACTGGATCGGCGCAATGGCGAGCCGGTCCTGCCGGTGGAGGAAGTCCCGGCGCCGCAGGGCGCGGCCAAGGGCGATCGCGTGGCCGCCACCCAGCCGGCGTCGGCGCTGTCCTACGAGCCGCCGAAGCTGGAGGGCAAGGACCTCTGGGGCGTGACCCTGGTGGACCAGATGCTCTGCCACATCCAGTTCCATTCGCTGCGCTACGACGGACGCTACACCCCGCCCTCGGAGCAGGGATCGCTGATCTATCCGGGCAATTTCGGCGTGTTCAACTGGGGCGGCGTGGCGGTCGATCCGGTGCGGCAGATGGTGTTCAGCACGCCGGCCTATCTGGCCTTCACGTCCCGGCTGATACCGCGCCAGGACGACACGACCACCTACGTCTCCGACGAGCCGCCGTACCTCAACGAAAACTTCGGCGCGCCGTTCGCCGTGGAGCTCGGGCCCTTCGTCTCGCCGATAGGGTTGCCCTGCACCGCACCGCCATGGGGCTACGTGGCCGGGGCCGATCTGCGTACCGGCCGTACGGCCTGGCAGCGCCGCAACGGCACCGTGCGGGACCTGACGCCACTGCCGCTGCCGTTTCGCATGGGCGTGCCGAGCCTGGGCGGTCCGATCGTCACGGCCGGTGGCGTGGCCTTCCTCAGCGGCACGCTGGACTACTACCTGCGGGCCTATGACGTCACCAACGGTCGCGAGTTGTGGAAGGCACGCCTGCCGGCCGGCGGGCAGGCCACGCCCATGACCTACCGCAGCCAGGCCGGTCGGCAGATCGTCGTGGTCGTTGCCGGAGGTCACGGCTCGCTGGGTACCAAGGCGGGTGATTCGATCATCGCCTACGCACTGCCGCGCTAGCGGCCCGCCATCGAACGTGCGCCGGGCGCGTTCGATGGCCTGCTAGAATTGCCGGCTTTCATTTCAGGATCCGAAAACATGGCCGCCATCGGGCGCTACAACAGCCTGCAGATCGTCAAGCACACCGGTTTCGGCCTCTACCTGGACGGCGGCCCGGACGGCGAGATCCTGCTACCCAACCGCTACATCCCCAAGGACGTCCCGACCGAGGTGGATGACTGGCTGAACGTGTTCGTCTACCTCGACAGCGAAGACAAGCTGATCGCCACGACCGAGCGGCCGAAGGTGCAGGTGGGCGAATTCGCCAGCCTCAAGGTGGTGGAGATCAACCGGGTGGGGCTGTTCCTCGACTGGGGGCTGTCCAAGGACCTGCTGCTGCCCCATTCCGAAGAGAAGCGCCCGTTGCAGGAAGGCGACTACTGCGTGGTGTACGTCTACGTCGACAAGCGCACCCGCCGGATCACCGCCACCGCGCGTCTGGACCGCTACCTGGACACGACGCCGGCACGCTACGAGGTCGGCGAGGCCGTGGACCTGCTGGTGGTCGAGGCGACGGACCTCGGCTTCAAGGCCATCATCAACGGCAAGCACTGGGGCCTGATCCACAAGAACGAGGTGTTCAAGTTCCTGCGCAGCGGCATGCGCGAATCGGGCTTCATCAAGGAAATCCGCGGCGACGGCAAGATCAGCCTCAGCCTGCAACCGGTGGGCAACGAGGCCGCCGACAGTCTGCAGGCGCTGATCCTGCAGAAGCTGGAAGCCAGCGACGGCGTGCTGATGGTCAGTGACAAGAGCCCGCCGCAGGATATCGTCCGCCTGTTCGGCGTCAGCAAGGGCAACTTCAAGAAGGCCATCGGCGGCCTCTATAAACAGGGGCGTATCGTCATCCACGCCGACCGGATCGAAGCCGCGGCACACCCCTCTCGCTAGACCGCGCCCGTTCAGAGGTCCAGCCGCAGCTGCGGTGCCTGCTCGCGGCCATTGGCGGCCCGGCCTTCGCCGGCACGGTAGCTCAACCGTTCTCCTTCGAGCCGTGCCGCGGAGGTGAAGGGGTGGGGCGTCGCCTCCTTTTGATCCTGGATGTGTAGCACCTCGACCCCGCGTACCTTGAGTGCGTCGCAGATCAGGGAGCGGTGGCACCGCCACCAGAGGACCTCGGCGCACATCATGCAGGTGCGCTGGCGCGCGGCGATTTCCCACAAACGGGCGAACCCCTCGGCGAATGCCTGGCTGGCCATATGGTCGGCATACCCACGGAACGCCGTGTTGCGCCAGGCGTCGTTCGGCGAGTCGGGCGCGGGCCGACGCCGTCCGCCAAGCGCCTCTATCCATATATAGTCGATCCCCTCCTGCGCCAGCGCTTCGCGCAGGGGGCGTTCGCCGAACTGCGGAAGGCGCCGCGAACCGGGGAATCGCCTGACGTCCACCAGCGCTTCGATGCGGTGCGCACGCAGTACCTCCAGCAGGGCGTCGAGCGAACGGGTGGAGTGGCCGATCGTCCAGACTTCGCTCGGTGCGCTCATTCAGTCACCCGGTGCAGCGCGCTTTCCTTGTGCATCGCCAGATGGCCAGTCCTGGCACTCCTGACTTCGTATTGCGGCTCCTCGGGGCTGGCGCGCCGCGTGCGCCCCATGAACTCGGTGTCGCTCGTGTGCACCTTCACGATCTCGCCCAGGATCCATCCGGCTTCCGAATTCCATTTCACCTTTTCCCCGCTTTTGTAGCGCTGGCTCATCGATATGCCCTCTGGCCATTTCTGCGGTGTCGATGAAGGTGGGACCTGCGTCACGCGCGGCGGTGCGGTCGGCGGGATCGAAGGGCTTTTTACCCCTGCCGTTCGTCGGCTTTTTACCCGGCTCGAGGCGCTGTTCCAGACACCCGTATTCAGAAAACTGACGCCATTAAAAAATCAAGAAAGCCGCAGTGACGGGCATATAGGCAATCAATAAATACTGGCACTTGGCCAAAATATACTGGCCATGTAGTGGCAAGTAAGGTTTTTTGTCGAGTTTCTGACGCCGAATTGACGCCAGAAAAATTTCCCATGCTTTCGGAAACCTATTATAAATACGCCACACAACGGATTTGCCCCGGTTTCTACCCGCTCTTCTTCGTTGTGACGAATCGTTCGGTTTCGTGAATTGAGACTTTGATCCAGCAAGCGTCCGAATGTCTTTATTAACCTCTCGCCACTTTTTTAAAGGTTTCGCGCCTTTTGAAGTATTAAGTTTCGGAGAGACGAAATGTTCATGAATACTTTCGCCGGTGCCCATAAGGCACTTGCCGCTTCCATCGCACTTGCCGCTGTACTTGGTAGCTATACTGTCGCTTCGCCAGCTAGCGCCTCGACTGCTGCTACTACTTCTGCGTCGGCTTCTGTAACTTCGACTCTTAATAGCTTCACCAGCAGTGACTGGCTGAATGGTATTTGGAGGAAGTCGGCTGGTTTCTCGATCCCGGCAACCAGCGCCAATATCGCCGCTTTTAAAGTTGGCACTTCCGTCACACTTGCAGACGGCCAGACTCGTAAAGTTGTCGCCATATATAACGTCGGCAGCTCGCTGAGCGTCATGCTCGACGGCGCGGTACTGGACGGTAACAAGGTCGGCTTCCCCAAGACCGTTTCCACCGGTTCGGGCGCTGCCACCGTTCTGCACACCTCCGGCATCAACGCTTTCACCAACAGCGATTGGCTGAACGGCGTATGGCGCAAGTCGGCGGGCTTCTCCATCGCCGGCACCGACGCCAACAAGGCGGCCTTCAAGGTCGGCGCCACCGTGCAGCTGGCTGACGGTCAGATGCGCAAGATCACCGTTGCCCAGATCGTTGGCAACAACATGAGCATCTTCCTCGAAGGCGCGGCGCTGAACGCCACTGCCGTCGGCCATCCGAAGACGCTGAAAATCGTTTCCGCAGGCTCTGCATCGGCACCTGTCACCAGCAACCCGGCCACGAACACGCCGAGCGCGCCGGTTACCAGCACGCCGACCGCTCCGGTGGTGACCGCTCCGAAGCCGACTGCTCCGGTAGCCCCCACCCCGACGCCCACCGCGCCGGTCACCAGCACGCCGAGCAACGGCGCCAAGCTTGACCTGGTCGGTGTGAACTTCGGCTCTGCCGTCTTCGACGGTGGCAATGTGCCGGGTGTTTACAACACCAACTACACCTATGCCGCCGAGTCCTACTACAAGCGTCACAGTGAGCTGGGCTTCAAGCTGGTGCGTCTGGGCTTCCTGTGGGAGCGTATTCAGCCCAAACTTGGTGCAGAACTTAATAACGCAGAACTTGCGCGTCTGATGCAGTCCCTGGATCACGCACAGAAATATGGCATCAAAGTCGTTCTCGACATGCACAACTACTACCGTTACTACGGTAAGCAGATCAATACGCCTGACGTACCGATCTCGCAGTTTGCAAATGCCTGGCGCCTGATCGCTCAGAAAGTCGTCAACCATCCTGCCGTATATGGTTACGGTTTGATGAACGAACCGCACGATAATAATGACGGTTGGCCGGCCGCTGCACTTGCTGCTGCTCAAGCAGTACGCGCAGTCGACAAGAACCGTTGGATCTTCGTTGCGGGCGAGCGCTGGTCGAGTGCTTATCACTGGCCGAGCTACAACAGCCGTCTGATTCAGAACCCGTGGATGCGTGATCCGAAGAACAACCTGGTATACGAAGCACACATGTATATCGACAGTGACTTCTCGGGTAACTACTTCAACAAGGCTGAAACCTTCGATCCGATGATTGGAGTCAACCGCGTCAAGCCGTTCGTCGAGTGGCTCAAGCAGCATAAGCTGCGTGGCTTCCTCGGTGAGCACGGTGTACCGGACTTCTCGCCTTCGGCGATGGTCGCGACCGACAACCTGCTGGCTTACCTGCGTCAGAACTGCATTCCGAGCACCTACTGGGCTGCCGGTCCGTGGTGGGGTGAGTACTCGATGTCGCTCGACGTCACCAGCAACAAGGCGCGTCCTCAGCTGCCGATCCTGCAGAAGCACGCTGGCGCAGCCAAAACCTGCTCGACCATCGGCCCGCTGTAAGCCGTCGTCGAACCGAAAAACGGGCCCTCTGGGCCCGTTTTTTTTATCTTCGGTTTGGGCTTTCGAACGTGCAGCGATGCGTGGTTCGGCGCCGAAGTGACCTGCTGTTCGTCGGAACTCGCTTGGCAAACGGCTCGCAGGATTCAACCGAAGCCGTAATCGGCTCGCGACGAACGGTATTTTCGCCGTTTCGCTTGTTTTCCAACGACTTGCGTCGGGCGCCCGTGGCCCGGGCCTCCCAGCGGACAACGCCGGCCAGGGGGCACTCGAACCGGTGTCCCAGGCCCTCCGAATGCGGCGTGCGACGGCGCTTTCGAAGGGCGCCGACAAGGCGGAACTCGTTATTTCAGCTTCGGTCACCTTTTATGTACGCGCTTACACGCGCATGCGGCACCAGCTTGTCAAGGCAAGTTGGCGGATCGTGATCATCCGACCCAGCCACATCTATAAAGGTGAAGAAAATGACGACACCCGAAGACGAAATCACTGGATACGGTGGTCAACCCAAGACGCCGTCATCCTCGCATTCCAGTACCGGTACCGCGCCTGGCTCGCCGTCGCAGGGCGCGGGTGGTTCATCGCAAGGCACCCAAAGCGGGCAGGGCGCTCAAGGTGGTCAGGCTGCGCCGTTCAGCCAGACCCGGTCCGATGTGCACACCGGCTCCTCGTCCACCGGTTCGCAGGCGAGCGAGCCGCTCAAGGAAAAGGCCCATCAGGTCGCCGACCAGGCCAAGTCCCAGGGGCGCGAACAGTTCGAGCAGTTCCGCGGCACGGCCGCCGACCAGCTGGAAAAAGTCGCGCAGAGCGCCAAGGCCGCAGCCAGCGAACTGGAGCACCAGGACAGCACCGGGCTGTCGCACTACGTGTCCGACATGGCGCAGTCGATGGTGCGGTTCGCCGATGACCTGCGCGGCAAGAGCGCCGACGATCTGCTGCGTGACGTCAACACCCTCGCGCGCAACAACCCGGCGCTGTTCATCGCCGGCAGCATCGCGCTGGGCTTTGGGCTGACCCGCTTCGCCAAGGCGTCCGGCCATCGGTCCCATCCGGGTAGTGCCGACACGCGCTCGATGCGCACCGGCGGGGCGACGTCCTCGTCCACCGTGTCCTCCAGCGGACTGGCCACCGACCACGGCACCAGCGGCGGCTATGGCGGCGGTCGGCTGCCCAGCCAGGCCGAAATCAATCGCCATGTCGACAGCGGCGCCAGTGGTGCGAGCGTTGGCAGCGTGTCCAATGCGGGCACCTTGTCTTCCTCCCCGTCCTCGACTGCCTCGGCTTCGCATACCACCGGCGGCGCGGGTTCCACCACCAGCCGTGACAGCAAAGGTACCGATGGAGGGCTTCTGCCATGAAAGAGCAACGCACCATGGATACTCCCTACGTGGCTGGCGCGTCCGATCCGATGACGGACCACAGCCACGACACCTCGGTGGGCGGCCTGCTTCGCCAGCTCACCCGTGAAGTGCCGTCGCTGTTCACCAAGGAGCTGGCGCTGGCCAAGGCCGAGCTGACCGAGTCGCTCAATGCCACCAAGGCCGGCGTTGCCAGCGTGGCGACCGGTGGCGCGGTATTGCTGGGCGGCTTCATCGTCCTGCTGATGGCCGCGGTCTATGGCCTGAGCCTGTTCATGCAGCAATGGCTGGCGGCGCTGATCGTGGGCGTGGTGGTCATGGTGATCGGCGCGGTCATGGTCTCGGCAGGCAAGAAGAAATTCGAAGCCTCGTCGTTCCGGCCCGAGCGCACGATCCATTCGATGAACAAAGATAAGGAAGCCGTCCGGGAGCACGTATCATGAGTACGAACAACCAGATCGACCTCGAATCCCAGAAGGACCCCAAAACCCTCGAGCGTGAAATCGACCAGCAGCGCGCCGAGATCGGTGACATCGTCACCGCGCTGGAGAACAAGCTGTCCCCCGGCGAGCTGATCGACACTGCCCTGGGGTATGTGAAAGGTGGCGGTGGCGAGTTCTTCAGCAACCTCAGCAACACGGTGAAAGCCAACCCGGTACCTACCTTGCTGACGTCGGTGGGGCTGATCTGGCTGATGGCCGGGCAGAACCGCCGCGTGGAGCACAGCTATTCCACCGGCCCTTCGCTTGGCGACAAGCTCGGTGCCAAGGCCGACGGCCTGAAGCATCAGGGTGCCGGCATCAAGGAAAAGGCCAGCCACCTGCAGCACGACGTGGCCAGCTCGCTGAGCAGCGCTCGTGACCGGGTGAGCAACACCAGCCACCAGGCTGCCGATACGCTGCGTCATACCGCCGACAGCCTGCGCGATACCGCCGACCGTGCGCGCGGAGGCTTCAGCCACCTGTTGCAGGAGCAACCGCTGGCGGTGGGAGCGATCGGCATCGCGCTGGGCGCCTTGCTCGCCGCGAGCGTCCCGGCCACGCGCCAGGAAGACGAGCTCATGGGCGAGGCGCGCGATGACATCGCCGACAAGCTCAAGCACAAGGCCCAGGAAGGATACGAGCGCGTCAGCGAAGTCGGCGAAGACGTTGCCCGTCAGGTCAAGCAGGACATGAGCAACGACAACGCTCAGACGGCTTCACGTCCACACTGATCGCCCGTATGTTCGGCTCGATGGCCTGCCGGAAACGGCAGGCCATTTTCGTCCCATGGGCTTGAGTCCTGCGAAACAAACTTCGATAATCCGCCGCGGCGCCGGTGTAGCTCAGTAGGTAGAGCAGCGCATTCGTAATGCGAAGGTCGGGGGTTCGACTCCTCTCACCGGCACCAATGAAATCAAAGGGTTAGCTTCGGCTAGCCCTTTTTCGTTTGTAGCGGTGTCTCACAAGTTTCCCTTTCTTGTCCCGCGTTCTGTAGTGCTTCCAGCGCGGCTTGCCGGGTTGGTAGCTCTCGGTCTGCATCAGCGGGCGTTACGTCGAACCCCTCGAGGCGCAGGCTCGCTATGTAGTTGGATCGACGGACCCGTGCGTAGTACGCGCGTTTTGCTTCCAGAGAAATGTTGGACACGCTATTCGCCTCGCTTTAGCGGTGATTCTGGGCCAAGAGTGAAAGCGGCGAAAGCGTCAGCACAGTCGCGAAGTGATCCGGCGCCAGATGCGAGTACCGCATCGTCATCTTGATATCACCGTGGCCGAGGATTCGTTGCAGCGTGAGGATGTTGCCGCCCTGCATCATGTAGTGGCTGGCGAAGGTGTGCCGCAGGATATGGGTCAGCTGGCCGGGTGTGTGCAGGCCGGTGCGTTCATAGGCTTTGCGGAACGCCGATCGGCAAGAGCTGAACAGCCGGCCTGATCCCGGGTAGCCGCGTTCCAGCATCAGCTTCACCAGATCATCCGGTACGGGGATGGTCCGCACGCGTCCATTCTTCGTCCTGGCGAGTCGAACTTGCCCGTTCAGCAGCTGGTTTCGGGTGATCGACTCCGCTTCATCCCATCGAGCACCGGTAGCCAGACAGAGTTTGGCGACGGGCAGGGTGTGGCTGTTGGTCGACGCGGCGCATTCATCCAGCACCATCCGGCATTCGTCCAGGGTGAGATAGGTCAGCTCGGTTTCATCGACGCGCAGTTGCCGCAGCTTGGCGACGGGGTTGGCCTCATGCCAGACGCCGAGGCGGATCAGCTCGTTGAACACGGCTTTCAAGTAGCGGTGTTCATGGTTCACCGTTGCCGGGGTGCAGCTCTTCAGGCGTTCGGCCCGGTAGCGGCTGAAATCCAGCGCTGTGAAGCTGGAGGCAATCGGGTTGCCCAGGGCTTCGACTATCGCCAGGGTGCGCCCGTAGCGTTTCTGATCCTTGAGCGTGGCGCCATGCAGTTCGTACCAGACCTGCACCAGATCGGCGAGCCGTTCGCCCGGGTCGCGGCCACGGTGGCTGTACTCCCGAGGCAGATCGACCATCCAACGTTCGGCCTCGCTCTTGGTGCGGAAGCCACGCTTGCGCTTGCGGATGCCGGCTGTTCTATCCAGCCAGAAATCCACGTCCCAGCCGGTTGGACCCTTGGTGATCAAACAGCTCGCCTCCAGCGAACGTGACGCTCCTCGAGCAGTGCCTTGATGTGCTTGTACAGGTCACGCTCGGTCATTTCCTTGGCGGCGTAATGATCGCGGATTACCGGCCAGCAGTCCCATTGCTGGAGCGTCTCAAACGCCTTTTTTGCGCCCACCCGCTCCCTTGCCAGCAGGCTTACGAAGTTTCCCAGGAACAGCTCCACGTTCTTGCCCGAGAAGCCTCGGGAGGTCTTGTAGTAGCGCTTGTACTCGGTGTCATCCACCAGCGAATCCACGGGCACATCTACCCGCACGTCATCGCGCATCAGTGTCCAGATCGGCTCGTAGTAACCAGGGCGGGCGATCAGCTTGAACTGGCGCAGGCCGTATCGCCACAGGCCGTCCAGATGGGCCGAGAAGGCGGCGAAGGAGTCTGTGTCGATGGCTTCCCCGGTCTTCACGTCAATCGAGCCGCTGGCGAATTGCTGAATGACTGAATGGTGGTAGCGCAGCTCAACCCGCCACACGTCCTGGGCTGGATCATAGTTACAGCGCGAAGCGCCCGGCAATGATTCTCGCAGAGGGGACGGCGATCGTAATGAACTTTACGATCGCTCGTAGTGGCATAAATGGCTACTTCTAATCGGCATTGATAGGCTCACACACCTTTCAATATAAAATTATTGGCCATGCCCAACCGAATAATCTATTCCGTTAGCATTTACTGGAATTCCAGGTGAGTTCCTTAAGAAGGTTTCGTATTTATCTTTTGTTTTGATTTCAAACCAAATCAAGTATCCCGTAGATAATGCCGTCAGCAGATAGGGTAACGCTCTTGTGGGATCGAAGTTCGCTAGTGGAGCAGAAAGGCCGGGTAAAACTCTTTCAAAAAAGTGATACGCAAGAACTAGCGCTGCTAGAGTTAGCCCGAGGGCAAGCTGAATTCGCAAATGATCAATCATTTTGTTCTTTTTTCTATGTTCCCCAAAATAGCAGTGGATATTTTTTAGGTCGTCTTGAATTAAAAACTGGCGCTCTATATTGGCAATGATTACTAAGTTCCTGTTGTACCAATACGAAGCATCAAGCAAGTGCGCGATCAGCCATGAGCTAAGTAGGAGAATAATCGCTGTTGCTAGATCGAGCGATACAATGTTTTTTTCTACTAGAGCAAAGATTGCGAATGCACCAATTAGTACGCCAATGCTTTGCCATACAACCATGATGTGCCGGTTGATGTCATTCAGCATCTGCTCATACATCTTTATTAGGAACTCTTTACGGGCGTCCATGGTGAACCTCCCTCGCTGGCTCTTGATTCGGTTTAGATCGGTAATTTATCCAGAGTTTACTGATATTCTGGATTGAATCGACTATGCATCTTTCGTAGCCTCCTATTGGGTGTGGCCTGAAGGTCTGTCCGTCGAAGTAGTCGCCAAATTGCGCATCGTAGGTAAAACGATTGCAGTCAAAGGAAAATACCTCCAGCTGCTCTCCTAATCGACGCTGTACGTCAGGTCTTCCACCTAATAAGTGAACCGGCCTGTCAAAGCTCGCGGTGTCTACTTTTGTTCCGCCATATTTAGTAGGTACGCTATAAGCAAGAATATATTCCTTAGGGATCAGTTCGGTGATTCTGCCGTTTAGTAGTGGGTCTTTGGGCACGATTGCCACATACTCTGAATATTTTGCTAGCTTTTCGGCTTCACGCAGTATGCTATCGAGTTGAAATATGCACTCTACATCTCTAGCAATTGTCAGCTTTGGTTTTTGCTGAGCCGCTGCTTCAAGATGTCTTTCAAGATTGTAGTTCTTCCAGTCTATATCCAGAAAACCATTGCTTTGAAAGTCAAAGCTCCTTACATCTCTCAGGTTGGTGTATCTAGCTCCGGGGAGCCAGTTATGTTCCAAGGCGATTTTTATCACTCGTTTGCTATGCGCAACGAACTTCAGTACATCCATTTACACCGCCGTTATGTTGATTGCTTTTTGCTTTTTGCTTTTTGCTTTTTGCTTTTTGCTTTTTGGTTTATTTGAAGTTTTACTCTTCTTCTCGCTTATGTCGGCGGCTTTTCATTGATAGTATTAGCCATTACCGCGTATAGCTCGGGGCACGACATAGAAAGCCGGCTTGTCTCGTTCGATAACAAGCACAGCCTCGCCGCCAGCTTTCTCGATGACCCCAATAGGGTCTCGTTTGAACTCTTTCATTGATGCGGCATAGTTGGCTAGGACAGCAAATGTCATATTCGCTCACTCACGCAAAAGCCAGCTTGCCAACATGCTGCAAATCCACATGCTGCCGGGCAACCCACAGATCGTAGGCATCTGCATGGCGAGCCAGCTTTCAGGTGAGCGGCCAAGCGCTATGGATAGGCGCAATGCCATTTCCGGCGTAACGCGACTGGTGCCCTTCAAGACGCGGCTTACGGTAGAGGGGGCAACGCCTAGCTTTTCCGCCAGCTCGCGGCCGCTGATGCCATTCGGCTCCAGGTAGATATCGGTGATGAACTCACCAGGACGGGGAGGGTTGTGCATGCTCATCAGTGGTAATCCTCATAGTCCAAGACATAAGCGTTTCCGTCGCGAAACTTGAACGTCAGCCGCCAGTTGCCGTTCACCATGATCGACCAGCGCCCCCGCATTTCGCCTTTGAACGGGTGCAAGCGGAAGATTCTCCTTGACTGATAAGCCTCACACCCGGATATCAGGAGCCGTCATAGATATCCAGTGAAAGTGATATGCCTCGGTCGGCTAGGCGCTTTAGCGTTGAAGGATGAATGTCTAATCCTTCGTTACTCTCCTGCAGGAACAGGCCGCAGAAAAGGTCACATTTGTAGGACGCTGATAGCTTGCTCCAGATATTGAGGTCATCTGTGAGCTGATCAAGTATCTCTTTTGCTTGACCGTCAATATCCTCAGGCTCATGAGCTTGAGCGGACAGCGACCAATGGCCTGATTTTCTTGTTACGTTCCTGCCTGTGGCTTTGATTGTGAATATCTCGCCTTTGGCATACATCATCGTCCCTTCTCGGCCGAGAAGCTTCGATATCTCCGAGGGATTCAGGCTGTCACCGATTATTCTCAGTGACGCCTTTGAGCGGCTGACGTGTGCCATGAGGTGCTTCTCGTTATCTGACTAGGATGAGCCGACTCGTAATGCTTGGTTTTATATCGAGCAGCTTCGGATTGGGGAAGTGTCCCCTTGCGCCCCCAAAAATCCAAGTAGCGGATATTAACCAACGAATAGTGGTAGCTGACCCCCCCGATTTTACTGGCTTCCAGCGTCTGCCGAGGGAAGTGGCGCTTATTCGTAATGCGAAGGTCGGGGGTTCGACTCCTCTCACCGCACCAGAGACATCCAAAGAAAGGGTTGGCGAAAGCTAACCCTTTTCTTTTGGGGGCAGCGCAACTACCCAGCTCGCGCGGTCGGTTAGTGGCTTTATGGAGAGTCGATGTCTGCGGGCGAAGCGCAACCAGGCAGGGTTGCGGTCCGACGTCAGCCAGGGCGGCCTTGCATGGGGTAAGGCGCAAGGTGGGCCCGAGTCGCTGTTCTTATCAAAGATCCGTTCGGCCCCGCGCCGGTCCGGCGCTGCGTCCGGGCGATGGCGATGCGTTGCGGCATCGCCGATCGGGTCGTTACTTGGCGACCTGCATGTCCATCGCCATGAACTTGCCATCCATGGGTTGCCCGTGGGCTGGCTTTTGGCGTGGTGCTTCGGAGTGCGAGGCGTGTTGCGGGGTTTCGAAAAGCTCCGGTTCCCGGTCCTGATCCAGCTTGTGGGACAGATGGCGAACGGTGCGCTTGAGGCGCTGCACTTTGTCCTCGAGGCGATACACCTTGCGGCTGTTGTAGAACAGCCCGAGGACGAAGCCGGCAGAGGTGAAGATCAGGCCGTAGAACATGGCCATGTTGTACAGGTAGTCGGCAATCATCGATTCTCTCCTTATTTTCGTCTGGCCTGGGGCCTTCATATCCATGCGACCGCGTCGGGAAGGCGGTCGGGTGAGGCCGCCTTTTAGGTGCGCGACGGTGCCGAACTGAGACAGGTGTCTCAAAAAAGCGTTCCGTGCTGGCGTCGGGCCTTCTTTTGGATAAAGGCGGCCGTTTCGTTTCCTTCATGAGAGTGGGTCATGCGCCTTTCGCCATGCCGGCGCCTTAGGGGTCTCTGGAGCGTCCGTTCGGCGGGCACAGGCGAACTACTGATACGGGGAATCGTCCGACCTGTATCAATAGACTTCAGCAGGGGCGAGCATGGGGTTCTTCAAAACTGGCGGTCTGAGCCTGTTCGAATTGGCCAAGCGAACGGTCAAGGAGTTCGCGAACGACGATATGTCCACCCACGCGTGCGCGCTGGCGTACCGGGCGTTGTTCTCCCTGTTTCCCTTCCTGCTGTTTCTCATCGCGATGCTCGGTTTCTTGCATCTGCCCGAGTTCTTCACCTGGCTCAGGGAGCAGGCCGCGCTGGTGCTGCCGGACGAGCCGCTGGAGCAGGTCAACAGCGTGATCGATCAGCTGCAGAATCAGGAAAGCGGCCTGCTTTCCTTCAGTATCCTGCTGGCGATCGCGGCGGCGGCGCGGGGGGTGCGCTCGCTGATGAATGCGATGAACGTCGCCTACGACGTGGAGGAAGGGCGCCCTGGCTGGAAGCTGTATCTGCTGTCGGTGGTCTACACCTTCGCGCTGGCGTTCATCCTGCTGGGGGCGGCCGGCCTGATGGTCGTCGGCCCCCAGGTGATGGAGTGGCTGGCATCGCAGGTGGGCCTGCAGCATGTCGTGGTCGTTCTCTGGACCTGGCTGCGCTGGCCGGTGGTGGTGATCCTGCTGATGCTGGTGGTGGCAGCGCTGTACTACGCCATGCCGGACGTCGAGCAGGAGTTTCGCTTCATCACCCCGGGGTCGGTACTGGCGGTGATCGTCTGGATCGCCGCGTCGGTGGGGTTTGGTATCTACGTGCAGAACTTCGCCGATTTCAACGCCACCTACGGCAGCATCGGGGCCATCATCATCCTGCTCATGTATTTCTACATCTCCTCGGCCGTTCTGCTGTTCGGGGCTGAACTCAACGCCGTCATCGAGCATGCGTCCAGCGAAGGCAAGGACCCGGGAGACAAGAAGCTCGACAGTTGATCGATGGTAGGGCGCGGGCTGGTCTCCAGTCCGCGTCATCGCTGTCGAACAACTCTGTCACGTTACGGTCAATTAGATTCATTACAGAATCTTTCAGCGTCGATCCTGTAAGCGAGCGGCCTTCGTGCGCTTCGCGATGCCTGTCGAACGGTGCTGAAGACTCTGCATCGAGGCCGAACGGAGACGCTTTACCTTGCATATCGCTGATATGACCATGTTTTACGCGCCGGCCAGCGGCGGCGTTCGCACCTACCTCGAGGCCAAGCACGGCCACCTGCAGCGCTATCCCGGCATACGCCACAGCGTTCTCGTCCCGGGCAGCGGGTACACCGAGAACGACGGCATCTATCAGGTTCCCGCACCCGCCCTGCCGTTCGGCAAGGGCTATCGCTTCCCGCTGCGCCGTGGCCCCTGGCGCTCGGTGTTGAGCAGCCTGCAGCCGGACCTGATCGAAGTCGGCGATCCCTACCTCACCGCCTGGGCCGCGCTCGATGCCGGCCGGCGGTTGGATATTCCGATCATCGGGTTCTATCACTCGGATCTGCCTCTGCTGGCCAGCAAGCGTCTGGGCTCCTGGTTCGGCGCCAACATGAACAGCTACGTGGCGCGCCTGTACCGCAGTTTCGACCGGGTGCTCGCGCCGAGCCAGGTCATGGCCGACAAACTCGAATCGCTCGGCGTGCGCAACGTGTTCATCCAGCCGCTCGGCGTCGACCTGCGGACGTTCCGGCCGGAGCGGCGCGACGCCAACCTGCGCGCCGAGCTGGGGCTGCCCGACGAGACGCGACTGCTGATCTTCGCCGGTCGCGGATCGCGGGAGAAGAACCTGCCGGTGCTGCTGCGCACCGCGCAGTTGCTGGGCAAGCCCTATCACCTGTTGCTGGTGGGGTCGGGGATGCCCAGGCGGGTGCCGGACAATGTGACGGTCATCCATCGCTTCTGTCCCGCCGCCGAAGTGGCCCGGCTGATGGCCAGCAGCGATGTGCTGCTGCACGCGGGCAACCAGGAAACCTTCGGCCTGGTCGCACTCGAGGCCATGGCCTGCGGTATCCCGGTGATCGCCACGCGCGCCGGTGCGCTCCAGGAAATCGTGCCGTTCCATACGGGGCGACTGTGCCGCCCGCTGGACCCCCAGGCCATGGCGCAGACGGTGCGCGAGCTGTTCGAGGGCAATCCGCGCCTGCTCGGCCAGCAGGCGCGTCGCCATGTGGAGGCTCACCACGCCTGGGACGCGGTGGTCGCCGGGCTGCTGGCTCACTACCAGGCGTCGCTGCATGTCTCCCCGCTGCCGGTGGCCATGCATGGCTGAGCGCGCGCTCATGCTGGTGCTGCACGATGTGGCACCGGAGACCTGGCCCGATTACCAGGCGTTCGTGGCGGCGGTCGATGCGCTCGGCCCGATCCCGATCAACTGGCTGGTCGTGCCGGACTTTCACCGGCGCAATCCCCTGCAGGACGCCGCGGGCTTTCGTCGCCTGCTCGACGCGCGTGCGGGCCGGGGCGACGAGCTCATCCTGCACGGGTTCTCCCACGCCGACGAAGCGCCGCCGCCGCGCTCGCCCCGCGACTGGTTCATGCGCCGGGTGTATACCCACGAGGGAGAGTTCTATGCGCTGGACGAGGCGCAGGCGCAGCAGCGCCTGGAACAGGGCATGGCGGTGTTCGACCGCTTCGGGTGGCCGCTGCACGGCTTCGTCGCCCCGGCCTGGCTGTTGAGCGAAGGTGCCAGGCGGGCCCTGGCGACCTCGGGGCTGGCCTATACGAGCGACCCGCAGCACTTCTATCGGCTGCCCGATTTCACTTCGGTCGATGCTCCCGGCCTGGTCTGGAGCGCTCGCAGCGCCTGGCGCAGGGGCGTCTCGCGGGTCGTCAGCGACCGCATGGCCGAGCGCTACCGGCAGGCGCCGGTGCTGCGGCTCGGCCTGCATCCGGTCGATATGCGCCACGGTTTTTCGCGCGACTACTGGCTCCGCTTGCTGGTGAGGCTGCTCGAAGACGGGCGTCAGCCGGTCACTAAGCATCGATGGCTCCTTCGGCAGACGCCCCGTTCGAGCGTCGCGGCGTGAGCCGCGGGCTCTGGCTGCTGCTGGGCGGTTTGCTCGCGGCGGTGCTGATACCTGCGCTACTGGGCGGGACCGGCTTGTTCGAGCGGTTGCGCAGCTTTCCGCCAGGCCTGCTGCTGATCATGATCGCGATGATCCTGGTCTGCTGGTCGCTCAATGCCTTGCGCCTGCGGCTGTTGCTCGGCCTGCAGACCCTCGGTCAACGCCGGGCATTGGGCATCGTGGTGGCGACCGAGTTCGCCATCTGCGCGACGCCGGCGGGGGCGGGCGGCCCGATCACCCTGGCGGCCCTACTGATGCGCCGGGGCGTGGCGCCGGCCAGGGCGACCGCCGCCTTCGCGGTCGAGCATCTGGGCGATCTGCTGTTCTTCTGCTGTGCGCTGTTCGGGGTGCTGGTCTACGCCGTGACCCATGCCCTCAGCGCCCATGTCGGCAACCTGCTGATGGTCGGCGTGGCGCTGCTCGGCGCCGTGCTGGTGCTGCTGGTCCTGGTCGGGCGCTATCACCGCGGGCTGTTTCGCTTCAACGGCCGGGCGCTTCGACGGCTGGGCGTGGCGCGGCGCAAGCGCCACCGCTGGGCCAGGCGCGTGCTGCGCTTTCGCAATGAGCTGGGCCTGACGCTGCGGCTGCCGCGGCGAACGTTGCTGGCGGTATTCCTGCTCACCAGCGTGCACTGGCTGCTGCGCTACAGCGTGCTCTACCTGACGCTGCAGGGCCTCGGCCGCGACATCGCCTGGGCCTGGACCTTCCTGGTGCAGATGCTGGCGCTCACGGCCGGACAGCTGAGCCTGCTGCCCGGCGGCGCTGGCAGTGCGGAGCTGGCCTCCATGGCCCTGCTCGCACCGCTGGCGGGCAAGTCGACCACGGCGGCCGCCATCCTGATCTGGCGCTTCGTCACCTATTACTTCTATCTCATCGTCGGGGCGCCGGTGTTCCTCCACCTGGCCGGACGCCCGCTGCTCAATCGGCTGATCCGTGCCCGTCAGGCCTGAGCGCGCGACGTCCCGATAAGCGGAGGCAACTCGGGTCGCGTTCGTGTGGTCAATCTTTTACCTATAGAGAAACGTGGAGGAGACGCACATGAGCAGTGCTGAAGACAAAATCAAAGGCAACACCAACGAAGCCGTCGGCAAGATCAAACAGGGCGTCGGCGAAGCCACCGGTAACGGCAGCATGAAACGCGAAGGCCAGCGCCAGGAAGTCAAGGGCGATGCCCAGCAACTCAAGGGCGACGTCAAAGACACTGTCAAGGACAGGGTCGATCGCGCCTGACCCGCGTTACCGCTGGGGCCTGGGCCCCATAACGAAAAAGCCCGCATCCTTGGGATGCGGGCTTTTTCATTTGGCTGCAAGGGCGGCTCAGCGCTCCAGGTGCTGCAGCTTGTCCTTCTTGCCGTCCCATTCCTCGGCGTCCGGAAGGGCTTCCTTCTTTTCGGTGATGTTCGGCCAGACTTCGGCCAGGTCGGCATTGAGCTGGATGAATTCCTGCATGTCCTCGGGCACTTCGTCTTCGGAGAAGATGGCCTGGGCCGGGCATTCCGGCTCGCAGAGCGCGCAGTCGATGCATTCATCGGGATGAATGACCAGGAAGTTCGGGCCTTCGTAGAAGCAGTCCACCGGGCAGACTTCCACGCAATCGGTGTATTTGCACTTGATGCAGTTGTCGGTGACGACAAAGGTCATTCTCGCTATCTCCTCGGGCTGTCGGAGGGCAAGGGCAGTCGCCCTCCGGTCGGCAGCAAATCGGCACCAGGCATGCCGCTAAATCAAAAATGCGCGCGATTCTAGCAGCTTTGCCAGGCTTCAGACGCGTGTTTTCAGGCTGTATAGCAATTCCAGCGCCTGGCGCGGCGACAGCTCATCGGGATTGACCCGCGAAAGCTCGTCGATCACCGGGTGCGGCAGGCTGGCGAACAGGTCGCTCTGCATCGGCGCCGGAGCGCCCCCGGCAGTTGGCTGCAGCGGGCGCTCCTGGGCCAGGCTGGTGGTTTCCAGGCGCGACAGGTGTTCGCGCGCCCGCTGGATCACATCGCTCGGCACGCCGGCCAGTTGCGCCACGGCCAGGCCATAGCTCTGGCTCGCCGGGCCGGGCAGTACGTGGTGCAGGAAGACGATGCGGTCGTTGTGCTCGGTGGCGTTGAGGTGGACGTTGGCGACCACCGGCTCGCTGTCCGGCAGTACCGTCAGCTCGAAATAGTGGGTGGCGAACAGCGTGAAGGCGCGCAGCCGGGCCAGCTGTTCGGCGGCCGCCCAGGCGAGCGACAGGCCATCGAAGGTGCTGGTGCCGCGCCCGACCTCGTCCATCAGCACCAGGCTCTTGTCGGTGGCGTTGTGCAGGATGTTGGCGGTCTCGCTCATCTCCACCATGAAGGTCGAGCGCCCGCCGGCCAGGTCGTCGGACGAGCCGATGCGGGTGAAGATACGGTCGACCAGCGACAGTTCGCAGCCCTTGGCCGGGACGAAGCTGCCGATCTGCGCCAGCAGCACGATGAGCGCGGTCTGGCGCATGTAGGTGGACTTGCCGCCCATGTTCGGGCCGGTGATGACCAGCATGCGGGTGCTGTCGTCGAGGGTCAGGTCGTTGGCGACGAAGGGCGTGTCGAGCACCTGCTCGACCACCGGATGGCGGCCCTGGTCGATCTTCAGGCAGGGTTCGTCGACGAAACGCGGGCGATTCAGGTCCAGCGTCAGCGAGCGCTCGGCCAGGTTGCTCAGCACGTCCAGCTCGGCCAGGGCGGCAGCGGTTTCCTGCAGCGGAGCCAGGTGGTCGATCAGGGTTTCGAGCAGGGCTTCGTAGAGCATCTTCTCCCGCGCCAGGGCGCGGCTCTTGGCCGACAGCGCCTTGTCTTCGAACTCCTTGAGCTCCGGCGTGATGAAGCGCTCGGCGCCCTTGAGCGTCTGCCGGCGGATGTAGTCGGCCGGTGCCGACTCGGCCTGCTTGCTCGGCAGCTCGATGAAGTAGCCATGCACGCGGTTGTAGCCGACCTTGAGGTTGGCCAGGCCGGTGCGCGCCTTTTCCCGGGTCTCCAGGTCCATCAGGTACTGGCCGGCGTTTTCCGACAGCGATTGCAGCTCGTCGAGCTCGGCGTCGTATCCGGTCTTGAGCACGCCGCCGTCACGGATCACGGCGGGCGGGTTGTCGATGATGGCCCGCGCCAGCAGGTCGGCCAGTTCGGGATAGGTGCGGATGCTCTTCGCCAGGTCGATCAGGTGGCCGGCGACCAGATCCTGCATGCCGGCCTGCAGCTGCGGCAGGGCGGCCAGGGCATCGCGCAGGCGCGCCAGGTCGCGCGGACGGGCATTGCGCAGGCCGATGCGCGCCAGGATGCGCTCCAGGTCGCCGATGTCCTTGAGCTGCGGCTGGATCTGTTCGAACCGGTAGTGCTCGAGCAGGCAGGTGATCGAGTCCTGGCGGGCCTCCAGCACGCTGCGGTCGCGCAGGGGGCGGTTCAGCCAGCGCGTCAGCAGGCGCGATCCCATGGCGGTCTGGCAGCGGTCGACCACCGATTGCAGGGTATTGTCGCGGCCCCCGGCGAGGTTGGTGTCCAGTTCCAGGTTGCGGCGGGTCGCCCCGTCGAGCACCACGGTGTCGTCCAGCCGCTCGTGCCGCAGGCTGCGCAGGTGGTGCAGGGCGGTGCGCTGGGTATCCTTGGCGTAGCCGAGCAGACAGCCGGCGGCGCCGATGGCCAGGGTCAGCTTTTCGCAGCCGAAACCCTTCAGATCCTGCGTCGCGAACTGCTGGCAGAGGCTCTTGAAGGCGCTGTCGCGGTCGAAATCCCAGGGCGCGCGGCGGCGAATCCCGCGGCGCTTTTCCACTGGCAGGCCCTGCGGCCAGTCATCGGGAATCAGCAGTTCGGCCGGGTTGATGCGCTCGAGTTCGGCCAGCAGCGTTTCCCAGCCCTTGAACTCCAGCACGCTGAAGCGGCCGCTGGCGATGTCCAGCACGGCGAGGCCGAACAGTCTTTCATCGCCGAGCACGGCCGCCAGCAGGTTGTCGCGCCGCTCGTCCAGCAGCGCCTCGTCGCTCACCGTGCCGGGGGTGATGATGCGCACCACCTGGCGTTCCACCGGGCCCTTGCTGGTGGCGGGGTCGCCGATCTGCTCGCAGATCACCACCGACTCGCCCAGCTTCACCAGGCGTGCGAGATAACCCTCGGCCGAATGAAAGGGAATGCCCGCCATCGGAATCGCGTTGCCCGCCGACTGACCCCGTGCGGTCAGGGTGATGTCCAGCAACCGGGCGGCCTTCTTGGCGTCCTCGTAGAACAGCTCGTAGAAGTCGCCCATGCGATAGAACATCAGCTGGTCCGGATGCTCGTTCTTGAGCTTCCAGTATTGCTGCATCAT
>NZ_QLAE01000045.1 GCF_005876855.1 Stutzerimonas nosocomialis | reverse complement strand
GGCTGCTGCTGGGCTGCCGGCGCGGGCGCCGGAGCAGGAGTCGGTTGCGGAGCAGGCTTTGCCGCAGGCGCCTGCGCCGCCGCTGGGGGGACCGAGGTGTTGGTGTCGGACATGGCTGCGCCGGCTGGATCAGCCGGCGCAGCCATGTCGCTAGAGTCGGCTCCGTCATCGGCGCCGGACGGTGTCGCGTTACCTGATGATCCTGGCGGCGCTGCCGTCGAAGGCGTACCGGCTTCGTACTGCCCGGTATTCTGCGGCGTGTTGGCCGCAGCGCCCTCCGCGGCCAGCTGCGCCTGCAGCTTGGCCAGCTGATCATCCTTGAGCTGCATCAGACGTTGCAGTTTTTCCAGCTGCCCTTGCAGATCACCGAGGC
Organism: Stutzerimonas nosocomialis; assembly: GCF_005876855.1. Lineage (GTDB taxonomy): Bacteria > Pseudomonadota > Gammaproteobacteria > Pseudomonadales > Pseudomonadaceae > Stutzerimonas > Stutzerimonas nosocomialis. The sequence goes on along the minus strand of NZ_QLAE01000045.1, from coordinate 28,020 downwards.
GATCCTGGAGTTCGGCGTTTTCACGACGACTGGAGTCCAGGCTTTCCTGGGTGACGGCCAGCTTGTCATTGAGCGCTTTCACGTCCGTGCCGGTGCCGCGATCGCTACCGGAAGTCGAGGCACCGGACTGCGGCGCGACCAGACGCAGGCTGTCGCCGGTCTCGCTGCGCGAAGGCGCGGCGCCTGCCGTGCTGCGCTGGGTGGCGTCGAGCTGACGACCGGCAGCCACCGCCCGACCCTGGCGCCAGGCAGCGTTCTGCTCGGCGACCTGAGCGATGGCCTCGGCCTGGCTGCGGCTTCCGACCTGCTCGGCATCGGGCAGGCGCAGGACCTGGCCGCTCTTCATACGGTTGATGTTGCCATCGATGAAGGCATCCGGATTGAGGTCCTGGATCGCCAGCATGGCCTGATGGACAGTACCGCCCTTGCGGGTACGCTCGGCGATATCCCAAAGGGTGTCGCGTGCCGAAGTACGGTATTCGTCACCCTGCAGCGCAGCGGATGCCGGTGTGGTCGAGCTGCTGGCCGAAGGCGCGGCGGCACGGGGCGCCGGCGCGGGAGCGGCAGGACGGCTTGCGGTCTGCCGCGGCGCCTGGGCGGCGATGGGCAGTTGCGGCGCAGCGGCAGCAACGGTTTCCGGAGAATAAAGCGGCGGATCCAGCAGCAGCGTGTATTCACGCAGCAGACGCCCGTTGGGCCAGAGGACCTCTACCAGGAAGTTGAGGTAAGGCTCGCGCACCGGCTTGCTCGAGGTAACCTGAATGACGCTCTTGCCGTTGGGACGCAGAACGGGGGTGAACTTGAGGTCAGTAAGGAAATACTGACGATCGACACCGGCCTTGTTGAATTCTTCAACCGAAGCCAGCGAAGGAATCACTTCTCCGGCGGCGAGACTGCTGGAATCGAGCAACTCGATTTCGGCCACCAGCGGTTGATTCAATGCCGACTGCAACCTGACCTCACCGAGCCCTAGCGCATGCGCCATTTCGGAAGTCAGAGCGGTAGCAGCCGCTATTGCCAGCACCAGATTGCGAACCCGAACCATAGTGAAATCCCTTGTTTAATCTTTTTCTTCTCAAACTTCGAGAGAGCTCATAGCCACTGCCTGCGCCCGTCTTGCGGCGGTTCCCCGTCAGCGATCAACTGAGCCATTATTGTCAAGCTAGAATAGTTCTTCAATTTTTCGGTAAGTATCTTTTACAGATAGTGTTTTATCAACAACTCACCGGTCTGCACGGCGTTAAGTGCGGCCCCTTTTCGCACGTTATCAGACACAATCCACAAATTGACTTCGCGTCGGTCATCAAGCCCATGACGCACCCTGCCAACATGCACCACATCCTGACCGATTGCGTCACCTACCACGCTCGGCTGCTCGTCGCCCGACGCCAGCTCCAGCCCCGGGGCCTGCCCCAGCGCCCGCGCAACGGCATCCAGATCGATCTCGTCCGTAGAACGTAGCGACACGCTCAGACTGCTGCCAAAGAACACCGGCGCCAGTATGCAACTAACCGCGATGGGTAATAACGGCATATCGAGCAATTGCTTGAGCTCGTTCGCAAGACGTTTTTCAAGAAGGGTATGGCCATCGGCTTCGGGCGTGTCGTCGGCGCCCAATAGATTGAAGGCGACCTGCTGACCGAACAGCCTGGGTTCGAGCGGCCGCGCATTGAGCAGCTCGGCCGTCTGTCTTGCCAGCTCGTTGACACCTCGACGCCCACGCGAAGACACCGGAACGCAAGCCGTCACCGTGATGCGCTCGAAGCTCAGCAGGTCGAGCAGAGGCGCGAGCACCACCGCCAGCGCGGTAGCCTCCGGCGCCGGCGAACCGACGCAGACCGGCTTGTCCAGCGAAGCGAGGCGCCGGGCATTGAGCTCGGGCACGATACGGGGCAGCGCCGTGGCGCTCTTGCCGGACGTCACGTCGATCACGGCGCAACCGGCCAGGCGTGCAGCCTCGACATAACGATCGAACTGCGCCGCATCGCCGGCGAAGAACACCAGACCGACCTGACCGAAGTCGAATTGGGCAGCATCGCGAATGCGCAGGTTGCGCCCCTTGTAAGCCAGGCTCTGGCCGATCGAGTCACCCTCGTCGATCAGGTGCAGCTCGCCGATGGGGAGGCCGCGTTCTTCGGCGATTTCCACCAACGCCTCGCCGGTGGCGCTGGCCGCACCTGCGACGGCCACGTGAACAAGCTGCGACATGAGCGTCTCCTGATTGTTGAGCGACAGGCACTGTAGCGATTTGGCCACCGGCTGCAAGCGGATACGGCATCGCCGGATCGATAAAAAAAACGCCACGACGAGGCGTGGCGTTTCGGTGCGACCGCAACCGGGCGCGATCAGCGCTCCAGAAGGATCCGCAGCATGCGGCGCAGCGGCTCGGCAGCACCCCAGAGCAGCTGGTCGCCCACGGTGAATGCGCCCAGGTAATGCGAGCCCATGTTGAGCTTGCGCAGACGCCCGACCGGTACGTCGAGGGTGCCGGTGACGGCCGTCGGCGTGAGGTCGCGAATGCTGTCTTCGCGATGGTTGGGCACCAGGCGAACCCAGGGGTTGTGCTGGCTGATCATTCCTTCGATGTCCGAAATCGGCACATCCTTGTTCAGCTTGATGGTCAGCGCCTGGCTGTGGCAGCGCATGGCGCCGATGCGCACGCAGATACCATCGACCGGAATCGGGTTCTTGAAGCGCCCGAGGATCTTGTTGGTTTCCGCCTGGGCCTTCCACTCCTCGCGGCTCTGCCCGTTGGGCAGCTCCTTGTCGATATAGGGAATCAGGCTACCCGCCAGCGGAACGCCGAAGTTGTCGACCGGGAAACCTTCGCCGCGCTGGGTCTGGGCGACCTGGCGGTCGATTTCCAGGATCGCGCTGGCCGGGTCCGCGAGGTCGTCGGCCACGGCCGCGTTGATCGCACCCATCTGACGGATCAGCTCGCGCATGTTCTGCGCGCCGGCGCCGGAGGCGGCCTGGTAGGTCATCGCGCTCATCCACTCGACCAGCCCCGCTTCGAACAGGCCGCCCAGGCCCATCAGCGCAAGGCTGACGGTGCAGTTGCCGCCGATGTAGTTGCGGGTGCCCGCGTCGAGCTGCTGGTCGATCACCCGGCGGTTGACCGGATCGAGAACGATCACCGCATCGTCCTGCATCCGCAGCGACGAGGCCGCGTCGATCCAGTAGCCCTGCCAGCCGGCTTCACGCAGCTTGGGGAATACCTCGTTGGTGTAGTCGCCGCCCTGGCAGGTCAGGATGACGTCGAGCCCCTTGAGCTCGTCGATGCTGTAGGCGTCCTTCAGGGGCGCGATATCCTTGCCAATCTCCGGGCCCTGCCCGCCCACGTTGGACGTGGTGAAGAATACTGGCTCGATCAGGTCGAAATCCCGCTCTTCGAGCATCCGCTGCATAAGCACGGAGCCGACCATGCCCCGCCAACCGATCAGACCTACACGTTTCATCGCACTACACCTTTATTGAATGTGTCGCCCCGCGATCGGCACCCCCGTGCCAATATCGCTAGCCCGGCTGAAGACAGCCCGTCGGGGCGAACGAAAAAGATTACAACTTCGCGAGCGCCGCGACTACCGCATCGCCCATTTCCCGCGTTCCGACCCTGGTCATGCCCGCCGAATGGATATCACCGGTGCGCAACCCCTGATCGAGCACCTTGCTGACGGCCTGTTCGATGGCGTCGGCAGCGGCCGCCTGGCCGAAGCTGTAACGCAGCATCATCGAGACCGAAAGAATGGTGGCGAGCGGGTTGGCGATGCCCTTGCCGGCGATGTCCGGCGCCGAGCCATGGCAGGGTTCGAACATGCCCTTGTTGTTCGAGTCCAGCGAAGCGGACGGCAGCATGCCGATCGAACCGGTGAGCATGGAAGCTTCGTCCGACAGAATGTCGCCGAACATGTTGTCGGTGACGATCACGTCAAATTGCTTGGGCGCACGCACCAGCTGCATCGCCGCGTTGTCGACGTACATGTGGCTGAGTTCGACGTCCGGATAGTCCTTCGCCACCTCCTCCACCACCGCGCGCCACAGCTGACTGGAGGCGAGCACGTTGGCCTTGTCCACCGAGCAGAGCTTCTTGCCGCGCACGCGCGCCATGTCGAAGCCGACCTTGGCGATACGGCGAATCTCGCTCTCGCTGTAGGGCAGCGTGTCGTAGGCCATGCGCTCGCCGTTTTCGAGCACCTTGCTCTCGCGCGGCTGGCCGAAGTAGATGCCACCGGTCAGCTCACGGACGATGAGAATGTCCAGGCCGGCGACGATTTCGGGCTTCAGGCTGGAGGCGTCGGCGAGCTGCGGATAGAGCAGCGCCGGGCGCAGGTTGCCGAACAGCCCCAGCTGCGAGCGGATCTTCAGCAGGCCGCGCTCCGGGCGGATGGCCGGGTCGATGGTGTCCCACTTCGGACCGCCGACGGCGCCGAGCAGGATGGCATCGGCGGCGCGGGCACGCTCCAGCGTCTCGTCGGCCAGCGGCACGCCGTACTTGTCGATCGCCGCACCGCCCAGCTCGTCGTAGCTCAGCTCGAATTCGAGCTGGTACTTGTCGTTGGCCAGCTCCAGCACCTTGACCGCCTCGGCCATGATTTCCGGGCCGATGCCGTCGCCGGGAAGAATCAGAATCTGTTTGGACATAACGTTTCCTTCGCAAAAGCGTGAAGCTGAAAGCCAGAAGCGGAAAGCCAAGCGCTGTAATTCCCAGCTTTCGGCTTCCGGCTTCCGCTCGTGTCATTTGATCGCGCCGAACAACCAGGGCTGGCTTTGCTGGTGGCGACTTTCGAAGGCCTTGATCGCCTCCGCGTCCTGCAGGGTCAGGCCGATGTCGTCCAGGCCGTTGAGCAGGCAGTGCTTGCGGAAGGCATCGACCTCGAAGCCGTACTGTACGCCGTCCGGGCGGGTGACCGTCTGCGCCGCCAGGTCGACGGTAAGCTGGTAGCCCTCGGTGGCCTCGGCCTGCTCGAAGAGCGCGTCGACCTCATCCTCTTTCAAGACGATCGGCAGCAGGCCGTTCTTGAAGCTGTTGTTGTAGAAGATGTCGGCGAAGCTCGGCGCGATGATGGTGCGAAAGCCGTATTCGTCCAGGGCCCAGGGCGCGTGTTCGCGGGACGAGCCGCAGCCGAAGTTTTCTCGCGCCAGCAGCACGCTGGCGCCCTGATAACGCGGGAAGTTGAGGACGAAGTCCCGATTGACCGGGCGATTCGAGCAGTCCTGGTTGGGCTGCCCGACGTCCAGGTAACGCCACTCATCGAACAGGTTCTGACCGAAACCGGTGCGCTTGATCGACTTCAGGAACTGCTTGGGGATGATCTGATCGGTATCGACGTTGGCGCGATCGAGCGGCGCGACGAGACCGGTGTGCTGGGTGAATGCCTTCATGTCGGTCTCCTTCAGGCCTGGATCAATTCACGAACGTCGACGAAGCGGCCGGTGACCGCGGCGGCCGCGGCCATCGCCGGGCTGACCAGATGGGTGCGCCCGCCAGCGCCCTGGCGGCCTTCGAAGTTGCGGTTGGAGGTCGATGCGCAATGCTCGCCGCTGCCGAGCTTGTCCGGGTTCATCGCCAGGCACATGGAGCAGCCCGGCTCGCGCCACTCGAAGCCGGCCTCGATGAATATCTTGTCCAGCCCCTCGGCCTCGGCCTGCTGTTTCACCAGCCCGGAACCCGGTACGACCATGGCCTGCTTGACGCTCGAGGCCACCTTGCGCCCTTTCGCCACTTGCGCGGCGGCACGCAGGTCTTCGATGCGCGAGTTGGTGCAGGAACCGATGAAGACGCGGTCCAGCCTGATCTCGGTGATCGGCTGGTTGGCCGCCAGGCCCATGTACTTGAGCGCCCGGACGATGGAATCGCGCTTGACCGGATCGGCCTCGACGGCCGGGTCCGGCACGTTCTGGTCCACGGCCAGCACCATTTCCGGCGAGGTGCCCCAGCTGACCTGCGGCTTGATGTCTTCGGCCCTCATCTCGATGACGGTATCGAACACGGCATCGCCGTCGGAGACCAGATCCTTCCAGAGTTCGACCGCCTTGTCCCAGTCAGCGCCCTTCGGCGCGAACGGGCGGCCTTCGACATAGGCGATGGTCTTGTCGTCCACCGCCACCATGCCGACCCGTGCACCGGCCTCGATGGACATGTTGCAGAGGGTCATGCGGCCTTCCATGGACAGGTCGCGGATCGCGCTGCCGGCGAACTCCAGCGCATGGCCGTTGCCGCCGGCGGTGCCGATCTTGCCGATGACGGCGAGCACGATGTCCTTGGCGGTGACGCCGAACGGCAACTCGCCTTCGACGCGCACCTGCATGTTCTTCATCTTCTTGGCGACCAGGCACTGGGTGGCCAGCACATGCTCGACCTCGGAGGTGCCGATGCCGTGGGCCAGCGCGCCGAACGCGCCATGGGTCGAGGTATGCGAGTCGCCGCAGACCACGGTCATGCCCGGCAGGGTGGCGCCCTGCTCCGGGCCGATCACATGGACGATGCCCTGGCGCACGTCGTTCATCTTGAACTCGAGGATGCCGAAATCGTCGCAGTTCTCATCCAGCGTCTGCACCTGGATGCGCGAGACCTCGTCGGCGATGGATTCGAGGCCGCCCTGGCGCTCCGCCCGCGTGGTGGGGACGTTGTGGTCCGGCGTGGCGATGTTGGCGTCGATGCGCCACGGGCGGCGGTGGGCCAGGCGAAGGCCTTCGAAGGCCTGCGGCGACGTCACCTCATGCAGGATGTGGCGATCGATGTAGATCAGCGACGACCCATCGTCGCGGCGCTTGACCTCGTGCATTTCCCAGAGCTTGTCGTAGAGCGTTTTGCCGGCCATCGGACGTTCCTCATCAGTTTCTATGCGGGGCAATAGCCCTAGCGCTTATGGGGCTGATCCTAGGGCTTGCGCGTTCATTACTCAAATTCATATTTTTCATCCAATGCATTCCCCTGAGGAATCCAAATACAATGAGGCCGTTACCTCATTCGAGCGCACAGCATGGACCTGGCCAACCTCAACGCTTTTGTCGCCATTGCCGAAACCGGCAGTTTTTCCGAGGCCGCCGAGCGGCTGCACCTGACCCAACCGGCCGTGAGCAAGCGCATCGCCGCCCTGGAGCAGCAGCTGGGCGTGCGCCTGTTCGACCGCCTGGGCCGCCAGGTCGGCCTGACCGAAGCGGGCCGGGCGCTGCTGCCGCGGGCCTACCAGATTCTCGGCGTGCTGGACGATACCCGCCGGGCGCTGCGCAACCTCAATGGCGACGTCGGCGGCCGGCTGAGCCTGGCGACCAGCCACCATATAGGCCTGCACCGGTTGCCGCCGTTACTGCGCGCCTTCACCCGGGCCTACCCCGGCGTGACCCTCGACATCCGTTTTCTGGATTCCGAAGTGGCCTATGAGGAAGTCCTGCATGGCCGCGCCGAACTGGCGGTGATCACCCTGGCCCCGCAGACCGCGGCGCCCATCCGGGCGGTGGAGATATGGAACGATCCGCTCGACCTGGTCGCCGCTCCGGAACATCCACTGGCCTGCAACGGCCCGATCACCCTGTCCGATGTCGCCCGCCACCCGGCGGTATTTCCCGGTGGCAACACCTTCACCCACCATATCGTGCAGCGCCTGTTCGAAGCCCAGGGGCTGACGCCGACCATCAGCATGAGCACCAATTACCTGGAAACCATCAAGATGATGGTATCCATCGGACTGGCCTGGAGCGTGCTGCCGCGCACCATGCGTGACGACCAGGTGGTGGCGCTGCCGCTCCCGGGCGTGAGCCTCAGCCGCACGCTGGGCTACATCTTCCATACCGAGCGGACCCTGTCCAACGCCGCCCGCGCATTCATGGCGCTGGTTGACGCTGATCGGGCCAAGTTGCACAGCGGGGCCGAGTCCCGCTAACGTGCGCGCCACGACCACCTCAAAACCGCCTATGTTTCGGGCAGCGCTCTCGCAGCGCACGACATAAGGCCAAGCATGTCAGACAGCCACTCCCCTTCACTTCCGCATATCAGTGCTTACGATCCGGGCGATGAGCCCGCCGTGCAGAACAGCCGCGTGCTCGCTGCGTTACGCAGTGCCCGGCTGGGCGCCCGGTGCTGGGACCTGGAAACCGGGCGAGTCAGCTGGTCCGACGGCGCACCGATGCTGTTCGGCTTCACCGCCGAGCAGAAGGTCCAGGCAGGCTTCGACTACCTGGACCTGGTGGCCGAGGAAGATCGCCCGGCAGTGGCCTCCACGTTCAAGCAAATCGCCAGCGGCGCCGTCGGGCATTGCCATCTCCGGCACCGGGTCCGCTGGCCGGACGGCACCCTGCACTGGCTGGAAATCAGCGGCCAGTTGCACAACGGCGAACGGGGCGAGCCGGTGCTGATCGGCGTGCTGCGCGACGTGACCGAATGGCAGGAAAAGGAACTGCAGCTGCTGAGTTCTGAAAAACGCTTCGCCAGCCTGTTTCAGCTGAGCCCCGAACTGGTGATGCTGGTGCGTTATGACGACGCTCGCATCGTCGCCATCAACCAGCACTTCACCCGCCTGCTCGGCTGGTGCGAGAACGAAGTCGCCGGCCGCACCACCCTGGAGATCGGCCTGTGGGCCGACCTGATCCAGCGCGACGCACTGCGCAAGCGGGCGAGCGAGACGCGCAGCTGCGCGACGCACCGCGTGCAGCTCAAGGGCAAGCATGGCGAACGGGTCGACGGCATCCTCAATTACCAGTGCCTGGAGCTGGAAGGCGACTGCTTCGTGCTGTGCACCTTCATCGACATGCGCGAGCAGTGGCAGGCCGAAACCGCGCTGCGCAACAGCGAAGACAAGTTCGCCAAGGCGTTCCGTACCACGCCCGACGCCTCGGCGATCAGCGAGCGCGACAGCGGCCGGCTGCTGGAGATCAATCCCAGCTTCGAACGGCAGTTCGGCTGGAGCAAGGACGAGGCCCTCGGCCGCACCTTCATCGAGCTCGGCCTCTACGACGCGCGGACCCGCGAACGGTTGCTCGAGGCGCTGTCGCGCAGCGCAAACCTCATCAGCAATTACCCGGTCGAGCTGCGCAGCCGCACCGGGGCGGTCAACCACTACCTGCTCTTTGGCGGCGAGATCGAACTAGACGGACAGCCCTGCCTGTTCTTCACCGCACGCGACGTCACCGACCAGCGTTTGCAGGCGCAGGCGCTCCAGGAAAGCCAGGAGCGGCTGAACCTGGCGCTGGAGTCGGCGGAGCTGGGGACCTGGGACTGGCACATACCCAGCGGCATGCTGTACGGCTCGCCACGCTCGGCCAATCTTCAGGGGATGGACGACGGCCCCTACCACGGCTCGTTCCGCGAGTTCTTCGCCCGCGTGCCGGAGGCCGATCGCAAAGGCATGCGCATGGCCTATGCCGACCTGGTCGCCGGCCGAACCACGTTCTACCAGGCGACCTACCGCTCGCAACTGCCAGGCGGCGAGATCCGTCACCTGGAAAGCACCGCGAAACTCTACCGCGACGACAGGGGACGGCCCCTGAGGATGGCCGGCATCGTCATGGACATCACCGAACGGGTGCGCCGCGAGCAGCGCCTGGCCGCCTCGGAAGCCAAGTTCGCGACGCTGTTCCAGAGCAGCCCGGACCCCATCAGCGTGACCCGCGTGCGCGACGGCGCCTTCATAGAGGTCAATCCGAGCTTCAGCGATACCTTCGGCTGGCCCGCCGCAGAGATCATCGGGCGGACGGCGCCGGAGATCAGCTTCTGGAAAGACGAGCAGCAGCGTCGCCAGCTCTACATCAAACTGGTGCGCGAGCAGGCGCTGAACAACGCCGAGGCTGAATACCGCACCCGCGAGGGTCGCCTGATCACCTGCCTGGTCTCCAGCCGCCTGATCCAGGTGGAAGGCGAAACCTGCATCACCACCACCTTCCTCGACGTCACCGAACGCTATCAGGCCGAAGCCGCGCTGCGCGCCAGCGAGGTCAAGTTCGCCAAGGCGTTTCACTCCAGCCCCGACGCGATCACCATCTGCGGGCGGGAGAGTGGCCAGTTCATCGAAGTCAACGAGGGCTTCCATCGCCTGACCGGCTACCGTCCCGAAGAAGCGGCGGGCCGCACCGCCGAACAGCTCAACCTCTGGCTCGATCCGCAGCAGCACGAGCAGATCATCCAGGCGGTCGAGCTGCATGGCCGCTTCCTCCACCGGGAGATGCGCATACGCCATCGCAACGGCGGGATTCGCAGCGTCGAGGTCTCGGTCGAACCCTTCGAGCTCAACGGCCTGGAATGCCTGCTGCTGTCGGCGCGCGACATCACCCAGCTCAAGGATGCCCAGGCGCAGATCCAGCATCTGGCCTACCACGATCCACTGACCAACCTGCCCAACCGTGCGCTGCTGATGGACCGCCTTACCCAGCAGATCGCCCTGCACAAGCGCCATGACCTGCACGGCGCCCTGCTGTTTCTCGACCTGGACCACTTCAAGCACATCAACGACTCGCTCGGCCATCCGGTCGGCGACGCCGTGCTCAAGCTGGTCACCGCGCGCCTGGAAGTCAGCGTACGGCAGGAAGACACGGTCGCCCGGCTGGGTGGCGACGAGTTCGTGGTGCTGCTCACCGGCCTGAGCGGCAAGCTGCCCGACGTGACGCGCCAGGTCATCCGCGTGGCGGAAAAGCTGCGCCACCTCTTGGCCGAACCCATGCTGTTCGACGGGCACCGGCTCCAGGTGACCCCCAGCATCGGCATCGCGCTGGTGCCCGAACATGGCGACACGCCGGCCGACCTGCTCAAGCGTGCCGACATCGCGCTGTATCGCGCCAAGGACGAAGGACGCAACGCCATCCAGCTGTTCCATGGCTCGATGCAGGAAGCGGCCATCGCACGCCTGCGCATGGAGAACGACCTGCGCACCGCCCTGACCCGTGGCGAGTTCGAACTGCATCTGCAACCGCAGGTCGACGCCCGCAGCAACGTGGTGATCGGCGCCGAAGCCCTGCTGCGCTGGACCCATCCGGTGCTCGGACCGCAGTCGCCGGCGCAGTTCATCCCGGTGCTCGAGGAAAGCGGCCTGATCATCGAGGTCGGCAACTGGGTGCTGCGCGAAGCCGCGCGCCAGGCCGCGGAGCTGTTGCAGGGCGGGCTCGTCCAGCGCGAGGCGTTCAGCATGTGCATCAACATCAGCCCGCGACAGTTCCGCCAGAACGGCTTCGTCGAGCGGGTCGACAGCATCCTCGGCAGCAGCGGCCTGCCGCCGCAGATGGTCAAGCTCGAGATCACCGAGAACATCGTCATCCACAGCCTCGACGACACCATCGCCAAGATGCTGGAGCTCAAGGCGCTGGGATTGAGCTTCGCCATGGACGACTTCGGCACCGGCTATTCGTCGCTGACCTACCTCAAATGCCTGCCCATCGACCTGCTGAAGATCGACCAGTCGTTCGTGCGCGACGCCATCGACGACGGCAACGACGCCGACATCATCCGCGCGATCATCGCCATGGCCGCCAGCATGGGCCTGGAAGTGATCGCCGAAGGCGTGGAAGAGCAGGCGCAACTGGACCTGTTGCAGAAGGAAGGTTGCAGCCTGTACCAGGGCTACCTGTTCAGCCGGCCGCTGCCGTTCGCCGACTTCTGCGAGCTGCTCGCGCGACGAAACGACTGAAAACAAGAAGGGCGCCTCACGGCGCCCTTCTCGGCTCTCTGGCGGATCAGCCCTGCAGGGCCGGCCGTTCCCCGTTGATCGGGATCAGCTTGGGCTTGGCCTCTTCCGGGACCACGCGCTCGAGTTCGATGGTCAGCAGCCCGCTGTCGAGCTTGGCTGAACGCACCTCGATGTGGTCGGCCAGGCGGAACGAGAGCTTGAACGCCCGCTGGGCGATGCCCTGGTGCAGGTAGGTCACGCCTTCGTTGCCGGTTTCGCGCTTGCCGCCACTGACGGTGAGCACGCCCCGCTCCACCTGCAGTTGCAGGTCCGCTTCCTGGAGGCCGGCGGCCGCTACCACGATGCGGTAGTTGTCATCGCCGTGCTTCTCCACGTTGTAGGGTGGATAGGAGCTGCTGGCGTCGTTGCGCAGCGCGCTTTCGAACAGATCGTTGAAACGATCGAAACCGATGGATTGACGAAACAGTGGTGCCATCGAAAAACTGGTCATCTTAACTATCTCCTGATTTCAGCGAGTGGTTGATGCGGGACCCGACTTCGGCATCCCACGATCCACGAAATGTGGATGGGCCAAACAATTTCAAGACCGTTCATCGGGAGATATTTCATGTCCAGGGTCATGCTCATCACGGGCGCCAGCCGAGGCATCGGCGCCGCCACCGCGCGGCTCGCCGCGCAGCAGGGCTATCAGGTGTGCATCAGCTACCGGCAGCAACGGGAAGCGGCCGAACGGCTCGTCCAGGAGATCGAGCGAGCCGGAGGCCGCGCCCTTGCGGTTGCCGCCGACGTGGCCGACGAAGCCCAGGTGGTCCACCTGTTCGAGGCGCTCGACCGGACGTTCGGCCGGCTCGACGTACTGGTCAACAACGCCGGCATGCTGGAACGGCAGATGCGCCTGGAAGACATGGACGCCGCCCGCCTGGCACGGGTCTTCGCGGTCAACGTCACCGGCAGCTTCATCTGCGCGCGTGAGGCGGTCAAGCGCATGTCCCGTCGCCACGGCGGCTACGGTGGCGCCATCGTCAACGTTTCGTCCGTGGCCTCGCGCCTCGGCGCGCCCGGGGAATACATCGACTACGCCGCCGCCAAGGGCGCCATTGACAGCATGACGCTCGGCCTGGCCAAGGAAGTGGCGGGCGAAGGCATCCGCGTCAACGCCGTGCGCCCGGGGGTGATTCACACCGACATTCATGCCAGCGGCGGCGAGCCGAACCGCGTCGAGCGGGTCAAGGCCAGCGTCCCGATGGGCCGTGGCGGCGAAGCGGAGGAAGTCGCCCGCGCGATCCTCTGGCTCTGCGGCGACGAGGCGAGCTACGTGACCGGCGCGCTGCTGGACGTCACCGGCGGGCGCTAACCCGGCTGTCGCTCGGCCAAGGCCACGCCGAGCCGGGCATCGATGCGCTCGCAGTCGCCTTCGCGGCGCAGTTCCTGGAACAGCGCCATTGCCTGGGGGTAGGTCCGGCTGAGCATGCCCAGCCACTGTTTGAGGCGGCCCGGCGCGTAGCGCGGCGACATCTTGCGCCGTGCCTGGCGCCAGAAATCGGCGAGCAGCGGTTCGAGCGTGCTCCAGGCCATGGGATCGACCGAGCGCCCGGCATGGGCGGCCGCGATCTGCCGGGCGAGGTCCGGACAGGACACCAGCCCACGCCCCAGCATGATGTGCTGCGCCCCGCTCACTTCCCGGCAGCGGCGCCAGTCGTCGAGGGTCCAGATTTCGCCGTTGGCATAGACCGGCACCGCCACCACGTCCTGCACCCGGGCGACCCATTCCCAGTGCGCCGGCGGCCGATAGCCCTCGACCTTGGTGCGCGCATGTACCACCAGCTGCTCGGCGCCGCCATCGGCCAGCGCCCGGGCACAGTCGAGCGCACCGTCCGGACTGTCGAAGCCCAGGCGCATCTTCGCCGTGACGGGAATGTGCTCGGGAACCGCGCGGCGCACCTCCAGCACGATCGCATGCAGTAGCTCGGGCTCCTTGAGCAGCACCGCCCCGCCACGGGACTTGTTCACCGTCTTGGCCGGGCAGCCGAAGTTCAGGTCGATGACCGGCGCGCCCAGCTCGCACGCGTAGGCGGCGTTGTCGGCGATACAGGCCGGGTCGGAGCCGAGAAACTGGACCCGCAGCGGTGTGCCCGAACGGGTACAGGCGCCCCGGGCAAGCTCCGGGGCGAGCTTGGCGTAGGTCGCCGCGGGCAGCAGGCGGTCGCTGACGCGGATGAACTCGGTGACGCACCAGTCGATACCGCCGGCCCGCGTCAGTACATCGCGAAGAATGTCGTCGACCAGGCCCTCCATGGGCGCCAGGGCAATCTGCATGTCAGCTACCGCTCGAACATCGGGCGCGCATTGTACGAGCGAGCCGGGCCTTTAGAAACGCCTGACGCAGCGCCCCCGACCAGGGGCCGACCGCACAGGCTATTCCTCGATGGTGTCCGAGCCGGTGGGCGTGATGGCTTCGGGCTGGCTCGCCGAGCGGCCAGCCTCGCCTTCCGTGCCGAGCAGGGTGTCGGTGGTGCCTGCGCCCTGGGTCGTATCGGTGCCCGAGTCGATACCAGGGCGCTCAGGCGTCTCGACATCCTGCTGCCTGCCCAGGCCACTGCCGTCACGCAGCGCAGGCTTCTCGCCTCGCTCGGTACCGGCCTGGTCGGCGAACGAAAGGGAACCGAGCGACATCAGCGCAGCGAGCGCCAGAACGGGATAGCGCTTCATGAAGCCTCCTTTATGGTCAGTCGCGCTTTTCGGGCTGCGCCTGATACTGGTTGTGGTGCTGCATGTCGGTCTCGTTGCCGCCGCCATGCCCGGGATCGTCGGCGCTGTGGTCGCCGTCGTCGCGAGCTTCCTCCCTCGGCGTACGCTGGGGCTCAGGGTCGATGCCCTCCCCGATCCCCATCGAGCCGCTGCCGGCCGCCCCGCGATCCACGGGGCCCGTGTTCTGCGCCTGCGCCATCGGGGCACCGCCCAGTAACCCGAGCACCAGCAGGATCGCCATCGACCTTGAAGTGACGCGTGTTTCGATTCGCATATCGAGCCTCCTCCTCATGGAGTTTTGGCATCGCCGAGGCGCCAAGGTGCGGCGACGCCGAAGCGAGGTGACCGATGGCATCGGAAACCCCTTCGAGCCATCGAGGTCTATACCCGTACTGGCCGGGCGACATGGCCGCAGCACGAAACGAGGGAATGATGACGCCTGCACTGCTGATTTGCGCGATGATCGGAGGCTGGCTGCTGGTGGCAGCGGCGATGCTGTGGGGCATGCTGAGAATCGCACGCAGACACTATCCCCGCGAGACGTCCGAGAGGCCCGTGCAGCGCACCTCTCGCCGACGGTCGCGCACGTCCCAGGTGCCCGCCCTTTCGCTAAATGCCTGAAGAAAAAACGTTTTTTTCATCTTCGAGGTTGACAGCCTGAAGATCGGCTGTAGAATGCCGACCCACAGACGCGGGATGGAGCAGTCTGGTAGCTCGTCGGGCTCATAACCCGAAGGTCGTCGGTTCAAATCCGGCTCCCGCAACCAAATCGAAAAGCCTCGAATGCAACAGCATTCGGGGCTTTTTGCTTTCTGCCGTTGCTTGGCGGCAAACCGCCGTGTCGCGCCCCCCCTGGTCGAACAGGCTCATCTGGACGTTGCCGCCATGATCGATCGTTCCGATGCAGGCTCGAATGACTGCGAGTCGGCGCACCGGCCTGCCTAGCAACGACCGCCCCGCCCCGCAACGCTCGCCCTGGCCGACACTCTCTTGGCATTTACCGCCGACGCTGGCTACTCTGCGCGAATAACGGCCGCGGGGCAGGTGCGAAAGCGCACCGCGGCGAAAACGCGGTGGCGCGCACGCCATCCTGTCCCGACAGAGCCCTGAACATGCTCATTGGCGATGCACTTTCGCAGTTTCCCCGTCTCGAGCTGGTGCCCGGCGCCACGCCGCTGGAACGGCTCGAACGCCTTTCCCGACACCTCGGTCGCGAGCTGTACATCAAACGCGACGATCTCACGCCCTTCGCACTCGGCGGCAACAAGGCCCGCAAGCTCGAATACCTCGGCGCCCATGCGCTGGCCGCCGGGGCCGATACCCTGGTAACGGCGGGCGCCATCCAGTCGAACCACGTTCGCCAGACGGCGGCGCTGGCGGCGCGGCTCGGCCTGGGTTGCCTGGCGCTGCTGGAGAACCCGATCCAGAGCCAGGACCGCAACTACCTCGCCAACGGCAACCGCCTGCTGCTCGACCTCTACGGTGCCGAGGTGGAGCGGGTCGACGACCTGTCCCAGGCCGAGTCGCTGCTGCAAGCCGCTGGTGAGCGGCTGCGCCAGGCCGGAAAACGTCCGTACCTGGTGCCGATCGGCGGCTCGAACGCCATCGGGGCGCTGGGTTACGTGCGTGGCGGCCTGGAGCTTTCCAGACAGATGGACGAATGCGGCAGCGCCTTCGCCGCGGTGGTGCTCGCCTCGGGCAGCGCCGGCACCCATGCCGGCCTGGCCCTCGCACTGCAGGCGACGCGACCGGGCACGCGAGTGGTCGGCGTCACCGTCTCGCGAAGCGAAGAGGCTCAGCGCCCGAAGGTCGACAGCCTGCTCCAGCAGACCGCGCAGCAGCTCGGCATCCCCATGCCCGATGGCCTGCCTGTCGAGCTGTGGGATGGCTACTTCGCGCCCCGCTATGGCGAACCCAATGCCGCCACGCTGGAGGCCGTCGCCCTGCTCGCCCGCCTGGAAGGAATCCTGTTGGACCCGGTCTATACCGGCAAGGCCTTTGCCGGCCTGCTCGACGGGATCGCCCGCGGCGCTTTTCCCGGCGACGACCCGCTCCTGTTCCTGCACACCGGCGGCTCGCCGGCACTGTTCGCCTACCAGCGCGCAGCCCCCTGAGCCCGTTCGACACGTAGCGACGCCGCGCGCGCCGCGATTCCACCTGCCTGAGAGTGAGACGATGATGACCTGCCACGACCTGCGACGCCGTTTCCTTTCCACCGCCCTGGGCCTTTTCGTCAGCGTCGGGCTGATCGGCCAGAGCCTTGCCGCCGATGACCTGCTGGAGCAGATCAAACAACGCGGCAGCATCCAGATCGGCCTCGAGGGCACCTATCCGCCGTTCAACTTCCAGGACGCGAGCGGCCGGCTGACCGGCTTCGAGGTCGAGTTCGCCCAGGCGCTGGCCAAGCAGCTCGGGGTCGAGGCGAAATTCCAGCCGACCAAGTGGGACGGCATCCTCGCGGCGCTGGAGTCGGGCCGCCTGGACGTGGTGATCAACCAGGTCACCATTTCCGAGGAGCGCAAGCAGAAGTACGACTTCTCGACGCCGTACACCGTATCCGGCATCCAGGCCATGACCCAGAAGGGCAAGGAGTCGCAGATCAACAGTGCCGCCGACCTCGCGGGCAAGCGCGTGGGCGTGGGTCTGGGGACCAACTACGAACAGTGGCTGCGCGAGAACGTGCCGGACGCCGAGGTCCGCACCTATGACGACGACCCCACCAAGTACCAGGATCTGCGCTTCGGCCGCATCGACGTCATGCTGATCGACCGACTCGCGGCCTTCGAGCTGCTCTCCAAGACCGGCGATGCGATGGCGATAGCCGGTGAGCCCTTCTCGCGCCAGGAGGCCGGGGTCGCCATGCGCAAGGGCAACCCCGCGCTGCTCGAAGCGGTCGACGAGGCGATCGCCACGCTGCGGGCCGACGGCACGCTCAAGGCGCTGTCGCAGAAGTGGTTCCAGGCTGACGTCACCGAGTGATGGAGCAGAGCCTGCAGCTGTTGCTCGACTCGGCGCCCTTTCTGCTCAAGGGCGCGCTCTACACCGTCGTGCTGAGCCTGGGCGGGATGTTCTTCGGCCTGCTGCTCGGCTTCGCGCTGGCGCTGCTCAGGCTGTATGCCGCGGCGCCCCTGCGCTGGCTGTCGCGCCTGTACGTATCCTTCTTCCGCGGTACGCCGCTGCTGGTGCAGCTGTTCATGATCTATTACGGCCTGCCCCAGCTCGGCATCCAGCTCGATCCGCTGACCGCCGCGCTGATCGGCTTCTCGCTGAACATGGGCGCCTACACGTCGGAAATCCTGCGCGGCGCCATCGCCTCGATCGACCGCGGCCAGTGGGAGGCGGCGGCGAGCATCGGCATGAACAGACGCCAGACGCTCTACCGCACCATCCTGCCCCAGGCGGCGCGCACCGCCCTGCCGCCGCTGGGCAACAGCTTCATCTCGCTGGTCAAGGACACCGCCCTGGCTGCCACCATCCAGGTGCCGGAGCTGTTCCGCCAGGCGCAGCTGATCACCGCGCGCACCTTCGAGATCTTCACCATGTACCTGGCCGCGGCGCTGATCTACTGGGCGCTGGCGACCGTGCTGGCGCACCTGCAGGGCCGGCTCGAGAACCGGGTCAATCGGCACGAACAGGACGGCCCATGATCAGCGTTCGCAACCTGACCAAAACCTTCAACGGACAACCCGTGCTCAAGGGCATCGACCTGGATATCGCGCCGGGCGAGGTGCTGGCCATCGTCGGCCCCAGCGGTTCGGGCAAGACCACCCTGCTGCGCTGCCTGAACCTGCTCGAACAGCCCGATGGCGGCACCATCCAGGTCGGCGAGATCCGCATCGACGCCTCCCGCCCGCTCAAGCCGCAGCAGCGGCAGGTCCGCCAGTTGCGCCAGCAGGTGGGCTTCGTCTTCCAGAACTTCAACCTCTTCCCCCACCGCACCGCGCTGGAAAACGTCATCGAAGGCCCGGTGGTGGTCAAGAAGGAACCCCGCGCCACCGCCATCGAGCGAGGCCGGCAACTGCTCGCCAAGGTCGGCCTGGCGGGCAAGGAAGAGGCCTACCCCAGACGCCTCTCCGGCGGGCAGCAACAGCGCGTGGCGATCGCCCGGGCGCTGGCCATGCAGCCGGAGGTGATCCTGTTCGACGAGCCCACCTCGGCGCTGGACCCCGAGCTGGTGGGCGAGGTGCTGGCGACCATCCGCGGCCTGGCGGAAGAAAAACGCACCCTGGTGATCGTCACCCACGAGATGAGTTTCGCCCGTGACGTGGCCAACCGGGCGATCTTCATCGACGGCGGCGTGATCGTCGAGCAAGGTGAGGCCCGGGCCCTGTTCGGCGCTCCGCAGCACGAGCGAACCCGCCAATTCCTGCGCAAGTTTCTCGGCGAATCCTGACGCATCGCCTGCTCTTTGGCGAAAGGCACAGCCGGCACTTTGCAGCGCCGCAAAGCGCCGCTAGAATTGCGCACTTTTTGATCAGAGGCGCCTGACGGCGCCCTTCGAGGTTAGCCGCATGTCCACCGCCACGCCCAAAGTCGGGTTCGTCTCCCTCGGTTGCCCGAAGGCCACCGTCGACTCCGAACGCATCCTCACCCAGCTGCGCATGGAAGGGTACGAGATCGTTCCGACTTACCAGGACGCCGACGTCGTGGTGGTCAACACCTGCGGCTTCATCGACAGCGCCAAGGCCGAATCCCTCGATGCCATCGGCGAAGCCCTAGCCGAGAACGGCCGGGTCATCGTCACCGGCTGCATGGGCGTCGACGAAGGCAACATTCGCGACGTGCATCCCAGCGTACTGGCCGTTACCGGCCCGCAGCAGTACGAGCAGGTGGTCAACGCCGTGCACGAGGTGGTGCCGCCGAGCCTGGAGCACAACCCGCTGATCGACCTGGTGCCGCCACAGGGCATCAAGCTCACCCCGCGCCACTACGCCTATCTGAAGATCTCCGAAGGCTGCAACCACAGTTGCAGCTTCTGCATCATTCCGTCGATGCGCGGCAAGCTGGTCAGCCGCCCGGTGGGCGATGTGCTCAGCGAGGCCGAGCGCCTGGTCAAGGCCGGCGTCAAGGAGCTGCTGGTGATCTCCCAGGACACCAGCGCCTACGGCGTCGACATGAAGTACAAGACCGACTTCTGGAACGGCCAGCCGGTCAAGACCCGCATGAAGGAGCTCTGCGAGGCCCTGTCCAGCATGGGCGTCTGGGTCCGCCTGCATTACGTCTACCCCTACCCGAACGTCGACGACGTGATCCCGCTGATGGCCGCCGGCAAGCTGCTGCCTTACCTGGACATTCCCTTCCAGCACGCCAGCCCCAAGGTGCTCAAGGCGATGAAGCGCCCGGCCTTCGAAGACAAGACCCTGGCACGCATCAAGGCCTGGCGGGAGATCTGCCCCGAGCTGACCATCCGCTCGACCTTCATCGTCGGCTTCCCGGGCGAAACCGAGGAGGACTTCCAGTACCTGCTCGACTGGCTCACCGAAGCGCAGCTCGACCGCGTCGGCTGCTTCCAGTACTCGCCGGTCGAGGGCGCACCGGCCAACGACCTGGGCCTCGAGGCCGTGCCCGATGAGGTCAAGCAGGACCGCTGGGAGCGCTTCATGGCGCATCAGCAGGCCATCAGCGCCGCCCGGCTGGCGCTGAAGATCGGCAAGGAAATCGAAGTGCTGATCGACGAGGTCGACGAGGAAGGCGCGATCGGCCGTTCCTACGCCGATGCGCCGGAAATCGACGGCAACGTCTACGTGGACAGCGACCAGGACCTCAAGCCGGGCGACAAGGTCTGGGTTCGGGTCACCAACGCCGACGAATACGACCTCTGGGCCGAAACCCTCTGATCACTGCTGCTCTCGAAGCCCCGCACCTGCGGGGCTTTTTTATTTCCGACGAACGGCATCTGGCCGCCAGCATGAAATTCGGTCTGCTTCGGCGCGCCGAACCCACCACAGGCCAACACACAAACTCAATAAAAACAGTGGGATAGACTGAGTTGTCAGGCGCGATTTGCAACTCTGCGCACAGTGTCACGACACTGCAACATGCCCGAGGAACAAAAAATCCCGCCCTCCACTCGTAACTGAGTATTCCGTAATACTCTTGTCACGTTTTTCTGAAACGGAGTCGCGCCGTCGGCCCGCTTGCTGTTGGGCAAGCAGGACGGAAGTCGTCGCGTGCGTCAACCGAACAGGAGCCTCTCGCTGCCATCGCATCGCGGCCAGCGGCAGGCTGCCTAATTGGAAGGAATCGCCTTGATGAATAACAACAAAAACCGCCTTGCCCACAGCCTCGACTGCTCCGCCCAAGCCGCCCTGCTCCTGGTGGTCATGCTCGTATTGGCCGACGTCGGATTCGTCACGCTGCACCTGATCAACAGCCTTACGCCCTTTCCCAACGACCCGCTGTTCTCCCTGGAGAAAGACCGCGGCTACCCGGAGGTCTACCAGTACCTCAAGTGGTTCTGGATCGTATTGCTGTTCGGCTACCTCGCCCTGTTGCGCCGCTCGCCGACGTATCTGGCCTGGGCCCTGGTTTTTGCCTATTTCTTGGCCGACGATGCGCTGGCACTGCACGAGCGGGTCGGCGCCCTCTTCGCCGCCCACCTGGACATCGCCCCGCCGTTCGGCCTGCGTGTCGAGGACATCGGCGAACTCGCCGCCTCCGCGGCCATGGGCGTGCTCCTGCTGGCCTTCGTGTGCTGGAGCTACCTGGCTGGGCGTCCGGCCTTCAAGAAAATCTCCCATGACACGCTGCTGCTGATCGGCGCGCTGGTCTTCTTCGGCGTCGGCTTCGACATGGCGCACGTCATCCTCCCGCTGGGCGAAGCCGCGGATCTGCTGTTCGGCGTGCTGGAGGACGGTGGCGAAATGCTGGTGGCCAGCGCCACGCTCAGCTATGTGCTGCTGCTCGGCCTGCGCCCCGAAACGGACAAGGCCTACCTCTTCGACTACCTGCGAGCCCGCTGGGCCAACCGTCGCCGCCCTCAACAGCAGCTGCGCCCCGTCACCAGCAGTCGCTGACCCCTGCAGCGGCGCCGATGCGGCGTCGCTGTTGCTGGACTTCGTGCCTGGCCCACGGCATAAAAGCCGCTCCCCCATCGGCAAGGAAGTTCCATGGTCACCTGTCACCTGCGCTACGTCATCGATCCGTACAAGCTCGACGAGTTCGAGCACTACGCCAGGCTCTGGATACCTCTGGTGGAGCGCTTCGGCGGCCAGCATCACGGCTATTTCCTGCCCTCGGAAGGCGCCAACAACATCGCCCTGGCGCTGTTCAGCTTCCCAAGCCTGGCGACGTACGAGCAGTACCGCAAAGCCTCGATGGAGGACGCCGACTGCCTGTCGGCCTTCGACTACGCACGCCAGACACGCTGCATCCTCAGCTACGAGCGCAGCTTCATGCGCCCGGTCTTCGGCTGAAGGGCGGTCGATGCCCGTGAAGGGCCGGGACACTCGATGAGCGCCCTGCTCGGCTAGGCGCAGCCTATACAGGTGCATTTGCATGGCAAATGGTCGCTCGCAAAGCCCGTGGCGGCCGCTAGGGTGTGGCTCGACAGCCAACACGAGGAATGTCCATGCTCCCCTATTTTTCCCTGGCCGGCCGCACGGCATTGGTCACCGGTGGCACCCGAGGCATCGGTCATATGATCGCCAAGGGCTTTCTGGAAGCCGGCGCCACCGTCTACCTGTGCGCCCGTGATGCCCAGGCATGCGAAGCGGCGGCCAGCGAACTCGGCCACCTGGGCGAATGCCATGCGCTGGCCGCCAATCTCGCCAGCGAAGACGGCATCAAGGCTTTCGCCGAGGCCCTGGGCGAACGCATCGACCGCCTGGACATCCTGGTCAACAACGCCGGCACCACCTGGGGGGCGCCCCTGGACGAGTATCCGGCCAAGGGCTGGGAAAAGGTCATGCAGCTGAACGTGACTTCGGTGTTCGGCTGCATCCAGCAGCTGTTGCCGCTGCTGCGCAACGCCGCCAGCCCGGACGCCCCGGCACGCATCATCAACATCGGTTCGGTGGCCGGCCTCACGTCCCACGGCGAACAGGCCTACGCCTACGGACCGAGCAAGGCCGCGCTGCATCAACTGTCGCGCATGCTGGCGCGGGAGCTGGTCGAACAGCACATCAACGTCAATGTCATCGCACCGGGGCGTTTCCCCAGCAAGATGACCTCCTTCATCGCCAACGACGCCGAGGCGATGGCGGCCGACTGCGCCCACATCCCGATGAAGCGCTGGGGACGGGAAGAGGAAATGGCCGCGCTGGCGATCAGTCTGGCCAGCACCGCCGGCGCCTACATGACCGGCGCGATCATCCCCATCGACGGCGGCTTCCACCTCTAGCGCCGGCCCGCCCGCCGCCGGTTGCGCCGATGCAACCGGCAGCAGCCCGGCGCATCAACGGCTAAGATAGGCGCCCGATCCCCAGCGCCACCGCCATGAACCATACCGTCTCGCCCATCGGCTACCTGCGTTCCTGCTTCCAGGAAAAATTCGCCATTCCCCGACAGCCCAGGCTGGCCCCTGCCGCCCGCGGTGTCCTCGAACTGGTGCCGCCGTTCGACCAGGCCCATGCGCTCGATGGATTGGAACAGGTGAGCCACGTCTGGCTGCTGTTCCTGTTCCACCAGGCACTGGAGAGCCAGCCGCGCCTGCGCGTACGCCCGCCCCGGCTGGGCGGCAACCAGATGGTCGGGGTGTTCGCCACCCGCTCCACGCACCGGCCCAATGGCATCGGCCAGTCGGTGGTCAAGCTCGACGCCATCGAACCCGGACGGCTGTGGCTGTCGGGGATCGACCTGCTCGACGGCACGCCGATACTCGACATCAAGCCCTACGTGCCCTACGCCGACGCCATCGCCGAAGCGAGCAACGGGATGGCCGCCGAAGCGCCGGCTGCGATCGCCGTGGAATGGTCCGAGCAGGCCCTGCAACAGGCCCGCCAGCACGGGCAGCGCCTGGGCGAGCCGCTGGCCGAACTGATCGAGCAATGCCTCGCCCAGGACCCCCGCCCCGCCTACCAGACCCCGACGCCGGAACGCCGCTACGGCACCCGCCTGTGGGATGTCGAGGTCCGCTGGCATTACCCCTCGCCCGAGTGCATCCGGGTCCTCGAAGTGGTACCGGCGGCATAGCGCCAGGCGGGTTCGCCGTGCTGGAACATATTCGCGGTCAAGACTGGGCGTCCCCGACCGCTCCCACGAAAGCCCCAGGGACAACCGTCGCTTCCAGGAAAAGCCTCTGCGCACGTGTCGCTGCTAAACCCGATGCACGCATCGCCACCATGAGAGCGGTCGGGGACGCCTGGTCGCGACCGCGACGGGCCCGACGCCGGCCTCGGCGGCCGGCGCAGGGCCTTGAAGGCGGCGTCTTACTCTTTTTCCGGGACCAGCGTCAGGCGCCGGGTGCCATAGACCTGCTCGAGGTTTTCCGGCTTGAACGGGAAGCTCATGTACTGGGCCCTGAGCCAGGCGTCGATGCCATCGGCGTAATGCGGGCTGGCGGGGTTGCCCGACTGGCCGGAGCTGTTGAGGCCGATGAAGGGTTCTTCGCGGCCGAAGTCGACGATGATCCGCATGGCCGGCACCAGCCAGGTATCGAAGCTGCCACCCCATTCGTAGGCCGCCACGTTGAGGGTGGTGTGGTCGCCTCCGGCCTGATACGGGCCGCGGTCCAGATAACCGCGCAGGGCCTGGACGCCCGTGCGCTGGCCGGCGCTCATGTAGGGTGCCAGCTGGGTGGCGCCGCTGGTCCAGCGATAGGTGTGCAGGTTGCCCCACTTCCAGGCCCCGCGATCGGCGCCCAGGCGGCTCTCCAGCAGCGCCACGGAGGCGGCCAGGCTGCGCGCCAGGATGGTCGGCTTGTCCTCGGTGACGCCGGTGCGGATGTCGTTCCAGAACGGGCTGTCGTCGCGCCCGAGCAGATGATCGGCCTGCGCCGAATAGGAGCTGTTGGCCGTCTGGATCAGCGCGCGCCAGGCAGGGCTGGTTTCCGGGCCGAGCTCGTCGAGGAAGATCTGCCGCGCGCTCTCCTGCAGGAAGGCTCCGTACAACGCCGCATCGGCCGAGTCGGCGCCGAGCTTGCCGTCGAACGCCATCAGCCGCGAGAAGGCCTCACGCGCCCGCGCGCGATCGGCCTGCGGCAGCGCGTCGATGGCCTGTTTCAGCGGCTGGGCCATCCCCGGCGCCTCGAACATGGCCTTCAGCTTGGCGGCGAACGGGGTGGTCTGGTCGTACTGCATGGCGATGGTGCTGCGGGTGTCGTGCTTGCCACTGCCGGCCAGTTCGGCGAGGCGTTCGGCGCGCTCGGGGTAGTACCAGGAATTGGACAGCTGCATGCCGTAGCCGCGCGGCACGATGCGGTGGTTGGCGGTACCGAGCCATCCCTGGGCGGGGTCCTGGTCGTAGGGGTGCAGCATCGGGTCGGCGAAACCGTCCCAGTCATAGCGACCGTCCCAACCCGGCGAAGGGATCAGACCGAGCCCGTCGCGCCGGTTGGGGAAACGGCCGGTCACCTGCCAGCCGATGCTCTGCGCGTCGGCGAAGACGATGTTCAGCGGCATCGCACGGATATCCCGGGTCGCCTCGAAGGCGGCCTCGACCGACTGCGCGCGGGACAGGTCGAAGAAGGCGTCGAGCGACTTGTCGGCCTCGAACTGCGTGGTCTTGAGCGCCAGCCCGTAACCGCTGCTCAACGCCAGCGGCTGCAGCGGATGCTTGCGCTCGCCCAGCACGCTGTTGAGCAGCGGACCGTTGCGCGTCTCGTAGAGGGTTTCGCGGATCGGGCGCTCGCCCTTGATGATGTAGGTCTCCTGCCGCTCCCGCGCGGCGACCCACTGGCCGTCGGCCAGGTACTGCAGCTGGTTGCCGACCCGCCGGACCTGCTCGAGGAACAGGTCCTGGTTGTCGCCCATGACCATGGTCATGCCCCAGCCGAGCTTGCCGTTGAAGCCCGCCACGATGGCCGGCACACCGGCGATCGAGACCCCGGCGCCCTGGAATTTGGGCGAGCGCAGCTGCACGAAATTCCAGTACGAGGGCATCGACAACGGCAAGTGGGTGTCGTTGGCCAGGATCGGCCTGCCGCTGCGGCTGTTGCGTCCGGCGATCGCCCAGTTGTTCGAGGCGGCAGAACCCTGCATGTTCAGCGCGGCGATCTGGCCGGCGGCGCGCTCGACGGCAGCGAGCCCCGGAATCTGCCCGTCGAGCCTGAGCCCCTTGAGCTTGTCCGCCTCCTCGAACGGCAGCGGCTCGTCGGGATAGGTCGGCAGCAGCCAGGCGAGCTTGTCGGCGCCGACCTGCTGGGCCAGCACCAGGGAGGCGATTTCCTCCTGCAGGTTGACCGCCAGGCCGAAGTTCAGCAGGCAGAACACCAGCACCGAATCCTCGGGTTTCCAATAGGCCGGCTGGTAGCCGGAGCTGGCCAGGTCCATCGGCAGCTTGTCGCGATGGCGGTACAGGTAGGCATTGACCCCGCGCGCATAGACCTCGAAGAAAGCCTTCATCCGCGGCGATGACTCGCGGTAGAGCACGTCGGCGCTCTGCTTGAGGTTCACCGCGCGCATGAAGCGATCGGCCTCCAGCACGCCCGGGCCGAGCATTTCCGCCAGACGCCCCTGGGCCATCAGTCGCAGACTGACCATCTGGCTCAGGCGATCCGTGGCATGCACATAACCGAGGGCGAACAGCCCGTCGTGGAAGCTGCTCGACTCGATCAGCGGCATGCCCAACGCGTTACGGCGGATGCTGACGTTGTCGGCCAGCCCCTTGAGCGGCTGCACGCCCTGCTGCGGCGGCAGGCTGGCACTGTAGCGGGAATCCAGATAGGACTGGCAGCCCGCCAGGCCCACCAGTGCCAGCGAGGCACCGGTAGCCAGACGAACCAGGGAACGAGACAGACGCAGCGCCATCGGCGGCTCCTTGGAAATTGCTGAGCGCAGGGTTATCGACAGGTTAGGAGAGAACAGGTGCGCGCGGCGCGACACAAGGGTGTTCAGGCCGCGTTGCGCGTCCTGGGCAGCGCCTCGTCCAGCAGCCAGCGCGCCGAGCGACGGGCTTCGGCCTTGTGCTGCAACTCGAGGGCACTGAAATTGGCTTCGTGGCGGCGGCGTTCGAGCTTGTCCAGCGCCTTCCAGGCCGCATGGGTCGGGACATGCTCGGTGGCGTCGTAGAGCTGCTGGAACACCTGGCAGCGCGGGTCCTGGCCCAGGTTCGCGTCGTAGTTGTCGAGCAATACCTTGATGCGGATCGCGCCCTCGATCAGCGGCACCTGTTCGTCCAGCAGGCTGCTGGCCAGGATGCGCAGGTCTTCGGCGAGGGCGATCTGACGCTGCGCCTGGGCGTCGGCACGCTGCTGCTCGCCATGCCATACCCGCCGCCACAGATGCAGGGCATAGCCTGCCAGCGCGGCGATCAGCAGCACGGCGACGATGGACAAGGCGATGGCGAGCGGCGTCATGGCATCAGGCGCCGTGGCACTTCTTGAATTTCTTGTCGCTGCCGCACGGGCAGGGATCGTTGCGGCCGACGTCCTTCAGCGGATTGCGCACCGGCTCGTGGCCGTGGTTGCAGTGCGGACCGTGGACGTGGTGGTGATGCTCATGGTCGTGATCGTGATCGTGGTTGCAGTCGGGACCATGGACATGGGGTTGCTGGTTCATCGAGGACCTACTCCGGAATAAAGTCGCCCGGGATTATCTCGCCATTGGTGGCGATGTGCACGCGCCGTCCGCGCATCAGCCCGGTCTTCACCTCACCCTGCAGGCGATACTGGATGGGGCTGTCGGGCTTCTCCAGCAGACGCACCACGTATTTCATGTGCCGCCAGAGGTTGGTGCGCACCGGCACCTCGTACAGTTCGGTGCCGTGGGCCGGCACGGTCATCCAGCCGCTGGACTCGCCCGCCGCCAGCTGGATGTCGTTCAGGTGGACGTCATAGACCAGGCCGCGGATCGGCAGGCTGTGGTCGTTGGGATTCTCGATACGGAAGGTGAGCATGAACTCCTGCTCGAGGAGTCGGGCCTTGATCACGTCGACCTTGGTGAGCTGAATCCGGGGATCCTTGAAGCTACTGGAGAACCAGGTCGAGCAACCGGAGACGGCTACCAGTGCGCCCAGCAGCAGCACCGTTGTGGATATTCTTATTGTCTGTGCCAGGAAGCGCATTCAGGTACTCCAGAGGACGGCCCAGTGTAGCAAGCAGCCAGCAGCCCGCAACGGGTGTCGCCGCAAAATAACCTGATCCATACTGCAATCTGATGATTCACGGCAAAACCGCCGGCTGCCGTTCTTGACGGGCAGCTAACAGTTCGCCGGGGCCGGCTGCGCTAGGCTACGCGCCGCCTCTTCCAATCGTGCCGACCAGACCCGCGCAGGAGCACTCAATGAGCCGTTATGAAATCGCCTTCTCCGGACAGCTGGTGCCGGGCGCGCAACTCGAACAGGTCCAGGCCAACCTGACGCGCCTGTTCCAGGCCGATGCCCAGCGTATCGCGATGCTGTTCTCCGGCCGGCGGATCGTGATCAAGCAGGACCTCGACGCCGCGGGCGCAGAAAAGTATCGCGCCACCCTCGAACGAGCCGGTGCGCGGGTCGAGGTCCGGGCGCTGGACGTGGATGTCGAGGAGATCGTGCTCGCCCCGCCGCCAGCGCCGTTCCCCGCCGC
>NZ_QLAE01000044.1 GCF_005876855.1 Stutzerimonas nosocomialis | reverse complement strand
GTCGGTCTTCAGGGTGATCTTGTCGGTCAGACCGACGATGTCTTCCAGCAGCCCGTGCAGCTCACGGGACTTGGCGCCGTCATCGAGGGAGGCGACGATCTCGAACGGCAGGCTGACCTTTTCCAGGTAGGCCTTCAACTGAGTTTTAAGATTGGCGTCCAACATGACTGGCGTTACCTCTGGGGACATTAAAATCTGGTCATGAAAACGCCCGGAACGGAGACCGCCCGGGCGTTCGGGCTAGAGAGGCCGCCAGGCGGCCTCCGAAGCGAACAACCTTTCGGTTGCTTAGATCTTGCCAACCAGGTCCAGGGACGGAGCCAGAGTGGCTTCGCCTTCCTTCCACTTGGCCGGGCAGACTTCGCCCGGGTGGGAGGCGACGTACTGGGCGGCTTTCACCTTGCGCAGCAGGTCGGACGCGTCACGGCCGATGCCTTCGGCAGTGATTTCGACAGCCTGGATGATGCCGTCGGCGTCGACGATGAAGGTACCGCGGTTGGCCAGGCCCTGGTCTTCACGCAGGACTTCGAAGTTGCGGCTGATCTGCATGGTCGGGTCGCCGAGCATGGTGTACTGGATCTTGCCGATGGTTTCGGAGCTGTCGTGCCAGGCCTTGTGGGTGAAGTGGGTGTCGGTGGAAACCGAGTAGATCTCTACGCCCAGCTTCTGGAACTCTTCGTAGTGGTCGGCAACGTCGCCCAGTTCGGTCGGGCAAACGAAGGTGAAGTCAGCCGGGTAGAAGAAGAATACGGCCCACTTGCCCTTCAGGTCGGCTTCGGTCACTTCGATGAACTTGCCGTTCTTGAACGCTTGGGCTTTGAACGGCTTGATTTGAGTGTTGATCACGGACATCAGTAAAGACTCCTTCAGGGTTGAGAACAGTAAGTGGCGGTAACCTTAACCCAGCCAGTGGCCCATGGCTGATTGATTGCTGGAATAGGGTTGATTGCTTTCCTCTATCCAGCAATCCGGCAGCGCAAAGAGTGACACAGCTGTGAGTCGACCGAAAACCCTCGCATAGGTTCAGCTCGGCCAGAGCCCGCGGATCGCCGCGATGCCTTGAGCACCCGCCTCCCGCGCTCTGGCAATGTCGCCCTGCCCGAGCCCACCCTGGAGATAGGCGGGACGGTTGAAGGTTTCGAGCAGCTGCGCCGCCTTTTCCCAGCCGAGCACCTCGGCCTCGGGATGGCTCAGCGTACGCAGCGTGGGTGACAGTGTGACGAAATCCACCGCC
Organism: Stutzerimonas nosocomialis; assembly: GCF_005876855.1. GTDB lineage: Bacteria > Pseudomonadota > Gammaproteobacteria > Pseudomonadales > Pseudomonadaceae > Stutzerimonas > Stutzerimonas nosocomialis. The sequence goes on along the minus strand of NZ_QLAE01000044.1, from coordinate 28,355 downwards.
AGATCCTGCGCCAGCGCCAGCTCCTCGGCATCGTGGCAGGACGCCGCCAGCCAGCCATCAGGACGAAAGCGCCCGGCACCGTCGGCCAGGCTCTTCAGCTGCCCCGACGTGAGGTGCCAGCCGGCTCCAGGGAAGTCACCGAGCCAATGCAGCGGCCCCTTGAGCAGCAGCTTCGCGCGACCATGACAGAGCGCCAGCGCCTCGCGGGCCAACCCCCGGTATTCGTCGGTCGGCAGCGCCGGAGCCCGCAACTGGATCAGGGCGATGCCCAGCTCCAGCGCCCGCGAAATGCCGGCCACCAAGGCGCCGGCAGCGCAATCATCGGGGGTGACGAGGTAGCGATCGGGCAACCGCGCCGCCGTGATGATCGCCTGGTTGGCCGCCGGGAAGGCGTACTGCGGCAGCGCGTCCGCGGCCACCCAGGCCAGGGGCTGGCCCTCGGCGCCTTGCGGCTCCCCGTCGAAGCGGGTGACTTCCCAGACATCCAGCAACACATGCTTGTCCGGATAGTCGTGGCGGATCTGGATCAGCCTGCGCGCGGCCGCGACCTCGATGGCCAGTTCTTCGCGAAGCTCCCGAACCAGCGCGTCGCGCACGGTCTCTGCGTGCTCGACCTTGCCGCCGGGAAACTCCCACAACCCACCCTGGTGCGCCGTCTCGGGCCGCCTGGCGATGAGAACGCGCCCCTCGGCACCCCGGATCACCGCGGCCGCGACATGGACACGCTTCATCCGCGCACCTCGCGCAGGGCTGCCTGATACCAGCGCTGGAAGGCCGGCCACTGATAGACCGTCTCGACATAGGCCGCCGCAGGCGATGGCAGCGATACCCGGTAACTGCGCAGCCGGGCGGCCACCGGGGCATAGAAGGCATCGGCGATGCTGGCATGGCCAAACAGGTAGCGGCCGTCCTCGCCGAAGCGTTCGCGGCAATCGGCCCAGATGGCGCAAACCCGCGCGATGTCGGCCTCGACATCGGCCGGAACCTCGGCCAGGGCCTGGTCGCGCGACAGGTCCATCGGCAAGTGGCTGCGCAATGCGCCGAAGCCGCTGTGCATTTCGGCGCAGATGCTGCGCGCCAGGGCTCGGGGGTACTCGCCGCGCGGCCACAGATGCGCCTCGGGAAAGCGCTCGGCCAGGTATTCGACGATGGCCAGCGTGTCCCACACAGGGCCTTGCTCGGTCACCAGCACCGGCACCTTGCCGGTGGGTGAATGAGCCAGCAGGCGAGCGCGGCTGTCCGCCTGGTGCAGCGGTACCATGACTTCTTCGTAGGGATCGCCGGTCAGTTCCAGCGCCAGGGCGGCGCGCAGCGACCAGGAGGAATGGTTCTTGTCGCCGATCACCAGTTTCAGGGCCATGCCGAGGCTCCTCGCATGAAGGTCGAAAGGTCAACGGACGTTAGAGGGCCGCGCCCCGAACAGCAAATTCCCGTTGTTCATGAGGCCATGAACAACGGGAATGGCAAGGCGGCCAAGCGATCAGGTGCGATATTCGGCGTTGATCTTGACGTATTCGTGGGACAGGTCGGTGGTCCAGATCGTCTCGCTGCAGGTGCCGCGGCCGAGCTCGATGCGGATACCGATCTCGCTCTCGGCCATCACCGCCGCGCCCTGTTCCTCGGTGTAGCTGGCCGAGCGCCCGCCCTTGCTGGCGATGCAGACGTCGCCGAGGTAGACGTCGATCTTGCTGACGTCCAGCTGCGCCACGCCGGCGCGGCCGACTGCCGCCAGGATGCGGCCCCAGTTGGGGTCGGAGGCGAACAGCGCGGTCTTGATCAGCGGCGAATGGGCAACCGCGTAGGCGACGTCCAGGCACTCCTGGTGGGTCGCACCACCGTTGACCTTGACCGTGACGAACTTGGTCGCGCCTTCGCCGTCCCGGACGATCGCCTGGGCGAGCTCCATGGACACCTCCAGCACCGCCTGCTTGAGCGCGGCGAACAGGGGGCCGGAGGTCTGGGCGATTTCCGGCAGCTGCGCCTGGCCGGTGGCGATCAGCATGCAGCAGTCGTTGGTCGAGGTGTCGCCGTCGATGGTGATGCGGTTGAACGACTTGTTCGCCGCATCGCGCAGCAGATCCTGCAGGACACCCTGGGCGACCTTGGCGTCGGTCGCGATGTAGCCGAGCATGGTGGCCATGTTCGGGCGGATCATGCCCGCACCCTTGGAAATGCCGGTCACGGTAACCGTCACGCCGTCGTGCTCGAACTGGCGGCTGGCCCCCTTGGGCAGCGTGTCGGTGGTCATGATGCCACTGGCAGCCGCAGCCCAGTTGTCGGGCGACAGGTCGGCGAGTGCCGCCGGCAGCGCGGCCTCGATCTTTTCCACCGGCAGCGGTTCGCCGATGACGCCGGTCGAGAACGGCAGGATCGCGCCCTCTTCGACCGACGCCAGTTCGGCCAGGCGGGCACAGGTGCGGATCGCGGCCGCCATGCCGGGCTCGCCGGTGCCGGCGTTGGCGTTGCCGGTGTTGGTCAGCAGGTAGCGCACGCTGCCGGTGACGCGCTTCTTGGCCAGCACCACGGGCGCGGCGCAGAAAGCGTTGGTGGTGAACACCCCGGCGACGGTGGAGCCTTCGGCGCAGCGCATCAGCACCACGTCCTTGCGGCCAGGCCGCTTGATTCCCGCCGAAGCGATACCGAGTTCGAAACCGGGAACCGGGTGCAGCGTGGGAAGAGGACCGAGACCGACGGGCATGGGAGCGCTCCTGAAAAAATGAAGCCGAAAGGTATCGGATCAGACCCGTTCGGCGCGGATGGATTCAAAAACGCCGCGAGCAGCAGAGCCGGTCGCGGCGCGGGTCACAGGTGGGCTGAGCGGATCAGTTCACCTGGCCGTGGCAGTGCTTGTACTTCTTGCCGGAGCCGCAAGGGCACGGCTCATTGCGGCCGATCTTGGGCTCGGTGCGTACCGGCGACGGCACGATGGCGACATCGCCCTCCACCTCCGGCTCGTTCTCGGGCTGGTCCAGCGCCGACACCTCGGCATGCTGGAACTGCATGCGCTGGGCCAATGCCTCGGCTTCGCGGCGCAGGCGCGCCTCTTCCTCGACCGGGTCCTCGCGGCGCACCTGGACATGGGAAAGCACGCGGATGGCATCGCGCTTGATAGACTCGAGCAGTTCCTGGAACAGGGCGAACGACTCGCGCTTGTATTCCTGCTTCGGGTTCTTCTGCGCATAGCCGCGCAGGTGGATGCCGTGGCGCAGGTGATCCATGGTCGACAGGTGGTCTTTCCAGAGGTCGTCGAGCACGCGCAGTACGATCTGCTTCTCGAAGGTCCGCAGCGCTTCGCTGCCAGCGGCCTCTTCCTTTTCCTGATAGGCCGCGAGCAGCGCCTGCATGATGCGCTCGCGCAGGGTCTCCTCGTACAGCTTCTCGTCTTCGTCCAGCCACTGCTGGATGGGCAGTTGCAGGCTGAAATCGCTGTAGAGGGTGGCTTCCAGGCCGGAAATGTCCCACTGCTCGGGCAGCGACTGAGGCGGGATGTGCTCGTTGATCGCGGCGGTCAGCGCGTCTTCGCGGAATTCGGCGATGGTCGCGCCGATATCGCCCGCGGCCAGCAGGCTGTTGCGCATGTGATAGATCACCTTGCGCTGCTCGTTGGCCACGTCGTCGTACTCGAGCAGTTGCTTGCGCATGTCGAAGTTGCGGCCTTCGACCTTGCGCTGGGCCTTTTCGATGGCGTTGGTGACCATGCGATGCTCGATCGCCTCGCCGGACTCCATGCCCAGCGCCTTCATGAAGTTCTTCACCCGGTCGGAGGCGAAGATGCGCATCAGGCTGTCTTCGAGCGACAGGTAGAAGCGGCTGGAGCCGGCATCGCCCTGGCGACCGGCGCGACCGCGCAACTGGTTGTCGATACGCCGCGACTCATGACGCTCGGAAGCGATGACGTGCAGGCCACCGGCTTCGAGCACCTGCTGGTGACGCTTCTGCCAGTCGGCCTTGATCTGCGCGACCTCCTCTTCGCTCGGGTTTTCCAGCGCGGCGACTTCCACTTCCCAGTTGCCGCCGAGCAGGATGTCGGTACCGCGACCAGCCATGTTGGTGGCGATGGTCACCGCGCCCGGGCGACCGGCCTGGGCGATGATCTCGGCTTCCTTGTCGTGATGCTTGGCGTTGAGCACCTTGTGCTCGATGCCCTGCTGCTGCAGCAGTTGCGAGACGTACTCGGAACTCTCGATCGAGGCGGTACCGACGAGCACCGGACGGCCCTGGGCCTGGCACTCCTGGATGTCCTTGATGATCGCAGCAAACTTCTCTTCCTGGGTCAGGTACACCAGGTCGTTGTAGTCCTTGCGCGCCAGCGGCTTGTTGGTGGGGATCACCATCACCGGCAGGTTGTAGATCTGGTGGAACTCGAACGCCTCGGTGTCGGCCGTACCGGTCATGCCCGACAGCTTCTTGTAGAGGCGGAAGTAGTTCTGGAAGGTGGTGGAGGCCAGGGTCTGGCTTTCGGCCTGGATGGGCAGTCCTTCCTTGGCCTCGATGGCCTGGTGCAGACCTTCGGACAGGCGCCGGCCAGGCATGGTGCGACCGGTGTGCTCGTCGATCAGCAGCACCTGATTGTTCTGCACGATGTATTCGACGTTGCGATGGAACAGCTTGTGGGCGCGCAGCGCCGCGTACACGTGGGTCAGCAGGCCCAGGTTGTGAGCCGAGTACAGGCTCTCCCCTTCGGCCAGCAGGCCGGCCTGGGTGAGCAGCTCTTCGATGTACTGATGGCCCTGCTCGTTGAGTTCGATCTGACGGGTCTTCTCGTCGATGGTGAAATGACCTTCCTGGGTCACCACACCCTCTTCTTCCTCGACGTGCTGGGTCAGACGCGGAATCAGCAGGTTGATCTGCTGGTAGAGCTTGGAGCTGTCTTCGGCCTGTCCGGAGATGATCAGCGGCGTGCGGGCCTCGTCGATGAGGATCGAGTCGACCTCGTCGATCACCGCGAAATTGAGCTCGCGCTGGAACTTGTCTTCCAGGCTGAAGGCCATGTTGTCGCGCAGGTAGTCGAAGCCGAACTCGTTGTTCGTGCCGTAGGTGATGTCCGAGGCGTACGCGGCGCGCTTTTCTTCCGGCGGTTGGAACGGCGTGACGATGCCGACCGAGAGGCCGAGGAATTCGTACAGCGGGCGCATCCAGTTGGCATCGCGGCGAGCGAGGTAGTCGTTGACGGTCACGACATGGACGCCCTTGCCCTCGAGCGCGTTGAGGTACACCGCCAGCGTCGCGACGAGGGTCTTGCCCTCACCGGTGCGCATTTCCGCGATGCGGCCTTCGTGCAGGGTCATGCCGCCGATCAGCTGCACATCGAAATGGCGCATCCCCATCACCCGCTTGCCCGCCTCGCGGCATACGGCGAAGGCTTCGGCGAGGATCTGATCGAGGGTTTCGCCTTTGCCGAGGCGTGCCTTGAACTCTTCGGTCTTGCCTCTGAGCTGTTCGTCGGACAGCGAGATCATCTGCTCTTCGAGCGCATTGACGGCCTGGACCGCCTTGAGCATGCGTTTGACTTCACGCTCGTTCTTGCTTCCAAAGAGTTTCTTCAACAAAGGCGCAAACATATCGGCAAAAACTTCCACTCTGGGGATGGAGGGCACGACCGCGGGCCGCCACGGTTTCGTGCGAAGGGGGCATTCTACTCGGAAACCGTTTTGAGGAAAGCGACCTTATTGCGCCGTGCCAGCACGGGCGATGTAGCTGGCCGGATTGACCAGGCGGCCGTCCTTGCGGACTTCGAAGTGCACGTGCGCCCCGGTGGAACGCCCCGTGCTGCCGACCAGCGCTATGGCCTGGCCGCGCTGCACCAGATCGCCCACCTGCACCAGATTACGCTTGTTGTGCGCGTAGAGCGTGGTGTAGCCATCGGCGTGGCTGACTTCCACCAGATTGCCGTAGGCGCCGCTGCGCTCGGAGCGCGTCACCACGCCGGCCGCCACGGAAAGCACTTCACTGCCCGCCTTGGCGGCGAAATCCATGCCGTTATGGGAACTCAGGCGTCCTGTCAGCGGATCGCTGCGCCGGCCGAAGGGAGATGAGACATAACCCAGCTTGACGGGGCGCCCGGACAGGCTCTCCGCCTCGCTGACGCGCCGGTCGGCCAGCAGCTGCTCCAGCACTTCGAGCTGTTGTTCACGGCTGTCGAGGCGCACGGCCAGTTCATCGAGCGCCTCCATGAAGGACGGCGGACGATAGTCGACGCCATCCAGCGGCTCTTCCAGCCCGCCCCGCCCGACATCGAGGGAGAAGTCGAACTCGCTCGCGTCCAGGTCGGCCAGCTCGGTAAGGCGCTCGCCCAGCGCGTCGAGGCGTGTCAGGCGCGCCTGGAGATCGGCGACGTGCACGCTGAAGGCGTCGAGCTGGCGCTGCGCATCCTCACGGGTGCTGTCAATGCGGGCCAGCTGCTCGCTGAGCAACTGCGCCGCGCCGTGCGGTTCCGGTGCCTGGACGGTGGGGGTCATCCAGGACCCCAGCGCGGCGCCGCCGGCCGCGACCGACAGCAGCACGCCGGCCAGCGCACCGCAGAGCAGGCGCAGGTCGAGGTGAAGCGATCGCGTCGCGCCGTTACGGCGGCTCAGCATGATGATGTGCATGTATCGTCGTCCCTCAAGTGAAGACGCAGGCCGGTCGCGATGATCTGCTACCATGCCGGCTGTTCATTCCCAGGCTTGCGCCATGTCCTTTCGTCCCTTGCCGGCCCGTGCTTCCGCCGCGCTGCTGCGTGAAGCGAAGCCACTTCGGGCCCTGTTCGGCGAAGCTCAACGGCTCGCCAGACTGCAACAGTTGCTGGAAAGCCAGCTGCAACCTGCCGCGCGGGAACACTGCCGCGTGGCGACCTGGCAGCAGGACGCCCTGCTGCTGATCGTTACCGATGGTCACTGGGCTACCCGGCTGCGCTATCAACAACGTCGGCTATTGCGCCAACTGCAGGCATTCGAAGAGTTCCGGACCTTAACGAAAATACATTTCAAGGTGCAACCGCCCGACGCCCAAAGGCGTGCAGCTGGTCGCATAACCACTATTTCGGCCTGCGCATCGGAGAACATCAAGGCAACTGCCGAAGGAATCTCCGACCCGCGATTGCGCGCCGCGCTCGAACGACTGGCCAGCCACACACAGGCACCCGAGCGCTGAAACGCCTAGAGACACCTGTGTCCCGTCAGCTCGTTACCCCATGCGCAGGGCACGTTAGGATGTGGCCATTCGCTCTGCCGACGTACCCGCTCATTCGCTAGGAGGCTCATAGATGCTGATCGGCGCCCTGCTCGTCGTGGCCTGGTTCGTACTGCTCATCCGCTATCCCCTAAGGGCTTTGCCGATTTCGCTCGGTGCCCTGGTCGGGCTCGGCCTGGTCGCCGCCTGGGTGCTCTGGCAGGAGCATCGCGAGAGCCAGCTGCTGGCACGCCTGGAAATGCGGCTGAGCCATTCACCGACCCACTGCCCGCCCGACCGCCCGCTGCAGGTCGAGCTGCGTAACCTCAGCGACAAACCCCTGCAGAGCCTGCGCTGGGACATCGCCGCGTTCACGCCGGGCAGCCAACTGGATCTGGTGACCTCGGCCTTCGAGGCGCCGCGCTACCAGGGGCCGGGCGATCTGCAGCCCGGCCAGAGCTGGCAGACCTGCCTGCCGACCCCGCCCCTGCGTCCGGGATACCGCGCCAGCTCCCTGGAGTATCGCGCCGAACGCCTGCAGGGCAAATTCGCCGACTGATACCCACGGCAAGACAGCCAAGCCCCGCAATCGCTATGCTGCGGCCTTCCTTATATAAGCAGGAGGCTGCCATGCCGACACCCGTCGCACTCATCACCGGATGCTCCAGCGGTATCGGCTTGGCGCTCGCCGAAGCCTTCCGGACGGCGGGGTACCGTGTATGGGCCACCGCCCGCAAGGCGTCCGATCTGGCGGCACTCGATGCGGCGGGGTTCGTTTCCTGGCAGCTCGACGTGAACGACGCCGACATGATCGCCTCGCTGGCGGCGGCGCTGACCACGCAGGAAGGCCGTCTCGACGTGCTGATCAACAATGCCGGCTATGGCGCCATGGGTCCGCTGCTCGATGGCGGTGCCGAGGCGCTGCGCAGGCAGTTCGAAACCAACGCCTTCGCGCCCGTCGAGCTGACCCGTGCCTGCTTCGGCCTGCTGCGCGCATCGAGCGGCCTGGTGATCAACATCGGCAGCGTCTCCGGTGTGCTCGTCACCCCCTATGCCGGCGCCTACTGCGCCTCGAAGGCGGCGATACATGCGATCAACGAAGCCTTGCGCCTCGAGCTGTCGCCGTTCGGCATCGACGTCATGGAAGTCCAGCCCGGGGCCATCGCGTCGCGTTTCGGCGAGCATGCCAGCGAAGAGGTCGATCGACTGGTGAGCGAGGCCTCACCCTGGTGGCCGCTCAGGCAGAGCATCCACGCCCGGGCGCGGGCCTCCCAGGACAACCCGACACCCGCGAGCGAGCTGGCCGATGCGGTGATCGCCGCAGTGTCCCGACCCAGGCGGCCCCGCCTGCTGCGCATCGGCAACGGCAGCCGCGCTCTGCCGCTGCTGGCGCGCTGGGTGCCCGCGACCCTGACCGACGCACTGCTGAAGAAGCGCTTCGGGCTGAACGGGCGATTGTAAACGGAGCGCTCGCCTTCTCAAGCCAGTTACTGTATAAATAAACAGTTATCGCATGTAGCGAATCACTTGACCAATGGAGCGGAGGTGGCAAATGGCCGTCGAAGTGGTGTACCGCAGCAGCCGGGATCTGGAGCGTTTATTCATGGATAAAGCCGAAGCCGACCGTTACGACAAGATGCTGGAACTGGCCGAGGCCCTCGCCACGGTGTTGCACAAGGCGGTGCCATCCCTGACCGAGCAGCAGACCGAAGAGGTCGGCATCTACATGGCCAAGCATCGCGAACTCTTCGCCAAGGCGTTCAAGAGCAGTCCCGAGGCGCTCGCGGAACTGCCTGCGGACGACAGCGCCAACTGACCTGCGGCAAGGCTTTGCCGGTCGGATGAAAAGCCTGGGCCACCAGGAAACTGTTACTCGGTATTTGGGTCCACTGCTGGCAGCCACCCATTACAGGTAAATCAGCATGAACAGTCCTTTCAAACTGATCAGTGACGTGTTCCAGCCCAAGTACCGAGTCAACTTCAGTATCGAGAAGCCCGACGGCAGCATTCTGCTGACGCTGTCGGACGACAATGGCGTTGCAGTGAAACGCTTCATGACGGCCGAACAGTGGCAGGATCAGGAAAAGCTGCAGCGCCTGATCACCAGCCTGAGCATGAGCCTGGCGATCGAGCGCGGCGATTCGTCGTCCATGGTCGCGGCCTCCAGTGGCCTTCGGATGCCGGCGTCCGCCACGGCCTGATCCAATAGCCTGATGCCTGCAGGCTGCCTCGCGTGATCCATTCGTTACGATAAGAACAAGAACCCTTTTCCCCCTGTACCGTTCCCGAGACGCGTACGGGTTTCGCCGCGTCCGCGCAAAGGAAGGCCGGACGCTGGACGAAACCGCCTAGGCGAGCTTTGCTGATGACATCTCCATGTGGGGAGCATTCATGAACCCTCGCCACGCCTGCCTGAAATGCCTGGAACAAAACCCGCCGGACCTGTTCGGTGCCGCGCTCTGGGTTGCCGTCGAACACGAGTCCACGCTGGACATCGACGCCACGCGGCACCTCCTGTCCCAGCTTTGCCTGCAGCTCGATGCGGCGCTTCCCGTGCTCCCGCCGCGCGAACTTGCCCAGCCGCTGCTGCGCCAGCTCTGCGGCCTGGGCTTTCACCAGGAAGACGAACGCCCGTTGCGACCCGAAGCGGCGCGGGTCGACCGGGTGCTGCGGCGACGCCGGGGCCAGCCCTTGTCGATCGCGATCATTGCCCTGGAGCTGGCACGGCGCCTGGGTATCCCTCTGACAGCCGTCAACTTCCCGGGGCATGTGCTGCTCAAGGTGCCGGGCGGCGACCATCTGCTCGATCCCTGCACGGGGCGACGTCTCTATCCGCGAGATTGCCAGACGCTGCTCGATCGCTACTTCAAGGGGCGCCTGACCTTGCAGGCGCATCACCTGCACCCAAGCGATGCGCGCTATCTGGTGCAGCGCCTGTCGCGCAATCTTCGCCAACTGCATCAGCAGGTCGCGGAGCCGCTGGCGGCGCTGCGCGATGCCGAAAGGGTGATCGAACTCGGCTCGCCGACACTCAACGACCACCTGGCGCGCGCCGATCTCTATCAGCTGCTGGACTGCCCCCACGGCGAGCGCTTCGATCTCGAGCGGGCCCTGCTGCTCAGCGAAGACCCGATGCAGCGCATCGTACTGACGCAGCGCCTGCGCTCGCTCCAGCGGACGCTCGCCCTTCATTAGCGAACCGCCGTGGCTCAGAGCAGCGCAAGCGCCTTGGCTTTGGCGACGGCCTGAGTGCGCCGGGCGACGCCCAGCTTGGTGTTGATCCGCCGGGCATGGGTCTTGACGGTATGCAGGGAGATGAACAGCTGCTCGGCGATCTCCAGGTTCGAGCAGCCTTGGGCGATCAGCTTGAGCACGGTCAGCTCCCGGTTGCTGAGCACGGCCTCGTCAGCCGGGACGACAGCGTCCTCGACCTCCCGCTCGTATTGCAGCAAACGCTCGCGCAGGCTTTCGCCGCGGCTTGCCGGCAAGACGCGCGCAAGCCATTGCGGCTGGCGAAGCTGAAATTCGTAGAGCGGCTTGACCAGCCTCTGCCGGGCCGCTTCGGCCAGCGCCCTACCCAGTTCCACCTCCGCTTCGGCCGGCCGCCCGGCTGCCGCACAGGCCTCGGCCAGCGCGAAGCGGCATTCGCAGACCAGGCCCAGCTGCTGGGCCTGCGACAACTGCTCGATCAGCTCGCGCAGGCGCACGATGGCCGCCCCTGCCCGCCCCTCGAGCAGATCGATCACCGCCAGATAGCGCTGCAGGCGGGGCCTCAGCTCGTAGAATCCCGAGGGGGGCAGGTAGTCGCCGTCCCGATACAGCTCCTCCACCTGCGCCAACGCGCCGCGCGCCTTCTTCAGCTCGCCCTGATGCAGCCAGGCGACCCCTGTCAGCAACAGCAGCAGCCCACGAAACCGCGCTTCGGGCACGTGCCGCCACTGCATCAGGCGTTCGGCCTCGCGTAGCCAATGGTACGCCGCGGTGAAGTCCTGGTTGCGCGCGGCCAGTTCGGCCAGGCCCAGATAGCCGTAGAAGGCGTAGGAATCGCCGCAGGTTTCGGTTTCCACCCGGCCCTTCTGATAGGCGACCCGCGCGCCTTCGTCGAGCCCCTGAAAGGACAGCAGGTGCCCCTGCAACAACTGTAGCCGCCCGAGAATCGGGCTGTGGCGCACGGTGTCGCGCAGAGCCAGCAAGGCTTCATCCAGCACACCGACGGCGCGGTCCAGCTCTCCGGTCATTTCCAGCAGCTGGATGCGGTCGGTACTCAGCATGACTTCATACAGCACGCTGCCCTTGAGCCGGGCCAGCTTCATGCCTTCGCTGTTGTAATGCTGCGCCAGATCGAACCGCCCCTCGGCCATCGACTGCTGCGTCAAGGCCTGGAAGCACAGCACGCGCTGGGCCCAGGCGTTGTCGGCCAGCACGTCGAGGGCTTGCAGACAATGCTCGCGCGCGCCCGGCTCGCCCCTCAGGCGGGCAACGAACCCGCGCAGCGCTTGCCACTGGGCCAGCAACTGGGTCTGCCGTCGCGCATCGGGTTGCGGAAAGAACTTCGCCAGGTCCGCCAGACATTCCTCGGCTTCGTCCAGCCGCGCACAGATGACCAGCGCCCAGCCGTGGAGGACGATCAGCCGCGTGGTGCTGGCGAACAGCGCATGGGGCAGCTCGCTGCGCCATTTGAGAAAGTGCGAGACGTTCTCCCCGATCAGCAACTGTTCCTGGCCGAAGCGCTGCAGGTAATTGGCCGCCACTTCCGGCTGGCCCGCCCACAGGGCATGCTCGACGGCCTCGCGCATCTCGCCGCGACTGGCGAACCACTGGCAGGCGCGCAGGTGCACCTGGGTCGGCAGCACCGCCTCGGGCAGACGCTGAAGGATCAGCGCCAGCGGACGCCACAGCCGATACCACTGACCGCAGCTGTCGACCTGATGGATGAACAGTTGGAAGGTCTTGAGCACTTGCAGCAGGTCGCTGCCTCCGCCTTCGAGCACGTGGTCGCACAGCTCCGCCGAGAAGCGCGGCATGCGGGCCAGCGCGAAAAGCGCCCGGCGCACGTCGTCCCCCTGCCCTTCGAGCACTTCGCGATGGACGTAATCACGCAACAGCGGCGTGCCCGCCCCGAGGCGCTCGCGCACGGCCTGCTCGTCGGCGTTCAGCAACAGCAGGCACACGCCCGCCAGCCAGCCTTCGGTGGCGCGCATCAACTCGTCGAAGGTATCGCTCGCCAGCCGTTGCCCCTGCGCCTCGAGCAAACGCCGGAGCTCGTCGGCGGTCAGCGCCAGCGCCTCGGCCTCCACCTCGAGGAGGTCGCCCTGCAACAGCAGACGCGGCAGCTTCCAGGCCGGTTGGCGCCGACTGCTGACCCACCACGAGAGCGAACGCGGGCCTTGCTCGATGAGCACGTCGAGGCACTGGTCGAGCTCGGGGCTGAGTTGCCGTGGGTAGTCGTCGAGCATGATCCACAGGGGACGGTGGAATCGCCCGAGCAGCGCGAGCAGGTCATCCTGCACGTGCCCCTGACGCTCGCCGGCGTACCCGAGCGCGAGGCTCAGGCGTGCGTAGAGGTCATCGGGAGTAAAGGACCGGCCGCCCAGGTCCAGCCAGATGACCTGCATGTCCGTGGGGGCCTGACGCGCGCATTCGCTCATCAGCACGCTCTTGCCGAAGCCTGCCGGCGCACAGATCAGACGCAGACGGCAGTCGGCCGTCAGCAAGGAGGAGGTCAGACGGGGGCGAGGCAGGTGCAGAGGCGGCAGCCGAGGCACGCCCGCACCCTGCAGCGGCATGGGCGTGGAGGTATCGATGGCACCAAGACTGAGGCGTACGGACATGGCTACCTTTCTCTCTGCTCGAGACAGTCCCTTGAAAAGCGTAGCGGGCGTAGGGGATGTGCAAGCAGGCAGCCTCCCTTCTGGCCACCTCTTCGCTCGCCTGCCTTACACCGCCGGACCATCGCTTGCGTTGTTGTTCGATGGCCCCTAATGGCCAACAAGTATCATCTATCCTCCTATTCAACACAAAAAAGGCGGCCAAATGGCCGCCTTATCCAGCAATCGAATACCTCTCGATCAACGTACCCCAGCGTTGCGCAGCGCCGCCGGCGTGAAATCGCGCGCCGAAGCCTTGTAGCCGTACTGGTGCGGTTTTTCCTCGTTCGACATGCCGATCGCGATGTAACGACCGGAGATGATGTCGTACAGCGCCTCGAAGGCGTAGGTCGGCACCTTCAGGTTGTAGTACTGGATCATGTGGGCCTCGCCGACCCGCCAGAGCTGGCCACGACCGTCGTACAGTTCGGAATGGGCGATGTTCCAGGTGTCCTCGTCGATGAAGAAGCGGCGCTTTCCATAGATGTTGCGCTCACCCTGCTTGAGGGTGGCCTCGACTTCCCACACGCGGTGCAGCTCGTAGCGCGCCAGGTCCTGATTGACGTGGCCAGCCTTGATGATGTCGCTGTACTTGAGGTCGCTGGAAGCGATCTCATAGCTGTTGTAAGGGATGTACAGCTCGCGCTTGCCGACCAGCTTCCAGTCGTAGCGATCCGGCGCGCCGCTGAACATGTTGAAGTTGTCGGTGGTACGCATCCCGTCGGCGGCGGTACCCGGACCGTCGTAGGCGACCTGCGGCGCACGGCGCACGCGACGCTGGCCGGCGTTGTAGATCCAGGCCTGGCGTGGCTCCTTGACCTGGTCGATCGAGTCGTGAACCAGCAGCACGTTACCGGCCAGGCGCGACGGCGCGGTTACCCGCTGCTTGAAGAACAGCAGCGCATTCTTGGCCCGCTCGGGATCGAGATCGGTCATCTCGCTGGGGAAGGCCACCTCGTCCTCGAAGGAGACCAGGGTATAGCTGCCGTTGGTCTGCGGAGTGGCCTGGACGATGTTGCGGCGCACGTTGCCGCCCCGGTAGGCGGTCAGGTGGTTCCAGATGGCCTCGAGGCCATCCTTCGGAATCGGGAAGGCGTAGTAGCGGCTGTCGGTGAAGTTCTGCAGGCCGTTGCCGCCTTCGATCAGTTCGGTGTTCAGCGCGCTCCTCTTCGCCGCCTCGTAGATCGCATCGGGCGCGGCCGCCGTACGGTGCGTCGGGAAGACTCGCATCTTGTAGGTATCGGGATAGCGCTTGAACATGGCCAGCTGGCCGGCGGACAGCTTGTCCTTGTACTGGTCGACGTTCTGCGCGGTGATCACGAACTGGGGCTGTTCGTTGGCAAACGGATTGCCGATATGGCCGGAGGGCTTGAGCGGCGCGGCGTCGGTCGGCAGGCCGCCGGTCCACTCGGGAATGGTGCCCGCGGCGTTGCCGGCTCTTTCGGCACCCAGCGGGGTCAGCGTGCTACCGAGCTTGGCCGCCTCTTCCTGCGAAACGGCCGCCATCACGCTGCTGGCGAGCAGGGAGAACGCCAGCGCACTGATCAGCTTCGTTGTTGTTTTCATACGATTCCACTTCCTCGTTAATCTTGTTTTTGGTCGGAGGCCTTGCGTATCGCGCGCCGATCGGCCGGCAAGCACGTCTGGAGACGTACCTGCGGCCTGGCGTTGTAACTGAACAGTCCTCCTTAGAAGTTCATGCCCACACTGAGTGCGAGGAAGTCGCGGTCAACCAGGGTGTTGTAGTCGCCGCCGAAGAAATCGGTGTACGACAGGCTGACGGTGTAGGTGTTCTGGTATTCGGCATCCAGACCGATGCTGACCGCCTTGGAGCCTTCGTTGAACACCGGGCTGTAACCCTGAACGTCATGGGACAAGGTGATGTTCGGCGTCAGGTTCACGCCGGCGAACACGTTGCTGTAGTTGGCCATGCCGCGCAGGCGGTAACCCCAGGAATTGGCGGTCGCGAAGCCGTCGTTGCCGTAGCGGGCATTGTCGAGCCCATAGATCGAGTCCCGTCCGTACCGCAGCTCCCTCTTGCTTTCCAGGCCGCCGATGTGGAGGTAGCCGATCTCGCCCACCAGCGTGACCCGGCCTGCGCCCAGCACCTGATCGATGAAGTGGGTGAAGGTGGTTTGCAGCTGGGTCATCTCTTTGCGGTTGTAGCCGCGGTGCACCTGGTCGGCAGCCGCCGCCCCGCCTGCCACGACCGTAGTCGCCAGACGCTGCGTCAGGTCGGTGGTATTGATCTGCAGCGGCGCATTCGGACGGTAGCTGATCTCACCCGACCATGCCGTCCCGGTGGGCAGCGTCGTCGAGAAGCTGGCACCGTAGAGGCGGATGTCCTCGGGGTATTCGAGGTAGTAGGAACCCCGTCCGAGTAGAACCGCCTGGGCGCTGGCTCCTGCACCCAGCGCGGCGCCGATGCTGGCCAGGTCCGCGTTCTGCAGGGTCACGTTGGGAGTACGGCTGTGGTAGTTCATGAAATACACGCCGTACTCGGCGGCATCGGCCAGCCAGCGAAGCGCTACGCCATACTGTCCGGAGTCGCGCGCATCGCGGTCGCCGGCACGCCTGACCACTACGCCTTCGGAAGTCGTGTCGATACCATAGGCGGCACGCAGCGCAGCCTGCTGCGCCGGGCTGAACGAGGTAGTGCCCACCGTGTAGTTCATGTCGCAGCCATCGGCCAGCACGTCGGATGCGAAGAAGGTCCCGCAGTTATCGACGATGGTCTGGTCCCACTCCAGCTGGTAGAAGCCTTCGACGCTGAGCTGGTCGGACAAGCCCTGGGACAGGTAGACCATGTTCACCGGGATCAGGCCTTCCTTGAGCTCGGCCCCCGGACGACGCAAGGCGGCGGCGTCCAGCGGGTTGATCGCGTTGATCGAGTTACCGATGAAGGTACTTTCGCCCCAGCTGACCACCTGGCGACCGAAGCGGACGGTGCCGGGCAGATCGCCTGCCACGTAGTTGTGGTAGATGAAGGCGTCGAGGATCTGCGCACCCGAAGACTGGGCCGCAGTCTTGCGGTTGCTGTCGCTGATGTCCTTGAACAGCCGGCTCTCGTCCTTCAGTTCGAAGTCGTACCAGTACTTGCCGCGAATGAACGCGCCGCTGTCGCGATAGCGCAGCTCCAGGTCATGGACGCCCTTGAAGATTTTCGAAAAGGTCTCGCCCTTCTTGAAGTTCAGGCGGTTGTCGTCGCCCGTCTGGGTGTAGCCGGTACCGCCATTGGTCACACCGACCAGATCCATGTCGCGATCGGTGGTCGACCAGCTGGCCCCGATGGAAATGGACGAATCGAACTGTCCCTCGATCTCACCGATGTTGAAATTCACTGCGAAGGCCGGGGTGGCAGTCCCCAGGGCAATCGCAACGGCGAGCAGTTTTGGCTGGAAGAATCCTTGCCTTTTTGTTGTTGTCATACGGCACTCCTGTTGGTTCTTGAGTGAGCTAACCCTAACCAGACGGTACCAAGCGGTTAAGCGCACTAAGGTTTGATTTGTCTTGTAATCCTTTAGGATGAATACCCTTCCCAGCGCTGGCTCGTGGCGCTGCTTTTCGCCATGGCCGCCCGGCGGGCGCCCCTGAGCTTAATCACCCGGCCGAACCCTGCAAAGCGCGGCATCCGGTCAGGATGCGAAACAGGGCGCTGCAGGCCACGGCGCATCAGGCGTGCAGGACGATGAGCACCGCGACGAAACACTTTTAGAGGGTGTGCGGCCAGGTGAACGCACCCGAACTCAGAGCGTTACCAGCCCTGGCGGATTGGGGTGAAAGGAAACAGCCGAACCGGATCAGACCTCGAACTGGGCGCGCATCCAGTCGAGATAGCGCCGGGCGTCCGTGTCACCCTCCCGGGGCGCCCAGGTTGGGCGTTCATCCCCTTCGGGGGCCCGATAGGGACCGGCCTTGCATTCGAACATCAAGGTGTCGGCTTCGAGCACGACGAAGGCGTGGAAGATTCCGGGCGGCAGATCGACGCCAACGCATTCGCCGCCCGCCTCGAGCACGCGGCGCTCGGTGACCGCGCCCGAGTCATCGAACACCAGCAGACCAAGGCTGCCCCGCAGGACCAGAATGCTCTCGGACTTGTCGGCCTCGAGATGGCGGTGCGGGGCGATGTAGGTATCGGGTTGCAGCCCTACCGCCAACCGGTGGCAGGGCTCGCTCATCCGATGGAAGGCATGATGATGGCGTCGCCGCTCGCTGGAGCGAGCGGCATCGGCGAGGGCCTCGAACAGATCCTGATCGAGGTAACGCGGTGCGGTCATTACAGACCCTTGACCGCGTAGATGCCGGCGGCGTTACGCCAGTAGCCCTTGTAGTCCATGCCATAACCGAAGATGTAGCGATCGATGCAGCTCAGGCCGACGAAATCCGCCTTGAGGTCGGGACGGGCCTTGCGCTGGTGCTCCTTGTCGATCAGTACCGCGGTATGCACCGCCGCAGCCCCGGCGTGGCGGCAGAAGTCGATGATCGCACCCAGGGTATGACCTTCGTCGAGGATGTCGTCGATGATCAGCACGTCCCGGTCAATGAAGGAGATTTCCGGCTTGGCCTTCCAGAACAGCTCACCGCCGCTGGTCTCGTTGCGGTAGCGTGTGGCGTGCAGATAGGACAGTTCCAGCGGGAAACCCAGCTTGGTGACCAGCTTGCCGGCGAAGATCAGCCCGCCGTTCATCACGCAGAAGACCACAGGATTGCGCTCGGCCAGCTCGCCGTTGATTTTCTCGGCCACCCGGTCGATTGCCGCTTCCACCTCGGCTTCGGTGTAAAGGCAGTCGGCCTCATCCATGATCTGGCGGATATGTGCGAGCTCGGCGGGCATGATGCGGGGTTCTCCAATGCAGGTTTGGGACAGGCAACCAGCCTAGCAGCCCTGGCCGCCAGGTGGCACACGCCGCGACGAATCCAGAAGGCCGCCGCGGCCAGATAAAAAAGGGCGCGACGATACGCAACCTCACGTCGAGCGGCAAGCCGCAGGGCCCGATCCGCATAGCCGCTGGCCTGGGGATGCTTTAATCTAAGCCGGTTTTTTTGCCCGCCGGAGCCGTCATGCCCATTCAAGAGATCCGCCATCCGCTGATCCGTCACAAGCTCGGCCTCATGCGCCGCGCCGACATCAGCACCAAGAACTTCCGCGAACTGGCTCAAGAAGTCGGCTCCATCCTCACCTACGAAGCCACGCGGGACCTGCCGCTCGAGCACTACAGCATCGAAGGCTGGTGCGGGCCGGTCGAGGTCGAGAAGATTTCCGGCAAGAAGATCACCGTGGTGCCCATCCTGCGGGCCGGCATCGGCATGCTCGACGGCGTGCTCAGCCTGATCCCGGGCGCGAAGGTCAGTGCGGTGGGCATCGCACGCAACGAGGAAACCCTCCAGGCGCACACCTACCTGGAAAAGCTGGTTCCCGAAATCGACCAGCGGCTGGCGATGATCATCGATCCGATGCTAGCCACCGGCGGCTCGATGGTCGCGACCATCGACATGCTGAAGAAGGCCGGTTGCAAGGAGATTCGCGCACTGGTCCTGGTCGCCGCCCCGGAAGGTATCGCCGCCGTGGAGAAGGCTCACCCGGACGTGACCATCTTCACCGCCTCGATCGACCAGAAACTCGATGCCAACGGCTACATCATTCCCGGCCTGGGCGACGCGGGCGACAAGATTTTCGGCACCAAGCAGAAGGACGTCTGAGCATGCAGGAACACATGAGCGATCCGCTCTGGCGTCAGGCGCTGGCCGGCTCGCAGATGCTGTTCGTGGCATTCGGTGCCCTGGTGCTGATGCCGCTGATCACCGGGATGGACCCCAACGTCGCCCTGTTCACCGCAGGCCTCGGCACCCTGGTGTTCCACCTGGTCACCCGCAACCAGGTTCCGGTGTTCCTGGCGTCCAGCTTCGCCTTCATTGCCCCGATCCTGGCGGCCCAGATCGAATTCGGCCTGCCGGCGACCCTCGGCGGCCTGGTCGCCGCGGGGGTCATGTACATGCTGCTGGCCGGTGCGGTGAAGCTCAAGGGCACCGGTTTCATCGATCGCCTGCTGCCTCCGGTGGTGATCGGCCCGGTGATCATGTCGATCGGCCTGGGGCTCGCCCCGGTGGCCGCGAACATGGCGATGGGCAAGGCCGGTGACGCCAGCGTGCAGCTGGTGCCCTACAACACCGCTTTGATGATCTCCCTTCCGGCGCTGCTGACCACCCTGGTGGTGGCGGTGGTCGGCCGGGGCATTTTCCGTCTGGTGCCGATCCTGGCCGGCGTGGCCGTCGGCTACCTCCTGGCCTGGCTGCTGGGCGTGGTGGATTTCTCGTCCATCGCGGCCGCGCCCTGGCTGGCGCTGCCGAACTTCGTCGCCCCCGAGTTCCACTGGGGTGCCATCCTGTTCATGCTGCCGGTCGCCATCGCGCCGGCGATCGAGCATATCGGCGACGTCCTGGCGATCGGAACCGTGACGGGCAAGAACTACCTGAAGAAGCCCGGCCTGCACCGTACCCTGCTGGGCGACGGCCTGGGCACCTCGGCGGCGGGCATGTTGGGCGGGCCGCCCAACACCACCTACTCGGAGGTGACGGGGGCGGTCATGCTGACGAAGAACTTCAACCCGCGGGTGATGCTGTGGGCCGCCGCCGTCGCCATCGTGCTGGCCTTCATCGGCAAGTTCGGCGCCGCGCTGCAGAGCATCCCGGTACCGGTCATGGGCGGCATCCTGTGCCTGCTGTTCGGCTCCATCGCGGTGGTCGGGCTGAACACGCTGATTCGCCACCATGTGGATCTTTCCGAGGCGCGCAACCTGGTGATCGTCGCGGTGACCCTGGTGTTCGGCATCGGCGGGATGGTCATTGGCGCCGGCGACGTCAGCCTCAAGGGCATTTCGCTGTGCGGCATCATCGCCATTCTGCTCAACCTGCTGCTTCCCGGCGGCCACGGCTGGCGTGACCGCGACGGCCACGACCCGCTGCACTGACGACATGAAAAAGGCGCCAACCGGCGCCTTTTTGCAGCCGGGCAACGCCTTACAGCGGCTGGACGCTCCGACGACAGAGCTGCGCCAGCGACGTGATCCAGCGAGGGTGATCGTTCAGGCAGGGCACCAGCACCAGCTCCTCGCCTCCCGCCGCCATGAACTGTTCGCGCCCGCGATCGCCGATCTCCTCGAGGGTCTCGATGCAGTCGGCGACGAAGGCCGGACACATCACCAGCAAGCGCTTCACGCCCTGCGCCGCGAGCTCGTCGAGCCGCGTCTCGGTGTAGGGTTCGATCCATTTGTCCTTGCCCAGCCTGGACTGGAACGACACCGACCACTGTCCCGGATGCAGCCCGGCGCGCTCGGCGAACAGCTCGGCGGTGCGCAGGCACTGGCTGCGATAGCAGCGTGCAAGCACCTCGTCGCTGACCCCGTGGCTATCGGTCGCGCGCAGGTCGTGCCCGGGCTCCTTGACCAACTTGCGGATGTGCCGCTCGGGCAGGCCATGGAAGCTCAGCAGAAGGTGGTCGAACGGCTGCTGCAGGTGGGGCCGCGCACTGTCGACCAGCGCACCGAGGTATTCGGGCTGATCGTAGAACGGCTGCAGGACGTTGACCTCGAACTTGAGGTCGTGCCGCGCGACCACCCGCCGTGCCTCTTCGATCGCGGTGGTGGTGGTGCTGTCGGCGAACTGGGGATAGAGCGGCGCGAGCGTCAGGGTCGTGATGCCCTGCTCCGCCAGGCGCAGCAGAACCGATTCGATCGACGGCTCGCCGTAACGCATCGCCAGCTCGACCGGGCCCTGGCTCCACTGCAGGCGCATCCTTTCCTGCAGCCGCCGGCTGAGCACGATCAAAGGCGAGCCTTCGTCCCACCAGATCGACTCATAGGCATGCGCCGACTGGGCGGGCCGCCGGATCAGGATCAGCGACACCAGCAAGCGCCTCAGGGGCCAGGGCAGGTCGACGACATAAGGATCCATCAGGAACTGGTCGAGGTAGCGGCGCACGTCGCCGACCTTGGGCGAGGCAGGCGAACCCAGGTTAATCAGCACCAGTGCATGGGTCATGGCAGATCCTGTCGAGTGAAACCGGCAAAGCCGGCAACGTGAATGGGCGCCATTATAAAAACGCCACGACCGTCGCGCCGCTTGTAAACCTCAATGGGGGCGATTGTTTTTTGCCGCTGCGCCTGATGACCATCGGTCAGCAACCCCTGCCCGCGAGCCTCGCCACATCCCCCTGGGCAAACCATCCGTTTTAGTCTGTCTAGATGACAAGACGTTATTGCACCCTGAACGCAGGTCTGATTAGTTACTGGGTGCAATCTGCAGGAGCACCGGGCCCCCGCTTGCCATCCTGGCCAGCCGACCCGACCTGCAAGAAACGAGGGTAACCATGAGCATCCCCATCGCCATCATCGGCACCGGCATTGCCGGGCTATCCGCGGCACAGGCTCTGGTCGAGGCAGGCCTTGACGTCCAACTGTTCGAAAAGAGCCGTGGCAGCGGCGGGCGCATGGCCAGCAAGCGCAGCGAAAGCGGCTCGCTCGACCTCGGCGCGCAATATTTCACCGCCCGTGACCGGCGCTTCGCCGAAGCGGTACAGCAATGGCGCGCCCGCGGCTGGGCAGCCGAGTGGACGCCTGCCCTTTACCACTCCCGCGAAGGCCGCCTGAGCCCGTCACCGGACGAACAGGTGCGCTGGGTCGGCACGCCGCGCATGAGCTCGATCACCCGCGCCCTGCTCGGCGCCCTTCCCGTGCAGTTTTCCTGCCGCATCACCGAGGTGTTTCGCGGCGACCAGCATTGGCACCTGCAGGATGCCGACGGCAACAGCCACGGCCCGTTCAGCCACGCCATCATCGCCACCCCGGCTCCCCAGGCCACCAACCTGCTGGCCGCGGCTCCGAAGCTCGCCAGCGTGGCGGCCAGCGTCACCATGGAGCCCACCTGGTCGGTGGCGCTGAGCTTCGCCGAGCCGCTCGACACGCCGGTCGAAGGCTGCTTCGTGCAGGACAGCCCCCTCGACTGGCTGGCACGCACCCGGAGCAAGCCGGGCCGAGCCTCCAGCCCCGACAGCTGGGTACTGCATGCCAGCAGCGAATGGAGCCGGCACAACCTGGACCTGTCCCGGGAGCGCGTCATCGAGGCCCTGCACGGCGCCTTCGCCGAGATGATCGGCTGCGCCGTGCCGCCACCAGTCGAAAGCATCGCCCATCGCTGGCTCTATGCCAGGCCGGCGGCCGCTCACCAGTGGGGTGCGCTGTCGGACGGTGACCTGGGCCTCTATGCCTGCGGTGACTGGTGTTCGTCCGGGCGGGTCGAAGGCGCCTGGCTCAGCGGCCAGGAAACCGCCAAGCGATTGCAGGCGCACCTCGCCAGTCACGCCTGGACCTGAATCACGAAACGCCGGCCGCAGCGGCGACCGGCGCCCGCTTCGCAGAAGCGCACCGCCCGACCGCCGGCACGCAACCGAGGCTGGCGAACGCTAGACTGCGCCGATGAATGATTCGCTGATCCCTCACCAAGCCCTTTCGACCGAAGAACCCACCGTCAGCTGTTCGACCTGCGCGGCCTGCTGCTGCCGGCTGGAGGTCATGCTGATCAGTGAAACCGGAGTACCCGAGCGCTATATCGAGACCGATCGCTGGGGTGGACAGGTCATGCGCCGGCTGGACGATGGCTGGTGTGCCGCACTGGACCGCGACAGCATGCGTTGCACCATCTACGCCAATCGCCCGTGGATCTGCAGGGAATTCGAGACAGGCTCGCAGGATTGCCTGGAAGAGCGCCGCGACCTGCTGGTCGCCTATCGCTGAAGCGGGCGGATCGACGTCGCGATCCGCCCGTCTGGCTCAGAACGCCACGCGGTAGTGCACCGCGTAGCTCTCGACGCCATCGTTGGGCTTCTTGATGCCCGCGTTGGAATAATGGATCGCCCGCACGCCGATCTCGTGGCCGCCGTTGAAGCGCAGGCCCAGACCGATACGGTCTTCGAACTGGAAGGTGGTGCTCAGGTCGTTGTTTTCCAGTTCGGTGTTTTCGAACAGCGCGACGCCGATGCCTGCCTCGATGTAGGGACGCACGGTCTGCCCGGCGAACTCGTAAACGAACACGGGGGCGAAGGACAGGCTGTGGTTGGCGGTGGTCTCGTCACCTTCCCAATAGGTGTAGCCGGCGTCCCAGTATCCGGTCAGTCGGCCGACACTGGTCTGGAACCAGCTTCTCTGGAAGTCGAACTCGGCACCCAGCCGGTAGGTCATGGTCGATTCGCCGGTCTGGCCTACCGCCGCGGTCAGCGACATGGCGTTGGCAGCCACGGGTGCCAGGGAGCAAGCTGTCAGCGCAGCCAAGGCGATCAGTTTCTTCATCGGAACATCCTTATCGACGCGGAAAAAAATGGAATTATTTTGTATCGACTTCGAGTGAGAAACCAGGCGCAGCGGGGAGTTCCTAACCGGAGAAAAACGACACCGCTGCGGCCTCGCCCCAGAGCGCGGGCAATACCTCTTCCAGACGCCGTGGATCGCCGCTGCTCCAGAACTCGACAGCCCCGGTAGCCGGCAGCCTCGGGCCCTTGTCGTCGAGCAGCGCCTCGAGCCGCCTGGCCACCGCCTCGCCGGTATCGATCAGGCTGATGTCGTCCGGCAACATCTCGCGCAGCAGCGGCTTGATGAAGGGATAGTGCGTACAGCCGAGGATCAGCGTGTCGCAGCCGGCTTCGAGCAGTGGCGCGACGAAGCCTTCGAGCAGCTTGCGCGTATGCGCTGCGTCCAGCGCCCCGGCTTCGATGCACTCGACCAGCCCCGGACAGGGCTGGGTCACCACCCGAACGTCGCTGGCGAACCGATCGAGCAAGGCCGCGAACTTGGCGCTCTGCAAGGTTCCCGTGGTCGCGAGCACGCCCACCACGCCGCTGCGGGTAGCCCGCGCGGCCGGCTTGACGGCAGGCTCCATGCCAACCAGCGGCAGGTCCGGATAATGCTCGCGCAGCTCGACGATGCCGGCCGCCGTGGCCGTGTTGCAGGCCACCACCAGCGCCTTGGCGCCGCGCTCGAGAAGAAAGCGCGCGATGACCTGGCAGCGCTCGCGAATGAACGCCTGGCTCTTCTCGCCGTAAGGGACATGGCCGCTGTCGGCCAGGTAGATCAAGGATTCGCCCGGCAGCCGCGCCCGGATCTCGCGCAGCACCGACAGCCCGCCCACTCCTGAATCGAAGACGCCGACAGGCCCATGGCTAGCCACCGCGGCCACCGCACACCGCGCAGGCGGGGTCACGCTTGACGCGCAGCTCGCGGAACCGCGAGGAGAACCCGTCGATCAGCAACAGGCGCCCCACCAGCGGTTCGCCGAAGCCGGCCAGCAACTTCAGCGCTTCGAGCGCCTGCAGGCTGCCGACCAGCCCCACCAGCGGGCCGAGTACGCCGGCTTCGCTGCAGGTCAGCTCCGCTTCGCTGCCGTGGCCGTACAGGCAGTGGTAGCAGGGGCTGCGATCGTCCCGCGGATCGAACACCGAGAGCTGCCCCTCCAGGCGGATCGCCGCGCCGCTGACCAGCGGCTTGCGCGCGGCCACGCATGCCTGGTTGATCGCCTCGCGAATGGAGAAGTTGTCGGTGCAGTCCAGCACCAGGTCGACCGCCCGCACCGCCGCCTCCAGCGAGTCGGCATCGAGTCCCGCCCGATGCCCCAGCGTCACCACGTCGGGATTGAGCGCGGCGATGCGCGCGACGGCCGAGTCGACCTTGTGCAGGCCGACCGACGAGGTGTCATGGGCGATCTGTCGCTGCAGGTTGGTCAGATCGACCTGATCGAAATCGGCCAGGTGCAGCTCGCCGACACCGGCAGCGGCCAGATACAGGGCGACCGGCGAGCCCAGCCCGCCGAGCCCCACGATCAGCACGCGGCTGCCCTTGAGCTTGAGCTGCCCTTCGATATCGACCTGCTTGAGCAGAATCTGCCGGCTGTAGCGCAGCAGTTCCTCATCAGTGAGCATCGCCGCCCTCCTCGGAGTCTTGCAGATGCGACGCCAGCCGACCGAGGCTGACCCGCGGATTGCCGCCCAGGTCCGTGCGACTGTGCACCTGATCGAAGCCCCGGGCGACCAGCAGCCCGCGTACCGCCTCGGCCTGGTCGTAGCCGTGTTCGAGCAGCAGCCAGCCTTCGGCCTCCAGGTGTCGCGGCGCCTGATCGACGATCAGCCGGATATCGTCCAGCCCATCGTCCCCCGCCACCAGCGCGCTGCGCGGCTCGAAGCGCACGTCGCCCTGCGCCAGGTGCGGATCGCCTGCACGGATGTAGGGGGGGTTGCTGACGATCAGCGCGAAGCGCGCATCCGCCAGCGCGCCGAACCAGTCGCTCTGCATGAAGCGCGCATTGCGCAGGTCGAGCCGCTGGCGATTGCGCTCGGCCAGCGCCACCGCCGGCTCGATCCGGTCCACCCCCAGCACCTGCCAGGCAGGGCGTTCGCTGGCAAGCGCCAGTGCGATGGCGCCGGTGCCGGTCCCCAGATCCAGCACCCGGGCCGATGCCGACATCGGCAGCAGGCCAAGGGCGGTCTCCACCAGCAGTTCGGTATCCGGGCGGGGAATCAGGGTGTCCGGCGCGACGTCCAGCTCCAGGCTCCAGAAGCCCTGTCGGCCGAGGATGTAGGCGACCGGTTCGCCCTGCCGCCGGCGCGCCAGGCTGGCGGCGAAACGCTCGGCCACCTCGGCCGGCACTTCGCGCTCCGGCCAGGTACGCAGGTAGCTCAGGGGTTTGCCGAGGGCGGCGGCGAGCAGCCATTCGCTGTCTACCCGGGGGCTCGGCGAGTCAGGCAGGTCGGCGCTTTTCAGCAGTGCGGCGATGGTGGGCAGAGGCATCTCGAATCCGGCAGGCAGAACATCCATGGCAACGGCATCATCGGACCACCGCATCGGCGGTGGCCGGCATCAATCGCCCAGCGCGGCCAGCTGGTCGGCCTGGTACTCGAGCAGCAGCGGCTCGATCACCTGCTCGACCGCGCCACCGACCACCTCGTTGAGCGAATACAGGGTCAGGTTGATGCGGTGATCGGTCACCCGGCCCTGGGGGAAATTGTAGGTGCGGATTCGTTCGGAGCGATCGCCCGAGCCCACCAGCAGCTTGCGCGTGTCGGAGATTTCCTTGTGCGCGGCGGCGTCCTGCTGGTCCTGCAGCCGGGCCGCCAGCCAGGCCATCGCCTTGGCGCGGTTCTTGTGCTGCGAGCGTTCTTCCTGGCACTCCACCACGATACCGGTGGGCAGGTGGGTGATGCGGATCGCCGAGTCGGTCTTGTTCACGTGCTGGCCGCCCGCGCCGGAGGAGCGGTAGGTGTCGACACGCAGGTCGGCCGGATTGATCTCGATGGCGGCCTGCTCGTCCGGCTCGGGCAGCACCGCGACGGTGCAGGCCGACGTGTGGATACGGCCCTGGGACTCGGTTTCCGGCACGCGCTGAACGCGGTGGGCGCCGGACTCGAACTTGAGTTTGGCATAGACGTTGTCGCCCTCCACCCGCGCGATCACTTCCTTGTAGCCACCGTGCTCGCCGAGGCTTTCGGACAGGATCTCGACGCGCCAGCCCTGCCGCTCGGCGTAGCGCGAGTACATGCGAAACAGGTCGCCGGAGAAGATCGCCGCCTCGTCGCCACCGGTGCCGGCGCGGATCTCGAGAAACACGTTGCGCCCGTCGTTGGGGTCCCTGGGCAGCAGCATCCGCTGCAGGTCCTGCTCGAGCCGGGCCAGGCGCTCGTGCGCCTGCTCGACTTCCTCGGCGGCCATTTCCCGCACCTCGGGGTCGCTGTCCTTGAGCAACGCCTGGGCACCGTCGAGATCGTCCTGCACCTTGCGCAGTTCGCGGTAGGCCGCGATGATCGGCTCGACCTCGGCGTACTCCTTGGAGTAACTGCGAAACTTGTTCTGGTCGCTGATCACTTCGGCGTCGCCGAGCAGCGCCGTCAGTTCCTCGAAACGATCCTGGAGGGTGTCGAGCTTGTTGAGCAGCGATGCTTTCATCATTTTTCCGGGCTCTCGTCGAGAGCGAAGAGTTCCTGCGCCATGGTCAAGGCCTCGATTCGGCCTTCGGCAGAGAGTTTTTTCAGCTGCACGCTGGGCGCGTGCAGCAGTTTGTTGGTGAGTCCGCGCGCCAGCGCCGCCAGCACGTCATCGGCAGAGGCGCCATTGGCCAGCAGCCGCTGCGCGCGGGAAAGCTCTTCGTCGCGGATACGCTCGGCCTGCTGCCGATAGGCCTTGAGCACATCCACGGCGGCCAGCTCCCGCAGCCGCAACATGAAATCCTCGGTACCCGCGGCCACCAGTTCCTCGGCCGCCATCGCGGCGCCCTGGCGACTCTTGAGGTTTTCCGCGACCACCTCGTGCAGGTCGTCCACCGTATAGAGGTAAACGTCGTCCAGCTCGCCCACCTGCGGCTCTATGTCGCGCGGCACCGCGATATCGACCATGAACATGGGCTTGTGCTTGCGCCGCTTGAGCGCCTGTTCGACCGCCCCTTTGCCGAGGATCGGCAACTGGCTCGCGGTGGAACTGATGACGATGTCGCTGTTGGCCAGCTCGTCCGGGATGTCGGCCAGCAGGATCGCATGGGCGCCGAACTGCTCGGCCAGGGCGCTGGCGCGCTCCAGCGTGCGGTTGGCGACGACGATGCGTTTGACGCCCTGCTCGTGCAGGTGCCGGGCGACCAGGGTGATGGTCTCGCCCGCCCCGATCAGCAGCGCCTGGCTGCGATCGAGGTTGCTGAAGATCTGCCGCGCCAGGCTGACCGCGGCGAAGGCCACGGAGACCGGGTTCTCGCCGATGGCGGTATCGGTCCGCACCGTCTTGGCGGTGCTGAAGGTCGCCTGGAACAAACGTCCCAGCAGCGGACCGATGCTGCCCGCTTCCCGCGCCACCGCATAGGCGGACTTCATCTGCCCGAGGATCTGTGGCTCGCCGAGGACCATGGAGTCCAGCCCGGCGGCGACGCGCATCATGTGCCGCACCGCCTCGTCGTCCGTGTGCACGTAGGCGCAGGCCTTCAGATCGTCCAGGTCGAGGCGGTGATAGCTGGCCAGCCAGGCCAGCACGGCATCCGCCTCGACCTGATCCTGCTCCAGGTAGAGTTCGCTGCGGTTGCAGGTCGACAGGATCGCCGCTTCGCGAGTAGGCGTAACCCGGCACAGCTGCTGCAGAGCTTCAACGGTCTGCTCGGGTGTGAAAGCCACGCGCTCACGGACGTCCACCGAGGCGGTCTTGTGGTTGATGCCAAGCGCGATGAAGGGCATGCAGGGTCGCTGACTAAAAAACGGAGCCCGCAATTGTCCTACTTCGCCTGATCCAGAACAACCACCGCCGGCAATTGTCCCAGCTGCTGTCGAAC
>NZ_QLAE01000043.1 GCF_005876855.1 Stutzerimonas nosocomialis | reverse complement strand
CCTCCACACCGCGCCCGTTCCCACTCATCCCCGCTCCCACACGCCATCCACGAACCCATGGGAACGGTCCACTCCCACAGTGCCGTCCACGAACCCGAGGGGGCGGTCTTGACCGCGAATGGCCTCACCGCAACCCAAATGGCCGCATGGCCCGGCGCGACCGGCGTGACGGGCTTCGGGCAGGCCAGACGTAGCGATCGGGACCAGGCGTCTCCGACCGCTCCCATTCAAGCAACCGCGCCTATGCGGCAGCGGCCTCGACCACGAATGGCGTCACCCTTAGGCTATCGATGGGTCCGGTTTGTCTGCCTGCCCCGAGCCCCTGCGGCGAACGTCGCCGGGCAAAACGACTCTCTTGTCACAGGCGCAGCCATGCCGGCTCGCTTTTGCCCGTCAGAAGAGGATGTGCATGACGTCCATTGCCCGCATCTGGCAATCACCGGTCTCGCGCATGAAGCTGGTCGCCAGCCTGCTGCTGGTGCTGGCCGCGCTGCTTTACACCCTGGCGACGGCGATGGAGGCGCGCCACCCGGCCTGGGGCTATCTGGCCTCGTTTTCCGAAGCGGCGATGATCGGCGCCATCGCCGACTGGTTCGCCGTCACCGCGCTGTTCCGCCATCCGCTGGGCCTGCCGATTCCCCATACGGCGATCATCCCGCGCAGCAAGGCGCGCATCGGCCACAAGCTGTCGGAGTTCATCACCACCCACTTTCTGGCCACCCCGCTGGTGCTGGCCAAGCTCCAGGCGCTGGACCTGGGCGGCCGGCTGGCCGGCTGGCTGCGTCACCCGGACAACGCCGACGCGGTCGGCAAACAGCTCACCGGCATTGCCCGGTTCGGCGTCGAGTCGCTGCGGGACGAACGGGTACGCGGCTTCGTGCAGGCCAGGGTGCTCGGCCGCGTCCGCCGTATCGACCTCGCGCCGCTGTGCGGGCAGGCGCTGGAAGTGCTCACCAGCCAGGGCCGCCACCAGGCGATGCTCGACGAGGTGCTGGTCAGGCTCGATGCCATCCTGCAGGACGAGGACACCCGTGCCCTGGTCGCCAACGCCATCACCGCCGAAGTCCACACGCTGCGCTACTTCGGACTGGGCAAGGCCGTGGGCGGCTGGTCGGCGAACAAGGTGGTCGACGGCATCAGCGCGTTGCTGGCCGAGGTGGCGCACGATCCGCAGCACCCGCTGCGCGAGCGCTTCGACGAGCATGTCGCCCACTACATCGAGCGCCTCAAGCACGACCCGGTGTCGCGCCTGGAAGTCGAGCGCATCGTCTCGCAACTGCTCGAACACCCGGCCACCACCGAGTATCTGCACGGCCTCTGGCGCGAGCTGACCGACTGGCTGCAGGCGGACCTGGAGCGCCCCGACTCCCGCATCGGTGCCCGTATCGTCATGCTGACCCGCGGCCTGGGCGACGCCCTGGCTAGCGACAAGGCGATGCGCGGCTGGATCAACGAACGGCTGATGGCCGCCGCGCCCGGCCTGCTGGAGCGCTACCGCGGGCAGATCGGCCGCTACATCGCCGATCGCGTGGAGCAGTGGGAAAGCCGCGAACTGGTGGCGCAGATGGAACAGAGCGTCGGCAAGGACCTGCAGTACATCCGCATCAACGGCACCCTGGTCGGCGGCCTGGTCGGGCTGCTGCTGCACGCCCTGACCCAGTGGATCAGCGGGTTCTGAACCGTCCTCTCAGCGGCCTCGGGCCATGCAGCGCTTGTGGCGTTCCTCGACGCGATTGGCGAACCAGGCGGTGGTGAGGTTGCGGGTGATCTTTGGGCTTTCCAGCCGAATGCCCGGCAGCACGGCGCGCGGCACGGGCTTGCCAGCGGCCTTGTCGGCCATCGCGAAGACCTGGCGGTACAGCTCGGTCTGCTCGAATTCGAGCTGATCGCCCTGCACCAGTGCCCGCCGGATCGCCGCGTCGCTCATGCCCAGCCGGCTGCCAAGCGTGCGGACCGCCCGCTCGGTCTGCCCGGCGGCGGTGCTGCCGTGGATGATCAGGTCGCCGTCCAGTGCCAGCTTGGTCTTGGTCAGGCGGGCCACCGCCGCCTGGAACGCCGCGTTGCGGCTGGCATACCAGCCGGCGTTGAAGTCGGCGTAGCGGTACAGGTGCCGGTCGTAGTTGGCCTCGTAGCCGAGCAGATGGGCGATGCCGAAATACAGCCCCCCGCGGCGGGTGAAGACTTCGTCGCGCAGGGTGCCACGCACCGGATAGGGATAGCGGCGCGCCTGGCTTTCGGCGAAGGCGATGCTCACCTGCATCGGCCCGCCGGTGCGCACCGGGTTGAAGCTGCCGAACAGCTCCCGGCCGAGCGGCACGATGCCGATGAAGTCGTCGAAGATGTCGCTCAGCTGCCGTTCCGTACGCACCGCCTTGAGCCGATCGCCATAGGTCTTGCCATCGGGCGACTCGGTGCGCAGCGCCGCGTCCACCAGAAACCCCGGTACGTGCAGACGCGCCGCGCGCCGGTCGATTTCCTGGCGGGCGATCTTCGCCAGCCCCGGCACCGGCGGCTCGGCCTGGAAGGTGGACTCCTGTTCGGTCACCGCGATGACCGAACAGATGTTCTCGTTGGTCGGCGCGATGCCCTGCACCTCGAACGCCAGCTGGATGTCCACCGCCCAGGCCTGGCGATCCTTCACGGTGGTCGGCATCAGTCGGACGATCTTCGCCTGCACGTCTTCAGGCGTCGGCCCGGCCGGCTGCGGGGGCTGGCTGCCACAACCGGCAAGCGCCAGCAGCGCACCGAGGCCCAGCGCCGACAGGCGAAATGCATTGCTGGCGGCGTGCGTCGCCGGCCGCCGCCCGGCCTTCACGATGTCGCTCAAGCCGCGAGACGCTTGAGCAGACGCGCCTGCAGTCGTTCCAGCTCGGCCGGGTCCGCCTTGCCGGCGGCATGCACGCCCAGCCCCTCGCCCGCATAGCGCGGCACGATGTGCATGTGAATGTGGAACACCGTCTGCCCCGCGGGCGCGCCATTGAACTGGGCGACCTGCACGCCGTCGGGCTGCAGCTCGGCGACGATCACCCGCGTCAGCTTCTGCACCGCCGCGGCCATCTTGCACAGCGCCTCGGTGTCCACGTCGAGGATGTTGCAGGCAGCCGAGCGCTTGGGAATGACCAGCGTATGGCCGTACGACTGGGGAAAGACGTCGAGGAAGGCGAGCACGTCGTCGTCTTCGTAGAGCTTGTAGCACGGCGCGTCGCCACGAATGATCTGGGCGAAGATGTTCTGCGAATCGTAAGTGGCAGTCAGGGACACCGGCGTTCTCCACGGGACGAATGATCGGCAAACCATACCGCCCGGGCGCGCATTGGCCAATACGCGGAGGTCGGCCCGACTCGCGGATTAATGCCGACAGCCGCCCCGTCTCGACCGAAACGGCGATTTCCCAACGGTAACGACGGCGCAACAATCGGCACCGGATGGCGCAGTCCAGCCATCGGATCGAACTCGACGACACGAGGAGGTTCGCATGTTTTCGCTCAAACCCATCGCAACCGCGCTGCTGCTGACCGGCAGTGCGCCCCTGATCGCCGGCAACCTGGCCGAAGTCATCCAGACCGGCGATGCCAACCTGGCCGAACAGATCCAGCAAGGCTCGAATCTGCAGTCCGTCATCGAGCAGTACGGGCATCAGAACAGCGCCCACACCGACCAGACCGGGCCGGGCCTCTACACCCTGCAGGCGTCGGTGACCCAGTACGGCGCGTCGAACAGCACGGACGTGCGGCAATCGCATACGCGCGAGGCCGGCAACGTCACCGCGCAGGTCGAACAGTCCGGCTACCTCAATACGGTCGCGCTGGAGCAGGTCGACGCGGGCATGAACGCCGTGATCTACCAGCAAGGCGCGAACAACACCGTGAACGCCTCGCAGACCTATGTCGGCAACACCCTGACAGTGGAGTCGGTCGGACAAAACAACCAGGTCAACGCACTCCAGGACGGCCTGGGCACAGCGAGCATCGTTCAGGACGGAACGGCCAACGAGGTACAACTGGAGCAGACCTCGTTCGGCCTCGGTCAGGAAATCGCCCATGTGATCCAGGAGGGCGCGGCAAACGTTGCCGATATCGTGCAACCCTCGGGCCGCTATGCCGCCGGCGAGGTGGACCTGCATCAGACAGGCACCGCCAACAATGCACAGATTCACGCCGGCGAGCGCGGCGACATCGCCTTTCTCCAACAGGGCACCGGTAACGAACTTTCCGCTCGCACGGCGGGCACACAGGTGACAGGTCAATCGATCGGGGACTACAACCGCGTGGAAATCGTCTCCATTACGATGTTTGACAACAGCCTGATGATCGACCAGATCGGGACCGAGAACTTCATCAGCGCGGACCAGAATCTGTCTTACAACAGCGCCGAGATCAGCCAAGCGGGCAACCTCAATGCGGCGCACCTCCACCAGGACATGGGCGGCGATTATGGCGCACCGAACCAGGCGACCATCGCCCAGCGAGGCAACGGCAACACCGCCTCGGTGACGCAGCTGGGTAGTTACTGATGGCCCTGCGCGGCCTTCAGCGGGCCGCGCAACGCCCGACGGCTGTCGATTCCGGCCTGCCTGGTTCGACTATGAGTGAGCGAAGGCATCCTGCCTCGTCGTCAGGAGCAAAACGACCATGAAGATCTCGACCTACATGTTCTTCGAAGACCAGTCCCGAGCGGCCCTCACCTTCTACCAGCAAGTCCTGGGTGGCGAACTCGAGGCGATGATGACCTTCGCCGACGTGCCCGAAAGCGAGGGGCTCGACGTCCCGCCCGCCTTTCGCGACAGGATCATGCACGGCTGCCTGCGCCTGGAGAATCACCTGTTGATGGCCTCGGACAGCATGCCCGGGCAGCCGTACGAGGGTATCCGGGGCTGCTCGATCACCCTGAGCCCGGACAGCGTGGCCGATGGCGAGCGGCTGTTCGCCGCGCTGGCCGAAGGCGGTCGAGTGGAGATGCCGCTGGCGCAGACCTTCTGGGCGCTGCGTTTCGGCTCGCTGGTCGACCGCTTCGGCGTCAGCTGGATGATCAACTGCGAAACGCCCTAAGGCGGGTCGGCGGTCAGTCCAGGCCGATTTCCACCTGTTCGCCCTGCAGCCTCACCGGCCAGACGCGCAGACGCTGCTCGGGGTACTCCACGCAGCTGCCGTCGGCCAGCCGGAAGTGCTGCTTGTACAGTGGCGAGGCGATCACCAGATCGCCCCTGAGCTGGCCGATCAGGCCGCGACCGATGACGTTCGCCCCGGACTTGGGGTCCTTGTTGTCGATGGCGAACACCTGATCGCCCGTTTCGCTGTCCGGCACATGGAACAGCGCCACCTGTTCACCGTCGAGCCAGGCGACCACGCCGGAATGGGCGACCAGATCCTTGCGCTGACACAGCGGGTGCCAGCGGGTCGCGCAGGCGGACGGGGACTCTACACGCAGGGCATTGGGCAGGTTCATCAGACCACCTCCTCTGTCACGGAAATAAGCTGCAGCTCGGAAGCGCGGGCCGGCCGTGGCTGGCCGCGCTCCCTGACGAAATGGATGTCCGGATCGGGGCGCGCGTCGTTGACGAAGGTGCGGAAGCGCTTGAGCTTCTCCTCGTCCTTGAGCGCGTTGGCCCACTCGCACTCGTAGGTGTCGACCACGTGCTGCATCTGCGCCTCGAGCTCGGCGGCGAGGTTCAGGCTGTCCGCGACGATCACCTCCTTGAGGTAGTCCAGCCCGCCTTCGAGGGACTCGCGCCAGACCGAAGTGCGCTGCAGGCGGTCGGCGGTGCGCACGTAGAACATCAGGAAGCGGTCGATGTAGCGCACCAGGGTCTCGTCATCGAGGTCGGTGGCCAGCAGTTCCGCGTGGCGCGGGCGCATGCCGCCGTTGCCGGCGACGTAGAGGTTCCAGCCCTTGTCGGTGGCGATCACGCCGACGTCCTTGCTCTGCGCCTCGGCGCATTCGCGGGTGCAACCGCTGACGGCGAACTTGATCTTGTGCGGCGCGCGCAGGCCCTTGTAGCGATTCTCCAGGAACAGGGCCATGCCGACGCTGTCCTGCACGCCGTAGCGGCACCAGGTGCTGCCGACGCAGGATTTGACCGTGCGCAGGCTCTTGCCGTAGGCGTGGCCGGTCTCGAAGCCGGCGGCGATCAGCTCGCCCCAGATGTCCGGCAACTGGTGCAGCTGGGCACCGAACAGGTCGATGCGCTGGCCGCCGGTGATCTTGGTATAGAGGTCGTATTTCTTCGCCACTTCGCCGAGCACGATGAGCTTGTCGGGGGTGATCTCGCCGCCGGCGATGCGCGGCACGATGGAATAGGTGCCGTTCTTCTGCATGTTCGCCATGAAGGTGTCGTTGGTGTCCTGCAACGGAATCAGCGCCGGATCGGTGATCGGCTGGTTCCAGCAGGAGGCGAGGATCGAGCCCACCGCCGGCTTGCAGATGTCGCAGCCGAGATGGCCGCGGCCGTGCCTGGTCAGCAGCTCATCGAAGGTGCGGATGCCCTCGACGCGCACGATGCCGTAGAGCGCCTGGCGGGTATGGGCGAAGTGCTCGCACAGGCTCTTGTCCACCTCGACGCCACGGGCGCTGAGCTCGTGCTCGAAGACCTGCTTCAGGAGCGCCGCGCAGCCGCCGCAGCCGGTGGCGGCCTTGGTCGCGGCCTTGAGCTCGCCCAGATCGGTGATACCGGCATCGACCTGGCAGCACACCGCGCCCTTGCTGACGTTGTGGCAGGAGCAGATGGTCGCGGTGTCCGGCAGCGCATCGGCGCCGAGCGCCGGGGCGCCCTCGCCGGCCGGCAGGATCAGGCCCGAGGGTTCGGCCGGCAGCCTGATGCCGTTCTGCGCGTACTGCAGCAGGGTGTCGTAGTAGCTGTTGTCGCCGACCAGCACGGCGCCGATCACCGTCTTGCCGTCCGGCGAGACCACCAGACGCCGGTAGCTGGCGCTGGCCTCATCGATGAAGCGGTAGCTCTTGCTGCCCGGGGTGGCGCCCTGGGCGTCGCCGATGGAGCCGACGTCCACGCCCAGCAGCTTGAGCTTGGTCGACATGTCCGCGCCGGTGAAGGGTGCGTGCGCCTCGCCGGCGAGCTGCGCGGCGACGGTGCGGGCCATGCTGTAGCCGGGTGCGACCAGGCCGAACACGCTGCCGTTCCAGGCGGCGCATTCGCCGATGGCGTAGATGGCCGGGTCCGAGGTGCGGCAGTCGTTGTCCACCGCCACCCCGCCGCGCGCGCCCAGTTCCAGCCCGGCGGCGCGGGCCAGAGCGTCCTGTGGGCGGATGCCGGCCGAGAAGACGATCAGGTCGGTTTCCAGGAAGTCGTCGTCCTGGAAGTTCATGCGGTAGGCGTATTGCTCGCCGGTGACGATCGCCTGGGTGGCGCGCGACAGGTGCACGCCGACGCCCAGCGCCTCGATGCGTGCCTTGAGCGCCGCGCCGCCCTCGGCGTCGAGCTGCACCGGCATCAGCCGCGGCGCGAACTCGACCACGTGGGCTTCCAGGCCCAGGGATTTGAGCGCATTGGCCGCCTCCAGGCCGAGCAGCCCGCCGCCGACCACCACGCCACGGCGCGCGCCCTGTGCGGCGGCGCGGATGGCGTCGAGGTCGTCGAGGGTGCGGTAGACCAGCCGGGCGCTGCCCTCGGCCCCGGCGATCGGCGGCACGAAGGGATAGGAGCCGGTGGCCAGGATCAGCCTGTCGTAGGACTGCCGGCCTTCGGGCGTGACCAGCTCGCGGCGCTCGCGGTCGATCTCCAGGACCTGCACGCCGAGGTGGGCCTGCACGCCATGGCGGGCGTAGTAGTCGGCCTCGCACAGGGCCAGCGAGTCGGCATCGCGACCGCCGAAGTATTCGGAGAGGTGGACGCGGTCGTAGGCGCGCTGACGTTCTTCACCGAACAGGTGAACCTCGTAGCGGCCCGTCGCGCCGCGCTCGACCAGTTGTTCGATGCAATGATGGCCGACCATGCCGTTGCCGATGACGATCAGCCGTTCTCTACCGATGGGGGAAACGATCGCGTTCATGCCTGCCCTACCTCTGCCGAAGCCGGTGTCAGCCTGCTGACACACAAAAAAAAACGCCTGGAGCTGACCAGCAGCTCCAGGCGCCTTTGCCTGTTCGTTGAAGTGAGTATCGAGCGCCGTTGCCCGACTCACCGGTCCGGCGCGGATGCGCTCGAGGGTCGCCAATGACCCTCCGGACTCTGTGAACAGAGGTTTTGCAGATTGCATGCCAGCGAATGGAAAGCAGGCTTCGACGTCTCTACCCGCACGCCAGAGGCCGCGTCAATGCTGGGGTCTACGCCTGAAGGCGGGGGTCACGCAGGAATTGGCGAGGGCCTGAAAAGGGAGGGTCCGAACGGCCGGATCGAACCACAACAGTGCAGCGCGACGTCGAGGGTCACTGTTTCAGGGCGCCGGGCCTGTCCGGACCGGCACCCCAAACCCAGGTTCAGCGTGGCCAGGCGACCATCACCAGCCCCGGCACGATGAAGCACGGCACCACGTAGAGGAAGTGTGGGACCTCGGTCGCCAGACCGAGGACCGCGAACACAGCGCCGATGGTCAACAGGGGAACACCAGCGATGAACAAGGGGGACGGGTTACGCATAGGGATTCGCCGCGCCGTAGACAGGTCCGCTCACTATAGCCTTCGATCCACGGCGCGGGGGTTTCGTTCGTCCGCCCGCGCCGATGATCGTCAGAACAGGCCGATGGCCCAGGCGACGGCGAACAGCACCAGGGAAAAGGCCCACATCCACCACAGCGAATAGCGGATGTGCCGCCCCAGGTCGAGGCCCGCCAGGCCCAGCGCCAACCACAACGCCGGCGAGAACGGGCTGATGAAGGTCCCGATGATGTTGCCGATGGTCAGCGCGTAGACCACGCTGGCCGGCTCGACGCCGTGGCCGGCGACGACTTCCAGGGTCACGGGCAACAGGCCGAAATAGTAGGCGTCGGTGCTGAGCATCAGCTCCATCGGCAACCCGAACACCCCCAGCACCACGTGCAGCTGGGGCACCAGCGAAGCCGGCAGCACCCCGACCAGGTCCTGCGCGATGGAAGTCAGCATCCCCGTACCGGTGAAGATGCCCAGCATCGAGCCGGCCGCGAGGATGATCATCCCCATGTTCAGCGCGGCCGGCGCATGGGCGCCCACGCGGCTCATCTGCGCCTTGGCGCCGCGATAGTTGGCCATCAGCACC
Source organism: Stutzerimonas nosocomialis (assembly GCF_005876855.1). Classification (GTDB taxonomy): domain Bacteria; phylum Pseudomonadota; class Gammaproteobacteria; order Pseudomonadales; family Pseudomonadaceae; genus Stutzerimonas; species Stutzerimonas nosocomialis. Next base: position 23,334 of record NZ_QLAE01000043.1, on the reverse strand, counting down.
ACGCACAGGCCGATCATGAAGATGTAGCCGGCCGGCAGCACGCCGGTGAACAGCGACACCAGCACCACCAGGAAGATCAGGCCGTTGAGCCAGAGCCGGCCCGGCCTCAGCAGCGCCTGCGCCTCGGCCGACAGCGGCGCATCGAGGGACTGGATTTCCCCGTCGCCCGCCGAGCCATCGCCCAGCGTGCCGGCCGCCGCGATCCGCCGGCGTTCGCGCACGCCCAGCAGCACGGCCAGCATCACCAGCAGGACCGCCCCGACCGCCTGCAGCACGATCAGCGGCCGCCACAGGTCGGTCACTTCGATGCCGGTCACCGCCGCGGCGCGCCCGAGCGGGCCGGACCAGGGCAGCATGTTGAAGATGCCGGCGCCCAGGGCGAGCAGGAGCAGCATCAGGTAAGGGTTCATCCGCAGCTCTTTATAGAGAGGCAGCAGCGCGGGAATGGTCAGCAGGAAGGTCGTCGCCCCTGCCCCGTCCAGGTGGGCGAGCATGCCGATCACGGCGGTGGCGACGGCAACGGCGATCACGTTGCCGCGGGTGACGCGTACCAGCCCGCCGATCAGCGGCCGGAACAGCCCGGTGTCCTGCAGTACACCGAAGAAAGTGATGGCGAAGACGAACATCGTCGCGATGGCCGTGACGCGGCCGATGCCGTCATTGAAGAAGGCGGTCAGCTCTTGCGGGCCGAAGCCGGCGAACAACGCGCCCACCAGCGGTACCACGATCAGGGGCAGGACGGGCGACATGCGCCCGATGAGCAGCAGCGCAACCAGGCTGCCGATGGTCAACAGACCGATCAGAGTCAACAAACGGTATCTCCTCTTCTTCTTGTCAGGGCGACGACACGCGCGAGGGGAGACTACGAAGCAAAACTTTCACGAACCTTTAGCCCGGCGCCCGGAGACGCCGGGCGGTCCTGGAAAATGTCAGGGCATATGTCCAGGGCGGGGCCCTGGCGAGAAGCGCGAGGCCGAACGACCTCAGGGCTCGAAGCGCCTGACCGTCTCGAGCCAGGCCGGGTCGAGGCGGTTCTGCTCCACCTCGATGCCGAGCGACTCCAGCAGCGCCCGGTGCGCATCGATCTCGCGCACGTGCTGGCTGAGTTCGGACAGGTTGCCGTCGAGGCGATGCATCTGCGAAAGCCCCAGGTGATAGAAGCGCAGCAGCTTCAGCGCCTGCGGGTCGCGCGCGGCGACGCCGGCCTTGACGTGATGCATCAGGTTGGTCACCCGCATGAGGGCGCGCTTGAGCCGCCAGCCATAGACCGCCGGTGCCATCCAGGGCGTCGACCACAGCGTCAGCCGCACCACCGCCACGGTGACGGCGAGGCCGGCCAGCACGCCGAGCAGGTTCCAGCGGAAGTTGTCGCCGCCCTCCTCGCCGAACAGCCGTACCGCGAGCATCGAGAAGAACATGCCCAGGACCGCGAACAGCGCCGCGAGGGTAAAGGCGATACGCCGGGTCTGCTGGCGATAGCGCTCAGCCTCTACGGATTGCAGCTCGAACATGCGGACTCCTGGGGGTTGCACGGACCGGAAAAAACCCGGCCAGTGAAGTGAACGGACGCCACGCCGCCTGCGGCGCGGCCGTCTTGGCGGTCTTTTCTAGCGTTGCCGGCGCCTTCGGGCGTTGCCCCTGTCGCCGATCCTTCGCATTATCGCCAGACGACCTGCCCGGCGCGCCTGCGAGATCGCCGCAAGCCGTGTCACAGGCCGCGACGCAGGCGCCGAACGGCGCCCTGACCAGCGGCCGCCCGAGGTTACCTCACCGAGCCCCGGCCGGCTCGCGCCGAACCGGCACACCACCAAGGAGGACGCGAATGAAACGCGCATCGTTCCAGCTCCACGACACCCCGGCCCGCTACGGCACCGCGAGCCGCTTGTTTCACTGGGGCATGGCCCTGATCCTGGCCTGGCAATTCGCGACAGCACTCGCGCACCTGCTGCTCGAAGACACGGCGATCGAAGGGTTCCTCTGGGCCACCCACCGGACGGTCGGGCTGCTGCTGATCCTGCTCGTGATCGCCCGCGGGCTATGGTCGCTGCACAACCGCGGCCACCGCCCCGCCTCGCTGAGCCCCATGGCGACGCTGGGCCACCTGGCCCTCTACGCCCTGATGGTGATCGTCCCGCTGCTCGCATTGCTGCGCCAGTACGGCTCGGGCCGCGCCTTCGAGCCCTTCGGCCTGACACTGATGCCCGGCTTCGACGGCCCGCGCATCGACTGGCTGATGGCGCCGGCCAACCTGCTGCACAGCTGGCTCGGCTGGCTGCTGCTGGCACTCATCGTCGGCCATGTGGCGATGGTCTTCATCCACCGCCGCCGCCCGCAGGACGAGGATGTGCTGGCGCGCATGCTGGGTGATCGGTAAGCGACCCGGCCCGGATAAGGCAGGGCGACCCTACCGCCTTGCCCGCAACAGCTCAGCGGCAAGGGCCGCACCCGTCTACGGTCAGGCCTCCACCTGCGCCCACTGCTTGTTCAGGCGTTTGTCGGACACCGCCATCTTCGTTCCCAGTTGCTGGGCCCACAGCGATACGCGGTATTCCTCCAGCATCCAGCGGTACAGCGCCAGCTCCGGGTCACGCTTGCCTTCCTGCTGGTGCTTCTTCAGGCGCGCCTGGTACTGCTCCCAGTAGCCGGCCAGCTCGCCCGACCAGACGCGGTCGCGTTGCAGCTGGGCGGCGATCTTGTCGAAGCGCTGTTCCACCGCCTTGAGGTAGCGCGGGTATTCCTTCAGCCAGTCGGCCGGCGTTTCGCGCACGAAGCCGGGATAGACCAGGTTGGCCAGTTGCGCCTTGATGTCGTTGAGTGCCACCGCCTGGGCCAGGTCGATCCGGCCCTTGAAGCGCTTCTGCAGGCCGTGCCAGAGCTTGAGGATATCCAGCACGAGGCGCGCCAGGCGCTCGGCGTGGGCCGTCCAGTCGCCTCGTTTCTTCTCGGCCAGCGAGGCCAGGGCGGCGCCGTCGCGCGGCAGCTGGGCTTCGCCGTCGAGGATGCAGCTGTCCAGGCTGGCCAGGAGGATGTCCTCGACCAGCGCATCGACCTTGCCCAGGTCGCGGTACAGCAGGCCCAGCTCGGTGAGGCCCGGCAGTTTGTTGCGCAGGAACCTGGCGGGCTCGGCCAGTTGTTGCAGCAGCAGCCGCTGCAGCGCACGGCGGTGCTGGAAGTCGGCTTCGGCCTGGGTCGGGAAGCGACCCTCCTTGACCACACCGCCCTCTTCCACCAGCGCCGGGTAGACCGTCATCGACAGCCCCGCGACCTTCTGCTGGGCCTTTTCCGCCACCTGGGAGAAGCCCCTGGCCTCGACCGGCTTCTGTTCGGCTTTCTGCCGTGGCGCCGTCAACGCCGCCTGGCTGGCTTCGTTGAAGCGCGCCGTCAGCTCGGCCAGGTCACGGCCTTCGCCGAGGAACTTGCCCTGCGCATCGACCACTTCGATGTTCATCTTCAGGTGGTTTTCGAGCCCGGCGGCCGCTTCGCCCCAGGCCTCGTCCGGCACGCGTGCGCCGGTCATGCGCAGCAGCTCGCGCCCCAGCGCTTCGGGCAGCGAGCCCTCGCCGAAGGTGATCTTCGAAAGCGCTGCGCCGACGAAATCGGGCACCGGCACGAAGCTCTTGCGAATCGCCTTGGGCAGGCCGCGCACCAGCGCGATCGCCTTGGCTTCGATCAGACCCGGAACCAGCCAGTCGAGACGCTCGGGACGCAGTTGTGGCAGCAGCGGCGCCGGCACGCGCAGCGTCACGCCGTCGCGCGGATGGTTGGGCTCGAAGTGGTAGTCCAGCGGCAGCGACAGCTCGCCGATACGCAGGCTGTCCGGGTATTGCGAGGCGGTGACCTCACGCGCCTCGCGGGCCAGCACGTCCTCTTCGCCCATGACCAGCAGCCGCGGGTCTTTCTGGCTTTCGCGCTTGTACCAGTTCTCGAAGCTGGCCGCCTGGTAGACGTCGGCGGGCAGGCGCGCGTCGTAGTAGCCGAACAGGGTTTCCTCGTCGGCGAGGATGTCGCGGCGGCGCGCCTTGGCCTCCAGCTCGTCCATGCGCTCGAGCAGCTCGCGGTTGGCCGCCAGCGCCCGGGCACGGCTGTTGATCTCGCCGCGCACCAGCCCCTCGCGGATGAACAGCTCGCGCGCCGCGGCCGGGTCGATCGGGCCGTAGTGCACCGGCCGGCGGCGCACGACGATCAGCCCGTAGAGCGTCACCTGTTCGTAGGCGACCACCTGGCCGCGCTTCTTTTCCCAGTGCGGCTCGAAGTGGTTCTTCTTGACCAGATGCCCGGCCAGCGGCTCGATCCAGTCCGGCTCGATCTTCGCCACCATGCGGGCGAACAGCTTGGTGGTCTCGACCAGCTCGGCGGCCATGATCCAGTTGGGTTTCTTGCGCCCGATGACGCTCGAGGGGTGAATCCAGAAGCGACGCTGCCGGGCGCCCAGGTAGTCGCCCTCCTCGGTCTTCTGGCCGATGTGGCTGAGCAGACCGGCGAGGATCGCCTTGTGCACGGCGGCGTAGCCCTTGGCCTTCTGCGCGGCCTCGCTGGCTTCGGCCTGCTGGCGGACGATGGCGTTGACTTTGTTGTCCTTGGTTGGGACAGGCTGAGACCCCGCCTCGGCCGCACGCGTGGAAGAGGCTTCGCCGTCTTCCACCCTGCGATTCTGCTCCGGGACGCCCGCCTTCGCTGCGACGCCCGCCCCTTCGCGGTCGAGACCGCTCCCACGGTGATCGGCGGCGCCTTTGTGGGAGCGGTCCTGAGCGCGATCTTTCCCTCCAGCCGCCCCCTGTTCGCGGTCGGAACCTCGGGGTTGGCCATCGAGCTTGAGCTCGCGCACGATCAGCAGCAGCTGACGGTGGGCATCGCGCCATTCGCGAAGACGCAGATAGTTGAGGAAATTCTTCCGGCACCAGCTGCGCAGCGCGTTGGAACCCAGCGCCTGGCGCTGCTCCTCGAAGCCGCGCCAGAGGTTGATCAGCGCGGCGAAATCCGAGTCCGGGTCCTTCCACTGGGCGTGGGCCTGGTCGGCCTGGGTCTGGCGATCGGCCGGGCGTTCGCGCACGTCCTGCACCGACAGCGCGCTGGCGACGATCAGCACCTCGGCCGTGCTGCCGAGCTTCGCCGCTTCGAGCAGCATGCGGCCCAGCCGCGGGTCGATCGGCAGGCGCGCCAGCTGGCGACCCAGCGGGGTCAGCTGGTTCTCGCGGTTGACCGCCGAGAGTTCCTGCAAAAGGTTGAATCCATCGCTGATGGCCTTGCCATCCGGCGGCTCGATGAACGGGAAGTCCTGAATGTCGCCCAGCCGCAGGTGCAGCATCTGCAGGATGACCGCGGCGAGGTTGGTACGCAGGATTTCGGGGTCGGTGAATTCGGGCCGTCCGAGGAAATCCTCCTCGCTGTACAGGCGGATGCAGATGCCGGGCTCGACCCGGCCGCAGCGCCCCTTGCGCTGGTTGGCGCTGGCCTGGGACACCGCCTCGATCGGCAGGCGCTGCACCTTGGCGCGGTAGCTGTAACGGCTGATACGGGCGGTGCCCGAGTCGATCACGTAGCGGATGCCGGGCACCGTCAGCGAGGTTTCCGCCACGTTGGTGGCCAGCACGATCTTGCGGCCAGGCCGCGGCTGGAAGATCTTCTGCTGCTCGGCCGGGGTCAGGCGCGCATACAACGGCAGCACCTCGGTGAACTTCAGGTTGGCCTTGCGCAGCATTTCCGCCGCGTCGCGGATCTCGCGCTCGCCGGGCAGGAACACCAGCACGTCGCCGGGGCGCTGGCCGACGCTCTTCTCGTGCGCGGCGATCTCGTCCAGCGCGGCGAGGATGCCCTGGTCGACGGTCAGGTCGTCCTCCAGCCGCTCGCCGTCCTCGTCGGTCTCGGCGGCCAGCGGGCGATACCAGGTGTCCACCGGGTAGGTGCGGCCGGATACCTCGATGATCGGCGCCCCGTCGAAGTGCCTGGAAAAGCGCTCCAGGTCGATGGTCGCCGACGTGATGATGACCTTCAGGTCCGGCCGGCGCGGCAGCAGGGTCTTCAGAAAACCCAGCAGGAAGTCGATATTGAGCGAACGCTCGTGGGCTTCGTCGACGATGAGGGTGTCGTACTTTTCAAGGAAGCGGTCATGCTGCGTCTCGGCCAGCAGGATGCCGTCGGTCATCAGCTTGACCAGGGTCTGGTCGGTGCTCTGATCCTCGAAGCGCACCTGATAGCCCACGCCCTCGCCCAGCGGCACACCGAGCTCTTCGGCAACGCGGGTGGCGACGCTGCGCGCGGCCAGACGCCGTGGCTGGGTATGGCCGATCAGCCCATGCACGCCGCGCCCGATCTCCAGGCAGATCTTGGGCAACTGGGTGGTCTTGCCCGAGCCGGTCTCGCCGGCGATCACCAGGACCTGGTGCTTCGAAAGCGCGACCTTGATCTCGTCGCGCTTGGCCGCGATCGGCAGCGCATCGTCATAGCGGACAGCGGGAACACTGTTGCGGCGCGCCTCGACCTTGGCGACCGAAGCCTGGAAGCGCTCGACCCATTGCGCCAGCCTGGCCTCGTCCGGCCGCTTCCTCAACTCGTGCAGCTGCCGGCGCAGACGATGGCGGTCGGCGCTGAAGGCCTGGTCGAGATTCTGGTGCAGGGTGTCGAAATGGGGCGTTGCGTCGGTCATGGACAGCCATGGGGCATTCGAGTGAAGCGGCAATTGTCGCAGATTTGCCCCGCCAGCCGAAAACGCCCGCCCCGACCGCTCGGCAACTCAGCGGTTCCCGCCAGGTTGTTCCCTGACGCCGATTCCGATGAGAAGCGCATCGCAACTTTCGAAGGAAGACGGGCCTGCCGGCCGCCTGGCGCGACCCAGTGATAGCCATATGCAATCACTGCTTTCTAGAATCGCCGCCCCCAATCCCCTCTCAAAAGGACTTGCACATGAGACTGTTCAGACTCTTCGTTCTGCTTATGGCCGCCGCCTGGCTTACCGGGTGCGCCTCCCCTCAACTGCCGATCGCCCTCGAAGAGACGCTCTGGAACGAGCGCGACAAGACCATCGGCGTCGCCATTGTGGAACTGCCGAAGCCCTCCGTTCAGCTGGTTGGCAATCAGGGTCTGCTGGACCTGGCTATCAACACCGGCCTGGCGGCCGGCCTGCGCGCCAAGGTCGAGACCTGGGAGCTCGCGAGCTTCGAGACGATCCCGCAGCAGCTGGTGGACGATCTGACCCAGCGCGGCTACCAGGCCAAGGCACTCCCCCCGGTCAAGCTCGAGAACTTCAAGGAGAGCAGCGCCAAGCTCGGCTACGCCAAGCGCGACTTCACGCCGCTGCGCGAGCAACAGCAGGTGGACAAGCTCATCCTGGTGTCCATGACCGTTGCCGGCACCATGCGCAGCTACTATTCGATCGTGCCCACCAGCGAGCCGATGAGCCAGGTGAGCGGGCTGACCCAGGTCATCGACCTTGCCGACAACCGCCTGGCGTTCTACCAGGCCTTCGCCGCCACGCGCGCCGCCGATGGCGAATGGGACGAGGGCCCGGATTACCCGAACCTGACCAATGCCTTCTACCAGGCCCTGGATGAAAGCGAACAGCGCGTCCTCGCCCCGTTCCGTCCCGAGATGCTGAGCGCACATTGATGGGCCGGCCACTCTTGCAGGTGGCGCTGGTGCTCGCGCTTGCAGGTTGCAGCGCTCCCCAGGCGCTGCGGCCACACATCGATCAGGACCCCGCCGCCCTGCTCAAGGCCTATGGCTACCGCGTCGAGGTGGACGTGACCCAGGCGCGGCTCGTGCAAGGCGATGTCAGGGTCGACGGCCAGAAGATGGTCGAGCGTGCGCTCAACACCGCGCCGGTGGTGCAGGTGTCCGGCCAGGGCGGCTCGGCGGGCGCATCCGCCGCCGGCGTGATGATCGGCAGTCTGCTGGTCAGCCAACTGAACAGGTCGCGCGTGCACGGCGAAGCCCGGAACGAAGCCGATCAGCAGGTGGCGCCGCTACGCATGGCGACCGCGGGCACGGGTCTGGACAGCTGGTTCGAACGACAGCTTCGAGACCAGCTCGACCTCGGAACGCTCGGCCCGGTCAAGGACGCCAGCCCCTATCTGCTGCGCTTCGAGCCCCAGGCCGTACTGGGCAACGACTTCGATAGCACGCGCCTCATCACCGAGATCACCCTCAGCTTCGGGCATGAGGTGCTCTACAAAGGTCGGATCGAAGTGCTGGGCGCTGCGCCCTGGAAGGCGGACACCACCGCCAACATCGGCCTCGCCCCCTGGCTGAAGGATCAGGCACAGCCCTATCGGGATGCGTTGCGCGCGAACCTCGTCGAAACCCTGCGCATACTGGCAATGGACCTGGAGTCAGGCCACTTCGCCGACACTCCGGGCCGCGAACAGACGCTGCGGTATTCGCTCGGCGCCGGCCGTTACGTGGAGCGTGGGCGGCTGCTGGCCGACGATGGCCAGCGCGCCCTGTTCATGGACCTGCGCGGCTGGCTGAAGTCGGTACCCCTGCAGGCCGCTGCCGATTGAGAGGCTACGCCGGCGTCGTGCCGGCGTAGCCTTCGGCCTTACTTGATCCAGTCATGCCCCCAGTGGGTGCGCTCGCGGACCACTTGCTGACGCAGGATGGTCGTGCCTTGCGCCGCTTCGGCGGCCGCGATCTCGTCATCGATGACCTTGGTCGACAACGACAGCCAACTGGTGGCGAACGCCAGGGCATCGGCGTGCAGCTCCAGGGCATCCATGTCGATGTTGCCGAGGTCGTCGCAGGCCTGGTGGTAGCAGGCATCGTAGGGCTCGCCCGCCGCGCCGCCATAGCGCTGCGCCTGCTCGACGGTCTTGATGCCTTCCGCGCCGGTGAACAGCCCGCCGAAGGCGATGCCATCCTCGAAGAACTGCGCGTAGTCGGAGCGGAAACTGATCTCGGTACCCTCGGACGCCGCGCCCCGCAGGCGGAAGTAGCTCTCGAACAGCCGTTCGATGGCCGCCGAACCGGGCGGACCCTGCAGGCCGAAATCCGAGCCGTCGCCGTCGTAGATGAAGTTCGCGTAGTTCGGCGAACCGATCATGTCGACGTTGAGGTAGGCCTTGATCCGCGCCTTTTCCTCATCGGCCAGCTGGTTGACGTAATAGGTCGAGCCCACCAGCCCCGACTCCTCGGCCCCCCACCAGGCAAAGCGGATCTTGTTCAGCGGCTGGGCACGACGCAGCAGCACCGCCATCTCCAGCACCGCGGCGCTGCCCGACCCGTTGTCGTTGATGCCGGGGCCTTCGAACACCGAGTCCAGATGCGCGCCGACCATGATCACGTTGTTCGGGTCGCCACGCCGGGTCTCGGCCAGCACGTTGAAGGTCTCGGTGCGCTCGCGCACGACGTCCACCGAGAAGCTCAGCTGCAGGCCGGGCGTGTCGGCCCAGGCGGCGCCATTGGCGTAGGTCGCGAAGATGACCGGCAACCCACCCTGGTAATCGTCGCCCAGGGTCACGTTGGCGAGCCCGGTGCGGTCCTCGGTGTTGCCCTGGTTGAAGATGACCACACCGACCGCACCGGCATCGGCGGCGTTCTGCGCCTTGACCACGAAGTCGCAGGTACCGCGCTGGATCAGCGCGATGGAACCGCTCGGGAATCCGGCGAAGTCTTCCGGCTCGCAGCCGCTGGTGGAGGTGTTGCCGGCACCGAGGGCAACGTCGACCGCGACCACCGGCCCGCTGACGCTGCCGGCCTCGGTTTGCGACAGGTAGGTGAAATCCTCCTCCCAGACATAGCTGACCGGCTGCGGCGCCACGGCCGCCAGGGTGCCGGGCCCGACCGGGTAGTAGGCGGAGAACGGAAACGCCTGGATCGAAACCTGATAGCCGGCCTGCTCCAGGGTGCTGCGCACGTAGTCCACCGAGGCCTGGTAACCGGGCTGCCCCGAGGCGCGATTGCCGCCGTTGAGCGTGGCGATGTCCTGCAGCGCTTCCAGGCGTTTCATCACGTTGCTGGCCTGCATGCAACGCGGCAGGCCAATGGGCGAGCTGACCAGGAGGATCGAATTGCAGACCGCCGCGTTGGGCTTGTCCGGAGTCCAGAGGTCGTTGAAGGCCTCGGTCTCCAGAGGCGGCGCGGCAAAAGCGGTCGAGGAAGCTAACGCGAGGGAACCCACTACCTGACAAACATTCTTCTTATTCATAGGTAACTCATCCTTCATTGGACGAACATGGTTGGGCAGGCCGGCGTGGCATTCGCCGTGCGTACGCCACTGTCCCCTACGGCTTCCAGCGGACGCGACCTTGGTCACTAGACTGGACCCGCCGCCCCCGGTTCTCGGCGTTGCGTCAGTCAGACGTGCAGCTGGTCGGTTTTTTCGCGCCCATGAAAAAACCCGCCGAAGCGGGCTTTTTTCCTACAGCGCGTGCCGGCGATTACGTCTTGCCGAGCTTCTTGAGTTCCTGGTCGCGCAGCTCGCGGCGCAGGATCTTGCCAACGTTGGTGGTCGGCAGGCTGTCGCGGAACTCGACGCTCTTGGGACGCTTGTAGCCGGTGACGTTGTCATGCATGTGCTGCATGACCTGTTCCTTGGTCAGGCTCTCGCCCGGCTTGGTGACCACGAAGAGTTTGATCGCCTCGCCCGACTTCTCGTCCGGGACACCGATCGCGGCGCACTGCAACACGCCCGGCAGAGTCGCCAGAACGTCTTCGAGCTCGTTCGGATAGACGTTGAAACCGGACACCAGGATCATGTCCTTCTTGCGGTCGACGATGCGCATGTAGCCGTCTTCCTGGATCACGCCGATATCGCCGGTCTTGAGCCAGCCGTCGGCATCCAGAATCTCGTCGGTGGCGTCCTGGCGCTGCCAGTAGCCCTTCATCACCTGCGGGCCCTTGACGCACAACTCGCCAATGGAGCCCATCGGCAGGTCGTTGCCCTCCTCGTCGATGACCTTGCACTGGGTCGAGGGCATCGGGATGCCGATCGTGCCGATCTGGATGTTCTGGAAGGGGTTCACCGAGACCACCGGGCTGGTTTCGGTCATGCCGAAGCCTTCGCAGATGGGGCAGCCGGTGACCTCGGCCCAGCGCTCGGCCGCGGCCAGCTGCAGCGCCATGCCACCGGAAAACGTGGCCTTGAGCGAAGAGAAGTCCAGCTTGCGGAAGCCTTCGTTGTTGCACAGGGCGACGAACAGGGTGTTGAGGCCGACGAACCCGGTGAAGCGGTACTTGCTCAGGTCCTTGACGAAGGCCGGCAGGTCGCGGGGGTTGGTGATCAGCACGTTGTGCGCGCCGATCAGCATCATCGTCATGCAGTGAAAGGTGAACGCATAGATGTGGTACAGCGGCAACGGCGCGACCATCACCTCGCAGCCCTCGCCCAGCTCGGTACCCATCAGGGCGCGGCACTGCAGCATGTTGGCGACGATATTGCGGTGCGTCAGCATCGCGCCCTTGGCCACGCCCGTGGTGCCGCCGGTGTACTGCAGCACGGCGGTGTCGTTGCTGGCCGGATTGGCTTCGGTGACCGGCTTGCCACGGCCCATGGCCATGGCGTCGTTGAAGCGCACCGCCTGCGGCAGGTTGTAGGCCGGCACCATCTTCTTGACGTGCTTGACGACGGCGTTGACCAGCACCCGCTTGAGCGTCGGCAGCATGTCGCCGACCTCGGTGACGATGACCTGCCGGATGCCGGTGCGTGGCAGCACGGCTTCGGCCAGGTGCGCCATGTTGGCCAGGCAGACCAGCGCCTTGGCGCCGGAGTCGTTGAACTGGTGTTCCATCTCCCGCGCGGTGTACAGCGGGTTGGTGTTGACCACGATCAGGCCGGCGCGCATGGCGCCGAACACCACGACCGGATACTGCAGCACGTTGGGCATCTGCACCGCGATACGATCGCCGGGCTTGAGGTCGGTGTGGTGCTGGAGATAGGCGGCGAATTGGCCGGAGAGCGAATAAAGCTCGCCGTAGGTCAGGGTCTTGCCGAGGTTGCTGAACGCCGGCTTATCGGCGAAACGCTCGCATGCGTACTTCAATACCGCCTGGATGTTCTGGTAAGCGTCGGGATCGATCTCGCTCGAGACCCCGACAGGATATTTATCCTTCCAGAAGTTATCGGTCATAACCCCACTCCTAAGCGACAGCTTTGACTGCGCAGATGTCAGCCGTTTTGTTGTGTTTTGTTAACTTTTGTACCGCGATGCCGGCAAGAAAGCGGGCCTGAGGTTAGCAGTTTTGCCCCCGGCCGAACAATGTCGACTTTCTATCGAGACGACAAAAAATGACCGAAGCAAAAGCTTCGGTCATTTCTCGCAGCGTATGTTGCGGGGTATCAGGCGATGTCGCGCAGTTCCCGGCGCAGTATCTTACCGACTGGAGACATCGGCAGCGAATCCCTGAAGACGAAGTGCCTGGGAATCTTGTAGCCGGTGAAGTTTTCCCGGCAGTAGGTCTGCAGCTCTTCGACGGTGAGCGACGTGTCGCTCGGCACCACGAACAGCTTGACCGCCTCGCCGGATTTCTCGTCCGGCACGCCGACGGCCGCGCAGGCGGTGACCTTCGGATGGGCCATGACCACTTCTTCGATCTCGTTGGGGTAGACGTTGAAACCCGAGACGATGATCAGGTCCTTCTTGCGGTCGACGATGCTGACGAAGCCGTCGTGATCGATCACCGCGATGTCGCCGGTCTTCAGCCAACCCTCTTCGTCGAGCACCTCGGCGGTCGCCTCGGGACGCTGCCAGTAGCCCTTCATCACCTGCGGCCCCTTGACGCAGAGCTCGCCGCGTTCGCCAAGCGGCAACTCGTTGCCCTGCTCGTCGATCACCTTCAGCGCGGTGCCCGGTACCGGCAGGCCGACGGTGCCCAGCCGCGACCGTTCACCGTGCGGATTGGCGCAGACCACCGGCGAGGTTTCGGTCAGGCCGTAACCTTCCACCACCGTCACGCCGGTGATGCTGCGCCAGCGCTCGGCCACCGCGGCCACCAGCGCGGTGCCGCCGGAGTTGGTGCCCTTGAGCGCCGAGAAGTCGATCTTCTTGAAATCCGGATGCGACATCAGCGCGACGAACAGGGTGTTGAGGCCCAGGAAGCCGGTGAACCGCCACTGCTGCAATTCCTTGACGAAGGCGTTGATGTCCCGTGGGTTGGTGATCAGGACGTTGTGGTTGCCGGTCACCATCATGCACATGCAGTTCACGGTGAAGGCGTAGATGTGATAGAGCGGCAGCGGCGCGATCATCACTTCCTGCCCTTCCCGGATGATCGGCTGGCCGTCGTCGCCCAGCTGCTGCATGTTCGCCCGCGCCTGCTGCATGTTGGCCACCAGGTTGCCATGGGTGAGCATCGCGCCCTTGGCAACGCCGGTGGTGCCGCCGGTGTACTGCAGCACCGCGATGTCGTCGAGGGTCGTCGACACCGGCCTGAGGCTGTGCCGCGCGCCGTCGCGCAGGGCGGCCTTGAACGGCACCGCCTGGGGCAGCTGGTAGTCGGGCACCATCTTCTTCAGGTGCTTGACCGCGGCGTTGATCAGCAGGCCCTTGAGCGGCGGCAACATGTCGCCGATGCGCGCCTCGATCAGGTATTCGATGTCGGTTTCCGGCAGCACTTCCTGCACCTGCTTGCCGAAGGTGTTGAGGTAGACCAGCGCGCGCGCGCCGGAATCCTTGAACTGGTGCTTCATCTCCCGCGTGGTGTACAGCGGGTTGGTGTTGACCACCGTCAGGCCCGCGCGCATCGCGCCGAACACGGCGATCGGGTACTGCAGCAGGTTGGGCATCTGCACGGCGATGCGATCGCCGGGCTTGAGGTCGGTGTGGTTCTGCAGATAGGCGGCGAACGCGGCGGAATGGCGCGACAGGTCCGCATAGGTGAGCGTGGCGCCCATGTTGCTGAAAGCGGGGCGATCGGCGTACTGCTTGCAGCTGCGCTCGAACACCTCGATCACCGAACGATACCCTCCCAGATCGATCTCGCTCGGTATGCCCGCGGGGCGTTTGTCATTCCAGAAATCAGGTTGCATTGTTCTTGGCCTCTTTACCTGAGTTTGTCTGGCCCGCGCAGGGCGGACTGCCGCGAACTTAGCAGCTTGGCAAGAAGGCGCAAGAGCTCGCCCGGTTCCATCAGCGGCGTGAATCTTCCATCACCTCACGGCCTCCCAAGCGCCCATTACCCGGGCGCCGGGCCCGCCAATCGGCCGTTACGTGCCCGGGCGGGCATCCGTGGCGTCCAAGCCTCACAGCCCATCCGGGCGGTACCGGGTAATATCCGGATACAGACCCCGGCCGTGACTCACCGGTCATATTCAAGGAGCGCCCATGAGCAGCCTCAGCAACACCCCCTACGAAGCCCTGGAAGTCGGTCAGAAAGCCACCTACAGCAAGACCGTCGAAGAGCGCGACATCCAGCTGTTCGCCGCGATGTCGGGGGACCACAACCCGGTGCACCTGGATGCCGAATTCGCCGCCACCACCCTCTTCCGCGAGCGCATCGCCCACGGCATGTTCAGCGGCGCGCTGATCAGCGCCGCGGTCGCCTGCGAGCTGCCCGGCCCGGGCACCATCTACCTCGGCCAGACGATGCGCTTCGCGCTGCCGGTCAAGCTCGGCGACACCCTGACCGTTCGCCTGGAAATCCTCGAGAAGCTGCCCAAGTTCCGCGTGCGCATCGCCACCCAGGTGTTCAACCAGCGCGACGAGATGGTGGTCGACGGCGAAGCCGAGATCCTCGCCCCGCGCAAGGCGCAGACCGTGGAAATCAAGGCCGTGCCGACCGTCAGCATCGGCTGACGAGCACGCCGTCATCCGGGCCCGCCGTCGCGGGCCTTTCCGTTTGCGTGCGAAAGCGGTGCAGGCGCGCGCCGCCTCGCACCAACGCGGCACACGCATTGTTCGCATGTCACAACGAAACAGGCTCGAAAGCGTCCGGATTCCCCAATCCCTTGTGCAATGAGCACAACCTGGCTCGGCGTTTTCGAGCGTTGGCCCTTGCCGGTCGAACTGGCATGACGACTGCTAGAGCGATGACTTCACTCACCCCTGTGGAGTTACGGACATGACTCAAGCACGCCAAGGCGACAGCGATTTCCCGTTGAGCGAGGTTCCCGCCGGTGCCCGCAAGGGCCTGTTTTCCACCTCGATCATGCTGTTCGGCTTCACCTTCTTCACCGCCACCATGTTCGCCGGCGGCCGCATCGGCATGGCGTTCGACTTCACCACCCTGATCTGGGCCGCGGTCATCGGCAATCTGCTGCTGGGCGCCTACGCCGCCGTGCTCGGCCTGATCGCCTGCCGCAGCGGCCTGAATTCGGTACTGATGGGACGTTTCTGCTTCGGCGAGCTCGGCAGCAAGCTGTCCGACATGCTGCTGGGCTTCACCCAGGTCGGCTGGTACGCCTGGGGCACCGCCACCATCGCTCTGGTGCTGGTGAAGATCCTCGGCCTGCCCGAGGGGCTGACCATCCCGCTGATGGTGCTGTTCGGCTTCGGCTTCTGCATCACCGCCTTCGTCGGCTACCGGGGCCTGGACCTGCTCTCGCGGGTCGCCGTCCCGGCGATGCTCGCCCTGCTCGTCTGCTCGCTGTGGATCGCCACGCGCGACGTCGGCGGGCTGGATGCGCTGCTGGCGGTCGAACCCAGCGAGACCATGACCCTGAGCGTCGCCATCACCATGGTCTTCGGGACCTTCGTCAGCGGCGCCACCCAGGCCACCAACTGGACCCGCTTCGCCCGCAACGGCCGGGTCGCGGTGTTCGCCAGCCTGATCGGCTTCTTCATCGGCAACGGCCTGATGATCGTCGCCGGTGCCTATGGCGCCATCGTCTACCAGCAGCCCGACGTCGTCGAAGTGCTGGTCCTGCAGGGCCTGTCGATGGCCGCGGTGGTGATGCTCTTTCTCAACCTCTGGACCACCCAGGACAACACCATCTACAACTTCGCCGCGGCCGGCTGCAACCTGCTGCGCACCGACCGTCGCCGGCTGGTCACCCTGGGCGGCGCCGCGGTCGGTACGCTGCTGGCGATCGGCGGCATGTCGGACATGCTGATCCCCTTCCTGATCCTGCTCGGCTCGATCATCCCGCCGATCGGCGGCGTGATCATGGCCGACTACTTCTATGGCCACCGCGGCCGCTACCCGGCCCTGGCCGAGAGCCATCTGCCGGCCTTCAACTGGGTGGGGCTGGCGGCCTACGTCATCGGTGCGCTGTGCGCCTACCTGTCGCCCTGGGTAGCGCCCATCGTCGGCATCCTCGTCGGCGCGCTGGCCTACGTCGTGCTGTTCGAGGCGCAGCGCGCCGTGCTGGGCCGCAACGCGGCGCTGGCCGAACCGCGCCCATGAGCCTGACGGTCGCAGACGTCCTGGCCCTGCCCGGCCTGGAGAGCCTGCGCCTGCGCGCCGGCGCCGCCGGGCTGGGCAACCCGGTGCGCTGGCCATACGTCGCCGAAAACGAAGGCATCGCCGACTGGGTGATGGGTGGCGAACTGGTGTTCGTCACCGGGATCAACCATCCGCGCGACGAAGCCAACCTGCTGCGGCTGCTCGGCGAGGCCCAGGCGCGGGCCGCGGCCGGCGTGGTGATCCTGACCGGCGAGGAGTTCATCCATGCCATCCCCGAGCCGGTGCTGGCCGAAGCCGAACGGCTCGGCGTACCGCTGCTGGAGCAGCCCTACCAGTTGAAGATGGTGGTGGTCACCCAGGCGATCGGCACCGCGCTGGTGCAGGAACAGATGCGCGGCCGCTCGCGCGAGCATGTCCTGCAGCAACTGCTGGAGGGCGACTACCAGTCCCTGGACGTGCTGCTGCAGCGCGCCGACAGCCTGCACCTGCCGCTGGCGGTGCCGCGCCAGGTCGCGCTGATCAAGCTCGAGGACAGCGAGCGGCTGTTCACCGACGAGCCGGCCGACCACGCCGAACGCCGGCTCCAGGCGAGCCGCCAGCGGCTGCAGCGGCGACTCGAGCAGGTGCTCGGCGAACTGGGCGATGCCTTGCCGCTGGTGTGCCAGGGCGAGCACTGGATCGCCCTGCTGCCCGCGCCCGGGACCCAGGCGCAGACCAATCGTCAGGCTCTCGCCGCCGCGCTGGATGAGCTGAACCAGAACCTGTCACCCTTGCGCCTGTTCGCCGGCCTCAGCGCCAGCGGCCATGGTCCGGGTCAGCTGACCACCGCGCTCGGCGAGGCACGCCAGGCACTGGTGGCCGCGCAGTCGTTTCCCGAGCGCCTGGGCCTGTGCTGCTTCGCCGACCTGGGCGTGCTCGAGCTGCTCGGCGCCATTCGCGACCGCAGCCTGCTGGACCGTTTCGTCGACAAGGTGCTCGGCGCGCTGATCGGCGACGATTCGCGCCGCGAGCCGGTGCTGATGCCGACCCTGGAGGCCTGGTTCCACGAGAACGGCAACCTGGCCCTGGCCGCGCAGCGCCTGTCGGTGCACCGCAATACCCTGGGCTATCGCATGCAGCGCATCGAAGCGCTGACCGGCTGTTCGTTCGACGATCCCCACGATCGCCTGAACGTCGCCGTGGCCCTGATGATCTGGCGGCTGTCGTCGCCCCGATACACGAGGAGTACCCCATGAACATCGTCAACGCCCGCCTGCGCGGCAAAGAAGGGCTGTTTCGCATCGAACTCGACGGCGAGCGCATCGCCGCCCTCGTCCCCCAGGCCGGCCCGGCGGACACCCCGGCCGGCGACCTCGATGCGGCATCGAACCTGGTCACCGCGCCGTTCATCGAGCCGCATATCCACCTCGATGCGACCCTGACCGCCGGCGAGCCGGCCTGGAACATGAGCGGTACCCTGTTCGAGGGCATCGAGCGCTGGGGCGAGCGCAAGGCGCTGGTGACCCATGAAGACAGCAAGACGCGGGCGAAGAAGACCATCGACATGCTGGTCGACCACGGCATCCAGCACGTGCGCACCCACGTCGACGTGACCGACCCGACCCTCGCCGCGCTCAAGGCCATGGTCGAGGTCCGCGACGAGACCCGCCATCTGGTCGACATGCAGATCGTGGCCTTCCCGCAGGAAGGCATCGAGTCCTTCGAGGGCGGTCGCCGCCTGATGGAGGAAGCCGTGGCCATCGGCGCCGACGTGGTCGGCGGCATCCCGCACTTCGAGAACACCCGTGAACAGGGGGTCAGCTCGATCCACTTCCTGATGGACCTGGCCGAGCGCAAGGGCCTGCTGGTCGACGTGCACTGCGACGAGACCGACGATCCGCATTCGCGCTTTCTCGAAGTGCTCGCCGAACAGGCGCGGGTGCGCGGCATGGGCGCACGGGTTACCGCCAGCCACACCACGGCCATGGGCTCCTACGACAACGCCTACTGCTCCAAGCTGTTCCGCCTGCTGAAGATGTCGGGGATCAACTTCATTTCCTGCCCGACCGAGAGCATCCACCTGCAGGGCCGCTTCGATACCTACCCCAAGCGCCGTGGGCTGACCCGCGTGGCGGAGATCGACCGCGCCGGGATGAACGTCTGCTTCGCCCAGGACTCGATCGTCGACCCCTGGTACCCGCTGGGCAACGGCAACATCATGCGCATCCTCGAAGCCGGGCTGCACATCTGCCACATGCTCGGCTACGAAGACCTGCAGCGCGGCCTGGACCTGATCACCGACAACAGCGCGCGCACGCTTAACCTGGGCGACGGCTACGGCCTGGAACCCGGCCGCCCGGCCAACCTGCTGATCCTGTCGGCGCCCAGCGACTACGAGATGATCCGCACCCAGGGCCACGCCCTGGCCTCGATCCGCAAAGGCCGGCTGCTGATGCAGCGCACGCCCGCGCGGGTGGAGCGCTGCTAAGGAAGATATGCAGGGTGGATGGCGCTTTATCATCCACCTGGGATAGCCACGGTGGATGGGAAGAGCGCCATCCACCCCTACGCCTGCCCCTGCCGCGACGGAGATCGCGCTCTTCCCTACTCCTCAACCACCTGCACGCTGGCGGTCATGCCGGCGCTCAGCTCGATGCCTTCGGGCAGGCTGTCGAAGCGGATGCGCACCGGAATCCGCTGGGCCAGCCGCACCCACTGGAAAGTGGGCTCCACGTCGGCCAGCAGCTGGCTGTCGGGGTTGGCGTTGCGGTCGGTGATGCCGCGACTGATGCTCTCGACCCGGCCGCTCAGGGGCTCGCCGCTGCTCATCGGCCAGATGCGCACCGGATCGCCGACACGGATGGCCGGCAGCTTGGTTTCCTCGAAATAGGCCTGCACGTAGAACGAGCCGTCGGCCACCAGTGCCATCACCGGCTCGCCGGCCGACACATGGTTGCCTTCGGCGAGCCGCAGGTTGGTGACCTGCCCGGCGCGCGGCGCGTGCACGTCGGCGCGGGCGAGATTGAGTTCCGCGACCCGAACCTCGGCCTGGGCCTCGCGGTAGTGCGCCCGGGCGATGGCCGCGGCGATCTGCGCGTTCTCCTTCTGCTCGTCGCTGATCGACTGCCGCAGCTGCGAGCGTCGAGCCGCCTCGTGCTCACGCAGGCGCAGCTCCTGCTGGCGGGTCTCGGCCACCGCGCGGGCCTTGTCCAGCGCCGCCTGGTAGCGCTCGCGGTCGATGCTGAGCAGCACCTGCCCCGCCTCGACGTGCTGGTTGTCGCGCACCGCCAGGGAGACCACCCGGCCCGAGACATCGGGCGCGACGGTGACCACGTCGGCACGGATTCGCGCGTCCCGCGTCCAGGGCGAGATCAGGTAGTGATGCCAGAGGCTGTAGCCGGCGGCCACGGCCAGCACCACCACGGCCAGGGTCACGGCGACACGAATTGCAGTGCGCATGCAGAGCTCCTACAGACGAAAGAGGACGGCGACCACGACGCCCAGTACACAGACGAACAGCGCGCAGTCGAACAGCGCTTCATGCCAGACCCAACGGCCCAGGCCCGCCGCGCGCAGCAGCGCACGCAGGCCGAAGGTCAGCGCCAGCGCCAGCACCGCGGCCGGCAGAAACGGGCTGACCAGCACCCCGCCCAGGGACCATTCATGCCACATCGGTGGTTTCCTCCTGCAAACGGCACCATTGCCGCCAACTGCGCCTGAGCTGTTCGACCGCCGCCTCGCCCAGGCGGCGCGCATCGCTCGGCGCCGCACTGGCGAGCACCTCGTGCAGGCGCTCGGCCGGCGTGTCGAGCCACGCCTGTCGTTGCGGCGACGGGCCCTGGACCAGCACCTGGCGCAAGGTCTGCAGCGCCTGCGCCTGGGCGCCCTGCTCGGCCGGCCTGGCGGCCGCGAGGCATAGCCGCAGGTGCAGCAGCTCATCGCCCATGTCCAGCCCGAGCAGGCCGTCATCCCAACGCGTGCGGCGCTCCGGCGGCAGGATCGAATGGTGCCGCGCCAGCTGCAGCAGGCGGTCGGCCATGCGCCCGGCGAACCAGGTCTCGGCTCCGGCCAGGCGCCGGGAGGTCAGTTCCGAGAGGTCGCGCAGGGTCGCCTCGAGCAATCGTCGCCCATGCCAGGCGGGGTGGCGCAGGCTGATCAGGCGAAACGCGGTCACGGCACAGCCGACGCCGATCAGCATGGCGATGGCCTGATCGAAGAAGTAGGCCACATCGAACCGCATGAAGTTCTGCGGCCCGACCAGCACGATGGTGTGCAGGCAGAACGAGGTAGCGGTGCCCGCCAGCGCGGGGCGCGCCATGCCCAGCGCACCGAAGAACAGCGGCACGCCGAGCCCCAGGCAGAGCATCGGAAAACCGCTCCACTGCGGCAGCAGCAGCTGGCCGACGACGAAGGCGACCGGAATCGCCATCGCGATGCCGCGCAGGAAGCTGAAGCCGATCTGCACCGCATTGTCGCGGCTGGCGAACAGTCCGCAGACCACCACCGCGAGGATCATCGCCCCCACCGCGGCGGTCCAGCCGGTGAACATCCAGAAGGTCGCCAGCACGCCGAAGGTGAGCGCACTGCGAAGCCCGTAGGCCAGTGCCAGGGTGAGGTCGCGATGGGCCGCCAGCTCGCCGCCCCGGCCTTCGGGCTCCCGCCCCTCCTCGACCGCCTGCAGGGCCTCGCCGGCAGCCGCCGCATGATCGAGCAGCAACACCAGGCGGCCGAGGCAATAATGCAGGTTGGCGCCCAGCCCGGGCTCCCGGGCCACGCCGATCAGCCGCTCACGCGGCGCCCGCAGCGTGTTCAGGTCGGGCGCCTGCAAGGCCGCCTGCACCTCGTCGAGCCAGGGCGCTAGGTGCAGGCGCTCGGCGTCGGACAGCTCGCGCAACTGCCGGCGCACGGCCCGTGCGGTGCGCAACAGCGTCAGCAGGCGCGCGCTGAGCGCACGTACGCCCCGGGCGCGGATGCGTCCGCGAGGCCCTTCGAACCAGGCGTGCTCGCGCTGGGCATCCACCGCGACGATCCGTCCGAGCATTTCCAGCAGGCCCTGGCGGTCCGGCTCGCCCGGCTGCAGCGAGGCCTGGGCGCTGGCGAGCGACGAACGCCAGGCGGCCTGCGCCTGCTGCGCCAGCTGCAGCTGGACCCGTTGCGGCCAGAGCACCGCGCTGGTCAGCGTCGCGCAGCTGATGCCGAGGAGGATCTCGGTGCAGCGCGCCACCGCATGGTCGAATACCAGCACCGGCTCGGCCAGCGCCGGCAGGCCGATCAGCATCACCGTGTAACCGGCCAGCACGAAGGCATAGGACCAGGCGCTGCGCAGCAGCGTCGAGGCAGCGGTACAGAGCCAGAGCCAGGCCGCGAGAATCCCCAGGAACAGCCAGGGCGCCTGGGCCGCGAGCCCCATCAGGACCACCGCCATGCAGGTGCCGACCAGCGTGCCGACCACCCGCGCCAGCCCCTTCTGCAGCACCATGCCCGAGAGTGGCTGGGCGACGATGAACGCCGTCATCATCGCCCATTGAGGCTGCTCCAGATCGAAGCGCATGGCCAGCCATAACGCCAGCCCGGCGCCGAGCAGGGTCTTGCAGGCGAACTGCAGGGCCGCTCTGTCGGGAAGGACGAATGGCTGAAGGGCGTTTGGCACGAAGCGCGGGCTCGGTGAAGTCAATCGGCACGGACATCTGACAGGTCCACACCGATTAAATTATTAGCTAGCTAACTAATAACCGCAACGCGCCTTTTTCAAGGCGAAAAAAAAGGCGACCGAAGTCGCCTAAATGCCTTGCGTGCTCTGTGTATCGGGCAGGATCAACCTTGCTTCTTGCGCGAGTCCTGCCAGATGAAATAACCGATGCCACCGAAGAAGACGAACATCAAGCCGACCGTGACCACCCCTGCGAGTACCACCTCATCGACGTACATATCCCGTTCTCCTGCGGTTGCAATGTTTCGATGGGTGCAAGGTAAACCGAGAATGGCCGCCGAAAATTGACCCGCGTCAATGCCCGGGCCGCCCCGCCTCCAGGTGGGTGCCGATACTGACGCAGGTCAAGAAAAGGGGGGGCGCGCCAGGGATGGCGGGACGTACGGTGAGGGAATAGGGGCTCAGCGCTTCTTCGGCTTGCCCTTGCCCTTCTTGCGGCCCTTGCCGAGCGGCATGGCCTTTTCGAAGGCATCGCGCAGCTCGGTCAGGCGCTTCTCCTTCAGGTCATGGATGCGTTTGCCGCGTTCGGTGGTGAAGTCGATGACCTTGTCGTCGCTACTCATGGCCCGGCTCCGGATCGATCAGGCGGAAGGTGAGATTGAGCCGCGGCGCCGAAACCTTGCGCGTGCGGGCGATCTGGTGCTGCCAATGATGCTGCGTGGAACCGGCCATGACCAGTAGCGAGCCGTGTTCCAGCGCCAGGGAATGGGCGATGCGGCTGCTGCCGCAGCGGCGCAGGTCAAAGCGCCGGGACGCGCCGAGGCTCAGGGAAACCACCAGGGGGTCGCGTCCGAGCTCGGCCTCGTCGTCGCTGTGCCAGCCCATCGCATCCTGACCATCTCGGTACAGGTTCAGCAGCACCCCGTTGAACGGCCTGCCGACGCTGTCCTGGATGCGTTGGCGGATCTGCGTGAGCAGTGGCGTCCAGGCCAGCGGCTCATGCAGCAGCCCCGAGTAGCGATAGCGCGCCTCGGGATCGCCGTACCAGGCCACCAGGCGCGGCACCGAAAAACGCCGGCCGTACAGGCTCACCTGCGGCTGCGCCCAGGGTGTCCGTTCGATCAGTTCGGCGAGCCAGCGATCGGCCTCGGCGGGTTCGGCCCAGCCGGGCAGGTAATGGAGTTCGGCGTCGGCCAGCGCCAGCCGGGAGGAAGGATCGAGGATCATGCGTAAATGAATGAAGGTGGAGAAACGGGCGTTGCATGCTACACGCCGATCAGACCTCGATGTCCACCCACAGCCCCTGGCGCGGAAGTTCTTCGAGTTCGGCCTTGTCCTGCTCGTCGGTCTCGCCCTCGGCGAGTTCCTCGGGGGTATAGCCATGGCGCTGGCGCCGCCGCTGTTCCTCGCGCAGCATTTCCTCGGCCTCCTGC
>NZ_QLAE01000042.1 GCF_005876855.1 Stutzerimonas nosocomialis | reverse complement strand
CGGCGGCGTGTGCCTGAGCTTCTACGACTGGTATTGCGACCTGCCGCCGGCCTCGCCGCAGATCTGGGGCGAGCAGACCGATGTGCCGGAATCGGCCGACTGGTACAACTCCAACTACATCATCGCCTGGGGTTCCAACGTCCCGCAGACCCGTACGCCGGATGCGCATTTCTTCACCGAGGTCCGCTACAAGGGCACCAAGACCGTCGCCATCACCCCGGACTACGCCGAAGTCGCCAAGCTCACCGACCTCTGGCTCAACCCCAAGCAGGGCACCGATGCCGCGCTGGCCCAGGCCTTCGCCCACGTCATCTTCAAGGAATTCCACCTGGAGAGGCCGAGCGAGTACTTCCGCGACTATGCCAAGCGCTACACCGACCTGCCGGTGCTGGTACGCCTGAACGAGAAGGACGGCAGCTACATCGCCGACCGCTTCCTGCGCGCCTGCGACCTCACCGACAACCTCGGCCAGGAAAACAACCCCGAGTGGAAGACCATCGCCGTCGACGGCAACACCGGCGAGCTGGTTTCGCCGCTGGGTTCGATCGGCTACCGCTGGGGCGAGAAGGGCAAGTGGAACATCGAGGCCCGCGAAGGCAGGGACGGCCGTGATGTCGATCTCTCGCTGAGCCAGATCGAGGGCGGCGAGACGGCCGAGGTCGCCTTCCCGTATTTCGGCGGCATCCAGCACGAGCACTTCCAGCACGCCGAAGGCGAGAGCATCCAGCTGCGCCGCGTACCGGTGCGCACCGTCACCCTGGCCGACGGCAGCACCACCAAGGTCGCCACCGTGTTCGACCTGATGGCCGCCAACCTGGGGATAGACCGTGGCCTGGGTGGCGCCAACGTCGCCAAGAGCTACGACGACGCCAGCGTGCCGGGCACCCCGGCCTGGCAGGAAAAGATCACCGGTGTCTCGCGCGAGAAGGCGATCCAGATCGCCCGAGAATTCGCCGACAACGCCGACAAGACCCATGGCCGGTCCATGATCATCGTCGGCGCGGCGATGAACCACTGGTACCACATGGACATGAACTACCGCGGCCTGATCAACATGCTGATGTTGTGCGGTTGCGTCGGCCAGACCGGTGGCGGCTGGGCTCACTACGTGGGTCAGGAAAAACTGCGCCCGCAGTGCGGCTGGCTGCCGCTGGCCTTCGGCCTCGACTGGAGCCGTCCGCCGCGGCAGATGAACGGCACCAGCTTCTTCTACAACCACAGCTCGCAGTGGCGCCACGAGAAGATGAGCATCCACGAGGTGCTCTCGCCGCTGGCCGACAAGTCGCAGTTCCCCGAGCACATGCTCGACTACAACATCCGCGCCGAGCGCGCCGGCTGGCTGCCGAGCGCACCGCAGCTCAACCGCAACCCGCTGCAGATCTGCCGTGATGCCGAAGCGGCCGGCCTGTCGCCGGTGGACTACGTCACCCGGTCGCTCAAGGACGGTTCGCTGAAGTTCGCCTGTGAGCAGCCGGACAACCCGGATAACTTCCCGCGCAACCTGTTCGTCTGGCGCTCCAACCTGCTGGGCAGCTCCGGCAAGGGCCACGAGTACATGCTCAAGTACCTGCTGGGGACGAAGAACGGCGTGATGAACGAGGACCTGGGCAAGCGCGCCGACGGCTTCAAGCCGACCGAGGCCGAATGGCAGGACGAGGGCGCCATCGGCAAGCTCGACCTGGTCACCACCCTCGACTTCCGCATGTCCTCGACCTGCGTGTACTCCGACATCGTCCTGCCGACCGCGACCTGGTACGAGAAGGACGACATGAACACCTCGGACATGCACCCCTTCATCCACCCGCTGTCTGCAGCCATCGACCCGGCCTGGGAGGCGAAGTCCGACTGGGAAATCTACAAGGGCATCGCCCAGGCCTTCTCGAAGATGGCCGAAGGTCAGCTGGGCGTGGAGAAGGATCTGGTCACCGTGCCGCTCTTGCACGACAGCCCCGGCGAACTGGCGCAGCCGTTCGGCGGCACCGACTGGAAGACCGCGGGCGTCGATCCGCAGCCGGGCAAGAACTGCCCGAACATGGCCGTGGTCGAGCGCGACTACCCGGCCACCTACAAGAAGTTCACCTCCCTCGGCCCGCTGCTCGACAAGCTCGGCAACGGCGGCAAGGGCATCGCCTGGAACACCCAGCACGAAGTCGATTTCCTCGGCGAACTGAACTACCGGGTGCGCGAGGAGGGCGTCAGCCAGGGTCGGCCGAAGATCGAATCGGCCATCGACGCCGCCGAGGTGATCCTCAGCCTGGCGCCGGAAACCAACGGCCACGTCGCGGTGAAGGCCTGGGCCGCGCTGTCGGAATTCACCGGCCGCGACCACAGCCACCTGGCGCTGCCCAAGGAGCACGAGGCGATCCGCTTCCGCGACATCCAGGCGCAGCCGCGCAAGATCATCTCCAGCCCGACCTGGTCGGGGCTCGAAGATGAGCATGTGTCGTACAACGCCGGCTACACCAACGTCCATGAGCTGATCCCGTGGCGCACCCTCACCGGGCGCCAGCAGTTCTTCCAGGACCACCCCTGGATGCAGGCCTTCGGCGAGCAGCTGATGAGCTACCGGCCGCCGATCAACACCCGCACCGTCGACTACGTGAAGGGCAAGAAGAGCAACGGCAACCCCGAGATCGTCCTCAACTGGATCACCCCGCACCAGAAGTGGGGCATCCACAGTACCTACTCGGACAACCTGATCATGCTCACCCTGAGCCGTGGCGGGCCGATCGTCTGGATGAGCGAAGTCGACGCGAAGAAGGCCGGCATCGAGGACAACGACTGGATCGAGTGCTTCAACGCCAACGGCGCGCTCACCGCCCGCGCGGTGGTCAGCCAGCGGGTGATGGAGGGCATGGTGATGATGTACCACGCCCAGGAACGCATCGTGAACGTGCCCGGCGCCGAGAGCACCCGGACCCGCGGCGGCCACCACAACTCGGTGACCCGCGTGGTGCTCAAGCCCACCCACATGATTGGCGGCTACGCCCAGCAGGCGTACGGCTTCAACTACTACGGCACCGTGGGCTGCAACCGCGACGAGTTCGTCGTGGTACGCAAGATGGCCAAGGTCGACTGGCTCGACGAGCCGCATGGCAATGACCTGCCGCAACCCCTGCCGCAAGACATCTGAGGAATAAGGCCATGAAAATTCGTTCGCCCAAGGTGGTAGCGCATGGTCCCCGGACCATTCCCGCTCTGAAGATCCAGGTGCCGGTTGTGGAGGCAGCACAATGAAAATTCGCTCTCAAGTCGGCATGGTCCTGAACCTGGACAAGTGCATCGGTTGCCACACCTGCTCGATCACCTGCAAGAACGTCTGGACCAGCCGCGAAGGCATGGAATACGCGTGGTTCAACAACGTCGAGACCAAGCCCGGCATCGGTTATCCGAAGGAATGGGAGAACCAGGACAAGTGGAAGGGGGGCTGGGTGCGCAACGGCGACGGCACCATCAACCCGAAGATCGGCGGCAAGTTCCGCGTGTTGGCGAACATCTTCGCCAACCCGGACCTGCCGGCCATCGACGACTATTACGAGCCGTTCGATTTCGACTACCAGCACCTGCATACCGCGCCGGTCGGCCAGCATCAGCCGGTGGCCCGGCCGCGTTCGCTGATTTCCGGCCAGCGCATGGAGAAGATCGAGTGGGGCCCCAACTGGGAGGAAATCCTCGGGACCGAGTTCGCCAAGCGGCGCAAGGACAAGAACTTCGACAAGGTGCAGGCCGACATCTACGGCCAGTATGAAAACACCTTCATGATGTACCTGCCGCGCCTGTGCGAGCACTGCCTGAACCCGGCCTGCGCGGCGTCCTGCCCGAGCGGTGCGATCTACAAGCGCGAGGAGGACGGCATCGTCCTCATCGACCAGGAGAAGTGCCGCGGCTGGCGCATGTGCATCAGTGGCTGCCCGTACAAGAAGATCTACTTCAACTGGAAGAGCGGCAAATCCGAGAAGTGCATCTTCTGCTTCCCGCGCATCGAGGCCGGCATGCCCACCGTCTGCGCCGAGACCTGCGTGGGCCGCATCCGCTACCTCGGCGTGCTGCTCTACGACGCCGACCGCATCCACGAGGTGGCCAGTACCGTCAACGAGCAGGACCTCTACGCCAAGCAACTGGAGATTTTCCTCGACCCGTTCGACCCCAAGGTCATCGAGCAGGCGCTCAACGACGGCGTCCCGATGTCGGTGATCGAGGCCGCGCAGAAGTCGCCGGTCTACAAGATGGCGGTGGACTGGAAGCTGGCCCTGCCGCTGCACCCCGAATACCGCACGCTGCCGATGGTCTGGTACGTGCCGCCGCTGTCGCCGATCCAGAACGCCGTGGCCGCCGGCCACGTCAGCATGGACGGCGTGCTGCCGGACGTGGACAGCCTGCGCATTCCGCTGCGCTACCTGGCCAACCTGCTTACCGCGGGCGACGAGGAACCGGTCAAGCTGGCGCTCAAGCGCATGCTCGCCATGCGCGCCTACAAGCGTGCCGAGCAGGTCGACGGCGTGCAGGACCTGGAGGTGCTGGAAAGCGTCGGGCTGTCGGTGGCCCAGGTGGAGGACATGTACCGCTACCTGGCCATCGCCAACTACGAGGACCGCTACGTGATTCCGTCGGCGCATCGCGAGGAGGCCATGAGCGACGCCTTCGCCGAGCGTTCCGGTTGCGGTTTCAGCTTCGGCAGCGGCTGCTCCGGCGCCTCGGACACCAACATGTTCGGCGCGAAGAAGGCCAACCGCCGCGACGTCATCAAGACCGTCCAGCTGTGGGAGGACTGAGCCATGCGCATCCTTAAAGTGATTTCCCTGCTGCTGGACTACCCCGACCAGCACCTGCGCGACGGTCATGCCGAACTGGCCCAGGCCATCGGCTCGGCCCGCGAGATCAGCCCGGCGCAGCGCATCGCGCTGCGCCGCCTGCTCGACGAGCTGACCGAAGGCGACCTGATGGACGTGCAGGAGCGCTACACCGACCTGTTCGACCGTGGCCGCGCGCTGTCGCTGCTCTTGTTCGAGCACGTGCACGGCGAGTCCCGCGACCGCGGCCAGGCCATGGTCGACCTGATGGCGCAGTACACCGAGGCCGGTTTCGCCATCGGCGTGCGCGAACTGCCGGATTACATCCCGCTGTACCTCGAGTACCTGGCCACCCGCGAGGATCTCGAGGCCCGCGAGGGGCTCGCCGACGTCGCGCATCTGCTGGCGCTGCTGGCGGCCCGCCTGCAGGAACGCGAGAGCCCGCATGCCGCGTGCTTCGCCGCGCTGCTGCAGATCGCCGGCGAGCCGGTGCAGGAAACCCTGGCCGGCCTGCAGGAGCAGGTCGCCGCCGAGGAACGCGACGACTCGCTGGAGGCGCTGGACAAGATCTGGGAGGAGGAGCAGGTCAACTTCCTCCAGGCCGAGCAGCAGGATCGCTGCCCATCCATGCCGAGCGGGCCGGGCAAGGCTCGCGAGGAGAGCCCGGTGCCGCTGCACTGGACCGATTTCAAGCATGACGGGCAGGCCACCGCGCTCGCCCAGGAGGTGCGCAATGTCTAACGTCAATTTCCTGCTGTTCGGGGTCTATCCCTACATCGCCCTGGCCATCTGCCTGATCGGCAGCTGGGCGCGCTTCGACCTGTCGCAGTACAGCTGGAAGGCCGGCTCCAGCCAGATGCTGTCGAACAACCGCATGCGCCTGGCGAGCAACCTGTTCCACGTCGGCATCATCTTCATCCTGGCCGGTCACTTCGTCGGCCTGCTGATGCCCGAGGCGCTGTACCACTCGTTCATCACCAGCGGCCAGAAGCAGGTCGTGGCGATGGTGTCCGGCGGGTTCTTCGGCGTTCTCTGCCTGATCGGCCTGGTGATGCTGATCCATCGCCGCCTGACCGACGCCCGCGTGCGGGCCACCTCCAGCGCCAGCGACATCATGATCCTCTTCGTGCTGCTCACCCAGCTGGTGCTGGGCCTGCTGACCATCGTCGCCTCCACCGGCCACCTGGACGGTTCGGTGATGGTGCTGCTGGGCACCTGGGCGCAGAGCCTGGTCACCCTGCAGCCGGTCAAGGCCGCGGGCGCCATCGAGTCGGTCGGCATCATCTACAAGCTGCACGTGTTCCTCGGCGTGACCCTGTTCGTGCTGTTCCCGTTCACCCGTCTGGTGCACATCGTCAGCGCGCCGGTGTGGTACCTGGGCCGGCGCTACCAGATCGTCCGGCAGAAGGGCGTCAAGCCGGCCATGTCGCGTCCGCAACGCCCGCGTGGCTACGAGGCGCCGGCGCGCGAGACCAGCGCACCGACCGCCGTACCGGGCCACGTCACGGCAAAGGACAAGACGCCGGCATGACCCACGGCGGCTGACGTCAACGCGTCAGCCGCCGTGGCCGATCGGCTTCGAGGGTTCAACGTCTTATCGAGGTAATCATCATGGGTTGTGGATGTGGTGGAAGCACGGGAGGCGGCGGCTGCGGTGGCGGCGCCCGCCCGGAAATCGACGTGCCGGCCGAGGCCCCTCTGTTCGAGGAACTGCCTCGCGAGCAAGACACCGAGCCGGCCCCAGAGCAGGCGTCCGGCGAACCTCCGCTGATCGCCAGCAGCGAGCAGGAGTGGCCGCGGGTGCGGGTCAACGGCATGGCGATCGCGCCCCAGGCCATCGCCCGGGAATTGCAGTATCACCCCGCCGAGCGTCGCGACGAGGCGGTCTACCTGGCGACCCAGGCGCTGGTGGTGCGCGAGCTGCTGCAGCAGCGCATCGCCGAACTTGGCCTGGTGGTGCGGGCCGCGCCCGGCGAAAGCGAGGAAGAGGCCGCCACACGCACCCTGATCGAACAGGAAGTGCCGCTGCCGCTGGCCGACGAGGCGGCCTGCTGGCAGTACTACACCGGCAACCGCCAGCGCTTCTTCAGCGCGCCGCTGCTGGCCGCGCGACACATCCTGCTGGCCTGCCCGGCGGATGATGACGAAGCGCGCAGCCTGGCGCGCGAGCAGGCGCTGGGCCTGCTCCGGCAGCTGCAGGCGGCGCCGCACCGCTTCGCCGAACTGGCGCTGCAGCATTCGGTTTGTCCCTCCAGGGAGCAGGGCGGGGCGCTGGGCCAGATCAGCAAGGGGCAGACCGTGCCCGAATTCGAGCGCCAGCTGTTCCGCCTGCCGGTCGGCCTGTGCCAGCAACCGCTGGAGAGCCGCTACGGCTATCACCTGGTGTTCGTCGACCAGCGCATCGAGGGTGAGCAGCTGCCCTACGAGGCGGTGGCCGGTGCGATTCGCGCCGAGCTCAACCAGCGTGTCTGGCAGATCGGCGTCAGCCAGTACCTGCAGACCCTGGTAGCCGCGGCGAACATCGAAGGCATCCACCTGCAGGGCGCGCAAACGCCACTGATGCAATAGGAACAGCTGGAAGCTTGAAGCCGGAAGCTTGAAGCAACATCCATCCGACTTCTAGCGAGTAGGGTGGGTGACGCTTCACCCATCCACCGAGCGGGGCCATGGCGGATGAATAAAGCGTCACCCGCCCTACGAAGCTTCAGAAGGTGTAATCGATGACTCAACTACGCGATGCCCACGACCGCCAGATCGACTACCTGCGCCTGTCGGTGACCGACCGCTGCGACTTCCGCTGCGTCTACTGCATGGCTGAGGACATGACCTTCCTGCCGCGTCAGCAGGTGCTCGGCCTTGAGGAACTGGAGCGTATCGCGCGGATATTCGTCGGCCTGGGGGTGAAGAAAATCCGCCTCACCGGCGGCGAGCCGCTGGTGCGCCAGGGCATCGTCGGACTCTGCGAACGCATCGCCGCGCTGCCCGGCCTGCGCGAGCTGGTGATGACCAGCAATGGCTCGCAGCTGGTCAGGGTCGCCGCCCCGCTGGCGCGCGCCGGGGTCAAGCGGCTGAACATCAGCCTCGATAGCCTGGATGCCGACAAATTCCACGCCATCACCCGCACCGGCCAGCTGCAGCAGGTGCTCGATGGCATCGAGGCGGCGCGCGCCGCCGGCTTCGAGCGGATCAAGCTCAATGCCGTGGTGATGAAGGGGCGCAATGCCGAGGAGGTCGCCGACCTGGTGGACTTCGCCATCGCCGGCGGGCTGGATCTGAGCTTCATCGAAGAAATGCCGCTGGGCGAGGTCGGTCGCTCGCGCGGTGAAAGCTTCTGTTCCAGCGATGAGGTACGTGGGCTGATCGCCGAGCGCCACGTGCTGCTCGATTGCGCCGAGCAGAGCGGTGGGCCGGCGCGCTACGTGCGCCTGCGGGATCATCCACGGACGCGCATCGGCTTCATTTCGCCTCATTCCCACAACTTCTGCGCCACCTGCAACCGCCTGCGCGTGACGGTGGAGGGGCGGCTTCTACTCTGCCTTGGCCATGAGCATGCGATCGACCTGCGCGCACTGTTGCGCCGCCACCCCACCTGCGACGGGCCGGTGATCGAGGCGATCCGCGCGGCGGTGCTGCGCAAGCCGCTGCGTCATGATTTCAGCGTGGGCGGCGACGTTCAGGTGCTGCGTTTCATGAACGCCAGTGGCGGTTGATCCGCTAGCCGCGTAAGACCGAGCGCCGGGAATCAGTGATGGTGCGCTGCCGGCGCCTGGTCGGTGATGGTCACGTCCAGGGTGATCTCTCCGGCCTTTTCGAACTCCAGGGTGATCGGGAAGTGCTCGCCGGCCACCAGCGGTTCGGTCACCCCGAACAGCATCACATGGTGGCCGCCCGGCTTGAACTCCACCTGCCCGTTGGCCGGAATCTCTACCGCCTCGACCTCTTCCATGCGCATCACGCCGCCCTGATGCACATGGGTATGCAACTCGGCCTTTTGGGCGCGAGGCGTATGGGCGCCGATCAGCCGGTCCGCTTCAGAGGCCTGGCTGTGGAGCTTGAAATAGACCGCCCCGGTCGGAGGCGTCGGCGGCACCGCCCGCGACCAGACCTGCTCGATCTTCATGGTGTCGTGCCCCGGATGGCCTGCTCCGGCGGCGGCTTCGTGCGCGTGGTCATGGGCGTGCGCCAGCTGGCAGGCGAGCGTCAGAGAGGCCAGTGCAAAGAATCGTTTGAGCATGGAAATGGCACCTTCGGGGAAAGCCCGAACATTAGCACGGCAGGCCGGCCGGCATGCAGCAGGGACGCGCGGTGCCGTTGGTCGGGCAGCGCTGCGCTTTCGCAAGTTCGTCATACAGCCATCCTAGCTTGAACACGGACCTGGTGAGTCAGCATGCAGTAGGCCGGCTGGTGTCTGGCGCGTTCCCGAGTGCCGATGCGCACGACGCGCCCACAGCGAACTCAAGAAGAATTCAAAGGAGAAAGGCATGTTCAAGATCAAACCCCTCGTGGCAGCCATCCTGACCGTGGTGTCGGTCCAGGCCTATGCAGCAGGCAATACCTCGATCCAGGACCAGGACGGTATCGACAACCAGGCCAACGTGCTGCAGACCGGCGGAGAAGGGAACATCGCCGAGCAGATCCAGGCCGGCACGCTGAACACCGCCGAAACCGAACAAACCGCCTCCGAGAATGCCGACTCGCTGATTTCGCAGAACGGCGAGTACAACTACGCCGAGTCGGTGCAGACCAACTCGCGCTGGAGCAGTGCCGCGCAGTATCAGGACGGCGCGGAGAACACCTCGGTCGTCACCCAGGAAAACAGCGACGCCGACGTCGCCTTGATCGAGCAGGTCGGCGACCTGAACATGGCCAGCATCTTCCAGAGCAACAGCTCGGATTCCTCGGCGCGGATCATCCAGGAAGGCGACTACAACACCGCGCTGGTCGCCCAGGACGGCGAAGGCCATGACGCCTACAGCTCGACCACCGGCAGCGACAACCGTCTCTACACCCAGCAGAGCGGAACCGGCCAGCAGGCCGTCGTGTTCCAGGACGGCACAGCCAACCGTGTCACCACCTATCAGGACGGCGCCGACAACCGCACCCTGACCGAACAGACCGGTGAATACAACGCGGCCTTCATCGACCAGAACGGCATCGGGCAGGTCGCCGAACTCGCCCAGAGCGGCGATACCAACGATGGCTACGTGACCCAGTCGGGCAACTTCAACGAGCTGTATTTCGACCAGTCGGGCAACGACAACCTGTTGCTGGCCGACCAGATCGGCAACGACAACCTGATCACCGGCCAGAGCAACGGCAGCTACAACACTGTGGACGTGATCCAGAACGGCGAGCTGAACACCGCAGCGGTCAACCAGCTCAGCGGTGCCGACAACCTGGCCACGGTTCTGCAGACCGGCAACGGCAACCTGGCCGACATCACCCAGGCGGGCATCGCCAACCAGGCGACCATCAACCAGAGCGGCATGAACAACAGCGCCTACATCAGCCAATCCAACAGCGGCAACGTGGCGACCGTCACCCAGCGCTAAGGCGCACCTCCCACCTTCGCCGGCAGGGACGCCGGTGAACGGCCAGGCCTCGACCGACCTTCGCCAGCGGCCCGGTTCATGGGCAGGGTGGCGGCCCGAACCGCCCGTGACACCTGCCGGCATCGCATGCAAGCGGGCCTAATGCACCTCCAGCGCGCTTCGAGCAGCGCGCCCTTGGCTTACACCGTCTGCGGCATCCCTTCGATCAGCTTGTCCAGCGTTATCGGGTAATCGCGAACGCGTACGCCGGTGGCGTTGTAGATCGCGTTGGCGACCGCGGCGCTGACGCCGCAGATGCCCAGCTCACCGACGCCCTTGGCCTTCATCGGCGAAGACAGCGGATCGGTCTCGTCGAGGAAGACGACCTCCTGGTGCGGGATGTCGGCATGCACCGGCACCTCATAGGTGGCCAGATCATGGTTGACGAAGAACCCGTAGCGCGTGTCCACCGCCAGTTCCTCCATCAGCGCGGCGCCGACGCCCATGGTCATGGCGCCGATCACCTGACTGCGGGCGGTCTTGGGGTTGAGGATGCGCCCTGCGGCACACACCGCGAGCATCCTGCGGATGCGCACTTCGGCGGTCGCCGAGTGGACGGCGACCTCGGCGAAATGGGAGGCGAAGGTCGAGAGCTTGTAGCGATCGTCAAGGTCGCCGAATTCGATGCTGTCTTCCTCGACGAGACTGCCGTCGGCGGCGGCTTCACGCAGGGCGAAGCGTCTGTCGCCCTGGCGAACTTCGCCGTTCTCGAACACGGCCTGTTGCGCGTCGAAGCCCAGTTTGCGCGCCACGCTTTGCCGAAGTTTCACGCAGGCCGCGTAGACGCCGGACGTGGAGCTGTTCGCTCCCCATTGACCACCCGAGCCGGCCGAGACCGGAAAGCTCGAGTCACCGAGGCGAACCACCACCTGCTCCAGCGGCACGCCCATCATCTCGGCGGCGGTCTGGGCGATGATGGTGTAGCTGCCCGTGCCGATGTCGGTCATGTCGGTTTCGACCGTGACCATGCCGTTGCCGTCCAGCCGTACCCGTGCGGCCGAGGTCGTCACCGGGCTGTCCCTGAACCCGCCGGCGACGCCCAGGCCTATCAGCCAGGCGCCCTCGCGCCGGGTGCCCGGCGTGGCGGCGCGCTGGTTCCAGCCGAAGCGCTGGGCGCCCTGGATCAGGCATTCGTTCAACTGGCGCTGAGAATAGGAGCGCTCCGGTTGTTGGGGCAGGACCTGGGTGTCGTTGACGATGCGAAACTGCACCGGGTCCATGCCGAGCTTTTCCGCCATCTCGTCCATGGCGACCTCCACGGTCATGGAGCCCGGCATGTCGCTGGGCGCGCGCATGGCGTTGGCTTCGGGCAGGTCGATGCTGGCCAGCCGGGTGGCGGACATACGGTTGGCTCCCGCATACAGGGGCCGGGAATAGCGCACCCCGGACTCGGGACTTTCCCCGTTCAGGTCGCCGGACCAGTTCTCGTGGCCGATGGCGACGATCTTCCCGTCCCGGTCGGCGCCGATGCGGATGCGCTGGATGGTGGCGGCACGGTGAGTGGTGTTGTTGATCATCAGCGCACGGGGCAGGGCGACCTTGACCGGCCGGCCGGTGGCGCGTGCGGCGAGGGCGGCCAGTAGCGCATCGGCGCGCAGGAACAGCTTGCCGCCGAAACCCCCACCTATATAGGGCGAGATAAGTCGGACGTTCTCGGCCGGCATGTTCAATGTCCTGGCCAGGTCCTGCTTGCCCCATTCGATCATCTGATTGGAGGTCCAGAGGGTCAGGCGATCGCCGTCCCAGACCGCGATGGAGGCGTGCGGCTCCATCATCCCGTGAGAGTGGCCAGGGGTGGTGTAGGTGGCGTCGAGCTGTACGGGCGCATCGGCGAAGGCGGAAGCGAAGTCGCCCACGGCGCTGTCTGCGTCACCGCCCGTGATCTTGCCGGGGCTTTTGGCCGTATCTTTGGCCGCCGCCAGGTCGAAGCTGCCCGGGGCGCGTTCGTAGCTGATGCCTACCAGCTCCGCCGCGGCGCGCGCCTGCTCGAAGCTTTCGGCAACCACCAACGCCACCGCCTGGTGGTAATGCTCTATGTCGGGCCCGCCGAGCAGCGTCGCGTTGTTGTGTTCGCCCTTGCCGAGCGGACCGGCGTTCTCGGCAGTGATGACCGTGAGCACACCTGGCGCGCGCCGGGCGTGAGTCAGGTCGATGGAGGTGATGCGACCCTTGGCGATGGCGGAACCGATCACATGGCCATAGGCGGCATTGGCGACCGGCTCGTGCCACTCGTAGGCATAGGTGGCCGTGCCGGTAGTCTTGAGCGGACCGTCGATCCGATTGACGCCCTTGCCGACCACCTGTTGGCGATCGATCGGATTCTCTCCCGCGGCGGTTTCGAATTTCATGGCTTAGCCCCTCGCTTGCGCCAGCACGGCGCCGAGCGTGCGCTGGACGAGTGTCAGTTTGAATTCGTTATGGTGCGTGGGCCGGGCGTCGGCCAATAGCCGTTCGCTGACGGCGCCCGCGCCCTCGGGCAGTTGCGCTTCGGCCGACTCCACGCGCCAGGGCTTGTGCGCAACGCCGCCGAGGGCGACCCGGCCGGTACCGTCCGGCTGCACCACGGCGGCGACCGATATCAGCGCGAAGGCATACGAGGCCCGGTCGCGAACCTTGTGATAGATGTGCGTGCCCCCGATCGGCCTTGGCAATGTCACCCCCGTGATGAGCTCGCCGGGCATGAGCGCGCTTTCGATGTGCGGGGTGTCGCCGGGCAGGCGATGGAAGTCGGCGATGGGAATACGGCGGGTTTCGCCATTGGGTCGAACCGTTTCCACGGTCGCATCGAGCACCCGCATGGCGACCGCCATGTCGCTGGGATGGGTGGCGATGCAGGCGTCGCTGACACCGACCACCGCAAGCTGGCGGCTGAAGCCTTCCAGCGCGCCGCAGCCACTGCCGGGCATGCGCTTGTTGCACGGCTGGTTGGTGTCATAGAAGTAGGGGCAGCGGGTCCGCTGAAGCAGATTGCCCGCGGTGCTCGCCTTGTTGCGTAGCTGCCCGGACGCCCCCGCCAGCAGGGCGCGGGACAGGACGCCGTAGTCCTGCCGTACCCGGGCGTCGGCGGCCAGGGCGGTATTGCTGACCAGCGCACCGATGCGCAGGCCGCCCTCCGGTGTCGCCTCGATCCTGTCGAGCTTCAGGCCGTTCACGTCGATCAGGTGCATCGGCGTCTCGATCTCGAGCTTCATCAGGTCGAGCAGGTTGGTGCCACCGGCGATGAATTTCGCGCCGGGTGAGCGCGCGGCGCTCGCAGCGGCTTCGGCCGTGGTTTCGGGGCGCTCGTAAGTAAAGGCTTTCATGCACGCTCCCCAGCCACCTCGGTGATGGCCTCGATGATGTTGGAGTAGGCGCCGCAACGGCAGATGTTGCCGCTCATGCGTTCACGCAACTCGTCGCGGGTCAGCTGGGGTGGGGCGGTGATGTCGCCGCTGACGTGGCTGGGAATGCCGCGCTCGATCTCCTCGAGCACCGATACCGCCGAACAGATCTGCCCAGGCGTGCAATACCCGCACTGGTAACCGTCATGCTTGACGAACGCGGCCTGCATCGGATGAAGGTCTTCCGTTGTGCCCAGGCCCTCGATGGTCGTGATCTCCGCGCCCTGGTGCATGACGGCGAGCGTCAGACAGCTGTTAATCCGCTGGCCGTCGACGATCATGGTGCACGCGCCGCATTGACCCTGGTCGCAGCCTTTCTTGCTGCCGGTGAGGTGAAGGTGTTCGCGCATCGCATCGAGCAGCGACGTGCGGTTGTCCAGTTCGAGTTCCCGACGCTGGCCATTGACCACGAAGGCCACGGTGGACGTCGCAACCTGGCGGACGGGGGATTCGTCTGCCGGGCGCTCGCCATGGGTGGCAGCCAGGGTCGAGACCGGCGCCGAGCCCAGCACCACGAGGCCGCTGCCCAGGGCAAGGACCTGTCGGCGCGAGAGGCCGTTGTCGTCAGAATCACTCATCGTTAGCTCCTCCGGCTGAGGCATGAAGGTAGTCGAGTGCGTCTCGCGGCAGCGCTGGGCTGCCAAGCGAGCGTCGTCTATCGCAACGTGCGCACCTGGGATGACTGGCAGTCACGGAGCATGCGTCAGCAAACGCGACGCCCCGTGCGGGATATGCCTGTGACAACAGAATAGACGTCGTGACGGCAAGGGTTATGCGACTCGGCAATTACTGCCGATGCGGGGATGTCCGGCGTTGATCACGCAGACCGGCAGGTCGGCGCTCGCTTTGCCCGAAGGGCGTTCATCAAGCGCTCGCAAAGGAGCGGACGCTGGCCTGCCGAATGCAAGCATTGGCGGCCGGCGACAATCATCCGCCGTAGGGTCGATTCGCGGCGATCAGCAGGTTTGTAATCCATCGGCAGGGTGGCCGACCAGCGGTCATTTTGCTCCCTCAAGTTATCGAACGGCCGCCGATACCCTCCGCGGGCGGTAGCAAGATTTGGATACATTCATGTCGACAGCCAGTGCTGCCGCGCCGCTCGATGCCTGCACAAAGCAGCCCTAACGATGAAATTGGTAGATCTTCATGTCCTCGGTAAAAAAGCCCTCCTTCGTTGCGCGACGAGCGTTGACCGCGACGTGCCTGCTGCTGTGTTCGGCCGATGCTTTCTCTGAGCAGGGCTTTGCTGACAAACTCGAGCGTGTTCTGGCCGAGCACCAACTGGTGCGCATGGTCGACGCCGACGTGGCTACCGCTCGGGAACAGGTCAGCGTCGAAAGGACCGCCTACTTCCCCAAGCTGACCGTGAACGGCGGAGCCGGTCACCAGCGCATCCGGCGTGACGAAGGCGTCGACGGCAATTTCGATCCGGTCGAGGCCAGTATCGGGCTGAACCAGCTGATCACCGATTTCGGTGCCACCTCGTCGCGCGTCGACGCGGCCCGCGTGATCCTGAACAAGGAAGAAGCCGAGCGCGAACTGCAGATTCAGAACCTGACGCTGGCGGCCATCGAGGCCCAGTTGCAGGTGATCCAGGCTGCGCGTGTGCAGGCCTATGCGCGCCAGTCGGAACAGAACATCAAGCGGCAGACCTCCCTGGAGGACGCGCGCATGGAAGCCGGCCGTGGCTACGCCACCGACGTATTGCAGGCGAAGTCGCAACTGGCCGGCGCCGAGGCCCGCCGGGTAATGGCCAACAGCCGCATGCGTGAAGCCATGAACCGCTACCGGGTCATCTTCGGCGAAGCGGCGATGCTGCCTGAGCAATTGGAAGCCCTGGCCATTCCCGATGGTCGGTTGCCGCAGTCCGAGCAGGACATCCTGGCCAGCGTCGGGGAGCAGAACCCCGACCTGCTGGCCGCGCTGAAACGTGCCGAGGTCACCCTCGCCGAACGCGATGCCACACGCAGCCGCGAACTGATGCCGCGTGTGTCGCTGCGCCTGAGCCAAGACCGTTTCGAAGACCGCGACGGTATGCCGGGCCTGCGCAACGACACCAGGGCGATGGTCAACTTCGACTGGCAGTTCGACCTGGGCATGCGTGCCCACTACGTCACCCGCGCCGCCGATCAGGCGGTGGCCAGCGCGCAGGAAAAGGCCGACTACGTACGCGTCCAGGCCATCGAGGAGGCGCTTAACGCCTGGGTCTCCTGGCAGACCTCCCGTGAGCGTTCGGCGCACCTTCGCAATCAGGTCAGCATCGCCGAAAGCTTCCTTGGCCTGGCCCGCAAAGAGCGCGAGATGGGGCGCCGTTCGCTGCTGGACATCCTCAATGGCGAGATCGGCCTGATCAACGCGCAGAGCGATGCCACGGCTGCCGATATCGACGAGACCATCGCTGCCTATCGCCTGCTGCGGGCCACCGGTCGCCTGCATCCATCTCTGTTCCGCCAGCCCGGCATCGTCGTCCCGGCCGAGGAGGCGATGCCCGTCGCCGCCCTCGAGCTCGGAATGGCGCGCTGAGGCCGTTACCAGCTAACCGATCCATCAGCGCCCGCAGCGATCCGCTGCGGGCGTAACTTTTTCCGTACAGGTTGTTGTAGACAGGAGTAGCCAGCATGGCCGAGTTGACGAGCGCACAGATCGATGCCCTGGTGCGTGCGGTGCAGGGAGTGGTGGACTTCCTGACCGGACAGGCGTCCGCCGAGGTCGCTTCGCTCGAGCAGGCCTTGCAGGCCATGCATGACATGCTCCTGGCTGCCGGCCTGCCGCCGCGGATGATCGCTTCGCTGCGCCAGAGCCTGGAGGAGCGGGCGCGTGTCGATGGGCACGATTTGCCTGAGACGTCCGCCTGGGTTCGATCCTGGCTGGCGGACGATGCCGCCCAGGCGCTGTTCGAACAGGACGCCGCGGCCATCGGTACGTCGCAGGCGCGGTCGGCGGAAGCGTTCGTGCCCGTGTTGGCGCCGGCCAATGCAGCCAGCGTCAATGAAGCCCTTCCTGCTCCTGCGGCGTTCGACAGCACTTATCGGCCTGAAATCACCGGCCTGTTCGGCCAGGATATCGGTCTGACGCAGGAGCAGGGCGTGCGTCCCGAGCGTACCCAGCTCACTGGCGACATGAGCGGTAGCGGCGTGCTGCCCCCTGGCGTTCCGCCGGAACTGGCAATGCTCAACCTCGACGGCATGGGCCCGGGCCTGCTCGGCGGCGTCAGCTCCGGCATCGGTACCGGTGCGGCCAGCCAGGGCACCGGTGGCGTCGCGGGCGGCGGCCTGGGCGTGTTTCCCGGCCTTCGCAATGACACCGGTATCGGCAGTAGCCTGATGAGCGGCACGCAGGGTGAACTGCCGGCAGGACCGGCTTTCCAGCCCGCGCCGACGCCGAGCGGCAACAATGAAGTCGTCGCTCCGGTCTCGATCGTCGCCGTCGAGGGCCAGCCGAGCGTGCTCGAAGGCGACGACGGCGAAATCACCGTGCTGGTCTTCACGGTCACCCGCAGCCTGTCGAGCGGCAGCGAGCAGGTTCAGTGGAGCCTCGACGGCCTGGACCCGGCACTCTTCGGTGGCAGCCTGCCCCAAGGCGTGGTGAGCTTCGCAGCAGGTCAGACCCGTCAGGAAATCCGCATCGAAGTGCCCGGAGACGGGCTGGCGCAGGGCGATCGCACTGCCAGCGTGACCTTGAGCGGCGTGGGCGCAGGCAGCCAGCTTGGTCAGTCCAGCGCCAGTGCGCAGATTCTCGACAACGAGGCCAGGGTGGACATCCGCGCCACGCAGGTTCAGGTGCTCGAAGGTGACGAGGGCGAGCAGCAATGGCTGACCTTCGTGGTCAGCCGTGACAACGGCCGCGTGGCGGCGACCATCGACTGGCAGGCCAGCGGCCTGGACCCGGCGGATGTTGGCGGCCCGCTGCCATCCGGCACGCTGACCTTCGGCGTGGGCGAAACCAGCAAGACGCTGTCCATTCCGCTGCTCGGCGACCGCGTGGTAGAGCCCAACGAGATGCTCACCGTCACGCTGAGCAACCCCAGCGCGCATCTGATTGTCGGTAGCGCCAGCGCCAGCACCGAGGTACTCAACGACGACGGACTGGTATCCATCCGCGCCAACCAGGCGCAGGTCAGCGAAGGCGACAGCGGCAGCACCACCACCCTCAGCTTCACCGTCACCCGTACCGACGCGCTGAGCGCCGGTGCCGTACGCTGGTCGGTGACCGGTATCGACGAGAACGATCTGATCGAGGGGCTGGCCGGCGGTACGCTGCAGTTTGCGGCGGGCGAGACCAGCCGCGACATCATCCTGACCGTGCGTGGCGACCGCGAGGTGGAGGCGGACGAGACCGTCACCGTCAGCCTGCACAGCGAACAGAGCAACCTGCGCGTGTCCGGTGGCAGTGCCAGCACCCTCATCGTCAACGACGACACCGGCGTCAGCCTGAACGGCGTGGCGCTGGACGTTTTCGAGGGCGGGCAGGGTCAGCAGACGGCGATCACGTTCCGCGTGACCCGTTCCGAGCTGCTCGGCGAAGAACTGTCGATCGACTGGCGCTTCGTGCGCGTCGGCGTCCATGCCGCCGACAGCAATGATTTCGTCGCTGGGCAGAACCAGCTGGGCATGGCCGACGGCATGCCCAGCGGTCGCGTGACCTTCGCCGCCAACGAGACCGAGAAACTGGTCACCGTGTGGGTCAAGGGCGACAACCTGGCCGAGCAGGACGAGACCTTCGGCATCGTCCTGCACAACCCGCCGGCCGGCGTGCAGGTCATCAACGGCGAAGCCTACGGCACCATCCGCACTGACGAGTCCACCTACAGCATCGAGGCGCTGACCGCGTCCACTGTCGAGGGCAACGGTACCGGTGGCCTGCAGGCCTTCGTCGTCACCCGCACCGGCAACATCGCCAGCGCCGGGCAGATCGGCTATCAGATCAGTGGCTATGGCGAGCTGCCGGCCGACCTCAATGACTTCGCTGCCGACCAGCCCATGAGCGGCACCGTGCAGTTCGCTGCCGGCGAGAGCAGCAAGGTCATCTATGTGCGCCTCAACGGCGACAGCCAGATCGAGGGCACCGAGAGCTACACCGTTTCCCTCCAGGCGCAGGACGCCAACAGCCAGATCGACGTCGGCGCAGCCCTGGCCAGCATCGACCCGGACGACCAGGCGGTGTCCATCAGTGCCCGCAACGGCAACGTCCGGGAAGGCAACGCCAGTCCGCAGACCCTGGAGTTCGTGGTTACCCGTACCGGCGAGCTGTCCCTGCCGGGCACCGTGCAGTGGCACGTCCAGGGTCATGGCAACAACCCGGTGGACGCTGCCGACTTCGGCGGCGTCCTTCCGTCCGGCACCATCGAGTTCGCCGCCGGCCAGAGCAGCGCGGTGATCCGCTTCAGCCCCAGCGCCGACAGCCAGTACGAGCCCACCGAAGGCTTGCAGGTGGTCATCAGCACCGGCACCCCCGGGATGACCGTGATCCAGGACCGCGCCAACGGCAGCCTGATCAACGACGATGCCCGCCTGACTCTCGATGGCAGCGGCCTGAACGCCGCCGAAGGCAACAGCGATACTCCGCGCCAGCTCAACTTCACGGTGCAGCGCCAGGGCGACCTGACCCAGAGCGCCAGCGTCGACTGGCGCGTGGTGTTCGGCAGCGACACCGATTCCGCCAACATCGCCGATTTCCTCTCCGGAACCGCCTTCAGCGGCACCCTGGAGTTCGGCCGCGGCGTGCAGAGCCTGGTGGTGACCCTGCCGTTGTCCCCGGACAGCGTGCTGGAGGGCGACGAGGCCTTCCAGGTGGTATTGAGCAACCCCAGCGTCGGTGCGGAAATCGCCGTCGGCCAGGCCAACGGCCTGATCCGCAACGATGACGTGATATTCGACCTGCTGCCCCAGGCGGACAGCTTCGAAGGCAGCGGCGGCGCGCGCGAGATTCGTTATGTGGTCGAGCGCAGCGGCGATCTCGCCGGCACCGACAGCATCACCTGGAGCCTGACGCCCGGTGCCGCGAACGGCGTGGACGGCAGCGACTTCGTCGGCGGTGTGCTGCCCGGCGGCACCCTGACCTTCGCCCCCGGTGTCGATCGCCTGGAAATCGTCCTGCAGATCGCTGCCGACTCCCAACTGGAAGGCGACGAGAGCTTCGTGCTCAGCCTCGGCACCCCGAACCCGGGCGCGACCGTCGGCAACGGCAGCCTCAATGGCCTGCTGCTCAATGACGACCAGCAGTTCTCCATCCAGGCCCAGGCCTCCAGCGTCGCCGAGGGCGGCGACGGCCAGGTGGCGCAGCTGAGCTTCGTCGTCGGTCGCACCGGTTACCTCGGCGGCAGCGGCAGCGTCGCCTGGCGTGTGGTGGGCGAGGGCGGTACGGCGGTGGACGGCAGCGACTTCGTCGGCGGCGTACTGCCCAGCGGCATCCTCGACTTCGCCAGCGGCGAAACCAGCCAGACCATTACCCTGCAGGTGGCCGGCGACTATCGCCTGGAAGCCAGCGAAGGGCTGAGGGTGGAGCTCTACGACCCCGCCACCGGTTCCAGCCTGGGCACCGCCTCGGCTTCCGCCACCATTACCAACGACGATACCGGCCTGGCCATCACCACTACCCGCAGCGGCCTGGTGGAAGGCGACGGCGGTACCGTCATCCATGAATTCACCGTGACCCGCTCCGGCGTCACCAGCGGCACCACCACCGTGGAATGGAGCCTCTCCGGTCAGGTGGACGCGGGCGACTTCGCCGATGGCGTGTTGCCGACCGGCATTCTGACCTTCGGCCCCGGCGAGACCAGCAAGGTGATCCAGGTCGCCGTGCGTGGCGACCGGGATGTCGAGGGCGACGAGTCGTTCACCGTCACCCTGGGCAACGCCAGCGGCCATGCCGATATCCTGGTCGGCCAGGCCCAGGGCAGCATCCTCTCCGACGACGTGGGGATCAGCATCCACGCCCAGCAGACGGAGGTGGCCGAAGGCGCTGCCGGCCAGACCCAGGTGCTGCGCTTCACCGTCACCCGCAGCGGCGACCTGTCCGCCCCGGTCAGCGTGAGCTGGGTCGCCAGCGGCCTGCAGGCGGACGACTTCGCCGCCGGCACCGCGCTCAACGGCCTGGTGCAATTCGCCCCTGGCGAAACCTCCAGGGTCATCGAGCTGACCCTGGCCGGCGACGCCGTGCTGGAGAACGACGAGACCCTCACCCTGACCCTGGGCAACCCGGCGGAAAACCCCGCCCATGCCCAGACCCAGCTGCTCACCGGCAGCGCCAGCACCCTGGTGCGCAACGACGACGTCGGCCTGTCCATCGTCGCCGACCAGGCCAGCGCCAGCGAAAGCGACGCCGGCCAGGAGCGCAGCTTCACCTTCACCGTCACCCGTGCCGGCGACCTGGGTGCCACCAGCGTCGACTGGAAGGTGCAGGTGGGGGCGGGTGTCGACGCCGCCAGCCTCGCCGACTTCGTGGCCGGCCAGGACGCTCTTGGTGGCAATGCCGGCCTGCCGTCCGGCACCCTGCAATTCGCCGAGGGCGAGACCAGCGTGCAGATCACCGTGCGCGTGGCCGGTGACGGCCATATCGAGCTGGACGAAGCCTTCAGCGTCGAGCTGCAGGCCCGCGACGGCAACACCGAGTTGACCGTGGCCAGTGCCGAGACCCGCATCGGCAACGACGACATGGGCTTCTCGATCACTCCGCTGGCCGCCGACAAGGCCGAAGGCCACAGCGGCACCACCGCCTTCACC
Organism: Stutzerimonas nosocomialis; assembly: GCF_005876855.1. Lineage (GTDB taxonomy): Bacteria > Pseudomonadota > Gammaproteobacteria > Pseudomonadales > Pseudomonadaceae > Stutzerimonas > Stutzerimonas nosocomialis. Next base: position 14,128 of record NZ_QLAE01000042.1, on the reverse strand, counting down.
TTCACCGTCACCCGCGCCGGGGACCTCGGCTCGGCCGCCCTGGTGGACTGGTCCCTGGCCGGCATCGCCGATGCCGCCGACTTCGATGCCAGCAGCGGCACCCTGAGCTTTGCCGCCGGCGAAGCGAGCAAGACCCTGACCGTCCTGGTCAAGGGCGACCTGCAGGTGGAGGCCGACGAGACCTTCCGCGTCGAGCTGGGCAACGCCCGCCTGGACGACGGCACGCCGCAGAACGTGGTGGACGGCAGCGCCGAAGGCGTGATCCGCAACGACGACCAGGGTTTCGCCGTGCTCGCCGAACGCAGTGCCGTCACCGAAGGCAGCAGCGGCAGCCAGACCGTGATCTACCGCATCGTGCGCAGCGGCGAGCTGTCCGGCACTGCCACGGTCGATTACCTCGTCACCGGCAGCAACGGCGGTGACGCCAGCGACACCCTGGGTGGCCTGCCCAGCGGCACCCTGAGCTTCGCCCCGGGCCAGTCCGAACTGACCGTCAGCTTCGAGCTGGTCGGCGATACCCGCGTGGAGGGCGACGAATCCTTCACCCTGATCCTGAGCAACCCCAGTGCTGGCCTGGTGACCGGCGCCAGCGCCACCAGCGTGGTGCAGGACGACGACACCAACTTCAGCATCAGCGCTCCGGCGGCCCATGTGGAGGGGCCCCAAGGCGCCTTCACCGACATTACCTTCACCGTCACCCGCAGCGGCCTGAGCGACGCCGCCGGCTCGGTGCAGTGGCGCCTGAAGAGCGCCAACGGCCTTGACACCGCCGACTTCGGCAGCGGCCAGGACCTCAACGGCAACAACGGCGGCCTACCCAGCGGCACGGTGACCTTCGACGCCAACGGCAGCGACACCCGGACCATCACTATCCGGGTGCGCGGCGACAACCTGGTGGAAGCCGACGAACCGCTCCAGGTGGAGCTGTTCAATCCCCAGGGTGGCACCGTCGAGGCGGGGCAGGGCAGCGCCACGACGAGCATCCTCAACGATGACGCCACTTTCGCCATCACCGCCGACGCCACCAGCATCGCCGAAGGCAACAGCGGCGAGCGGCTGGTGAGCTTCACTGTGACCCGCAGCGGCTCCCTGTCCGGCGTGCGCGACCTGACCTGGACTCTCAGCGGCGGCTTCGATGCCTTCGACCTGGGCGACGGCCAAGGCACCACCGGTACCGTCAGCTTCGCCGATGGCCAGGCCACCGCCAGCGTGGTCATCCGCGTCAAGGGCGACTCGCAATACGAGAACGACGAAGCGCTCACCGTCACCCTGTCCAACCCGCCGGCCAACAGCAGCATCGGCACCGCCAGCGCCACCACCACGCTTGCCAACGATGACGCCACCCTGAGCATCGCCGCGCTCTCGGCGGACAAGGGCGAGGGCAACAGCGGCTACGTGGACTTTACCTTCAGCGTCAGCCGTGGCGGCTACCTGAACCAGGCCAGCAGCGTGCAGTGGCGCGTCGACACGAGCGTCGCCAACGCCGTGGACGGCGCCGACTTCTACGCCAGCCAGCCTGGGGGCGTGCTCCTCGACGGCAACGGCATCCCCTACGGCACCCTGAACTTCGCCGCCGGCGAGAACAGCAAGACCATCACCGTGCGCGTCGCCGCCGACAGCAGACTGGAGGCCAACGAGGTTCTCAAGCTGGTGCTGGAGAACGCCTCCGCCGGCAGCGAAATCATCACTGGCAGCGCCAGCGGTGTGGTGCGCAACGATGATGCCGAGCTGAACATCACCGCCGGCAGCACCAGCCGCAGCGAGGGCGACGGCGCCCATGGCACCGGTGCGCCCTTCACCTACACCGTGACCCGCACCGGCAACCTGGACCAGACCAGCACGGTGAACTGGAGCGTCCAGCACCTGGACACCAACGCCGCCGACTTCACCAACGGTTCGACCTATCTCACCCCCTCCGGCACCCTGACCTTTGCCGCCGGCGAGAGCACCAAGAGCATTACCGTCTACGCCTATGGCGACACCGGCGTGGGCAGCGTGGAAGGCAACGAACGCTTCAACCTGGTGCTCAGCGGCGCCAGCAGTGGCACCTCCATCGGTGCCACCGGCAGCTACCAGAGCACCATCGCCAACGACGACACCCGGGTCACCGTCGAGTGGGCCCAGGCGCGCCAGGCCGAGAAGGTGGCTGGCGAGAACACCACCTACACCATCACCCTGACCCGCAGCGGCGACCTGGCCAAGAGCTCCACGGTGAACTGGAGCACCACCGGCCAGGACGTCTGGGACTATGGCAATGGCCGCTGGGAGTACTCGGCCGACGGCGCCGACTTCGCCAGTGGCACGCTGCCGTCGGGTACCGTCGTCTTCGCCAATGGCGAGACCAGCAAGACCATCACCCTCACCGTTCGGGGCGACAACACCGTCGAGAACGACGAGTGGTTCAAGGTGCTGTTCAGCAACGGCGGCGGCATCGACGAACTGGTGGCGCCGCAGACCGGCGGCCAAAACATCCATACCTCCGACACCACGCTGCAGACCGGCACCAGCGCCAACGGCGTCTACCTGTTCGGCGAGATCCAGCGCGACGAGGCGGAGTTCTACATCCAGGACACCCCCACCACGGGGCGTACCCGCGCGGAAGGCGACACCGTGAACGACGGCGGCGCTGCCTCGGACGGCTACATCGAGCACACCTTCGCCGTGTACCGCACCGTCTCCACCTCGGGTACCGCCTGGGTCGACTGGGCGGTGCAGACCAGCGTCGGAGGCTACACGGCGGTCAGCGCCGACGATTTCTGGAACGACACCATTCCGTCCGGACGCCTGGAGTTCGCCGATGGCGAATCGATGAAGCACGTCACCATCCGCACCAAGGTCGACGATCTGGGCGAGTTCGACGAAGCCTTCCGTCTCTACCTGACCCAGGCCAGCCCGGGCAGCAGCATCCAGGCTCCTTCCAGCTCTGCGGGCTACACCAACAACTACGCCGTGTTGCAGAACGACGACACCCGCTTCGACGTCAGCAGCGAGCATGTCGCCGAAGGCGAGGATCTGGTCTTCACCATCACCCGTGCCGGCGACCAGCGTGGCCGGGACTCGGTGGACTGGAAAATCGAGCTGGGCGGCTCGGAGACGGCCAACGAATCCAACAATGTCCGCAACGACTGGTACAAGATCGACCCGGCCGACCTGGACATGGACTGGATCCTGGCCAACAACCCGGGCCTGTCCTGGGATGCCGCCACGCGCACCCTGAGTGGCGGCTTCACCTTCCTCGATGGCGAACTGACCCATACCGTCACGCTGCGCACGATCGACGACGCCCTGACCGAGACCTGGCGCGAAGAAGTGAAGATGGTGCTGAGCAACCCGCGGAACCTCGATGGCGACATCGAGACACCGTCGCTCGGCTACAACCAGGATGGCTGGGTGCTCAACGACGAGCCGGCGGCGTTGCTCGCCGTCGCCGCCAATGCCACCCAGGTATTCGAAGGTAGTTCCGGCAGCACCACCATCACCTTCACCGTTACCCGTACCGCGCAGCCGGGCGGCAGCGTGGACTACGCCAGCAGCGTGGCCTGGAAGGTGGTGGGCGACAACATCAACTGGGGCGGCACCGGGGGGGCGCAGGTCAGCGGCTATGGTGGCAGTGCGGTCGGCGTGACTTCGCCGTACAGCAACACCACCTATGGCGTGGTGAGCTTCGCCGCCGGCGAGACCAGCAAGCAGGTCACCCTGACCATCCCGGGCGATACCGTGATCGAGCCGGATGCCGGCCTGAGCCTGACCCTGCTCACGCCGAACGAGGCCTACAACGATGGTTTCGTTTCCGACAGCTACCGCGACGAATACGGCCCCACGGGCATCGATCCGACTCAGGGAACCGCCAGCACCACGCTGAAGAACGACGACATCCGCCTATGGGTGGGCTATTTCGGCAACGACACCCCGAGCGTCAGCGGCTACGAAGGGCAGCCGCTGAACTTCACCCTCGTCCGTAACGGTCGTCTGGATAACGACGTAACGCTGAACTACACACTGCTCTACGACACCGCCGGCAGCGCCGACTTCGTCAGCACCAGCGGCACCATCACCCTGACCGGCGGGCAGAGCAGCTACGCCATCTCCCTGGCCGACCTGCTCAAGCTCGACGGCGCCATCGAGAGCACCGAGGGCTTCACCCTGCGCCTCAGCGCGCCGGGCGACACAAACAGTTCCACCGTACGCTTCGGCAGCGACGCCTGGACGGCCAGCTCAAGCACCAGCATGAACATCGGCGGCACGCTCTACGACAGCGACACCGTCTACAGCATCACGCCCAGCGCCAGCAGCCTGGCCGAGAGCGGCAGCGGCCAGTCCAGCACCTTCTCGCTGGCCGTCGTGCGCAGCGGTTACAGCGGCTCCGGCTCGGTGAAATGGCGCGTTGAAGGCGTCGGCGGCAACCCGGCGGACGCCTCGGACTTCGTCGGTGGCGTGCTGCCCAGCGGCACCCTGGGCTTTGCCGATGGCGTCACCAGCGGCACCATCACCTTCAGCGTGCGCGGCGATGGCAGCGTGGAGGCTAACGAGGCCTTCCGTGTGGTGTTCTACGAGGAAACCCTCAACGGCCCCGGCATTACCCGTAGCCTGAGCCAGAACAGCGCCACCCTGACCATCGTCAACGACGACACCGGCATCAGCATCGCCGACGCCTCGATCACCGAGAGCGACGCCAACCAGACGCTGACCTTCACCGTGACCCGTTCCGGTGTGACCACCGGCAGTTCGTCGATGAGCTGGTCGCTGCTCCATGACACCACCAGTGCCGCCGACTTCAGCGGTGCCACCAGCGGCAACCTGACCTTCGCTGCAGGCGAGACCAGCAAGACCATCAGCGTCACCGTGGTCGGCGACCTCACCCCGGAGCAGGTGGAACAGTTCCGCATCGTCCTCGGCAGCTTCAGCGGCGACATCAGCGATCAGATCCGCACCACCGCCACCGGCACCATCCGCAACGACGATGCGAGCTTCTCCATCGCGCCGCTGCAGGGCGCCAGCAGCGAGGGACAGGCGCAGACGTTCGTCATCACCCGCAGCCACAGCACCGAGCAGAGCCAGACCATCAACTGGCAGATCCTGCTCAACGGCAGCGCCGACGCGGCGGACCTGGCCGGCCAGGCGATGTCGGGCTCGGTGACCTTCGCCCCGGGCGAGCTGACCAAGACCATCAGCATCCAGTCCAGCCAGGACCTCCAGGCGGAAGTCGACGAGACCTACGGCGTGCAGATCAGCCTGGGCGCGGGCACCGCCGGCGACACCATCGGCCAGGCCACGGCCGAAGGCACCATCCTCAACGACGACGCGGCCTTCAACATCGCCGCCGAGCAGGTCAGCCGCGCCGAGGGGCAGGGCGGCAGCACCGCCTTCACCTTCACCGTGACCCGTACCGGCGACACCAGTGGCAGTGCCTCGGTGGCGTGGCGCCTGGGCTCCGGCGCGGCCAGCATGGCCGACTTCGCCAGCGCCGATGAGCTTGGCGACAACAATGGCCTGCCCAGCGGCAGCCTGGTATTCGCCGACGGCGAGTCGAGCAAGACCATCACCGTGCTGGTGAACGGCGACACCCTGGTCGAAGGCGACGAGTCCTTCGACATCGTCCTGGGCAACGCCAGCGGCGCGCAGATCCAGACCGGCAGCGCCAGCAGCACCATCCTCAACGACGACGCCAGCATCAGCATCGCCGCCACCGACGCCAGCAAGGCCGAAGGCGACAGCGGCACCACCGCTTTCACCTTCACCATCACCCGCACCGGCTCTCTGGAGCAGGCCAAGACCGTCGACTGGGCGGTGGTGGGCAGAGGGCTCAGCCCGGCCGATGGCGGCGACTTCCCGTTCGGCGTGCTGCCTTCCGGTTCCCTGGTGCTGCCGGCGGGGCAGGCCAGCGTCACCCTTACCGTCAACGTGCGCGGCGATCTGCTGGCCGAGAGCGACGAGGGCTTCAGCGTGGTGCTGAGCAACCCGTCCAGCGGGCTGGTGATCGGCCAGGGCAGCGCCGACGGGCTGATCGTCGCCGACGACGTGGTGATCGATGTCAGCGCACCGCTCGCCCAGGTCGAGGGCGATGAGGGCGAGACCACCTGGTTCGACTTCGTCGTGACCCGCAGCGGTGATCTGTCCGGGAGCCAGACCCTCGACTGGAGTGTCGTCGGCATCGGCGCCAACCCGGCCTCGGCGGACGATTTCCTGGCCACCAGCGGCAGCGTCACCTTCATCGCCGGGCAGGAGCAGCTGATCATCCGCGTACCGGTGCGCGGCGACTACAGCGGCGAAGCCAGCGAAGACTTCCGCCTGAACCTCAGCAGCGCGGATAACGTGGTATTCACCCACGCCTCGGCAGACGCCACCATCGTCAACGACGATGTCTCGCTGAGCATCGCCGCCACCGATGCCACGCATGTCGAAGGCCACGACGGCGTGCAGACCGTCTACACCTTCACCGTCAGCCGCAGCGGCAACCTGGACCGCGCCACCAGCGTGGATTGGCAGCTGCAGGGCGCAGCGGACGCGGCCGACTTCCTGGGCGGCGTACTGCCCAGCGGCAGCCTCGCCTTCGCCGCCGGCGAAGCCAGCCAGACCATCAGCGTCGTGGTGCTGGGCGACCGCACCCTGGAGGCGGACGAAGTCTTCCAGGTGGTGCTGGGCAACGCCTCCGCCGGTTCGGACATCAAGGTGGGCAGCGCCACCGGCACCATCGTCAGCGATGACGTGCAGTGGGACCTCAGTGCCGTTGCGACGCCGGTGGAAGGCGACAACGGCGCCACCGGCTACCGCTTCCTGGTCACCCGCAGCGGCAGCGGCCTGGCGACCACCCTGGCCTGGAGTGTCGCCGGCAGCGGTGCCAACCCGGCCTCGGCGGACGACTTCGTCGGCGGCCAGTTGCCCTTCGGCGAGCTGACCTTCGCCGAGGGCCAGATGAGCCAGACCGTCATCGTCTGGGTGGCCGGTGACAGCGCCCTGGAGGCCGACGAGGGCTTCACCCTCGGCCTGCAGGCGCCCGGCGACAGCCTGAGTCACAGCTTCGCCACCCAGCAGGTGGATGTGCTGATCCGCAACGACGACGATGTGTTCGCGATCGCACGGCATGAGGCGGACGCCGCCGAAGGCACGGGGCTGACCTTCACCGTGACCCGCACCGGCAGCACCGAGGGTACCTCCACGGTCAACTGGCGCATCAACCACGGCGACACCGACGCCAGCGACTTCCTGTCCACCGGCGGTACCCTGACCTTCGCCGACGGCCAGAGCGAGATGGTGCTGACCATCCCGGTGCGCAGCGACCGCGACGTGGAGCTGGACGAGCATTTCAGCGTCGAGCTCTACCAGCCGGGCGCCGGCAGTACCGTCGACCCGGCCGCCGGCAGTGCGGCCGGGGTGATCCGCAACGACGACATCGACCTGACCCTGGCCAGTGTCGTGGCAGAGGTCCATGAGGGTGACGACGGTACCCCGGGCCGCCTGCACTTCACAGTGACCCGCAGCGGCGACACCAGCGGCGAGACCCGCGTCGACTGGCAGGTCCAACCCGGCAGCGCCACGGCCGCCGACTTCCCCGGCGGCGTGCTGCCTTCCGGACAGCTGGTCTTCGCCGCCGGCGAGACCCACAAGGACCTCTACATCGACGTACTGGGCGACGGCCTGGATGAGGGGGACGAGCAGTTCACCCTGCAGCTCTCCAACCCCGGCGCCGACGTCGACATCGTCGGCAACGGCCAGACCGGCACCCTCCGCAACGACGACGACAGCCTCGCCCTGAGCGCGGTGACCCGTGAAGCGGTGGAGGGCGACGAGGGCCTGACGCTGTTCACCTTCCGCATCGACCGCAGCGGCAGCGCAGTCGGCACCGCCAGCGTCGACTGGCGCGCCGCCGGAATGGGCAATCACGCCCTGAGCGACGACGAGTTCGAGGCCCTGAGCGGCACCGTGCATTTCGCCGACGGCGAGACCAGCAAGACCTTCACCGTGGCCGTGCGCGGCGACGAGCTGGGCGAGGAGGACGAGGGCTTCCAGGTGTGGCTGGAGAACTCCAGCTATGGCTCCACCATCACCACCGGCCCGGTGGACGCGATGGTGCTCAACGACGATCCGGTGCTGTGGATCGCCGCCGATGCCGCCCAGGTGCTGGAAGGCAGCGACGGCCTGCAGACCGCCGTGACCTTCACCGTGACCCGCGGAGGCGACCTCTCGGGCCCGGTCAGCGTGCTCTGGGACCTGGTGCCCAGCGGCGCCAACCCGGTCAACGCCGAGGACTTCGGCGGCATCTACCTGAGCGGTGTGGTGGCCTTCGGCGCCGGTGAGACCCGCAAGACCATCACCGTCTATGTGGATTCGGACACGCTGGGCGAGCACGACGAGACGTTCTCCGTGGTCCTCAGCGACCCGGTGGGCGCGACCATCCTCACTGGCGAGGCCAGCGTCACCATCCTCAACGACGACCGTGGCCTGAGCATCGCCGCCCTCGGCAGCGACCGCCTGAACGAAGGCAACCAGGGCCAGGTGACCGAGTTCGTCTACCGCGTCGAGCGGGTTGGCGATAGCAACGGCAGCGTCAGCGTCGACTGGGCGCTGCAGGGCGCCGGCACCTACCCGGCGAACGCTGGCAGTTTCGTCGGCGACGTGCTGCCCTCCGGTAGCCTGACGTTCGCCGACGGCGAGACCTACAAGGACATCGTCATCCGCGTGCAGGGCGACGACGTGCTTGGTCCGGACCAGGGCTTCGAGGTGGTGCTGAGCGATCCGCAGGGCGTCGACCTGATCAACGACCGCGCCAGCGGCACCATCGTCAACGACGACAGCCAGTTCGCCATCCGCGTGGTGGACAGCGTACTGGCCGAGGGCAACGACGGAGCCACCACCGTCTTCCGCTTCACCGTCACCCGCAGCGGCGACACCAGCGTTGCGGCGAGCATCGACTGGTCGGTATTCGGCAGCGGCTCGGCCCCGGCCGATGCCGTCGATTTCGCCGGCGGCGTGCTGCCCACCGGGACCCTGTCCTTCGCCGCCGGCGAGACGAGCAAGACGCTGGAAATCCCGGTGTACGGCGACAACCTGGGTGAGTCGGACGAGCAGTTCACCGTGCAGCTTTCCAGCAGCGCCGGCGGGGTGAGCGTGAACCCGATGCAGGGCAGCGCTCGCGCTACCATCCAGGGCGACGACGTGGCCCTGACCGTGCTGGCATTGGACAGCAGCCGTTTCGAGGGCAACCCCGGTACCACCACGCCGTTGACCTATCGCATCCTGCGGGCCGGTCCGTCCGACGCGGCATTGACCCTGAGCTACAGCATCGCCGGGGCGGTGAACGCCGATGACTTCGGCGTGCCCTTGACCGGGACCGTGACGCTGGCCGCCGGCATTTCGGAAATGGTGTTCAGCCTGCCGGTACGGGGCGACTCGCTGCGTGAGGGCGACGAGGCTTTCACCCTGACGTTCAGTCATCCGGCCATCGTCGGTGGCTCGACCAGCCTGCCGGGGCTCATCCGCGACGATGACCTGGGCCTGGGCATCACAGGCCCGGACAGCGTCCTGGAAGGCGACAGCGGCAGCCGCACGCTCACCTTCGAAATCAGCCGCAACCCCTCGGCCAGCGCGGAAACCTTCTACTGGGGCGTGCAGCCGGGGGCCGGGCAGGGCGTCGATGGAGACGACTTCGGCGGCGCCTTGCCGTCGGGCAGCGTCACCTTCGCCGCCGGAAGCACCACCGCGAGCTTCAGCTTCAGCGTCTCCGGCGACCGCACGGTAGAGGCCGATGAGCTCTTGTCGATCGTTCTGCGCTCGAGCGCCAACAGCCCCTACGTACTGCTGAGCAAGGACGTGATCCTGCGCAACGACGACGTCGCCGGCGCAGGCGACGACCTGCTCACCGGCACCGCCGGGGCCGATACGCTGGCGGGGCTGGGCGGTAACGACCGGCTGTTCGGCGGCGCCGGCAGCGACGTGCTCGACGGCGGCGATGGCGACGATCTGCTGGTGGGCGGGAGCGGGGCGGACGTGCTCAGCGGGGGCGCCGGTGCGGACCGCTTCCACTACAGCTCGCCGAGCGACGGCATGGACGCGATCCTGGACTTCCAGGCCGGCGTCGACCGCCTGACGTTCGACCCGAGCGCCTTCTCGGTGAGCGGCTCGACATCGGTCTCGCAGGCATACGCCGGCGACGTGATGGAAACCCTGGCCCAGCTCGCGGCCCAGGGCAACGCCGACATCTATCGGGTGAGCTTCGCCGCCGGGCAGTTCCAGTTCGGCACCGGGAGCAACGGCCAACTCGACGAGTTGGAGGCGGCGATCAGCGGTAGTGACTTGCACACCGGTTCGGCCTTCTTCCTGATCTCCAATGGCGACGTGACCCGGCTGTACTACGACGCCGACACCTCCAGCGGTACGGACGGCAGCGGCCTGGTGGCGCTGGCCGAGCTGGCCAACCAGCCCGATGCGCACAATCTGCCACAGGATGTGATTCAACCCCACACGGTGTGACCCCGGCTTCCTCCGCGCTCTGGCGCGGAGGAAGCCTCCGCTTTGACCCGAGTAGTACCCAGATGAACGAGTTTCTCCGCCGAATCGCCCTGCAGCCCAGGCTCCGTCTGGAACTGCTGCTGTCCTCGCTGTTGATCAACCTGCTCGGCCTGGCCAGTTCGCTCTACAGCATCCACGTGCTCAATCGCTACCTGGCGCTGGGGGTGGACGCCACCTTGCTGACCCTGACCCTGGGCGCGCTGCTGGCGGTCGGATTCGAAGTGCTGTTGCGCAACGCCCGCTTGCGGGTGGCGCAGTGGTTGTGCGCCCGCGCCGACAGCGAGCTGAGCCAGAACCTGTTCGAAAGCAGCGCGAGGGGCCAGTACGCGCTGGTCGAGCAGCTGCCGCACAGCGCTCGCCGCGAGATCCTGGCCGGGCAGGGCACCGTTCAGCAGTGCTTCGGCGCACCCAACCTGGTGACGTTGCTGGACATGCCGTTCGCCTTCGTCTTCGTCGTGGTGCTGGGCATGCTCAGCCCGTTCCTGGCATGCATGACGCTGCTGCTGATGGCCGGGGTAGCGCTGGTCTCGCTGCTCGCACAGCATCGCCTGCGCGAGCCGATGGAGGCGCAGAGCCGCGTCGCCATCCAGCTCGCCGGCTATCAGCACAACCTCACTGCCGGCGGCGAGATGGTGCGCGCCTTTTCCGCGGCCGACGTGCTCAAGCAAAAGTGGCACGCCTGCGCCAGCGATCAGGCCGAACAGCGTGCCCAGCTCAACCGCCTGCAGAACACCATGCAGAACGCCAGCTACGCGGGCACCTTGCTGCTGAGCATGGTCATCATGGGCCTGGGCGCGCGCGAGGTGCTGGCCGGCAACCTCGACGTCGGCTCGCTGATCGGCTGCAACATCCTCGCCAGCCGTGCCCTGGCGGCTTTGACCCGGGCGCTGGGCCTGGGCGAGCAGATCGGCCGTGGCCAGCGCGCGCTCGAGTTGGTGCGCCAGTTGTGCGCCATTCCTCGCGAGCGCGCCGATGGCGTGCGCCTGGGGCAGATGCGGGGCAGCCTGCGTTTCGAGGACCTGGCCTTCGCCTACCCGAAGCAGGCGGTACCGGTGCTGGAACACTTCGACTACGCACTTGATGCCGGCCGGGTGCTGGCCTTCACCGGTGCCAACGGCAGCGGCAAGACGACCTTGGCGCGCCTGCTGGTGGGCCTGCTCGAGCCTTCGCGCGGACACCTGCTCGTCGATGGCATGGATCTGCGCCAGGCCGACCCGCAATGGTGGCGCCGGCAGGTGGCCTATCTGCCGCAGGAGCCGCAGTTCTTCGATGGCACGCTACGCGAAAACCTCTGCGTACTGGCGCCGGACACCCCGGATGCGCGCGTGCTGGAGCTTTGCCGGGAGCTGGCGGTCGGTGGGTTCGTCGAGGGCGGCGCCGAAGGCCTCGGACTGAACCTGCGCAACGGCGGCGCGCACATTCCGCTGGGTATCCGCCGACGTCTGGCGCTGGTTCGTGCGCTGCTCGGAGAGGGGCGGCTGGTGGTGCTCGACGATCCTACCGAGGGCGTCGACGCCGAGGGCTGCAAGGCCATTGCCGCGCTGCTCAACCGACTGGTACGGGACGGCCGCACGCTGGTGGTGATGAGCAACGAGGCGTTCATCCTTGGCGCTGCCGACACGGTCATCGACCTCAACCACAAACCGGTGCCTCGCGTCGTGCGTGAAACGGCCCGTGAAGGAGCCAGCCATGCGTGAGCCGAACGAGACGACTAACGAGCGGCCGGGACGCCTGGGGCGCCTGCTGGCCGCCCTCGACACTCACCCTGTGCTCAGCCGCCTGACCGGCGTCTTCCTGCCCGGGCGTGGCGATCCGGCGCTGCCAGGCGACGAATTGCTCGGCAGCCGCCTGACCATCCGCCTGCTGGCTCTGTTGCTGGGCGCGCTGCTGATCTGGTCGACGCTCTTCACTCTGGATATCGCCAGTCATTCCACCGGTGAAGTCACTTCCCTGGGGCAGACCAAGCTGGTGCAGCACCTGGAGGGGGGCATCGTGCGGCGAATCCTGGTCCGTGAGGGCCAGCGCGTGGCCCTCGGAGAGCCGCTGGCGGAGGTGGAACGCGTTTCGATGATCTCCGACATGCGGGAAACCGAAGCTCAGCTCGGTGCCCTGCGTATCCGCGCGATTCGCCTGGAGACCCAACTGGGCGGCGCCGATCACATGACGGTTCCGGCTGAGCTGGCGCAGGATTTTCCCGAGCAGGTGCAGGTCAACCGCGATCTGTTCACCGCGCAGAAGAGCCGCCTGGGCAGCCGTTACGAGGAGCAGCAGCAGAAGATCCTCCAGCGTCGTGCCGAGCAGGCGGAGCTCAAGGCCCGTCGTGCGCATATCGGTAACAGGCTCAAGCTCCTGCGGCAACAGATCACCATCAGCGAGGAGCTGATGAAGGACGGTCTGGCCAACCGCTACGAGCACCTGAACCTGCTCAAGGACGAGGAGCAGCAGCGCGGCACCCTGCAGGAGACCGAGGCTTCGCTGGTACGTGTGGAGGCCGCGTTGAAGCAGGAGCAGGCGGCGCTGACGTCGCTGGATTCCGGCGGCAACGAGGAGCTGCAGAAGGAGCTGGCCGACACCCGGCGGCAGGTCGCCGAGCTGCAGGAACGCTTGCGCAAGTACTCCGATAGCCGCGAACGCCAGGTGGTGCGTTCGCCCATCGAGGGCGTGGTGATGACGCTGCAGGTGAACACCGAGGGCGGCGTCATACAGCCCGGTGGCACGCTGATGACGCTGGTGCCGGCCGACGAGCCGATGCTGGTCGAGACGCGGCTGCCGGTCGGCGACATCGGCATGGTCAGCCCCGGGCAGACGGCGCGCATCCAGCTGGTATCGTCAATCGCCCGCGGTTTCCAGCCGATCGACGGCGAGGTCGTGGACATCAGCCCGGACTCCGTGCTCGACGAGCAGAAAGTTCCTTATTACCGCGTGCGCATCCGCCCGGCGGAGGACGCCTTCGAGCACCGGGCCACCCGCTATCCATTGCTACCGGGCGTGCCGGTGAGCGTGGCCATCCTGACAGGGGAGAGGTCGTTGTTCGATTATGTGGCCGGTCCGTTGACCGATGGCATGCATCGCTTCTTTACGGAGCCTTGAAGCCACCAGGCCGTTTCCTGGCTCGGGATTGCGAAACGGCCTGAATGCGGACGGCCGCATCGCATGCGTGGAATGTAGCGATAGCGCCGAAGCGACTGGTCAGAGCCTGCCAGGCCCCCGTAGGGTGGATGACGCTTCACCCATCCACCTTGCGTGCCCAACGATGGATGAAAAAAGCGCCATCCACCCTACGAACTGCCGCTTGGAAAAACGCCTGAATCCCCGTCTGCGCACGGATCAGTGGGTGCATGTCGTGGGTGTCCTTGTAGGTGTTCACCACCTAGAGGTTGACCAGGTGGCGGGCCACGCACCAATACAAGTTTGGCTGGTCCTACGTCGCAGCCGCAGTGTTGTATGCACGGTGTGGCTGTAGTGAGCTGAGATAGAGGAATTAGGATGAGGGACAGGAGCGGTGCATGGCATCTACCGCATAGGCCGTTTACGAGCAGGGAGACCGAGGAGCTATCAGTTAGCCTCGGGGCTGAAGCCCTATGAACATTGAAGTCATGATCCATGATTTAACATAATATAC
>NZ_QLAE01000041.1 GCF_005876855.1 Stutzerimonas nosocomialis | reverse complement strand
GGGATATTGCCATTAGGAGCGCGGCGGCCACCGGCGCCACGGAAAAGGCGACCGCCGCCACTCATCCGACCCTGCCTGAAATGAAAAGCCCCGCGAGATGCGGGGCTTTTCGTTGGCGCGGCAGGTCGCTTAGCTGCCCATGCTCGAACGCTCGCGGACCGGCTGCGAGTCGTTGGAGATGGTGACTTCCACCCGGCGGTTCATCGCCCGGCCCGAAGCGGTGGCGTTGCTGGCGACCGGGTATTCCCGGCCGTAGCCACGGGTCACGATACGACGCGCATCTACGCCCATGCGGACCAGGGCCGCGCGAACGGCTTCGGCGCGACGCTCGGACAGGCGCAGGTTATGGGCGTCCGAACCGGTGCTATCGGTATAGCCCTCGACGATGAGCTGGCGGTCGGGGTTCTCGTTGAGGAAGTCCGCGAGCTTCTGCACGTCGCGCATGCCGCCGGGCTTGAGCTCGGCACGGTCCACGTCGAACAGCACGTCACCGAAGGTCACCAGCGTGCCGCGGTCGGTCTGCTTGGTCTGCAGGTCTTCCTGCAGCTGGCGGATCTCTTCCTGCTGGCGGCGCAGCTGGGCGTCACGGGATTCGAGGCGGGCTTCGGCGCGTCGGGCCGAGGTCTGCTCGAGTTCCTGTTCGGCGGTGCGCAGCGCGATGGTCTGCTCGGCCAGCTCGACGCGGCGCTTGGTCAGGTAGGCGAGCTGATCGACGCGCTCCTTGTCCTCCTTGTTTTCGTAGGCCTGGTTCGCCTTGTTGAGCATCTGCTCGGCATCGCGCGTTTCCAGCGCGGCCACCTGCGCAGCCCGGGGGTTGTTCTGCAGCGAGGTGAGATGCGTGCGCGCCTGCTCGAGGTTTTCGTTCGGCGGAGTCGCGCAGGCGGTCAGGCCGATGCTTACGGCAAGCAGCGTGGGGAGGGTAATGAGTTTGTGCATGATCTGGTCATCCTGTGTTGATGCGGATCGACAATGGACAGATCGTTGAAAAGGGAAGGGCACGAGGACTGCGGTACCTGCAGCTTTTCAACGAAAAGCATGGGCCTCAGGGCTTACTGCGGCATGCCGCGCATGCTCTCTTCGCGCAGCTCCTGGATGCCCTGGTTGGCGTCCTGCACGGCCCGCTGTGCCTTGGCGGCCTGCGCCTTGCGCTCGGCCACACGGGCATCCCATTCGGCCTGCTCGGCGAGCTTGCGCGCCTTGTCGTAGTTTTCCTGCTGCATCTCCAGTTGAGCCTGGTTCCACTTGTCACGGGCGTTGCGCATTTCGACCGCAGCGAATTCGGTGCCACCGGCGCTTTCGGCATTGCGAACGGCGGATTCGGTGACGGCGAACTGCTCCTTCGGTGGCGGGCTGCCTGCGCAGCCGGCGAGTACGAGGCCGCTCAGGGCCAGGGCAGCGATGCCCGGCAGACGAATACGTGATTTCAGGGTTCCGGCAGTGTTTTCGCTCATGGTCAGTCTCCAGTGGAAATGTCTGACAGTGAATGCCTCAAACGTGCTGTCCAGGGCCCGTCCTCGGGGCGGTGGAGCGACGTGGCATAATTTTTCAGAGGCCCCCGTCACGCAAACGTTCAGTGGAGAAGGTATGCGCGGGGGCGCTGCGACGCCTGTTCGCGACGTCAGGGTTGCTGTTCCTGCTGCAGGCGCAGCAGGTGCTTCTTCGACAGCTCGAGGAAGCGCGGGGTGGGCCCGATGTCCTCGTACACCGGGTCGCCCTGCTCGTCGGTGGTGATCACCTCGCTGCCCTGCTCGTAGGGCATGCTCGTCTCGACGGCTTCCAGTGCCGCGCTGACCAGCTCGCCGAGCAGCGCCTCGGTGCTCCGCTTGGGATACATCTCGGCCAGCGCGGCCAGGCGCGCCGCCGCTTCCAGGTCCAGCGGAATGCTGTAGCGGGTGCGGGTCATGTTGCCTTTGGCTTCGTTTTCCCAGTGCCTGACCAGCTCTGCGATCTTCATCGGATCCTCCTCGTCTTTCCGGCCCGGGCGCCTGTTCGTCGGATGCTGCGCCACGCGCCGGCCTGCGAACGCAAGGCCGTGCATCGCCTTGCCATGCCCGCAAGGGGCGGGCACTCTAGGTTCGATATGAATGGAGCCGCGCCGTTCAGCGGCGCTGGCGTAGCGCTGCAGCCGGGGGAGACAGCCATGGCGAAGATCGACGCGCGTCTGCGCGAGAATGTCCACCTGCTCGGCGAGCTGCTCGGACGGACCATCCGCGAGCAGCATGGCGAGGAGTTCCTGCGCAAGATCGAGCTGATCCGAAAGGGCGCCAAGGGGGCGCGACAGGGGTTCGCCGACGGGGCGCGGTTGCTGACCGAGACCCTCGACAGCCTGGACGAGCACGAACTGCTGCCCATGACCCGGGCGTTCAACCAGTTCCTCAACCTCGCCAATATCGCCGAGCAATACCACCGCATGCGCCGTCGCCGGCCGGACGAGGCGCCGCCGTTCGAAGCCGGTGTCCTGACCGATCTGCTCCAGCGCCTGCTCGAGGCCGGCCATCGTGGCGAGGCGCTGGCCCGCCAGGTCAGCCGGCTGGACATCGAGCTTGTGCTCACGGCCCATCCCACCGAGGTGGCACGGCGCACCCTGATCCAGAAATACGACGCCATCGCCGAGGAACTCGCCGCCCGCGATCATTCCGATCTCTCGGCCGGCGAGCTCGCACGCATCGAGCAGCGGCTCGAGCTGCTGATCGCCGAGGCCTGGCACACCGAGGAGATCCGCCGCAGCCGGCCGACACCGGTCGATGAAGCCAAGTGGGGCTTCGCGGTGATCGAGAATTCGCTGTGGCACGCCCTGCCCAGCGTGATGCGCCAGACCGATGCCGCGCTGCGTCGCAGCACGGGGTTTCACCTGCCGCTCGAGGCCGCGCCGATCCGCTTCGCCTCCTGGATGGGGGGCGATCGGGACGGCAACCCGAACGTGACCGCCAAGGTGACCCGCGAGGTGCTGCTGCTGGCGCGCTGGATGGCGGCCGATCTCTACCACCGCGATGTCGACGAGCTGGTCGGCGCGCTGTCGATGCAGGCCGCCAGCGACGAGCTGCTCGCCCGTTCCGGCTCCACCGCCGAACCCTACCGGGCGGTGCTCAAGCAGTTGCGCGAACGCTTGCGCGCCACCCGTGACTGGGCCCACAGCGCACTGCAGCAGGAGCTGCCGCCGTCGCCGCTGGTGCTGCAGGACAACGCCGAGCTGCGCGAGCCGCTGGAGCTCTGCTACCACTCGCTGCACGCCTGCGGCATGGGTGTGATCGCCGATGGCGCCTTGCTCGACTGCATGCGGCGGGCGGCGACGTTCGGGCTGTTCCTGGTCCGCCTGGACATTCGCCAGGATTCGTCCCGGCATGCCGCCGCGCTCGCCGAAATCACCGATTACCTGGGGCTGGGCCACTACGACGAGTGGGACGAGCAGCGGCGCATCGAATTCCTGCAGGCCGAGCTGGACAATCGCCGGCCGTTGCTGCCCCGGGATTTCCGGCCGTCGGCCGAGACCGCGGAGGTGCTCGCCACCTGTGCGGTGGTCGCGGCGGCGCCGGCGGCGTCCCTGGGCTCATACGTCATTTCCATGGCCCGGGACGCCTCCGACGTGCTGGCGGTGCAACTCCTGCTCAAGGAGGCGGGATTGCGCCGGCCGATGCGGGTGGTGCCGCTGTTCGAGACCCTCGACGATTTGAACAACGCCGGCCCGGCGATCGACCGGCTGCTGCAGCTGCCGGGCTACCGGATGCGCCTGCAGGGACCGCAGGAAGTGATGATCGGCTACTCCGACTCGGCCAAGGATGCCGGCACCACGGCGGCGGCCTGGGCGCAGTACCGCGCGCAGGAAAGCCTGGTCGGCCTGTGCCGCGAGCATGGTGTCGAGCTGCTGCTGTTCCACGGTCGCGGCGGCACGGTCGGCCGCGGCGGCGGCCCGGCCCATGCGGCGATCCTGTCGCAGCCGCCGGGTTCGGTGGCGGGGCGCTTCCGCACCACCGAGCAGGGCGAGATGATCCGCTTCAAGTTCGGCTTGCCGGGCATCGCCGAGCAGAACCTGAACCTGTACCTGGCGGCCGTGCTGGAAGCGACGCTGCAGCCGCCGCCACCGCCCGAGCCGGCCTGGCGTGAAGCCATGGACCGCCTGGCCCAGGCGGGCGTGGAGGCTTACCGCGGGATCGTCCGGGACGATCCCCGATTCGTCGACTACTTCCGCCAGGCGACCCCGGAGCAGGAGCTCGGGCGCCTGCCGTTGGGCAGTCGGCCGGCCAAGCGCCGCGAGGGCGGCGTGGAAAGCCTGCGCGCGATTCCCTGGATCTTCGCCTGGACCCAGACACGCCTGATGCTGCCGGCCTGGCTGGGCTGGGGCGAGGCGCTGCAGGACGCGCTGGCGGCGGGAGAGCGAGAGCTGCTGCAGCAGATGCGCGAGCGCTGGCCGTTCTTCTCCACCCGCATCGACATGCTCGAGATGGTCCTGGCCAAGGCCGATGCGGAGATCGCCGAGCGCTACGACGAACGCCTCGTCGCCGAGGACATGCGACCGCTGGGGCGGCAGCTGCGCGACCGATTGTCGCAGACGGTCGAGGCCGTGCTGCAACTGACCGGGCAATCCGAGCTGCTGACCCACAGCCCTGAAACCCTCGAAGCCTTCAGCCTGCGCAACACCTACCTGGACCCTCTGCACCTGCTGCAGGCCGAGTTGCTGGCACGTTCCCGGCAACGGCAGAACGAGCCGGAAAGCCCGCTGGAGCAAGCCTTGCTCGTCAGCGTCGCGGGTATCGCGGCGGGGCTGCGCAACACCGGCTGAGGCTGCGGCAAGGCGTCGCGTACAGGCCCCGCTGCGAAGCCGGGGCCGCGCCCGGCGAGCCCCGGGGCGTGCCGCCCGCAGGCCCCCGGCCGGGCACCGGTGGGCGGCCAGCGCTGCTACTTTCGGCGGCTTGTGCCGCTTTGGGGTGCTGTGTATGGTGATCAACCTTTTGCCGCGAAGCGGCACCTAACAATAATTACCGAGATGTGCCGCATAAACTGGCCATCCGGCAGGATTTATTTCCAACTTAAGGAGCACATCGATGCGCGTGATTCTGCTGGGAGCGCCCGGTGCCGGCAAAGGTACTCAGGCTCGCTTCATCACCGAGAAATTCGGCATCCCGCAAATCTCCACCGGAGACATGCTGCGCGCGGCAGTCAAGGCGCAGTCACCACTGGGCCTGCAGGTCAAGGACGTAATGGACAGCGGTGGCCTGGTTTCCGATGACATCATCATCGCGCTGATCAAGGAGCGCCTGGCCCAAGCCGATTGCGCCAACGGTTTCCTGTTCGACGGTTTCCCCCGCACCATTCCGCAGGCCGAAGCGCTCAAGCAGGCCGGCGTGAAGCTCGACCACGTCCTGGAGATCGCGGTGGACGACGAAGAGATCGTCAGCCGTATCGCCGGCCGTCAGGTCCACGCGGCGTCGGGTCGTGTCTACCACATCCAGCACAACCCGCCGAAGGTGCCGGGCAAGGACGACGTCACCGGAGAAGACCTGCTTCAGCGCCCGGACGACAAGGAAGAGACCGTGCGTCACCGTCTGTCGGTCTACCATTCCCAGACCAAGCCGTTGGTGGCCTTCTACCAGCAGCTGGCCGCCAGCGAAGGCACGCCCAAGTACAGCCGCGTCGAAGGCGTCGGCTCGGTGGAGCAGATCACCGCCAAGGTGCTCGCCGCGCTGAGCTGATCGATCCGCACCGCTGATACGGCCCGCTTGCGGGCCGTTTTCGTTTGGGTGGCGGGCAGTGCCGGCAGGACGGCCCCCTCCAGACGCCGCGCTGGCCGCCGCACCAGCCGCCGCACTGGAAAAACCAGCGACAAACCGTTTTAATGCCCGCCCTTTTCGTTATCCCGTCCGACCTCACATGACCACGCTGCTGGCACTCGATACCGCCACCGAAGCCTGCTCCGTCGCGCTGCTGCACGACGGTCGGGTCCTGAGCCACTACGAGGTGATTCCGCGCCTGCACGCGCAGCGTCTGCTGCCGATGATCCAGCAGCTGCTCGGCGAAGCCGGCGTGGCGTTGTCGGCCCTCGACGCGATCGCCTTCGGGCGGGGCCCGGGAGCCTTCACCGGCGTGCGCATCGCCATCGGTGTCGTCCAGGGGCTCGCCTTCGGGCTGCAGCGGCCGGTGGTGCCGGTCTCCAACCTCGCCGTACTGGCCCAGCGCGCCTGCCGTGAGCAGGGTGCGCGGCAGGTCGCCGCCGCGATCGATGCGCGCATGGACGAGGTGTACTGGGGCTGTTATCGCGAGGAGGCGGGCGAGATGCGCCTGGCCGGTGTCGAGGCGGTCCTGCCGCCCGAACAGGTGAGCCTGCCACGGGGAGCGCAAGGCGACTGGTTCGGCGCCGGTACCGGTTGGGGCTACGCCGCGCGGCTGGCCGTCGAGGTGGTGGGCCAGGATGCGACGCTGCTGCCGCATGCCGAAGACCTGCTGGCCCTGGCCCGGTTCGCCTGGCAGCGGGGCGAAGCGGTCGATGCGGAGTTGGCGCAGCCGATCTACCTGCGTGACAACGTTGCGACGCCAAAGAAGGGTATTTGATCGTCCGGCTCTTGACGCCGGCGAAGCTTCAGCGATCATTGGTCGCACTGTGCGGTCCAACCCCATGACTTCGTTGCTCCAGGCCCAATGATGCGCATCGACGGTTCTTCCTCTTCCTACCCGCTTGACCGCCCCGTTCGCCCGGGCGGCGCCGTCACGCCGTACCGGGAAAGCCAGCGCCATGCCGAACTGCTGCGTGAGCAGCCGCCCGCCAATTCATCCAGTCAGGGATTCGAGCGCATCGCGCAGCCGCGCCAGGTCAACGCCGCGACCAGTGGCGCCTCGGTCGACAGCGATTATTTTCCCGCGCGCCTGGCGCAGCCCCATTTCGATCCGGGCGACTCCGATCGGCCGCTGACCAGCAAAGCCGCCCAGGCGCTGGCGAGCTACAGCAGCACCGCCCGCCTGAGCGTCGACCTCGATGCCAACGAGGTGCTGGGGCTGGATCTCTACGCATGACGCAGGCGATCCGCCAGCGGTGAGCTTGCCGTACTACCTCGGATGCCCCTCCTGGAACGAGGCCGCCTGGCGCGGCGCGCTGTATCCGACTTCCCTCGGCTCGACCGGCTACCTGCAGCACTACTGTTCGGTGTTCAACACCGTCGAGGGCAACACCACGCTCTATGCCTGGCCTTCCGAGCGATCCGTGCAGCGCTGGGCCGAGCAGATGCCCGAAACCTTTCGTTTCTGCGCCAAGTTTCCCCGCGAGATCAGCCAGGCGGCCGACCTTCGCGATGCCCTCGACACGGTCGACCGTTTTCTGTCGTTGCTCGCGCCGCTGGGGCGTCGTGTCATGCCGCTGTGGCTGCAACTCCCGGCGAGCTTCGGGCCGGCGCGTCTGGATGAGCTGGTCGCGATGTTCGAACATCTCGACCGTCCGGTGGCGGTGGAGGTGCGTCATCGGGCGTTTTTCGCGCGGGGCGAGGAGGAGCGTCGGCTGAACCGCCTGCTGCTCGACCGGGGCATCGAGCGCATCTGCCTGGACACCCGCGCGCTGTTCAGCTGCCAGGCGCGCACGCCCGACGTGCTGCGCGCACAGTCCAAGAAGCCACGCCTGCCGCCGCGGCCGACCGCCTTCAGCGAATCGCCGCAGGTGCGCTTCGTCGGCCATCCGCTGCTCGAGGCCAACGACGCGTTCCTCGTGCCCTGGCTGGAAAAGGTCGTCGGCTGGATCGAGGCGGGGAAGACGCCCCACGTCTACCTGCATACGCCGGACAACCACCTCGCGCCGGACCTTGCCCAGCGCTTTCATCGGCTGCTCGGCGAGCGGCTGCCGGGCATGCCGGAGCTGGCGACCGTGCCGCTGCAAGGCAGCGCACAGCTGTCCCTGCTCGGCGAAGGGCGCTGACGCCCGCGCAAGCGCGATCACCATTTGCCGGTTGCGCTGACGCGGCGATGCAACCCTGCACGCGCTTCGTTGCCGAAAAGGCATGACCTTCGGACGTTTTTTCCTTCTGCTGATACTGGCCGGGGCGGGCTTCGCCTTCGCGGTCTGGCGCCAATACGTGGATATCCCGCCGCGCTGGAATCCCTGGGCGCCGCTGAACGTCCGCGAGGCGCCCAACCTGCTGACGCCGTTCAAGCTGCGGCGCCTGCAACAGGACCGCAGCCTGTGCGAGCAGGCGCTCGGCAGCTCGACCCTGCGCTACGTGGCGGTGCCCGACAGCACGCCGGAGCCCGGTTGTCCGGTGGAGAACAGCGTGCGGGTGCAGGGCTCGGAGGTGCGCTTCAATGGCCCGTTCCTGGCGACCTGTCCGCTGGCGGCCGCCTATGCGATGTTCGAACTCCACGGGTTGCAGCCGGCGGCGCAGGAGATATTCGGCCAGCCGGTGACGCGCATCGACCACTTCGGCAGCTTCGCCTGCCGCAACATCGCCCGCAGCAACCGGCGCAGCCAGCACGCCAGCGCCAATGCGCTGGACCTGGCCGGGTTCCACCTGAAGGACGGCACCCGCATCACCGTCGCGCGGGACTGGAAGGGCGATGACGACAAGGCGCGCTTCCTGCGCCGGGTGCGGGATGCGGCGTGCAAATCCTTCAATGTCACGCTCGGCCCGGAATACAACGCGGCCCACCACGATCATTTTCATGTCGACATGGGGGGCTTCGGCGTCTGCCGCTGAAGAGGGCTCCGGGCTCTGGCACAATGGCGCGCTTACGTCTGCCGCTGCATGAGCCCGCCCGATGTCCATCAGTCCTCCCACGGTTCGCGTCGAACCGCTCGAATCCGCTTTCGCCGAGCAGGCCAGCCATTGGGCGCAGCGGCTCGGCCTGCCGCTCGAAGGCGAGGCGCAGTTCGCGCTCCAGCTCGGCCACGCCGGGTTGCAGCTGCAGGAATTGGCGCCCGACGCGCCGGGGCCGGTACGGGTGGACTTCGTCGAGGGCGCCGCGGCGCACCGTCGGCAGTTCGGCGGCGGCAGCGGGCAGATGATCGCCAAGGCGGTCGGCATCCAGCCCGGCGTGCGTCCGCGCGTGCTCGACGCCACCGCCGGACTGGGGCGTGACGCCTTCGTGCTGGCCACCCTGGGTTGCGAGGTCCGCCTGTTCGAGCGCCAGCCACTGGTGGCGGCGCTGCTGGAGGACGGGCTGGCGCGCGCGGCCGCCGATGCCGAGGTGGCGGCCATCGTCGCGCGGATGCAGCTGCGGCAGGGCAACGCCATCGAGCTGATGAGCGGCTGGGACGGCGAGCCGCCCCAGGTCATCTACCTCGATCCGATGTTCCCGCACCGCGACAAGAGCGCCCTGGTGAAGAAGGAGATGCGCCTGTTCCGGCCCTTCGTCGGCGACGACGATGACGCGCCTGCCTTGCTGGCCGCCGCGCTGGCACTGGCCAGCCACCGCGTGGTGGTCAAGCGTCCACGCAAGGCGCCGGCGGTGCAGGGCGCGGCGCCCGGGTACAGCCTGGACGGCAAATCCAGCCGCTACGACATCTATCCGAAGAAAAAGCTGGCCTGAGTTCAGCGCCGGTAGGCGCGCATGAACACATCCACCACGTCCGCGACCTGCGCCTCGATGGCGGCCTGATCGAGCGGTTCGGCGTAGCCGATCAGCAGGTGGAAGTGGTGCGTTCCCTTGATCATCGCGCAGAAATGGTCGGCGGCCGGGGCGCCATCCTCGAACGCCAGCAGGCCGCGAGCCCGCGCGCGTTCGAGCAGACCCCGCAGCTCGTCGAGCACCTGCTTGGGCCCCGCCTCGAAGAACATGCGCGAGAGGGACGGGTTCTGCTTGCCCATCGAAACCATCACCCGGTGCAGGCCGACCGACTCGGGGCTGTTCACCAGGCGCCAGAAGGCCTGGCCGAGGCGTCGCAGTACGGCATCCAGCGGCATGCCTTCGGGCAGCTCGAACAGCTGACGCGGCAGCTGGGCTTCGCAGGTCAGCGCGACGGCGGCGCAGAACAGCGCTTCCTTGTCCTTGAAGTGGCTGTAGAGCGTCAGCTTGGATACGCCCGCCTCGGTGGCGATGGCGTCCATGCTGCTGCCTTCGTACCCTTTGGCGAGGAACAGCACGCGCGCGGCATCGAGGATGGCGGCGCGCTTGGCGGGGTCTTTCGGGCGGCCGGGGCCGGGGGAAACGCTGTCGGTCATCGGTTCTTTTTAATACTGGACTGAGTGGTTCGGTATTTTTAGTATACCGACCAGTTTACCCACCTCGCGCGCCGGCGCGCCAAAAGGACTTCCTCCCATGTTCCGCCATGCCTTGCCTGTCGTGTATTCCCTCGGTTGCGCGTTCCTGCTCGCGGCATGCGGCAATGGTGAGGCGCCCCAGCCATCCGTCCGGCCGGTGATGGTCGTCCAGCCGCAGCCGGCGCGGGAGGCGTCGCACAGCTACCCGGGCGAAGTCCGTGCGCGCTACGAGCCGGAACTGGCGTTTCGCATCGGTGGCAAGGTCGTGGAGCGGATGGTGGAGGTCGGCCAGCGGGTGACCAAGGACCAGCCGCTGGCACGGCTCGATCCCCAGGACGTGCGCCTGCAACTCGAAGGCATACGGGCCCAGGTCGCTGCGGCCGAGGCCAACCAGCGGGTCGCCAAGGCCGAGCTGGATCGCTACAAGACGCTGCTCGACCGTCAGCTGGTCAGCCGCTCCCAGTACGACAATGCCGAGAATCTCTACCGCGCGGCGGTGGCGCGCCTGCAGCAGGCCCGCGCCGAGTTCGACGTGGCCAACAACCAGGTCGACTACGCCGTGCTGCGCGCCACCCGCGACGGCGTCATCGCCCAGCGCCGGCTCGAGGTGGGGCAGGTGGTGGCGGCCGGGCAGACGGTCTTCCTGCTCGCCGCTGATGGCGAGCGCGAGGTCGCCATCAACCTGCCGGAGCAGTCGGTGGAGCGCTATCGCATCGGCCAGGAGGTCGAGGTGGAGCTCTGGTCGCAACCGGGCAAGCGATACGCCGGAACCCTTCGCGAGCTTTCGCCGGCAGCGGAGCAGCAGTCGCGGACCTATTCCGCTCGGGTGGCCTTCAGCGCAGGCGATGCGCCGGTGGAGCTCGGCCAGAGCGCCCTGGTGTTCATCGGCGCCGGGGAGCGCGAGCCCCTGGCGGTACCGCTGTCGGCCCTGAGCGCCGAGCAGGGCCAGCCCTTCGTCTGGCGCGTGCGTGCCGATGCCACCCTGGAACGTGTCGCGGTGCGCACCGGTGCGTTCGGCGAGGACCTGGTGCCGGTCCTCGAAGGGCTGCGCGCCGACGACTGGATCGTCATGGCAGGGGTGCAGCTGTTGCAGGAAGGGCAGGCCGTGCGGCCGGTCGATCGTGACAACCGCGCTGTCGCGCCTGCGGCCAAGGAGTAACGGCGATGGGTTTCAATCTCTCGGCCTGGTCGCTGCGCAACCGGCAGATCGTCGTGTTCGTGATGCTGCTGATCGCGGTGGTCGGTGCGCTGTCCTACAGCAAGCTGGGGCAGAGCGAAGACCCGCCGTTCACCTTCAAGGCCATGGTGATCACCACCCACTGGCCCGGCGCGACGGCCGAAGAGGTGTCGCGGCAGATCACCGAGCGCATCGAGAAGAAGCTCATGGAGACCGGCGAGTATGACCGCATCGTCTCCTTTTCACGGCCCGGCGAGTCGACGGTCACCTTCATGGCCAACGACGCCCTGCGCTCCCGTGACATTCCAGACCTGTGGTACCAGATCCGCAAGAAGATCGGCGACATTCGCCACACCCTGCCGGCCGGCACCCTGGGGCCCTTCTTCAACGACGAATTCGGCACGACCTTCGGCAACATCTACGCGCTGACCGGCAAGGGGTTCGACTACGCCGTGCTCAAGGACTACGCCGACCGTCTGCAATTGCAGCTGCAGCGCGTCCAGTCGGTGGGCAAGGTCGAGCTGGTCGGCCTGCAGGACGAGAAGATCTGGATCGAGCTGTCCAACGTCAAGCTGGCGACCCTCGGCGTGCCGCTGGAGTCGGTTCGCCAGGCGTTGCAGGCGCAGAACTCCGTGGCCGCCGCAGGGTTCGTCGAAACCCTGAGCGACCGGGTGCAACTGCGCGTCACCGGCAGTTTCCAGACGCTGAAGGAGATTCGCGACTTCCCGATCCGGGTCGACGGGCAGACCTTCCGCATCGGCGACGTGGCGAAGGTCTACCGGGGCTTCAACGACCCGCCGGCGCCGCGCATGCGCTTCATGGGCGAGCCGGCCATCGGCCTCGCGGTGTCGATGAAGAGCGGTGGCGACATCCTGTTGCTCGGCGAGGCGCTGCAGCACGAATTCGCCCGTCTGCAGCAGGAGCTGCCGGCCGGCATGGAGCTGCGCAAGGTGTCCGACCAGCCGGCCGCGGTGAAGACCAGCGTGAGCGAGTTCGTTCGCGTGCTGGTCGAGGCGCTGGTGATCGTCCTGCTGGTGAGCTTCTTCTCGCTCGGCGTGCGCACCGGGCTGGTGGTGGCGCTGTCGATTCCCCTGGTGCTGGCGATGACCTTCGTCGCCATGAACTACCTGGACATCGGCCTGCACAAGATTTCCCTCGGCGCGCTGGTGCTGGCGCTGGGGCTGCTGGTGGACGACGCGATCATCGCGGTGGAGATGATGGCGATCAAGATGGAGCAGGGCTTCGACCGCCTCAAGGCGGCGAGCTATGCCTGGAGCAGCACCGCCTTCCCGATGCTGACCGGCACGCTCATTACCGCGGCCGGCTTCCTGCCGATCGCCACCGCGCAGTCGAGCACCGGCGAGTACACCCGTTCTATCTTCCAGGTCGTGACCATCGCGCTGGTCGCGTCATGGATCGCCGCGGTGGTGTTCGTGCCGCTGCTCGGCGAACGCCTGCTGCCGGACCTGGCCAAGCTGCACGCGCAGAAGCATGGCGCCAGCGATCCCTACGCCACGCCGTTCTACCAGCGTGTTCGCCGGCTGGTGCACTGGTGCGTGCGGCACCGCAAGACGGTCATCGTGCTGACGCTGCTGGCCTTCGTCGGCGCCATCGGGCTGTTCCGGCTGGTGCCGCAGCAGTTCTTCCCGGCATCCGGCCGGCTCGAGCTGATGGTGGACCTGAAGCTCGCCGAGGGCGCGTCGCTCAAGGCCACCGAAGCCGAGGTGCTGCGCCTGGAGGAGATGCTCAAGGCGCGCGCTGGCATCGACAACTACGTGGCCTACATCGGCAGCGGCTCGCCGCGCTTCTACCTGCCGCTGGACCAGCAGTTGCCGGCGACCAGCTTTGCCCAGTTCGTGGTGCTGTCCAAGACCATCGAGGACCGTGAAGCCCTGCGCCTTTGGCTGATCGAGCGCCTGGAGGCGGATTTCCCGAGCCTGCGCGGTCGCGTGACGCGGCTCGAGAACGGTCCGCCGGTGGGCTACCCCATCCAGTTCCGGGTAACCGGCGAGCACATCGACGTGGCTCGCGACCTGGCGCGGCAGGTGGCGGCGAAGGTGGCGGAAAATCCGGTCGTGTCCAACGTCCACCTGGACTGGCAGGAGCCGAGCAAGGTGGTGCGGCTGAACGTCGACCAGGACCGGGCCCGGGCGCTGGGCGTCAGCACGGCGGAGCTGTCGGGGTTCCTGCAGCGCACCTTCAGCGGCACGCCCGTCAGCCGGTTCCGCGAGGACAACGAACTGATCGAGATACTGCTGCGCGGCACGCCGCGCGAGCGGGAGGAGCTGTCGATGCTCCCCAGCCTGGCGATCCCGACCGCCAGCGGCCGCAGCGTGCCGCTGGCGCAGGTCGCGACGCTGGAGTACGGCTTCGAGGAGGGTGTCATCTGGCACCGCAACCGCCTGCCGACGGTCACCGTGCGTGCCGACATCTACGGACAGGAACAGCCGGCCTCGCTGGTGGCGCAGATCTCGCCGACCCTCGACCCCATCCGGGCCAAGCTGCCCAGCGGCTACCTGCTCGAGGTGGGCGGCACGGTGGAGGATGCCTCGCGGGGGCAGGCGTCGGTGAACGCCGGCATGCCGTTGTTCATCATCGTGGTGTTGAGCCTGCTGATGCTGCAGCTCAAGAGCTTCTCCCGTGCCGCGCTGGTGTTCCTGACCGCGCCCCTGGGGCTGATCGGCGTGGCGCTGTTCCTGCTGCTACTGCGCCAGCCGTTCGGTTTCGTGGCGATGCTGGGCACCATCGCGCTGTCGGGGATGATCATGCGCAACTCGGTGATCCTGGTCGACCAGATCGAGCAGGACATCGGCGCCGGTCACGACCGCTTCACGGCCATCGTCGATGCGACCGTGCGGCGCTTCCGGCCGATCGTGCTCACCGCGCTCGCGTCGGTGCTGGCGATGATCCCGCTGTCACGCAGCGTGTTCTTCGGCCCGATGGCGGTCGCCATCATGGGCGGGCTGATCGTCGCCACGGCGCTGACGCTGCTGTTCCTGCCGGCACTCTATGCGGCCTGGTTCAGGGTCCGGGAAGGCGAGCGGCCGCAGCCAGGCTGATCGTTATCCGGCCGGCGGCCAGGCCATTCGCGGTCAAGGCCCCTCCACACGGCGACGGAGAACCGTGGGAGAGCTCTCGACCGCGAACGAAGCCAGCCAGTAGCCAGCCCGATCAGAGCGCGCCGAAGACCTTCTTGGCGATGCTGGTGGCGGCTGCGGCGGGGTTCTGGCGGATGCTCGCTTCCTGCTCGGCGATCACGCTGAACAGGCCGTCGAGGGCCTGCTCGGCGACATAGCTCTCGATGTTGGTGTGCTTGGCGTCGACCGCACCGAAGCTCGCCGCCCTGCCGGCCAGGGCGTTGTACTGCTGGGCCAGGCCGACCTGGTCGGTGGCCTGCTTGACGATGGGCAGGAACCTGGCCCGCAGCTGTGCCCGGCTCGACTTGTCCAGGTAGCGGGTGGCCGAATCCTGGCCGCCGGCGAGGATGCCCTTGGCGTCCTGCACGGTCATCTTCTTCACCGCATCGAGCAGCAGTGCCTGGGCTTGCGGCACGGCGGCCTCGGCGGCCTTGTTCATGCTCGCTTCGAGCTGTTCGACCTGGGCGCCCATGCCCACCATCTTCATGGCCCGCGAGGCCTTGCCCAGCGTGCCGGGCAGTTCGATGCGCCGCTGGGGGTCGTTGCCGAACCCGCCGGGGCGGCCCAGCTGCTGGACGGCGACGTGGGTGCCCTGGGTCAAGGCATCCTTGAGCCCGGCGGCGGCGTCGCCCTGGCTCAGGTCCTTCAGCGACAGAGCCTGGGCGCTGGCGGCCAGCAGCAGGCCGGCGAAAAGCGTGAGGGTGCGCATCATGGTGGATGTCCTTTGCAAGGTGGCGAAAGAGCCGGTCATGCCGGCTCGAGGGCGTCTTCGTTGCGCTCCAGCGCGACCTGGCGAATCGACAGCCGGATCTCGGCCGGCAGTACCCGCTTCGCCGCGCCTTCTGCCAGGTCGCCCAGCAGTGGATGGTAGCTGAGCTTGCCGGCTTCGTTCTGGCGCAGCACGCCTTGCGCCAGCAGGCTCTTGATGAAGTGGCGGAACAGGCTCTTGTCGAAGAACTCCGGCGCGTTGAGGCCATGGAGGATCGACAGGCGCTGGGCCATCACGGTGCAGAGATTCTCCAGCTCTTCGGCGGTCAGGGTGTACTGGCCGGCGTTGAGCAACAGCGCGATGGCCATGTAGAAGCGCTGCAGCGTCTGCACGATGGTCCGGGCGAGCAGGGTCAGCAACACGAACTGGCGCGAGCTCGGCGCGGGACGGACGTAGACCTCGCCATCGAGCTTGAGCAGCCCCTGCTCGACGAAGGCTTCGAGCCACTGGTCCACCACCGCGTCCAGCTCCTCGATGTCCCAGCGGATGAACAGCTCGGCCTGCAGGTAGGGGTACAGCGCCCGCGTGAAGCGCAGGATCTGCTCGCGACTCATCCGCGCGCTGCTCTGGAAGAAGCTCGCCAGGAGCGCCGGGAGCGCGAAGATGTGCATGACGTTGTTGCGGTAGTAGGTCATCAGGACGGCGTTCTGCTCGTCCAGGTACAGGATCTTGCCCAGCGCGTCCTTCTGTTCGGCGAGCAGGTCCATGCCCTGCACGTGGGCGATCAGCGCCAGGCCATCGCCTTCGGGCAGCGTGACATGGGGCGAGTAGGGCACCGCGCGCAGCAGCGCCTGGTAGAGATCGAGCAGCCGCGCCAGCGCCCGTTCGTCCAGGGCCAGCTTGCTGGTCGACAGCAGCGCCGTGGCCACCAGGTTGACCGGGTTGATCGCGGCGGCCTCGTTGAGGCGTTGCGCCACCCGTTCGGCCAGGCGGTTGGTGGTCTCGGAGAGCCATTCGGGGCGGAACTCGGGCGCCAGCTCCTGGCGTCTCCAGCCGGGCTGTTCCTGTTCCAGGAACTCGGCGAGCTTGAGCGGTTCGCCGAAGTTGACGTGGACGTGCCCGAAGCGCTGCTTGAGGGCGCCGATGACCTTGAAGATGTCGAAGATCGACTCCTTCTTCTTCGCCGCGCCGCGCAGTTCGCCGAGGTAGGTGCGCCCTTCGAGCACCCGCTCGTAGCCGATGTAGACCGGTACGAAGAGGATCGGCTGGCGCGAGGAACGCAGGAAGCTGCGCAGGGTGATCGCCAGCATGCCGGTCTTGGGCTGCAGCATGCGCCCGGTGCGCGAGCGCCCGCCCTCGACGAAGTATTCCACCGGGAAACCGCGGCTGAAGAGGGTGTGCAGGTATTCGTTGAACACCGCCGTGTACAGCGGGTTGCCCTTGAAGGTGCGACGCATGAAGAAGGCGCCGCCGCGACGCAGCAGACCGCCGATCACCGGCATGTTGAGGTTGATCCCGGCGGCGATGTGCGGCGGCGTCAGGCCGTTGCGGAACAGCAGGTAGGAGAGCAGCAGGTAGTCGATGTGGCTGCGGTGGCAGGGCACGTAGATCACTTCGTGACCATGGACCGCCTCCTGCACCTGTTCCAGGTGGTTGACCTTGATGCCGTCGTAGATCTTGTTCCAGAACCAGGACAGCAGCACTTCGAGAAAGCGCACCGCCGTGTAGGCGAAGTCCGAGGCGATCTCGTTGCCATAGCGCAGCGCCTGGGCCTCGGCCTTCTCGACGGAAATCTTCTCGCGTTCGGCCTCGTCGCGAATGGCCTGGCGCACCTGAGGCGCATGGACCAGGCCCTTGACCAGGTTGCGACGGTGGGACAGGTCCGGGCCGATCACGGCGGTTTTCTGGTTGCGGAAATGCACCCGCAGGATGCGGTGGACCATGCGCAGCGTGCGCTCCTGGCCCTTGTTCATCGCCACCAGTTCGCTGAGCTGGATCGGCGAGGAAAACTGCACGCGGGTCTTGCGCCCCAGGATCAGGATGCTCACCAGGCGCCGCAGGCGGCCGGTCACCGCCCAGCTGTCGGCGAACAGGAGCTTCCACGGGCTGGTCTCGCGGTCGGGCGACTGGCCCCAGAAGACGCTGACCGGCACGATCTGGGCGTTGTCCACGGCGTTGTGGTCCAGCGCGTCGACCAGCCGCACCAGGGTCGGCGAGGCGACGAAGCGGTTCGGCCGGCCGAACCAGCTCGCCGCCGGCGTCAGGAAGAAAAACGCCGCCGGCTCCACATGATCGCCCACGGCCACCGGCACCACCGGGCGGGGCAGGCCGGCCTTCATGCATTCCACATCCAGCACCGCCAGGTCGCTCAGCGATTCCTTCTGCAGGACGTAGAGCACCGGCTTGCTGCGGTCGAGCTTGAGGGTGAAGGCCGACTGGTTGATGGCTTCGGAGCGAACCCACAGATAAAGCAGGCGGCGCAGGGCGCCGAAGACGAGGCGGTGAAAGGGCGAGCGGGTCATGGATCTTCTGCGAACGTTGGGCCGGGGCCCGGGGGGCGCTAGTGTGACGTATCCGCGAGCGGGCCGCAAAACGCTCCGCAAGACAGGCGCGCCGGCCGTCGGCCAGGGTCAGGGGCGGTGGGCGGCGAACACCTGGAACAGGTCGATCTCGGCGTCTTCGGCGCTCTCCAGGCGCAGGCGCTCCTCGATGTTGAGCAGATGCCGGGTCATGCAGGCGGTAGCCCGCTGCGGATCGCCGCCGAGCAGCGCGTCGGCCAACTCCTGGTGCTCGTTGTGGGAGCACTGGACGCCGGTCTGGTTCTCGTACAGCGCGATGATCAGCGAGCTGCGCGCGATCAGCCCATCGAGGATGTCGCCCAGCGTGCCGTTGCCGGCGATGCGCGCGAGCAGCCGATGAAAATCCCCGGACAGGCGGATGAAGGCGGGTTTGTCGCTGTCGTGCCCCAGCGCCAGCTCTTCGGCCAGGTGTTCGCGGATGGCCCTGCGGTCGGCTGGCCGCATGCGCCGTACGGCTTCCTCGACGATTGCCTGCTCGATGACGCGACGCGCGGCGAAGACCTCTCGCGCCTGTTCCGGGGTTGGCTCCTCGACGAAGGCGCCACGGTTCATTTCCAGGCGCACCAGCTTGCGGTGAGCCAGGTCGCGAAGCGCGCTGCGGATGTGGTTGCGGTTGGCGCCGAAGACCTCCACCAGGTTCAGCTCGGTGAGTCGGGTGCCAGGAGGCAGGCGTTGTTCGACGATCGCATCGTAGATGGCGGTGAAGATGCGTTGAACCTCGCGAGTGACGACGCTGGCCATAGAACTGCTCACTCCTGGCATTGCCGGGCCGACCCCGGACGACATGCTCTCGATTTTAATTGTTAACAATTTATGCGCAAGTCCTGGCTGACTGCCGAAGACGGTGCATGATCCTTGGTACTGCACTTCTGTGGTGCGGCTTTGCGGGTTAATGCCGTTATAGGCTGATTTCCGGCTGTTTTGCCGGCTCTTGGACGAGTGCTGAAAATTCACCGTTTTCAGCTGCTTGCGAGCGTGCAGCCCAAAACGCCCCGGTCACTGGCATAGCTGTTGCTAACTTGAAATTCAAAATTGTTAGCAATATGAGCGATGCGATGTCAGGCAAAGGACGGGTCGAACTGGTCGCGGTGCACAAGGCCTACCAGGCGCGCAGCGCCGTCAGCGATCTCAATCTGGTCATTCCCAGTGGCAGTTATTGCTGCCTGCTCGGACCGAGCGGCTGCGGCAAGAGCACCACCCTGCGGATGCTCGCCGGGCACGAGCCGGTCAGCGATGGCGACATCCTGATGGATAACCGCAACGTCACCGATTTTTCGCCGACCCGGCGCGGCACCGCGATGATGTTCCAGAACTACGCGCTGTTCCCGCACATGAACTGCCTGGACAACGTCGCCTTCGGCCTGCGCATCGCCGGCATGGGCAAGGCCGATCGCCACGCCCGGGCCAGGGAGTTGCTGGCGCTGGTGAACATGCAGGATTTCGCCGGAAGCTACCCCGACCAGCTTTCCGGTGGCCAGCAGCAGCGGGTGGCGCTGGCCCGCGCGCTGATCACCCAGCCGGACGTGGTGCTACTCGACGAGCCCCTTTCCGCGCTCGACCCTTTTTTGCGCATCCGCATGCGCAAGGAACTCAAGGCGATCCAGAAGAAGCTCGGGCTGACCTTCATTCATGTCACCCACTCGCAGGAAGAGGCCTTCGCCCTCGCGGACCTGGCGGTGGTGATGGACGGCGGACGGATCCAGCAGGTCGGCTCGCCACGGGCGCTGTTCGAGACGCCGAGCACGCCTTTCGTGGCCCAGTTCATCGGCGGCCATGCGCTGATGCAGGGCACCCTGGGCCGCCGCTCGGATCAGGGCACCGAGCTCGTCATCGAGGGTGCCGCGCGCGGGTATTTGAGCGATTCGCAGCTCGGGCCCTGTCTCGGCGCCGCCGCCGGCACACCGGTTTCCTTTTCGGTGCGCAGCGACCACCTGGACATCCTGCCGTCGACGAGCGCTGCGGCGCCGGGCCGCTTCCTGCTGCCGGCGCGCGTCACCGACGTCGAGTTCCAGGGCGCCTTCCTCTACGTCGAATGCCAGAGCCCGGGTGCGATGCCGGTGCTGGCCTACCTGCCCGACCGGACGCAACAGGTCCCGCAGGTCGGCAGCGAGGTCTGCCTCGGCTGGAGCGCCGCCCACGTCAATCTGTTTTCCCCACAGCATGCCAACCCGACCACGGAGGTCCAGCCATGAAAGAGCACGATGACAGCACGCCTGAGCAACACGCCGCACCCACCGCCCCGGTGGCCGAGAAGGGATTGTCCAGACGTAGCCTGATCAAGGGGCTGGGCGCCGCATCGGCGGTCGCGGTCGGGTCCGGAGCGATCACCGGGTTTCCGATGATCTGGGCGCAGAACATCAAGAACGTCACGCTGCGCCAGTTCGGCACCGGGGTCTCCAACCTCAACGACATCGCACGCAAGGCCAAGGAGGATCTGGGCATCACGCTGCAGCTCACGGCGCTGGATTCCGATGCGGTGGCGCAGCGGGCGGTGACCCAGCCGAAGTCCTACGACATCGCCGATATCGAGTACTGGATCGGCAAGAAGGTGTTCCCCTCCGGCGTGATGCAGGCGATGGATACCACGCGTCTGAAGAACTTCGACAAGATCTCGCCACTGTTCATCACCGGCAAGCTGACGCCCGATTCCACCATCGCCCAGGGCACCGCGCCGCATACGGTCGGCTTCGTCGAAAGCGCCGACTCGGTGAAGTTCGCCAGCGAGCCGACGCGCTGGATGACACTGATCCCGACGATCTACAACGCCGACACGCTGGGCATCCGCCCGGACCTGGTGGGCCGCCCGATCACCCATTGGCGCGACATCATGGACCCGGCTTTCAAGGGCAGGACCTCGATCCTCAACATCCCGTCGATCGGCATCATGGACGCGGCGATGATCTGTGAATCGATGGGGGCGGTGAGCTACGGCGACAAAGGCAACATGACCAGGGAGGAAATCGACAAGACCGTCGCGATCCTCATGCAGGCGAAGAAGGACGGCCAGTTCCGCGCCTTCTGGAAGAGCTTCGACGAGTCGGTGAACCTGATGGCCTCGGGCGAGGTGGTGATCCAGTCGATGTGGTCGCCGGCGGTGGCCGCGGTGCGCAGCCGTGGGGTGGAATGCCGCTATCAGCCCCTGGAAGAGGGTTATCGCGCCTGGGGTGGCGGTATCGGTCTGGCCAAGCACCTGTCGGGGCTGGAGCTCGATGCGGCCTACGAATACATCGACTGGTACCTCTCCGGTTGGGTCGGCGCCTACCTCAACCGCCAGGGCTACTACAGCGCCGCGCCGGCGACCTCGCGGCAGTTCATGAGCGAGGACGAGTGGGGCTACTGGATGGAAGGCAAGGCGGCCCAGGGAGACATCCTCAACCCGCAGGGGGAGGTCATGGAGAAGGCCGGCGCGGTACGTGACGGCGGTTCCTACGAGCAGCGCATGGGCAGCGTGGCCTGCTGGAACTCGGTGATGGACGAGAACCGCCACATGATCCGCAAGTGGAACGAGTTCATCGTCTCCTGACGGCCAAGCGCAGCGGCCCGCTTTCGCGACCGTATGAGCGGGCCCGCTGCCAACAGGGAAATCCCCATGCGTACCGCACTCGCCAACATCAGTCACCTGCAGTCGTTGCCGCTGGCGCTGACGCTGCTGGTCTTCCTGGTCTTTCCCATCGCCGTGATCGTCACGGTGAGCTTCTGGGACTACGATTCCTATCAGCTGCTGCCGGCGTTCATCTTCGACAATTACCAGTATCTGCTGTCCTCGTCGGTGACCTGGCAGGCCTACCTCAACACCTTCAAATACGCGTTGATCACCTGGGCGATCACCCTGGTGCTGGGGTTCACCATCGCCTATTACCTGGCGTTCCACATCCGCAGCACCCGGATGCAGACGCTGCTGTTTCTGCTGTGCACCATCCCGTTCTTCACTTCCAACATCATCCGGATGATTTCCTGGATTCCGCTGCTCGGCCGCAACGGGCTGGTGAACACCGGCCTGCAGAGCGCCGGTCTGATCGACGCGCCGCTGGAATTCCTGCTCTACAGCGATTTCTCCATCGTGCTGGCCTACGTCCACCTCTACACGCTGTTCATGGTGGTGCCGATCTTCAACACCATGATGCGCATCGACCGCCGGCTGATCGAGGCGGCGCGCGACGCCGGGGCCCATGCCTGGCAGATCCTGCTGCTGGTGATCGTGCCGCTGTGCAAGTCCGGCGTGCTGATCGGCAGCATCTTCGTGCTGACCCTGGTGATGGGCGACTTCGTCACCGTGCGGATCATGGGCGGCGGGCTGCGGGCATCGGTCGGCGTGTTGATCCACAACGAGATCAGCCTGCTGCAATACCCAGCCGCCGCTGCGGGGGCCGTCGTGCTGCTGGCCACCGTGCTGCTGATGCTGGTGGCGATGTTCCGTCTGGTCGATATCCGCAAGGAGTTGTAGCGATGAAATCCTCCCGCCGCCCGGCCAGTTTCTACGTCCTGAGCCTGGTCTTCGGACTCTTCCTCCTGTTTCTCTACGGGCCGACGCTGACCATCGGCATTCTTTCGTTCCATGGCCCGAACGGCGGCCTGACCTTCCCGCTCAACGGCGTGTCGCTGCACTGGTTCGGCAACCTGTTCACCACCCAGCAGGTCGGCGATTTCGGCGGCTCCTTCACGCGCTCGATACTGCTGGGGCTCGGGGTCATGGCCTGCACGCTGCTGTTCTCGGTGCTCGCTGGCTTCGCCTATCGCCGGCGGTTCGCCGGTAGCCAGTGGTTGTTCTACCTGACCCTGGCGAGCCTGATCATTCCGTCCATTCTGGTCAGCCTGGGCATCGGCCTGATGTTCGACCGCCTGGGCTGGGAGCCGAACTGGTACAGCTCGGCCTTCGGTGCGCACCTGACCTGGACGCTGCCGTTCGGGCTGCTGATCATGTTCGCGGTGTTCAACCGCTTCGATCGCGCCTATGAAATGGCGGCCCGCGACCTGGGCGCGAGCCCCTGGCAAACGGTGCGGCTGATCGTCCTGCCGCTGATCGCCCCCAGCCTGTTCGGCGTGGCGCTGTTCGGGCTGACCCTGTCCTACGACGAGTTCGCTCGCACCCTGATGGTCGCCGGCAGCTTCAACACCTTGCCCCTGGAAGTGTTCGGCATGACCACCAACGTCACCACGCCGGTGCTCTATGCGCTCGGCACCCTGACCACGCTGTTTTCCTTCAGTCTGATCGCCCTGGTGCTGCTGGCCATGGCGCTGAGCGCACGGGCGAGGACGCGCACATGAAGATCCGGATGATCAACCCCAACGCCTCGGCCGGCATGGCGCGACTGCTCGATGCCGCCGGGCAGCGGGTCAAGGCGGCGGACACCGCCCTCGAGGTGATCCACCTGCCGGCTTCGGTGGCCAGCATCGAAGGCGCCGCCGACGGGGTGCAGGCCGCGTTCCATCTGTTGCCGGCGGTGGCGAGGGGACAGGCCGAGGGCGTGCAGGGGTTCGTCATCGCCTGCTTCGACGATACCGGGCTGGATGCCGCGCGCGAGCTGGCCGAGGGGCCGGTGATCGGCATCGGCGAGGCGGCGATGCATGCGGCGAGCATGCTCAGCGTGCGGTATTCGGTCCTCACCAGCCTGCCGCGGTCGATCCACATCATCGAACGCAACATGCGCGCCTACGGGCTCGACCGGCGCTGCGCCAGGGTCCATGCGGCCGATATCCCGGTGCTCGAACTCGAGCGCGACCCGGCGCATTACCAGCGGCTGCTCGCGCTCGGGCGGCAGATCCTGGAACAGGATCGAAGCGAATGCCTCGTGCTCGGTTGCGCGGGCATGAGCCAGTGGGCCAGGCCCTTGCAGGATGCCCTCGGCGCCCCGGTGATCGATGGCGTCCAGGTGGCTCTGAAGTGGGTCGAATCCCTGGTGAGTCTGGGGCTGGGGACGAGCAAATTGCTCAGTTACAGGGCACCGTTGCAGAAGCAGTCCTGAAGCTTGCCTCAATGCTGTGCAAGGGGTCAGAAACCACTTGCGGATACGCTGCAGGCCTAGTGGCGCAAGGGTTCTGGCGAATCAAAAAAGTCCTTTAAAGCCGTAACGAGTGTTTTATACTCCCGGAGCGGTTGTCCCCGGAACGCGACTCGTATCCGCCCCTGCTGGTGCAAGGACGGTCATGGAAGAACGTTCTCGCGTGGGCCGTCGAGACCCTCCCCGGAGGCTAATAAAAGAGAGTTGGAGAAGTGGTAATGGCTGATCGTGAGATCGGAACCGTCAAGTGGTTCAATGATGCCAAGGGCTATGGGTTCATTCAGCGTGATAGCGGGGCCGATGTGTTCGTGCACTACCGCGCTATCCGTGGTGAGGGTCACCGCTCCCTGGCCGAGGGTCAGAAAGTGGAGTTCTCGGTGATCCAGGGTCAGAAAGGTTTGCAAGCCGAAGACGTTTCCGGCGCCTGAGACCCAAAAGGCCCGTCAGTGACGGGCCTTTCGTTTATCCGGTTCCTGCGGCGGACGCTGCCAAGTGGCTGTGCCCCGATATCCGCGCCAGGCTGGTCAGCCCGTGCGCCAGACGATTTCCTCTTCGCCGCGTTCGCTGACGCTGATCCAGCGATCGGCGTCTTCTTCCGCTTCCTCTTCCTGCCAGCTCCCCGGCGCGCAGCGTATCTCCACGCCCAGCGCCTGATGGGCGGCGCGGGCGCAGGCGAGGTCGTCCGCCCAGGGCGTGGTATCGCTCTCGAGCAGCAGGCAATGCCATTTGCCGACCGCCTTGGGTAGCCAGGTCACCGGCACGTCGGCTGCATTGCACTTGAAGGTCTGGCCTTTCTGCCGCCACGGCGAGCAGGGGCCGATGGCCTGTTCCAGCCAGGCCGATACGGCCTGCTGATCGGCGTCCCTGAGGTAGATTTCGATATCCGGTTGCCGCATCTGTCTGCCTTGTCTGAAGGGCGCGGGGCTAGTCCCGCTGAATCCAGTCGTAGCGTATCGCAACGCCGACCTCAAGTGGCGCGTCGATGACCGCCGCCCGGCGCTCGGCATTGGCTCGCCAGCCGTGCGGCGTCATGGCCAGCAGGTCGGCGCGGGCCTGGGCATCGTCCAGGCGCAGGCGATAGTTCAGCGTTTCGCTATGGGCCAGATGCATGCCCTCGGGAATCAGGGACAGGTGTTTCTCGTCGTCGTAGTCGCGCACCTCGTCGTATAGCCGGGCACGCAGTTCCCAGAGGTGGTCGCGGGTTGGCCCCATGCGCAGCAGGCCGCCGCCGCTGGGCAGCAGGCGCCGGGCCTCGGCCCAGTCCAGCGGGCTGAACACGCTTGCCAGCAGATTGCAGCTGCCGTCGGCCAGCGGGATGCGTGCCATGCTCGCGACCAGCCAGTCGAGTTGCGGCGCCCGGCGGCAGGCGCGCTTGACCGCTTCCCGGGAGATGTCCAGCGCGAAGCCTCTCGCCTCGGGCAGGGCACGGGCGAGCTGTTCGGTGTAGTAGCCCTCGCCGCAGCCGATGTCCAGCCAGGTGCCCGGCGCGCGTTCGGCGGCGAGCTCGGCCAGCCGCGCGGCGAGCGGGGCGTAATGGCCGCCGTCGAGAAAGCGCCGGCGGGCCTCCACCATCGCCTGGTTGTCGCCCGGGTCGCGGCTGTTCTTGTGTTGCACCGGCAACAGGTTGAGGTAGCCCTGGCGTGCGCGATCGAAGCGATGCCCGGCCGGGCAGGCGACGCCGCGCTCGACGGCGTGCAGCGGGGCCTGGCAGAGCGGGCAGGTCAGCATGCGAGCAGGCGAACCAGCGTCTGGTGGTAGACGTCGGTCAGCACGTCCAGATCGCTGGCGAGGATGCGTTCGTCCACCTGGTGAATGGTGGCGTTGACCGGGCCCAGCTCGACCACCTGGGTTCCCAGCGTGGCGATGAAGCGCCCGTCGGAGGTGCCGCCGCTGGTCGAGGGGGTGGTTTCACGGCCGGTGACTTCGCGAATGGCGGACGCCACCGCATCGAGCAGTTCGCCCGGCTCGGTGAGGAACGGCAGGCCGGACAGTGCCCAGTCCACGTGCCAGTCCAGGCCGTAGCGATCAAGGATCGCGGCGGTGCGCTGCTGAAGCTGCTCGACGGTCGATTCGGTCGAGAAGCGGAAATTGAACACGGCCTCCAGGGTGCCGGGGATCACGTTGGTGGCGCCGGTGCCGGAATTGAGGTTGGAGATCTGGAAGCTGGTGGGCGGGAAGAAGCGGTTGCCGTCGTCCCAGTGCTCGGCGGCGAGTTCGGCCAGCGCCGGTGCCGCCAGGTGGATCGGGTTCCTCGCCAGGTGCGGGTAGGCGACGTGGCCCTGCTGGCCGCGCACGGTCAGGGTGCCGCCGAGCGAACCGCGTCGGCCGTTCTTCACCACGTCGCCGAGCAGCGCGGTGCTCGAGGGTTCGCCGACGATGCACCAGTCCAGGCGCTGGCCACGTTCGCGCAGGCGTTCGACCACGGCCTTGGTGCCGTGATGGGCCGGGCCTTCCTCGTCGCTGGTGATCAGGAAGGCGATCTGGCCCCGGTGCTGCGGGTACTCGGCGACGAAGCGCTCGACCGCGACCACCATGGCCGCGAGGCTGCCCTTCATGTCGGCGGCGCCGCGTCCGCGCAGCATGCCCTGTTCGTCGATGCTGGCTTCGAAGGGCTTGTGTTCCCAGGCTGCCTGGGGCCCGGTGGGTACCACGTCGGTATGGCCGGCAAAGCACAGCACCGGTCCTTCGCTGCCGCGGATCGCCCAGAAATTGTCGACGTCTTCGATGCGCATCGGCTCGATGGCGAACCCCGCATCGGCCAGGCGCTTTTGCATCAGCTCCTGGCAGCCCTCGTCGGCGGGGGTGACGGAGGGGCGACGGATCAGCTCGCAAGCGAGTTCCAAGGTCGGGGAAAGCGGGGCGACGGGCATTGCGACTCCGGACGGCACGGACAAAAAGAGCGCCATTTTAAAGCAATGGCGGCCATTTGACCCGCGCCGGGCTGCGTCTCGCCTGTCACCCGGTTTGGGCGCAGGGGCGGGGTTTCGATAAACTGCGCCGATAGCGGAGGGTAGCCAGTGGACAGACAAGACGAGCGTTTCGGCGGTATCGGCCGGTTGTATGGCAGCGAGGGGCTCGAGCGCCTGATGGCGGCCCACGTCGCGGTGGTGGGCATCGGCGGGGTGGGGTCCTGGGCGGCCGAGGCGCTGGTGCGCAGTGGCGTGGGCGAGATTTCCCTGTTCGACCTGGACGACGTCTGCGTGACCAACACCAACCGCCAGGTCCATGCCCTCGAAGGGATGGTCGGCCGGCCCAAGGTCGAGGTGATGGCCGAGCGGCTGCGGGCCATCAGCCCCGGCTGCACGGTGCATGCCGTGGCCGACTTCGTCACCCGCGACACCATGGACTCGTACATCACCGAAGAGATGGATTGCGTCATCGACTGCATCGACAGCGTTCCGGCGAAGGCGGCGCTGATCGCCTGGTGCAAGCGCCGCAAGATCCAGATCATCGCCACCGGCGGGGCGGGCGGGCAGATCGACCCGACGCAGATCCAGGTCGCCGACCTGAACAAGACCTTCAACGATCCGCTCGCCGCCAAGGTGCGCTCCACGCTGCGCCGCGATTACAACTTTTCGCGGACGCCGGGCCGTCACTACAGCGTGCCCTGCGTCTTTTCCACCGAGCAGCTGCGTTATCCCAAGCCCGACGGCGGCGTCTGCCAGTCGAAAAGCTTCGTGGGCGAGGGCGTCAAGCTCGACTGCGCCGGCGGCTTCGGGGCGGCGATGATGGTGACCGCGAGCTTCGGCATGGTGGCGGCCGCCCGCGCGGTGGACAAGCTGGTCGCCGGTGCGCGACGACCGGCGGAGCGGTCTGCCGGCAAACGCTGAATCACGGGCCGCCGGCGGGGCCGGAGCGCGCCGCCTGACAGCTGCTCAGCCTTGCTCGGAGAGCGCGCGCATCCGCCGCAGCACGGCCATCAGGCCATTGCTGCGGGAGGGGGACAGTTGCCGCGCAAGACCGAGATCGGTGAACCACTGGGTCAGGTCGAGGGTGGCGAGTTCTTCGGCGCTGAGTCCGTTGACGCGCTCGATCAACAGGGCGAGCAGGCCACGCAGCAGGCGGGCCTCGCTGGCCGCGCGGTAATACCAGAACCCGTCCCGCTGGGTGCCGGTCAGCCAGACCTGGCTTTCGCAGCCCTGAACGCGATTGGCTTCGTTACGTTCGCGGTCGTCCAGCGGCTCGAGGCGCTCGCCCCACTGCATCAGCAGGCGCGCACGCTGCTCCCAGCCACCCGCGTCGGCGAACCGCTGCAGGGCTTCGGCGGCCGCCGCGGGCAAGGTCATCGGAGTATCTCCAATGCCGCGTCCAATGCGGCGAAGAAGCGATCCAGATCGCTGCCGTCGTTGTACAACGCCAGCGACACCCGTATCGCGCCACCGAGTTCGAGGCTCTGGTACAGCGGCATCGCGCAGTGCTGCCCGGCGCGGACGGCGATGCCCTGTTCGCCGAGCAGGCTCGCCAGATCGGCGTTGTGCACGCCCTCGACGACGAAGCTGGCGAGCGCCGCCTGCGGCTCGCCCAGCAGCCGCACGCCGGCGCGCTGACGCAGCCCCTGGCACAGCCTGTCGAGCAGGGCTCGTTCGTGGCGGTGAACGGCCTCGGCGTCGAGCCCGCCCAGGTAGCCGAGCGTGGCGCCCAGGCCGATCACCGCGCCGATGGCGGGGGTCCCGGCTTCCAGGCCCATCGGCGGCGCATGGAAGTCGGCGTCGTCCAGGCGCGCATGGCGAACCATCTCGCCGCCGAACTGCCAGTGCCGGAGCGTCAGCAAGCGGTCGCGGCGACCGTAGAGCACGCCCAGGCCTTCCGGCCCGTAGAGCTTGTGGCTGGAGAACACGTAGAAATCGCAGCCGAGCGCCTGCACGTCGTGGCGTCCGTGGACGATCCCCTGGGCGCCATCGACCACCGTGATCGCACCCACGCGTCGCGCCAGTTCGAGCAACTCGGTGAGCGGTTGCCAGGTGCCCAGCACGTTGGAGAGCTGGCTGATCGCGAGCAGCCGTGTGCGTGTGCCGATCAGCCCGGACGCGACCTGCAGGTCCACCCGGCCCTTGGCATCGATCGGCAGGACCACCAGCCGCAGCCCCTTGCGCCGCGCCAGCTGCTGCCAGGGCAGCAGGTTGGCGTGGTGTTCGAGCGTGCTGATGACGATCTCGTCACCGCTCCGGAACTGCGCTTCCAGGCCGTACGCCAGCAGGTTGAACGCCTCGGTGGCGCCATGGGTGAAGACGATTTCGTCGTCTGCGCGGGCGTTGAGCCAGCGTGCGGTGGTTTCACGCGTCGCCTCGAACGCGCGGGTGGCGCGCTCGGACGGCAGGTGCTGGGCTCGGTGCACGTTCGCCGCGCCGCTGCGGAAGTAGCCGTACACCCGGTCCATCAGGGCTTGTGGCTTCTGCGCCGTGGCGGCGCTGTCGAGGTAGGTCTGGCCTTCGGCTTCGAGCACGGAGATCGCCGGGAAGTCGGCTCGCCAGGGAGACGTGAGGGCCATAGGCTGAAAGCTCGGGCGGCAGGCCGCAAGCGGCGCGTGATGCGGCTTGCGGCGTACAGC
This sequence comes from Stutzerimonas nosocomialis, assembly GCF_005876855.1. Classification (GTDB taxonomy): domain Bacteria; phylum Pseudomonadota; class Gammaproteobacteria; order Pseudomonadales; family Pseudomonadaceae; genus Stutzerimonas; species Stutzerimonas nosocomialis. Next base: position 8,108 of record NZ_QLAE01000041.1, on the reverse strand, counting down.
CCGGCGCTGCTCCTGTCAGTTGTGCGCGTGGAGCGCCTCGTTGAGCTCGATCGCGGACTTGTGGGTCTTGCATTCGACCGCGCCGGTCTGCGAATTGCGGCGGAACAGCAGGTCGGTCTGGCCGGCCAGGTCGCGCGCCTTGACCACCTTGACCAACTGGTTCTGCTCGTCGAGCAGGTTCACCTTGGTGCCGGCGGTGATGTAGAGGCCTGCCTCGACGGTGTTGCGGTCGCCCAGCGGAATGCCGATGCCGGCATTGGCGCCGATCAGGCAGCCTTCGCCCACCGAGATGACGATGTTGCCGCCGCCGGACAGGGTGCCCATGGTGGAGCAGCCGCCGCCCAGGTCCGAACCCTTGCCGACGAAGACGCCGGCCGAAACGCGGCCTTCGATCATCCCCGGGCCTTCGGTGCCGGCGTTGAAGTTGACGAAGCCCTCGTGCATGACGGTCGTGCCTTCGCCGATGTAGGCGCCCAGGCGCACGCGCGCGCTATCGGCCAGGCGTACGCCGGCCGGTACCACGTAGTCGGTCATCTTGGGGAACTTGTCGACGGAGAAGACTTCCAGCAGCTCGCCCTTGAGGCGCGCTTCGAGCTGGCGTTCGGCAAGCTCGGCCAGGTCGATCGCGCCTTCGCTGGTCCAGGCCACGTTGGGCAGCAGCGGGAAGATGCCGGCGAGGTTCAGGCCGTGGGGCTTGACCAGGCGGTGCGACAGCAGGTGCAGCTTGAGGTAGGCCTCGGGGGTGGAGGTCAGCGCGGCGTCTTCGGCGAGGAAGGTCGCCACCAGCGGGCGCTGGCTTTCGGCCAGGCGGGTCAGCAGTGCGCACTGCGTCGGGTCGATCGGCTTGAGGGCGTCGGCCAGCTGGGAAGCCTGGGAGGTGGTCAGGCTGATCGCCTGGTTGCCGCCGCTGTAGCCGAGCAGGTTGGCGACCGCGTCGACCAGTTCGCCGGCCGGGTTGAGCAGTGGCTGCGCATAGAAGACTTCCAGCCAGTTGCCCTGACGGTTCTGGGTGCCGACGCCAAATGCCAGGCTGAAGAGAGTAGTGGACATTGCGATTCCTTCTGTCAGTCGCGCCCGGCGTGGGGCGCATGTCGGGTTCAGGTGCGCGCCGGCAGCGCGGCAGCGTAGAGGTCGGGCTTGAAGCCGACCAGGGTGCGGTCGCCCAGGTCGAGCACCGGGCGCTTGATCATCGAGGGCTGCGCGAGCATCAGCTCGATGGCCTTGTCCTGATCCAGGTCGGCCTTCTGCGCGTCGTCGAGCTTGCGAAAGGTCGTCCCCGCGCGGTTCAGCACGGTCTGCCAGCCGTGCTCGTCGCACCAGGCCTGCAGGTGCGCACGGTCGATGCCGGCGCTCTTGTAGTCGTGGAAGGCGTACTCGACACCCTGCTCATCGAGCCAGGTGCGGGCCTTTTTCATGGTGTCGCACGCCTTGATGCCGAATAGGCGCACCAGCGGCTTGTCGTTGGGCATGACGGCTCTCCGTGACCTCTGCCAATACCGGGTCGGCGATTATGCCACGTTGTGCCGAGGATGCGCCGTTGCCGCCGGCGGGTTCGACCTTTTGCCACCTGCGTCTGTCCATTGAGAACATTCGCAACGATGGAGAGCACCATGGCGCGCAAGCATTTCGAGAAGTTCGAAGCGGTTTCTTCCGCGGTTCCGGCCGACGACGCCTTCGAGGCGGTCATCGCGGTGAAGCGTCGCGATACGGACGATCCGGCACGCATCTTCACCGTCGCCAACGGCCAGCGCTACGACCTCGCCTCGGAGGCCGACGTCGCGGCCGAGGCGGCCCTGACCAAGGTGATCGAGGTCGATGAAGAGGGCGAGCTGATCTGGGAAGAAAACGCGATCTGAGGCCGCGAACCGGCCCTGCAGACATGGGAGGAGAGCATCATGAGCGAGCAGAACGACAGCGGTCGCGAGCGGCGGGATGATCGGCAGCGAAGCGATATCCCGGAGCACATGAAGCCGGAGAATCTGGAAAAGCTGCGCGACTACGGCAAGGACAAGATTCCGCCGGGAGTGGCCTGAGGCGACGCGCCGGGCCAGGCCCGGCGCCTCGTTTCAGCGGCTCTGCAGGAAGGTGCGGATCCGCTGCGCCGCCTCGACGCAATCGGCGAGCGGCGCGACCAGGGCCATGCGCACCCGTCCGGCGCCCGGGTTGAACCCGTCGACTTCCCGGGACAGATACGAGCCGGGTACCACGGTGACGTGCTGCTCGGCAAAGAGCTCGCGGGCGAAGACCTGATCGTCCACCGGCGTCTTCGGCCAGAGGTAGAACCCGCCATCGGGGCGCTCGACATCCAGCACGGGCTGGAGAATGTCCAGCACCGCGTCGAATTTCTCCCGGTACAGGTCACGATTGGCGCGCACGTGGGCTTCGTCGTTCCAGGCGGCGACGCTCGCCAGCTGGGTGTGCACCGGCATCGCGCAGCCGTGGTAGGTGCGGTAGAGCAGGAACGCCTTGAGCAGGCTCGCGTCGCCGGCGACGAAACCTGAGCGCAGCCCGGGCAGGTTGGACCGCTTGGACAGGCTGTGGAACACCACGCAGCGCTTGAAGTCCGTGCGTCCGAGCTCCGCGCAGGCGGTCAGCAGGCCGGGCGGCGGGGTCTGTTCGTCGAAGTACAGCTCGCTGTAGCACTCGTCGGCGGCGATGACGAAGTCGTACTGGTCCGCCAGTGCGATCAGCTTTTTCAGGGTGGCGAGGGGCACCAGCGCGCCGGTGGGGTTGCCGGGCGAGCAGAGGAAGAGGATCTGGCAGCGTGCCCAGGTCTGCGGGGTGACCGCGTCGAAATCGGGGTTGAAGCCGTTTTCCGCCAGGCACGGCAGGTAGTGCGGGGTGGCGCCGGCCAGCAGCGCGGCGCCTTCGTAGATCTGATAGAAGGGGTTGGGGCTGATGACCAGCCCCTCGACGCCCCGCTGCACGACGGTCTGGGTGAAGGCGAATAGCGCCTCGCGGGTGCCGTTGACCGGCAGCACCTGGCTGGCCGCATCGAGCGTGCCGGCGGCGACCGAGAAACGCCGTTCGCACCAGCGCGCAATGGCTTCGCGCAGCGCCGGGATACCCAGGGTCGTGGGGTAGACGGCCAGCTGATCGAGGTTGGCCGTCAAGGCTTCGCCGACGAAGGCGGGCGAGGGGTGCTTCGGCTCACCGATGGACAGCGAGATCGCTGTCTTGCCGGCGTCCGGCTGAACGCCGGCCAGCAGGGCGCGGAGTTTCTCGAACGGGTAGGGCTGCAGGGCATTGAGGGCGTCGTTCATGTCGGGTCTGTCTCATGGTCGCCGCTGGCGGCGACCCGGGGTTCATGGGTGGGCAGGGCTCAGATCGCGAAGCTGCTGGGCGAGAGCTGCTGCGGGTTTTCCTGGGTGAGTTGCTGGATCAGCGCCTGCTGCAGTCGTTCGCACAGCGCCGGGTCCGACAGCGGCTGGGCATGGGCGTCGGTGATGAAGAACACGTCTTCGACGCGCTCGCCGAGCGTGGCGATCTTGGCGTTCTGCACCGAGATGTCGAAATCGAGGAACAGCTGCCCGATGCGCGCCAGCAGGCCGGGGCGGTCCGGGGCGATGATCTCGAGTACCGTCAGGGGGCGCTGCGCGTCGTTGTGGATGTTCACCTGCGGCGCGAAGGAGAAGTGCTTGAGCTGGCGGGGCACCCGGCGCTGGATGATGGTCAGGTAGTCCTCCGGGTTGCGCAGGGCGTCGACCAGCCCCTGGCGGATCTCCTCGACGCGCTCGGGGTTGTCGCCGATGGGAATCCCGTCGGCATCCAGCACCACGTAGGTGTCGAGGGTGAACTGGCTGGTGGAGGTGATGATCCGGGCGTCGTAGATGTTCAGGTTGAGCTGGTCCATCGCCGCGACGGTCACCGCGAAGAAGTCGTGCTGGTCCGCGGCATAGATGAAGATCTGGGTGCCGCCTTCGAAGTCGCGCTGGGTGGTTTCGCGGATCAGGACCAGTGGCCCGCCGTCGCTGGGGTGCTCGATGATCGCCTCGGTGTGCCAGGCGACGTCGGTGGCGGTATGGCGCAGGAAGTAGTCGTCGCCCAGCTGTGCCCAGAGCTGTTCGGCATCGTCGGGGTCGGTGCCGTTGCGTACCAGGTCGTCCAGCGCCGCACGCTGGGTCTGGCGGATCTGCTCTTCGCGCTCCAGCGGGTTTTCGAGGCCGCGCCTGAGGGCGCGCTTGGTCTCGGTATAGAGCTGGCGCAGGAGGCTGGCACGCCAGGAATTCCACAGGCTCGGATTGGTGGCATTGATGTCCGCCACCGTGAGCACGTAGAGGTAGTCCAGGTGTGTTTCGTCGCCGACCAGCTTGGCGAAGTCGTTGATGACCTGCGGGTCCGACAGGTCCTTGCGTTGCGCCGTGGTCGACAGGCACAGGTGGTTCTGCACCAGCCAGACCACCAGTCGCGTATCCCAGGCCGGCAGCTGGTGGCGTGCGCAGAACAGCTCGGCGTCGACGGCGCCCAGGTCGGAGTGATCGCCGCCGCGACCCTTGCCGATGTCGTGATACAGGCCGGCCAGGTAGATCAGTTCGGGCTTGGGCAGGCGCTCGACCAGCTTGGCCGCCAGCGGAAACTTCTCCGCCACGCCAGGCTTGGTCAGTTTGCGCAGGTACTTGATGACGTTGAGCGTATGGGCGTCGACCGTGTGGATGTGGAACAGGTCGTGCTGCATCTGCCCGACGATGTGGCCGAACTCGGGCAGGTAGCGCCCGAGGATGCCGTAGCGGTTCATCCGACGCAGGTTGCGGTGGATGCCCTCGCGGCACTTGAACAGCTCGATGAACAGACTGGTGTTGCGGATATCGGCGCGAAAATCATCGTCGATCAGGTGGCGATGATCGCGCAGCAGGCGAATGGTGTCGGCGCGAACGCCCTTGATCTCGGGGTTCTGCGCCAGCAACACGAAAATTTCGAGAATGGCGAAGGGCGCTCGCTTGAAGACCGTCGGGCCGGTCACCTCGATATAGCCGTCATGCAGCTGGAAGCGGTTGTTGATCGGCACCGGCGCGGGGGCGTCCTCGTCGCTCAGGATGACTTCCTCGAAGTGCTGGACGATCAGGTCGCTGAGCTCGGCGATGCTCATCACCACGCGGTAGTACTTCTGCATGAAGCGCTCGATGGCGAGCTTGCCGTCGCTGTCTTCGTAGCCGAGCAGGGCGGCCAGGCGGCGCTGGTGGTCGAACAGCAGGCGGTCTTCGGCGCGCCCGGCGAGCATGTGCAGCGCGTAGCGGACCTTCCAGAGGAACTCCTGGGCCGAGGCGAGCAGGGCGTTTTCGCTTTCGGTCAGGAAGCCTTCGCCGACCATCGCCCGCAGGTTCAGCGTGCCGAACTGCCGGCGCGCCACCCAGAGGATCGTCTGGATGTCGCGCAGCCCGCCAGGCGAGCCCTTGACGTTAGGCTCCAGGTTGTACTCGGTGTCGTTGTACTTGGCGTGCCGTGCCAGCTGTTCGGCGCGCTTGGCGAGGAAGAACTCGCGGCTCGGCCACATCTCGTCGGTGCTGGTGACCCGCAGCATCTGCTGGCGCAGCCGTTCCGGGCCGGCGATGGTCCGGCTTTCCATCAGGTTGGTGATGACGGTCAGGTCGGCGCGCGCCTGTTCGGCGCACTCGGCGATCGAGCGCACGCTTTGCCCGACTTCCAGGCCGATGTCCCACAGCAGGGTCAAGAAGCCTTCGATGGGGTCGCGGAAGGTCTCGTGATCGCTGTCGTCCAGGAGGATCAGCAGGTCGATGTCGGAGTAGGGGTGCAGTTCGCCGCGACCGTAGCCGCCGACGGCGACGAGGGCGATGGCGGCGTCGGCGCTCCAGTCGAAGCGTCCCCAGGCCGCGCGCAGGATCTGGTCGACGAACCAGGCGCGGTCCTCGATCAGCGTGCGGATTTCGCGGCCGCTGGAAAAGCGCTGGTCGAGCACCTCGCGGGCGTTGCGAATGGCCTTCTTGAAGGCCGGGATGGGGCTCGACTTGAGCGCCAGCTCCGCCTGGAACTGGCCGTGATCGAACAGCTCTGGATCCACCTGAGGCATGGCGCCCTCCTTAATACTGCGATACCGAGCGGCCGGGGCGGTTCAGGCTGAGGTACGGGGGATGGTGTCGTCGCTGCGCAGGGTGAAGATCTCGTAGCCCTCGGCGGTCACCAGAACGGTGTGCTCCCACTGCGCGGAAAGCTTGCGATCCTTGGTGATGGCGGTCCAGCCGTCGCCCAGCAGCCGGGTTTCCGGGCGGCCCTGGTTGATCATCGGCTCGATGGTGAAGGTCATGCCTTCCTTGAGCTCCAGGCCCGTGCCGGCGCGGCCGTAGTGCAGCACCTGGGGCTCCTCGTGGAATACCTTGCCGATGCCGTGCCCGCAGTATTCGCGCACCACCGAGAAGCCGTTCTTCTCGGCGTGCTTCTGGATCACTTCGCCGATGTCGCCCAGGCGGGCGCCGGGACGAACCAGTTCGATACCTTTATAGAGGCATTCCTGGGTCACGCGGCTGAGCTTCTCGGCCCACTCGGGAACGGTGCCGACCAGGAACATCTTGCTGGTGTCGCCGTGGTAGCCGTCCTTGATGACGGTGATGTCGATGTTCAGCACGTCGCCGTTCTTGAGCGGCTTGTCGCCCGGAATGCCGTGGCAGACGACATGGTTGACCGAGGTGCAGATGGATTTGGGGAAGCCCTTGTAGTTGAGCGGCGCGGGGATCGCGTTCTGCACGTTGACGATGTAGTCGTGGCACCGCCGGTCGAGTTCTTCGGTGGTGACGCCTGGCTTCACGTACTCGTCGATCATCTCCAGCACTTCGGCGGCCAGTCGGCCGGCGATGCGCATCTTTTCGATCTCTTCAGGCGTCTTGATACTAACGGTCATGCAAACCTCATGGGCGCGGTGCGGGCGCAAGGCGGAAAACGGAAAGCCCGATGATAAACCAAATACGCCCACAGCCGGAAAAGGGCAGGGCCGCGGCAGCGCTGCCCGGCATTCCTCGAGGCAGGGGTTTCGAATGCTTGCGCTATGGATCGAGTCTTCGATCTATGCTATAAAACGCGCCGCTCTGAAGGGGTAGCCCCTTCGAGCCTAACCCCACACACGTATCGACACGGTATCCTGGGTGCCCGCAAGGGTTGGATATCGGGATGCGTGGAGGCCTAACCCGACTTACTGAGGAAGTCCCATGTCTCAAGTCACCATGCGCGATATGCTGAAGGCCGGTGTGCACTTCGGCCACCAGACCCGTTACTGGAACCCGAAAATGGACAAGTACATTTTCGGCGCGCGCAACAAGATCCACATCATCAACCTCGAGAAGACCCTGCCGATGTTCAATGAAGCCCTGAGCTTCGTTGAGAAGCTGGCTTCCGGCAAGAACAAGATCCTGTTCGTCGGCACCAAGCGCTCCGCTGGCAAGATCGTTCGCGAAGAAGCGGCCCGTTGCGGTTCGCCGTACGTCGATCACCGCTGGCTCGGCGGCATGCTGACCAACTACAAGACCATCCGCGCCTCGATCAAGCGTCTGCGTGAGCTGGAAGTCCAGTCCCAGGACGGCACTTTCGCCAAGCTGACCAAGAAAGAAGCCCTGATGCGCACCCGCGATCTGGAAAAGCTCGATCGCAGCCTGGGCGGTATCAAGGACATGGGCGGCCTGCCTGATGCGATGTTCGTCATCGACGTCGATCACGAGCGCATCGCCATCTCCGAAGCCAACAAGCTGGGCATCCCGGTCATCGGCATCGTCGATACCAACAGCAGCCCTGAAGGCGTCGACTACATCATCCCGGGTAACGACGACGCCATCCGCGCCGTTCAGCTTTACCTCGGCGCGATGGCCGATGCTGTCCTGCGTGGTCGTCAGAATGCAGGTGTCGGTTCCGACGAGTTCGTCGAGGAAGCTGCACCCGAGGCCGCCGAAGGCTGAGCGAGCATCGTTGCATAGCTGATACCCGTTGAACAAAAGGGGGGCTAGGCCCCCTTTTTGCCACTTCCGAATTGATCATCCGTTGACGGATGAATGGTTTGAATACCTATCGAGAGGATTGCGACATGGCAGAAATTACTGCGGCCTTGGTTAAAGAACTGCGCGAGCGTACCGGCCAGGGCATGATGGACTGCAAGAAGGCACTGACTGCTG